>DASXFB010000031.1:0-12933 GCA_036489815.1 Occallatibacter sp. | reverse complement strand
CAACGGCAGAACGCGCGCCGGCGCAATTCTGCAGGTGGCCTTACCACTCGCCACAGCCCTGGCGCTGCGACTTTGGATGCTCAAATGGCTCTTCGAGGTCAATGGCGACACCTTGATCTACGGCGGCATCGCCAAAAACCTTCTGCTTCATGGTCGATACGCCTTGTCGGGGGCGCATGGCGAAATCTACCCTACGTTGATCCGCCTGCCGGGCTATCCACTTTTTCTCGCCGCCTGTTTCCGGCTCTTCGGCATCGAAAACTATTTCGCCGTGTCTTGCGTCCAGATCGCGCTCGACGTGGCCGGCTGCGCGCTTTTGGCATCCTTCGTTCGCCGCATCGTGCCGGCGAATCGCAAATCCACGGCTGCGCTGGCCACGCTTTGGCTCGCGGCGCTCTGTCCCTTTACCGCTTCGTATTCCGCGTTCCCGCTTACCGAGACACCCACACTCTTCACCCTCGCGCTCGCGTTATGGTCCTTGGCGCGCTTCCATGATGGTTCCACCGGCCAGCCGCGATGGAAGAACGCGCTCTGGTTCACCTTTGCGGTCTGCTCCGCGGCCCTGCTGCGGCCTGACGGGGCGCTGGCTGCCGTGGCCTTGGCTCCGGGGCTCTTCATCGGACTCCGGCCTCGCAAGTTTTCGCGCGCGACGCTGGTGCGCATGGCCACGGTTTGCGCGGTTCTGGCCATCCTTCCGTTTGCGGCATGGACCTGGCGGAATTGGAGAACTTTTCACGTCTTCGAACCGCTTGCGCCGCGCCTGGCCACGGACCCGGGCGAAGATCCGAATCCAGGCTGGGTGCGCTGGGTGAAGACCTGGTGCCTCGATTTCGTTTCCACATATGAAGTTTACTGGAATGTCCCTGACGACACGCTCGACGTGAGCAAGCTTCCCAGCCGCGCCTTCGACACGCCCGCGCAATATGCCGAGACGGCCGCGCTCGCGCGCGACTACAACACGCACGGGTATGAGATCACGCCCGCAATCGATGCGCGTTTCGAGCGCTTGGCCGAGGAGCGCATCGCCGCGCATCCGCTGCGTTCCTATCTTTGGCTTCCCATGGGCCGCGTGGCCGATATGTGGCTGCGGCCGCGGGTCGAGAATCTGCCCATCGACTTGGACTGGTGGGTCTATGCGTATCACCACGCGGAGACGCGCTTCAGCTGGGCCTGCGTTGCGCTCAATGCGATCTATCTTCTGCTCGGGTTCGCGGGCCTGTGCCTGCGACCGCGGTTCTGGTGGGCGATGCTCGCCTACATGCTGCTGCGGAGCGCATTGCTGCTCACCGTGGAAGCGCCCGAGGCGCGCTACACAATCGAGTGCTTCCCGATGCTGTTTGCTCTGGGCGGCGTGGCGATCGCCGCGGGGATCCAGCGGCTCTTTAAGAACAGGTTGCCCGGTTCGAATCGAACGCAGTAGGACCCGCCGCAGTTCTCAACTCCGCTGCGCCGCATTCAATGGCTTGCGTAGGTCGTCTTCTTGTCGGTGGTGAACGTGAATGCGTCTTTGGGCAGGGTTTGGTTCATCTTGATGTTGGTGTAGTGGGTCGTCCGGGATTGCCCCTGGCCTTCGTCGAAGTACTGCTTCAGGCTAATCGCGCGGCTGGTATCCATCCAGAGGATCACCTTGGGAAGGTTCTTCTTCACGGTGGGATCTTTGGGCACCATCTCCAGCTTGGCTGTATTCACGCCGTCGATGGTCTCCGGTCCGTCGTAGGTGATATCCCACTTCTCCTGGAGCTCTTTGCCGCTGGCGCCGAAGCCCAGCATGAACCAGCTTTCGTACTGGCTGAGCTTGTTGAGCGTGGTTACCTGGTTGGAGCCTTTCTCGTAGAGCTTGATTGAGCCGCCTTCACAACACACAACGATCTTGGGCGCGGGCTGGCCGTCATCGGTGGCAATGTGTACGCCCATGTGGAAGCTCGAACCGGCGCGCTGATAATAGACAACGCCCTTCTGCACGTCCGTATCGGGCATGGGATCGGTCTGCGCGGTATCGAATTCGACGTCGGCCGAGGTGGTGTGGAAGTCGGCTGCCGCGGTATTCAGTTTGCTTAAAACCGAGTTCAGGTCGTCGGCTGCGAGAGCCGATCGTCCCGGAAGCAAAATGAGCCCCAGCGAGAGGGCTAAAAGAAACGTTCGTTTGGGGAGCATAGGATTCCTTTTTTCCGTTTCAAGGCGCGTTTGCCGTTTCGCGCTTACCGGATCGCGGCCTGTGCGCGCCCTGCTACTTGTGCGCCCAGACTTTCCAGGCAAGGTTCCCCTGAGCATCGGTGACTGTCTCCCAATGCTCCACAAAGATGTCGTCGCCGGTGACGGGTTCGATGGCCGCCCGCAGCGCCCGTTTTACCTGGGCATTCGATGCGCCGGGCTGCACGCTGACGTCAGAGGCCTGCACCGTGATGATGACGCCATGGCCATCGTTTCCACTCACTTGGATTGGATGCTGCGGACCTGGAAGAGTGGAAGGCCGGTCTCCGAAATTCCAGAGATGCGGGGTGACGAAGATGAACAGAAGGATCAGCGTCACCATCACGTCATAGTGAAAGGACCCGCGCGAGTAGGTCCAGTAGAAATAGCTTTTCAGCGTGCTCGTAATGCCCCGGTTGCCGGTGCCGCTGCGCGGCTGCGATGCGGGCACGGCGGCGCTCTCTGATTCCATTACTGCTCCTTCGTGATCCGTTCCAGGCCGCCCATGTAGGGTTTCAGGGCCTCGGGGATCGCCACCGTACCGTCCGCCTGCTGGTAGTTCTCGATAATCGCCAGCCAGGTACGGCCCACGGCCAGCCCGCTGCCGTTTAACGTATGCACAAACTCGGGTTTCGCCTTCGGGCCGCCTTGCGAGCCCGCGCCGGGACGATAGCGGATATTCGCCCTCCGCGCCTGAAAGGCCTCGAAGTTCGAACAAGACGAAATCTCCCGATAGACCTGCTGCCCCGGCAGCCAAACCTCCAGGTCGTACGTTTTGGCAGACGAAAATCCTGTATCGCCGGCACACAACAAAACCCGACGGTAGGGAAGATTCAACGTTTCGAGAATCTCCTCGGCGTCGCGGGTGAGCCGTTCGTGCTCGGAGTCGGATGCGTCCGGCCGCGTGAACTTCACCAACTCCACCTTTTGGAATTGATGCTGCCGGATGATGCCGCGTGTATCTTTTCCTGCAGCGCCGGCTTCGGCGCGGAAACAGGGAGTGTAGGCGGTGAGACAGATCGGCAGGCGCGCCTCGTCGAGGATTTCATCCCGATAGAGGTTCGTGACCGGCACTTCGGCCGTGGGAATCAGCCAGTGGTCATTGTCTTTGAACTCGCCGCGGCCGACCGCATCTGCATCGGCGTCGGAACAACGGAACAGGTCGTCAGCGAACTTGGGCAGTTGTCCGGTGCCGAACAGGCTCTTGGAGTTCACCATGAAGGGAGGCAGCACCTCGGTGTAGCCGTGCTTCTGGGTATGCCGGTCGAGCATGAAGCTGATGAGCGCCCGCTCAAGCCGCGCCCCTGCGCCCATGTAGACGGCAAACCGCGCCCCACTCAACTTGGCCGCGCGCTCGAGATCGAGGATTCCGAGCGATTCGCCCACTTCCCAGTGGGGCCTGGACTCGAAATCGAAACTGGGCTTCTCGCCCCAGGTCTTGACGGTGACATTGTCGGCTGCGGAGGTTCCGGCCGGCACCTCATCCCGTGTCAGGTTCGGAACCCGCGCCAGCGACAGCCGCAACTGCTCATCGAGCGCGGCGGCGGCTGTATCCAGCTCGTCGAGCCTGTCTTTGAGCGCCCGCGTCTCGTCCATCACCGCTGTCGCGTCCTGGCCGGACTTCTTGAGCGCGCCCACCTGCTGGCTCAGCTCGTTGCGGCGCGCCTTCAACTGCTCGGCCTGGGTAATCGCCTGGCGCCGGTTCTGGTCGAGGGCGCGAAAATCACCCAGCAAAGCGGCTGGATCGGCTCCCCGCGCACGCAGTTTTTCCTCAACAAGCGTCAGGTTTCCTCTGACAAATCCCAAATCGAGCATCGCTCTTTCAGTCTACCTCGACGGGCTTGGCGGTTTCCTTCGCGGCCGAGTCTCGGGCTGGACCTTCTGCAAGCCTTTCTTTCCATCCGGTGAGCTGCTGGTCGCCGGTGATCAGCCGCGCTCCGCGCGTGAAGGTGAAATAGGTCCAGATCCAGGCGGCAAACACCGAGACGCGGTTGCGGAATCCGATGAGAAAAAAGATATGCACGGTGAGCCACGTGAACCAGGCCGGTAGACCGCTCAAGTGGGCTTTGAAGGGCCATTTCACGTCGGCCACGGCATCCATGCGGCCGATGGTAGCCATGTCGCCTTTGTCGAAGTAGCGGAACGGAGGCCGCACCTTGCCGGCCAGATCGGCGGCAATCATCTTCTTGAGGTGATCGCCCATTTGCATGGCCGGTTGCGCCACGCCGGGCACCTGGCGGCCATCCTGTTCGAAGTGGGCCAAGTCGCCCAGGACGAAGACCTCCGGCAAGCCCGGCGGGTTCAGCCGGTCGTCCACAATCACACAGCCGCGACGGTCGACTGGCGCGCCCAACATCTTGCCCAGCGGCGAAGCCTGCACGCCGGCGGCCCACAGGGTGACTGCCGATTCAATTCTTTGGCCGTTGGCTTCCACCCACCCCGGTCCGACGCCGGTCACCTGGGTATTGGTGTGGACCTCCACGCCCAACTTCTTCAGATCCGCTTCGGCCTTCGCGGAGAGATCTTCCGGGTAGGCGGCCAGGATGCGATGGCCGCCATCGAGCAAGAGCACGCGGGACGTGGCCGGTTGGATGTGGCGGAAATCGTGGCGCATGTAAAGCTGTGCGATATCGCTGATGGCGCCGGCAAGCTCGACACCCGTCGGGCCGCCGCCGATCACCACGAAATCGAGCGGAGGATGCCAGCCGTGTTCCACCTGCTGCCGCTCGGCCAGTTCGAAGGCTAGCAGCACCCGCCGGCGAATCTCGGTGGCGTCTTCGATGGTTTTAAGGCCGGGAGCCAGCGGCGCCCAGTTGTCATGGCCGAAGTAGGAGTGGCTGGCGCCGGTCGCCAGGGCGAGGTAGTCGTACGCAACGCGGGCGCCACTGGCGAGACTCACCTGCCGCGCCCCAACCTCGATGCCGACCACTTCATCCATAAGCACTTCGGCGTTTGCCTGGTGCCGCAAAATCGAGCGGATGGGCTCGGCGATATCGGCCGGCGAAAGCACCGCCAGCGCGACCTGGTAGAGAAGCGGCTGAAACAGGTGATAGTTGCGCCGATCGATCAGCGTCACATCCAGATCCAGGCGGGCCAGCGCCCTTGCCGCATGGATTCCCGCGAAGCCTCCGCCCACAATGACCATCCGCGGCCGGGAGGACCGCGTCTCCGCAACACCCGTTCCGGGCCTCATCCCTTGCTCGTCCATCCGCACCTCACCCTCTCTAGGAGATGCGTCAAACAAGCAATCGGACACAGTACCTGCGCAAAGGAGTAGCCGGCCCTTGACGAGTCGGTCCAGACATTTCCCATTTTTCTCGTCTTCGTTGCCCACGTCCTGTTGCGCCCGCCCCGAGGGCGCTTCCGCGTGGCAAGGCTGCGGTGCTGTAGCATCCAGCTATGATTGCGGGCGCGTCCTGGATCTGGTGGCTGGGATTCCATGCCGGCGTGGCGGCGCTGTTGCTGGCCGAGTCACTCCTTTCTGGCCGCGCACGCACGACCCGCCATCCGCAGGCCTTCGCCTGGGCAGGCACCGCCTTTTTCGTATTGGCGGCCGCCGCCTTTGCCGCATGGATCGGCTTCACCCGGGGCCATCTGCCGGCGCTCGAATTTGTGGCCGGCTACACGATCGAAGCCTCGCTCAGCGTCGATAACCTGTTTGTTTTCTTAGTGCTGTTCGAAGGATTTCGGATCAGCCGGGATCGCCAGCACCGGGCCCTGCTTTGGGGGGTGTGGGGCGCCATCGTGCTGCGGGCTGTGTTTATCTCGGCCGGCGTGGCGCTGCTCGTACGCTTCGATTGGGTCGCCTGGCTCTTTGGCCTGTTCCTGCTCTATGTGGCTTGGAGGCTCGTGCGCGGCGGTTCTGCCCGCTCGGCGATTCCCGCCTGGATCCGGAGCTTGCAGCCGGCGAAGGGCTCGCTCCTGCCGGTGATTCTCGCCGTCGAGGTCACCGATCTGGTCTTCGCCACCGATTCCATCCCCGCCGTCCTGGCGGTGACGCACAATCCCTTTGTCGCGTATACCTCAAACATCGCGGCGGTCCTCGGACTGCGGTCGCTCTACTTTGCGCTGGCCGGCCTGCTCGACCGCTTCCGCTACCTGCACTACGGCCTGGCCGCGCTGCTCGGCTTTGTGGCGCTTAAAATGCTCGCCGCCCGCTGGATCGATATTCCGATTATTCCCTCGCTGGCTGTGATCGGCGCGATTCTCGCTGTATCGGCCGTTGCGTCGGCCCTGGCAGGAGCGGGAGAGACCGGAACCGAAGAGAAGCGGACAGGGAGCGGGAAGTAGCGGGAATGGCCTGCTTAGGAGGCCCCTCACCAAGCCTCAAAAACCACCCGCCCGTCGCGCCCCAGCACGGAGTGTTTTTGGAGCCACTCATCGTTCCGCTTCGGATAGTCGTTGCGGAAGTGCGCGCCGCGGCTTTCCGTGCGGGCCAGCGCGGAGTGCAGGATCGCGCGAGCAACGGAACTCAAAGCTTCGGCCTCACTGAACCTACGGCTTATTCCGCTTCGGTTTCCCAATTCGCCGAGGGTGGCTTCGCACGCCGCCTGCGCTGCCAGCCCTTCGCGCAGTGTGCTCTCTTCCCGAAGCAGGCCGGCGTAGATCCACATCGAGGTCCGGAGCGAGGCCTGCATCCCTGCGATCGCCTCCTCCACCTTCTCCCGCTCGTCGGCAGTGAGAGACCGGAGTTCCGGTTTGCCGGTCTCCGATTCACCGGTGTCTGATCGCAGCAGCGGCGGGGCATCCGCCAGCATCGACTGGGCCGCTCTGGCGCCGAAGACCAGGCCCTCCAACAGCGAGTTCGAAGCCAACCGATTGGCGCCGTGGACGCCGGTGCAGGCTGCCTCGCCTGCGGCATAGAGGCCACCCACGCTTGTCCGCCCGCCCAGATCCGTGCGAATCCCGCCCATCAGGTAATGCGCGGCCGGCCGCACCGGGATCAGATCGCGGGCGAGGTCCAGACCGTAGCGGCCCAGAAACCGGCTGATTCCAGGGAAGCGCTCCGCGATGTTCAGGCTGTGCAGGTGGCGCATGTCGAGAAATACAGGCCGCGCCCCGCCGGCCTCATCCATTCCTTCGCGCGCAATGGCCCGGGCGACCACATCGCGCGGAGCCAGCTCGAGCAGGGCATGATAGCGCTCCATGAAGCGCTGGCCGCGGTCGTTGCGCAGGTAGGCGCCCTCGCCACGCAGCGCCTCAGAGAGCAGAAAGCGCGGAGCGCCCGGAAGCGAAAGCGCTGTGGGATGGAACTGGTAGAACTCCATGTCGGCAAGCTCGGCGCCGGATTTGGCAGCCAAGGCGATGCCATCGCCTGTCGCGACCGCGGGATTGGTCGTATCGGAGTACACCTGGCCCGCGCCGCCGGAGGCAATCAGGACGGCCCGCGCATGGATTCTTTGCGGAGGACAGTTCTCGCCGGAGGGCCCGCAGGCTTCGGCCAGGTTCGCGCCGATCACGCGCCCGGCGGCAGTGACGAGCGAGGTGACACGCGTCCACTCGGCAAAGCGAATGCCTTTCCGGGCTCGCGCGAACGCGGTTAACGACCGGCTGATCTCCGCGCCGGTCGCATCGCCATTGGCATGCAGGATGCGGGCCATCGAATGCGCGCCTTCCCGCGTTCGGAGCAGCTCTCCGTGCGCCCGGTCAAACTGCGCGCCCCACTCGATCAGCTCAGTCACCCGGAGCGGACCTTCGGCAGCCAGAGCCTGGGCGGCCGGCTGGTAAACCAAGCCATCTCCTGCGTTTAGGGTGTCTTCAAGGTGAAGAGCGATGTCCTCGCCACCCTCCATCGCCACCGCGATGCCGCCTTGCGCATAGTGGGTGTTCGACTCGCCCAGCGCTTCCTTGGTGACGACGAGAACCTCACCATGGCCGGCAAGCTCAACCGCGGCCCGGAGCCCGGCAACGCCGGCGCCCATCACCAGAAAATCGACCTCGGATCGGGTCTCCGTCTCCATCCCATTTTGAGGCTATCACTGCGCTCCGGGAGCCGATGCGATCGCGGGTACCTTATCCGGCAAGCTAAAAAGATGTTGACTGGCCCTTGGGGCCCAGCAATAATTCCGCCAATTGCCAGGAATCCAGGGGGCGGTCGCAGTAGGCTGCGGAACCGGTAGGGTTTGGGGAACGGGCCTCGATGGCTCGGGTGTGGCGATGCGGTCGCGAAGCGGTGACGCGGGATGTATCCAGTTCTGTGCCGGCATGCACCCGAAGCTGCAACAAAGATCGAGACCTGCCGGGGGATTTACGATTGGATTACTGTGCAAACCATCCGGGTCGATACACCCTCTGCAAAATATGATGTGTTCGCGGGTAGCGGACTTCTGGAGTCGCTCGCGCCGCGCATTGAACGCGCCCTAGGCCGCCTGCCGCGGCGGGTGTTTGTGGTCACCTCGCCGGAGATCTGGGCCCTCTGGAATGAGACGTTTCTCCATTCGTTTCCGGAACCTCCGGTCACCCTCTTTCTTGCGCCCGGCGAGCAGCACAAGACCATGGCCAACGTGGAGCGATTTACGCGGGAGATGGCGCGCGCCGGGGGAGATCGCGGCTCGCTGCTGATCGCCTTTGGCGGCGGCATCGTCGGCGATGTGGGCGGCTTTGTGGCCGCCGTCTTCATGCGCGGCATTCCCTATGTTCAGGTTCCCACTACTTTTCTCGCCCAGGTCGATTCGAGCGTGGGCGGCAAGGTGGGAGTCAACCTGCCGGAAGGCAAGAATCTGGTGGGCAATTTCCACCATCCCTGCGCGGTTTTTGCCGATATCGGCGTCCTCGGCACGCTTCCCGGCCGCGAACTGCGCTCAGGGCTGATGGAGAGCATCAAGGCAGGCATCATTCGCGATCGCGCCCTGCTGCGCTTTATGGAAGAGCAGGCGGAGGCCGTGCTTGACCGGGACGCCAAGGCCCTGGAGCGGGTGATCGCCGCTTCGATCCGCATGAAAGCGGGCGTCGTGAACAAGGATGAGCGCGAGAGCGGCCTGCGGATGATCCTCAACTTCGGTCACACCGTGGGGCACGCCCTGGAAGCTGTAACCCGCTACAAGGCCATGCTGCACGGCGAGGCGGTGGCCTGGGGTATGGTGGCGGCACTGGCTCTGGGCCGGCAGCGCGGCACCCTGACCGCCGGCCAGTTGGACCGCCTGGAAGGCCTGATCTATCGGTATGGGCCATTGCCGGCGCTCACCCGGTTGAATGCCAGGAAGATCGTCGCAGCCACCAGCGGGGACAAGAAGAACGTGGGCGGCGTGCGGCGGTTCGTGCTGCCGCACGGCATCGGCGAAGCGGGTGTGGTGGAAGACGTGGCGCCGGCGGAGCTCGAAGCAGCCGTCGAGTACATGCTGGAGAAGGCAACTGGCGGCAGGCCAACAAGTTAGTTGGAATGAGCCAGGAAAGTGGCAGGTCGGCAGGAAGATGGCTGGTTGCGGATCATCCTTGGATCATTCCGGTGGACTGCCCTGGCCGGCCGATATGAGGCTCCAGCGCCACTTTCATCCGTAACTTGCGTCTAATTATCAGACGAATCGGCATCCGGGTAGGCACGTTGGAATCCGACGCGGATCGAGTTACACTGGAGATGCTCTGGAATTGTCCGCGCCTTCCCCCATGTGCCGAGCGGTAACCCTTCTTTTCGTGCTGGCGGCGCTCGCGGCTGCTTCAACCTGCGGCCTCCAGGCCGCTGCGGAGAAGACGCACAGGAAAGCCACAAGCGCGCGCTCTGCGCATCACCCTGCGGCATCGGATCACGCTCATCGCGCCACTGCGGACCAGGTGGGCCGCGCGGCGGGCCTCAGGATCCGCCAGGAGATGGCGCAACACGCGGCCGGCGCAAGGCAGCCCCACACCCAGACGAGGTTGCGCCGTAGGCGCTCCGTCGTGAACGCCCGTCTTCGCCGGGCCCGCCCGCTCCGTCCCCGCCCACTCCGGGCTTCCTTGCATTCGACACGCCGCTATCGCCTCGAAACCAGGCGGGCGGCCTTAATCACGCAGACCGCAGCAGAGCCCCTTCGCTCCTATCCAGAGTTGGACCGGCCGGAAGCGGATCTCGCGATAGTGCACTCTGAACCGGTCGCCGCTGGTTCCCCCGGCGTAGCCCAAGCAGGCGCCGCAGCGGAAGCCGGCCGAGCTGGAGAAGCGCCCGGAGCCGGCGGCAGCCAACCGACCACCGAAGCCGAATCCACTGAGGATCTGGCTCCGGATCATTCGGCCGCGCCGAACGCCGGAGCGGAAGAGGCCTCGCTCTACATCCCGCGGGGAGCCATGCCGCCGCCGTTGCGGGGCTCTCTTGAATCGCTGGAGAGGCAGAACGTGAAGCTGACCTCCGAAGGCCTGGAGCGCATCGAGGATGAAGATGCTCTGTCGGCGCGCATCGCGGACGGCCTCCTGGTGCCGGTGCCGGCTTCGGCGGGGCTGATGGTCAACGGCAACCTGCCGCCGACGCACCGCTATTGCCGGCCGTGGACCGCGCACTTTCTGGCCGATCTGGCCGAGGCCCACGAAGCCGTCTTTCACCGTCCGCTGGAAGTGAGCTCGGCTGTGCGTACCGTGACCTATCAAAAGCGGCTGATGCGCATAAACGGGAACGCCGCTCCCGCGGTAGGCGATGTTGTGAGCCCGCATTTGACGGGAGCGGCCGTCGACATTGCCAAAGAGGGATTGACCCGCGCGGAGATGGGCTGGATGCGTAACCGGCTGATGGCTCTCGAGGCTGAAGGCAAGATCGATGTGGAAGAGGAGTTTCGCCAGAGGTGCTTTCACATCACCGTCTATGCGAGCTATGCGCCTCCTGCGGTGCGCCGGGTAGCGCCTTCCCGTGCGCAGACCCCTCCCGATTCACCGAAGGACCCCGACACTAAGCCCGCAGTCAGCACGGATGTCGCGGCGCAGGGCCAGTAGCGGCACGGAGTCCATCGAGAGGACTCCAGAGCTTCGCTCCCACATCTCACAAATTTAATTGTTCCTCACTCCGGGTGCGAGCGTACAATCGCGGGCGAACGCATGGCATGCTCCACGGCAGCAATCTATTTCCGCTTGCGAGAATTCGTGCGCGGGAGTTCGTGGGCGCGGGTTGCGGGAAATAGGCTGCGATCCTGCGGGGTGCAGGCGGATTGGCTTAATCCAAGGGGCAAAGACGCATGAGTGAACTGGATGTTCAAACCGGGGCTGGAACAGCCGCGGGCCTCAATCAATGGCAGCGCGTCGCGAACACCTTCACGGCGCCATCGAAGACATTTCAAGACATCAAGCGCGGTAACCGGAGCTGGTGGCTGCCGTTTATCGTTTTGTCGCTGGCCGGCTATCTTCTGTTCTTCGTTGTGGACCAGAAGATCGGGCTGCAGCAGGTTGTGGACAATCAGATCCGGCTGAATGCCAAAGCGCAGGAACGCCTGGCCCAGGCAACGCCCGAACAGCGTGCGGCGAGCAACAAGGTGACTCTCGGCATTACCGAGGGCTTCTTCCTCGCCGGTCCCGTGGTTGGATTGATCGCCGTCGCTGTGTTGTCTCTGGTGCTGCTGGGCACCATCAATTTCGCCTTTGGCGGCAAAGCCAAGTTTGGGGAGATGTTCGCCATGTATTACTACGCGTATCTTCCCAGCCTGGTGAAGATACTGCTGGGGATTGTCGTCATCTTCGCCGGAATGGCGCCGGAATCGTTCAATGTGAAGAACTTTGCGCCTACGAATCTGGGTGCGTTTCTTGACCCGACAGACACCAACAAAGCCTTGTATGCGCTGGCAACTTCGCTCGATGCCGTCACCATCTGGACTCTGGTGTTGTTGAGCATTGGTATCGCCACCGTGGCCGGCGTGAAGCGGAGCTCGGGCTATATGGCCGTGTTTGGATGGTGGGCCATTGTCGTGCTGTTTGGAGCAGGCTGGGCAGCCATCATGGGCTGAACCCGGCTACTCCACCCAGCGGCGCATGATGAGGCTGGCATTGATGCCGCCGAAGCCGAACGAGTTCGAAAGCGCCACATCGAAGCTGTGCTCAATGGCTTGGTTCGGCACGTAATCCAGCCGGCATTCCGGGTCCGCTGTCTCCAGATTAATGGTGGGCGGAAGCACCTGCTTCTGCAGAGCCAGCACAGTGATGCCGGCCTCCAGCCCTCCCGCGCCGCCGAGCAGGTGCCCGGTCATGGATTTGGTTCCCGAGATTTTGAGCGTGCCGCTGAGCGCGTACTGGCCGAAGACCGCCTCGATGGCCTGCGACTCGTTACCATCGCCGGCAGGCGTGGACGTGGCGTGGGCGTTGATGTAGCCTACTTCGCCAGGCTCGATGCCGGCATCTTTAAGCGCGGCCCTCATGCTGCGCTGCGCGCCTTGGCCTTCGGGAGCGATCCCCGTCATGTGATAGGCATCGGCGCTCATGCCGTAGCCGATGACTTCAGCGAGAATCTTCGCGCCGCGCGCCTTGGCAAACTCCAGTTCTTCGAGAATCAGAATGCCGGCGCCCTCGCCGATGACAAAGCCGTCGCGATCCTTGTCGAAAGGGCGGCTGGCATGGGTGGGGTCGTCATTACGCGTGGAGAGCGCGCGCATGGCGGCAAAACCGCCGACCGAAAGCGCGGTGACTGAAGCCTCCGTACCGCCGGCGATCATCACATCGGCATCGCCGTGGAGGATCATGCGGACCGAGTCGCCGATAGAGTTGGCGGAGGTGGCGCAGGCGGTAGCCGTGGCGGAGATGGGTCCCTGGGCGCCATAGCGGATGCTGATTTGCCCGGCGGCCATGTTGACGATGACCGCG
>DASXFB010000088.1:0-3477 GCA_036489815.1 Occallatibacter sp. | reverse complement strand
GACTACGCGCAATTGACGGCTTTGCGCGCCCCGCGGCCCACTCTGCTGATCTACAACGCGATGGATAACTGCTGCTTTCGCGCCGGCGTGGTCAAACAGGGCGTCTACACCGATATACAACCCTTCTTCGCCTTGCTGGGCAGCCCGGGAAATCTGCAATGGTACGAGAATGAAAATCCCGGGACACATAACTATCAGATAGACAGCCGGCAGCAGTCCTACCGCTTCTTCGACCACGCCTTTCATCTCCAGGTTTCGGACAAAGAGGACGCGGATACAGATACGGAGGTGCAGTCGGCGGCGGATCTTGCCGTCGGCGTACCGGCAACCAATCTCACCATCGTCGGCCTGGCGCGCCAGTTGGCCCAGGGCATCCATCATGAGCCTCCAGCGCAGGCCGATGCTGCATGGGTGGAGAAGCAGAGGCAACAACTGCGTGAGGTGGTGCGATTTGCTCCAGTCACGGTGACCCATGCGTGGCCGCTGACCGAGACGCACGAAAGAGGCCTGGAGAGCCGCGGATACCGCTTTGAATTCAGCAATGGGCTCTCCGCACCCGGGGTGCTTCTTCAGTCCGCGGTGAGACCGCAGAACGGCGGCACGACCCTGTTGATCTCCGATTCCGGGCGAGCGTCCATGCTGGTCGAGGCAGGCAACGATGTGAACCGCGGGCAGCGCGTCCTGGTGTTGGACCCCTTGTTTTTCGGCGAGAACATCCCAGGCACGGGCGATGACCTTTCCGGCATGGCGCAAATGGTGAGCACCATTGGAGCCCGGCCACTCGGGTTGGCCGCGGCCCAGGTGGCTGCGATTGCGCGCTGGCTGCAGGAGGACTCGATCGACGGCAGTGGAACCCCGGGCGCCCGGACCATGCACCCAAGCCGCGCCCCGGTGCGTGTGGTCACGAACGGCCCCCGCGGGGAGACAGTCGCGGTTGTCTCCGCGGCGATCGTGCCAGAGCTTTATTCCTCCATCGACGCGCGCCACGCGATCCCAAGCCTGGGCGATGTATTCACCCATCCCGCTGATTATCATGACGCGCACGAGATGATGTGTCTCGATCTCTATCGCGACTTCGACTTCGATACGTTGCGTCTCATCGCTACGCCGGTCAAGATCGACCTTACCAGCAAAGATCCGGCGCCAATCTTCTGGTAAACGTTGCTAGTCTTCGAGGCAAGTCAGATCCAGGGCCTCGATCAGAGGGATCTCCCAGCGTCGGCTGGAAAACATGTAGGGCTGGCGGCCGGTAGAAAGACGCACATCCGCGTTATCCAGTTCTTTCGCAGTGGCAAATCCAAAGACCCGAAGATGCTCGCGAAGAAATCTCCAGGAAGGAAAAGCAAAGATCCGGTCTGCCTCCTCTCCCGAGGGCGATTTCAGCACCAGGGTAATGCCGGGTTGCGACCGTGAACTGTTGCGCGTCAACCGGGGTTTAATGATCGCCGCGTAGGTGCCGGCGGGGATCCTGACGGCTGAGCGGCTCGTTTGGCTGGTCATGGCGCTGATCTCTTCACAGCTATCGGCGCAAAAGACGGCCGGAATGAATCGCAGTCCCGGCCGTCCTGTCTTGAGACAATCTTTAGGGTCGCCCGGACTGCAGCCGGGAGACGATGGCGTCCACGTCGTAGACGCATCCGCCCCAGACCCCGCCACTGGCCTGCACCAGGGCCGCCCACAGCCGGGTGTCGTCGGGAAGCGCGGGATGCGGCCTGAGATCGGCGCGGGGTGCGCGCGCTTCCAGCCGGCGTGCGCCTTCTTGCGCGTCGAAATTTCCCTGCGCATCACCCACCAGGTTGACGGAGCCGGTCAGCTTCTGCCGGTCGATGTTGATTTCGATCTGGTCCCCGTCCACAAGCTTGCCGATGGCGCCTCCGGCCAGCGCTTCGGGGGAGATATGCCCGATGCAGGCGCCGGTGGAGACGCCGCTGAAGCGGGCGTCGGTGAGCACCGCCACGTGCTTGCCTGAGGGAAGCCACTTAAGGGCGGAGGTGATCTGGTAGATCTCTTCCATGCCGGCGCCTGCGGGGCCGCAGCATACCAGCACCATGACGTCGTGTTCCCGGATCTCGCCGTTCTTGATGGCGTGGATGGCTGCTTCTTCAGAGACGAAGACGCGGGCTGGACCGTGATGGCGAAAGACTCCATCGGCATCGATCAGGGAGGGATCGATCGAAGTGCTTTTGACCACCGAGCCCTCAGGGGCGAGATTGCCCACGGGAAAACAGACGGTGGGGGTGAGTCCTCTGGATCGGGCGCGGTCCGGATCCATGATGACGTCGTCGGGGTCGATACCATCGCGGTCGCGGAGATTTTTGCGCAGCTCCTGGCGGCGCGGGGAATTCTCCCACCAGTCGAGACAGCTATCGAGGGTCTCCCCGGAGACTGTTTTTACCTGCGTGTTGAGCAAGCCTGCCCGGCGCAGGTGGAGCATGACTTCGGGTAATCCGCCGGCCAGAAAAACCTGCACGGTTGCGAAGTTGCGCGGGCCGTTGGGCAGCGCGTCTACCAGGCGGGGGATTTCGCGGTTGATGTGCGCCCAATCGGCTGCGACCGGGCGCTTCAGTCCCGCGGAGTAGGCAATCGCGGGCAGGTGCAGCAGCAGGTTGGTGGATCCGCCGAAGGCGGCGTGAGCCACCATGGCGTTATCGAGCGATCCCTGGGTGAGGATGTCGCGGGTTCCTATCTGTAACTGATGCAGGCGCAAAATGGCGGCGGCGGAACGGCGGGCGGCATCGAGCCAGATAGGTGCGCCTGAGGGAGCGAGCGCGGTGTGAGGCAGGGATAGCCCCAGGGCTTCTCCGATAACCTGTGCGGTGGCCGCTGTTCCCAGGAATTGGCAGCCCCCGCCTGGGGTCGCGCAGGCGCGGCAGCCCATCTCCGCTGCGGTTTCAAGAGTGATCTGGTTTTGGGCGTAGCGCGCGCCGATGGTCTGTACCTTGCCTGCATCCTCGCCCGATTCGGGCAGCAGTGTGACTCCACCGGGGATGAGGATAGTGGGCAGCGGGCCTGCGGAAGCCAGCGCCATCATCATGGCGGGCAATCCTTTGTCGCAGGTGGCGATGCCGATCACGCCCATCCTGGTGGGCAGGGAGCGCATGAGGCGGCGGAGCACGATGGCCGCATCATTGCGATAGGGGAGGGAGTCGAGCATGCCGGTGGTGCCCTGGGTGCGGCCGTCGCAGGGATCGGTGCAGGCTCCGGCGAAGGGAACGGCGTCGAGGGATTTCAGGGTAATGGCTGCTTCGGCGACCAGCGAGCCCAGTTCCCAGTGTCCGGTATGAAAGCCGAGGGCGATGGGGGTTCCATCGGGGGCGCGGAGGCCTCCGTGGGTGCTGAGGATGAGGACTTCCGACCCCAGCAGCTTTTGCGGTTCCCAACCCATGCCGGCGTTTTGGGTTAAGCCGAAGAGATTGCCTGAGGGCGCGTTGAGCAGCATTTCCGGGGTAATGGGCAGCAGGCCGCGCGGGCCGGGCG
>DASXFB010000085.1:0-5004 GCA_036489815.1 Occallatibacter sp. | reverse complement strand
TATCGGCCTTGCTGGCAGCCAGCCTGGCACGGGCCAGCGCGGCGCGAGCGGCCTTGGTTTGGAGGCGGCGCAACGCGATCCCGGCGGCTACCAATTCGTGGACAGCCCGCAACATGGGCGGGAGAGTCGCTGTGTTGAGCTGCGCGAGCGTGCGCTCGGCCTCCTCCAGGCGGCTGATCAGCAGAAGGCGCCGCACTTGAAGGTACCGCGCGTGCGCGGCGTTGAGCCGGTCGCCATGCGCTTCCAGTGTTACGCGAGCCGCTTCGAGCGACTTCACCGGCCAGCTCAGATCGCGGGAGGCCAGCGCGATCTCGGCTTCGGCAACCACGCACCTGGCGCGCGCGACAGCCTCTCTTGGACTGAAGGCGCGAGCGGCATTTCGCAAGAGAGCCTTGGCCCGGACCAGATCGCCCAACTGCGCCATCGCGATGCCCCGCAGCGCCAAAGCGGCCGCGTCGTCGCGCAGGGCCACTCGCTGCAACGCTCCCAGAGGATCGCCGGCAGCCAGCGCGCGCGCCGCGGCCGTGATCAGCGAATCCATGTCGACCCGGCGCTCCGCTGGCTCTCAGAATCCCGCCACACTTGTCACTCCCGGCATTTCAACATTCCGAGCTAAGTTTATCTCGTGAGCAGCAAACACCAGGTAAGCATCGAAAAGCCGGGCCCGATTTTCATCGGCAGCCCGATCTTTGTCGGAAGCCCGATCTTTATCGGAAAATGGACGCCGAAGATCCTCTTCACCCTGAAAGAAAGGCCGTACCGGCACGGGGAGTTGCGCCGCAACCTCGGCAATATTTCCCGGCGCATGCTTACCAGAACTCTGCGCAATTTGGAATCCACGGGATTAGTCACCCGGCGCGCGGCCAGATCCAGAGCCAGGGCCTTCGAGTATTCGTTGACCAAACTGGGCAGGACCATCATCGTGCCACTCCGAGGTATGTGCCGTTGGGCCAAACGAAACAGCAAGGATGTGAGCGCCGACGTGCATCTTCCGAAAGGGACTCGCAAGGTTTAGGAACAGGTATGTTCCCAATTGCGCTCTTAGTCAGGGAACGGCAAAGCTGAAGGACAAAGTTTTCGCAACACAACACAAGGAGAAATAACATGGCAACAAGCAAAGAGAAAGAACAGGAACACGGGAAAGGTCATCTCGCGATGAATACGCCCCCGATCGTTTCGCCGCAGGAGTGGGAGGCCGCGCGCCAGCAAATGCTGGTGAAGGAAAAGGCCCTCGTGAAGGCTCGCGACGCGCTGGCCGCCGAACGCCGGCGCATGCCGTGGATGACCGTCGAGAAGAAGTACGAGTTCGACGGACCCCAAGGCAAGGTAAGCCTGCTCGATTTGTTCGAGGGCCGGCGGCAGTTGATCGTCTATCGCGCCTTCTTCGAGCCCGGCGTGTTCGGCTGGCCCGAGCACGCCTGCCGCGGCTGCTCCCTGGGCGCCGACCAAGTGGCCCACCTGGCCCATCTGAATGCCCGCGACACCACGCTCGTGTACGCGTCCCGCGCGCCGCAGCCGGATATCGCGCGCGTCAAGACTCGGATGGACTGGGACATGCCATGGTACACCATCACCGACAGCTTCGACGTCGACTTTGGCGTCGATGAATGGCATGGCCACAACGTATTCTTCCGCGACGGCGACAAGGTGTTCCGCACATACTTCGTCAACAGCCGCGGCGACGAGGCGATGGGGACCACCTGGAGCTACCTCGACATCACGCCGCTCGGCCGTCAGGAGACCTGGGAGGACTCGCCCGAGGGTTACCCCCAGACGCCGCCCTACAAATGGTGGAACTGGCACGACAACTACGACGCCGAAGCCGCGCCGGTCCAGAAGTGGGTCCAGGTTTCAGACGCTGGCGAAGCCGCCTTCCGAAAGCGCGCGGCCGAGGAGAAAACGAGCTAAAGGGCGAAAACTAGGCCGCCCCAGGGCATCATGACTCACACAACTTCCCTCGCCAACAATTTCGATTTCTGTATCCGCCGCAGCGGGGACACCGGCGTAGCTCCCCAGCGAACTTCCGCTCGTGCGTTGCTCGGTGTCTCCGCGCTGCTGTTCGCCGCCAGCGTCGCGCTGACAATGGTGTGGTGCGGACCTATGCCGGCGATGCCACGGATGCCGATGCCGGGCGGCTGGACAATGTCGATGGCGTGGATGCGGATGCCGGGACAGACCTGGATCGAAGCAACTGCGTCATTCCTCGCGATGTGGGACGTGATGATGGCGGCGATGATGCTGCCGTCCCTGGCGCCAATGCTGTCGCGCTACCGTCAGGCGGTGGGCTGGAGAGACGAATCCAGCCTCGGTTGTCTCACACTGCTTGCAGGTCTGGGGTACTTCTTCGTATGGACCCTGTTCGGATTGGCCGTCTTTCCGCTGGGCGCCGCGTTGGCGGCGGTCGAGATGGAACAACCGGCACTGGCTCGCGCTGCTCCCCTCGCGGTTGGTGTGGTCATCCTCATCGCCGGCGCGGTCCAGCTCACGTCCTGGAAGGCACATCACCTGGCCTGTTGCCGGGGAATGCCGGCGCTCGGCTGCACGCTGCCCGCGGGCGCCGGCACGGCGTGGCGGCAGGGCTTGCGCTTCGGACTCCACTGCGGGCTGAGCTGCGCCAATTTAACAGCGATCCTTTTGGTGATCGGGATCATGGATCTCCGCGCCATGGCTGTCGTGGCGGCAGCTATCAGCGCTGAACGACTGGCACCGGCCGGCCAGCGTGTCGCGCAAGCTATCGGAGCCATTGTCATCGTGGCAGGACTGTTACTGATCGCGCGAGCGGCCGGGCTCGCTTGACCGGCATGGTCGCAATATAGTTTGAAGCGATGTCGCTTTTTTACTAGCGCGCATCGGCGCGGCCGGGCTTTAATAGCAGCGGAGGCCCTGCTATGGCGTTCAGCGAGGTGAGCACAGCTTCGCCGGCAAAACAATCATCCCGATCACGGGCAGAGGCCTTCTTCTTCCCCCTCATGGCCGTGCTCATCGTCGCCACAGTCTTGCTGGGATTCGCGCGCACGTTCTTCCTGGCGCCGTTGTACCACTATGAACTGCCCAATCCTCTGGTGGCGGTGCATGGCACGGTGTTCTCTGCCTGGATTGCGCTGTTCGCGGTCCAGGCTACGCTTGTTCCGGCAGAGCGTCTTGACCTGCACAAGCGCCTCGGTGTCGCGGGTGTTTACCTGCTGGGCCTTGTGGTCCTGCTCGGGTGCCTCATTATGCTGGAAGGCCTGCGGAGGGACGTTTCGCTCCCCGGGCTGGAAGAGGCGCGCATCTTCTCGCTCAACTTGGTTGGATTCAGCGTTGCGGTTGCATTGCTCTGGCGTGGCCTTTTGCTTCGTCGCGATCCACAGACTCACAAGCGGCTGATGCTGCTGGGGACGGTGGTGCTGGTGGGTCCAGCCGTGGTTCGCTGGCCGTTCGGGTTCGTTGCGCTCCATCCGCCAATGGTCGGTCTGGTGCTCGATGGCTTCACTCTTCTAACCATGGCCTTCGACCTGGAAACGCGAGGCAGAGTCCATCGCGCCACATTGGCCGGGGGTGCTGCGATCTTCGTCGTTCCGCCAATTGCCCTTGCGCTGTCTTCGGCTCTCTTTTTTCGTGACTTTCTGAAATGGCTTCAACAAGCTCTGTTGAAGCTGTGAAGCAGCCACTGAGCCAAGGCCCTTGAGTTTTCCAACGATCGGGAAATCCAAACTTACATAAGATGGATTGACGAAACAAGATGGATTGACAAAATCAAAGCAAGGTCCGCCGATGCAACCCTCGATGAATCCGCACAGCATTGTCCATGCCCGGCCGGCGCCGGGTTTGGAAGCATTCGTTCGGTGCTACGGACAACGCAGGGGCCGCATCGCAGCTTCGGCGGCGGTTGTGCAGCCAGTGCATGCCCGCGCCGCGTGCATCCTCGAGTTCAACCTGGGCGATAGAAGCCGGGTCCGATATTCGGCCAGTGGCCTGGAAAAGATTGCGCAGCGTGCCGTATTGATCGGATTGCAAACCTTTCGTCGCGCCACGCTCCACATGAGCGGTACGGTCGATTCCTTCGGCATCCTGTTTCAGCCAGCCGGCCTGCATCGGCTCTTCGCCGTCCCGGTGAGCGAGGTGACAGACTCCGACCACGAAGCGGAGGCGGTTCTCGGCCGCGGCATCATTGAGTTGGAGATGCGCCTTGCAGACTGCCGGACCTTTCAGCAGCGGGTGGCGGCAGCGGATCGATTCCTGGTTGATCGCATCGCCGCAGGCCGGGAGAGCGATGGTGTAGCAGCGGCGGCTGACTGGATTCTCCGCAATCCTGGAGCCGCTTCCATTGCGGCGCTCACATCGATGACTGGTCTGAGCCTGCGCCAGTTCGAACGAAGATTTGCCTCGCAGATCGGCATGAGCCCGAAGCTGTTTGCCTGCATCGTCCGGTTTGAAGCGGTGATGGACCGGATGACGCGCGGGCCAGACGCTTCATGGACCGACACTGCACACCGCTTCGGGTATCACGACCAGATGCACATGGTGCATGATATTGAGAGATTCACAGGAGAGACGCCGACCAAAATTCTTGACGTCTTCCAGCTCGCCTTCCATGAAGCGATTGATGGTCTTCGCGCGAGCGGCGATCCAACGCACATTCTGCGCGATTCCCGGCTCATTCTCTGATCGCGGCCGTTGCCCTTTCACGCCAAACATCAATCCAAACACGACGAGGTCCGGCCTTGGATGACCGATCGGCGTCTCAAGGGAGTGCCTGCACTTACCACTACTTATTCCAGGTGTCGCGCTGAACGGCGCCGGCGCGCCGGAATAATTGTTCTGGTTTACCGATAAGCCAGATGTGGAGTTGAATTCGCCTCAGCTATCCTCCGCCAAGTCGCGCGCCGTTGCATTGATATTGCTGGCTTTCGTCTTGCCGGCGGTGGTTGCCTGGGGCGTCGACGGGCACTTTGGAAGTGCGCCGCACGTGCAGGCCGCGCTGCACGAGTGCCTGGAACTATCCGGCAGTTGGATCGCTCTGGC
>DASXFB010000048.1:0-3246 GCA_036489815.1 Occallatibacter sp. | reverse complement strand
CCATGGGCTGCGTGGATGACGTGGTGTCGGAGCCGCCGGGCGGCGCGCACCTGGATCCGGAATCGGCAGCGCGCATGCTCGATGAGAAGCTGAGTTGGCATCTCAACGAACTGAAGGCTATGTCCACGAAAGAGCGTCTGGTGATCCGGCGCGAGAAGTTCCGCAGCATCGCGCAGTTCTACACCGTTTAGCCGATCTCATTTAGCTGGTCTCATTGGTCACCACCCCGCCAACACTGCCGACGCATCCTCAGCGACCATCGCGTCTGCGGTCCTTCTGTGTCTTTGTGGTTGCGCTCATGTATGCCTTCTTCGCGGAGGTCATCGCGCATCGCGCCGCGAACGGCCTGAGTTCCGGCGACTGGGTGCCGCTTGTCGACCGGCTGGTGCTGCTCTTCCTGCTCCTGGTGGGCTTCAGCGCGTTGGGCATGGGCTTCTCGCGCCAAAAACAACCGCGGCGCGCGATGGGGCTGGTATCGCGGCCCGGCATGTGGCACGAGTTCGGCACCGGCTCAGCCGTAGGCTGGGGATTGCTGCTGCTGACCATCGTGCCCTCCGTATTCATCGGCGGCCTGGGTGTAACGCTCTGGACGGGAGCGCACCAGTGGTTTCTGCTTCTCCTCGATCTGCTGGTGCTGGCGATTGCCGCGCTCTGCGAGGAGATGATCTTCCGCGGATATCCCTTCCAGCGGCTGATGGATTCGATTGGAACATCGCTCGCTTCGGTCCTGATCTCCATCTGCTTCGTGGTGGTTCACTATCAGCCGGAGATGCCGCATGCGGCAGTCTTCGCGCTGTTCCTGCTCAGCCTGATCCTGTGTATCGCCTATCTGCGCACGCGCGCCTTATGGCTTGCGTGGGGCCTGCACTTCGCCTGGAATGCGGCCATGGGCCCGCTGTTCGGGTTGCCGCTCAGCGGCTATACCGGCTTTGCGAGCGGCTTTTCGCCTGTAGTGCAGAGCTCCCCGCTGGGGCCCGATTCGCTGACCGGCGCGGACTATGGGCCGGAGGGCAGCGTTGTGGCCGTCCTGGTACTGTGCTTCGGGCTATGGCTGATCCTGCGTGTCACCCGCGAATATGCCTCGCGCTACGGATACGCGGAGATCATCCCGGGCGGCATTCCGGTGGATATCGACGCGGCAGCCCGGCGTCAGCATGAGGCAGCGATGGGGCCCGCCCAACCGGCGGCGCCCCGGCTGATCCAGATCGGCGACCTGCCCCCGGCCGCGGCTCCTCCAACGCAGCCCAGGCCGGAGACGCCTCCCGAGTAGGAGTGATTCGTCCTGCAAGCCTGGCAAGGTTTGATCTATTGGTTTCGATCTCATCCACAGAGTCCGGGAGTTCATCACTCTGGTCTTGTCAGGCGTACCCGGGGAAGCGCATCATGCCCGCATTGAGGGTTCGCTATGGGCACTTGGCACAGGTTGCGGATGGCTGGTCAGCCGATCGCGCTGGTGATATCGGCCATGGCGCTTCCGCTTGCTGCTCCGCCGGCTTTTGCGCAGACCCAGATCTTCATCGTGCAGACCGAGCATCAGCAGAACCTGCCCCCCTTTCAGGCAACGCATGTCAAGTTCGACCAGCGCAAGCTGACGCCGCGTTCGCGCCGTGAGCTGATCATGGCCTTTGTCGCGGAGCAGGGGTTTGCCCGCCGTCCGCTGCCCCTGGACACGCACGGACTGGTGCTGCACGCCAACGGCGATCTAAAGCCGGATGGTATGGACTTCGAGGAGATATTGCAGCGGCACGGCATCAGCTCCAAGGCCGGCGACCGGCTGGTGATCTCCGACGTCAAGATTGGCTCGGACAAGATCGTGCTCGAGTTCAATGGCGGTCCCGATCACAAGCACAAATATCTGCGCCACATTGAAATTGGCGCCGGGATGGGCACCTCTCCCGTCGTGGCCGACAACGGCCAGGACCCTGTGGGCTCGCGGCTCACCTTGGTATTTGACAAATATGTGCCGGATATCACGCCGGATCAGTTCCGGGCGCTGATCGAGCCGGTAATGGACTTCAACGTGAAAACGCCGCTCGAGGCTTACGTGGACACGCTGCCTCCCAAGCTGAAAGAGGCAATCCTGAACCATCATGTGCTGGTGGGCATGGACCGCAAGATGGTGATCTACGCGCTCGGCCAGCCACGCGACAAGGTGCGGGAGCAGGACAACGGTGTTCCCTTTGAAGAATGGATCTTCGGCGAAGCGCCCCAGACGACGCAGTTTGTGCGCTTCATCGGGGATCGCGTCATACGGGTGGAGGTCGCCAACGTCGGACAGGATCTGATAGTGCGCAACCAGGACGAGACCGGTGGCTATCAGGCAAGCGGAGACACGCACGAGGTGAAGATGGGCGATGCCACACCGTCCGCCACAGGCGAGAGCTCGTCGCACCACCAGGCGCCGTCGCTTCGATTGCCGGGTGAGCAGCAGCTCCCAGGCGCCATGCAGCCGGTTCAGATGCCTAGCCCTGGCCAACCGCAGACCAATCCGCAGCCGATCCCCGCGCCGCCTTCGTCCTCGCCAGGGCAGAATGGTCACTGGTCAAACGCGGGAAACCTGGTCGCCGGACTCGGCCCGCTTTAGCTGACCTATAGCCAGCCTCGTGTACACTTAGCGAAGCGGTACGCCGTCTTCTGCCTCATTCCAACGCTAATGCATGAGAAGAGTTGCAGGATCAAAACGCCACGCCAGACCCCCTGGTGCGGCTCAAAGATGCGTGCCGGAATCAGGTTTAGAGGAGTGAGTCATGGCTAAGATTGCGAAGACCGCAGATCGCCAGAAGGTGATGGATACGTCCAAGAGCACGGACTGTCCCAAGTGCAATAAGCCCACGCGCATCGTCAAGCGGGTGAAGGATCGCGAGCGCGGCGTTCCCGGCGGAGTGTACATCTCCTGCTCGGGCTGCGATTTCTACGAGAAGCTCTAGACGAGCTTTAGACGCGGAAGTTCAAAACAGATGGAGAGAGCCTGGCCGAGGAGGCCGGGCTCTTTTCATCTGGTGGGATTGCTCTTGGCCATATCGCTGAGAATGGCCTGTGCCGCCGCCTTTGGATCTGCGGCAGCGGTGATGGGGCGGCCGATCACCAGCATATTCGCACCCGCGGCGAGCGCAAATTGCGGCGTAGCGATGCGCTTCTGGTCGCCGGCATCGCTACCCGCCGGCCGGATGCCCGGCGTCACCAGCAGAGCTTTTGGCAGCGCACTGTGCAGCGCTGCGGCCTCGGCCGGCGAACAGACCATGCCGT
>DASXFB010000028.1:0-59200 GCA_036489815.1 Occallatibacter sp. | reverse complement strand
TCGATACAAGCAGAGTTTCCCAAACCGAGGGTTCTTGCAATCTCAAGCTGCGTTTGAAATTCACCGGTCGACCCTCGTGCAACTCCGAGAAACTGGCGAGATTCACCAACCGTTATTCGGCCTTGTCTCTCGGCAATGTTGCTCGGAATCGAAACGGCGCACCGCCTGATTTGACTTGTGAGGCCATACAGCTCTTCCTTCGGAAATTCCCGTGTTAAGCGGTATATTGCCACAGTGAGCTGCATCGCACGTTGCCAAACACCCAAGTCTCGAAATGATCGGCCCATCCACCAGTCCCTCGAGAAATCTCGCCTGCCAAATCATAGAACTGTGAGCTACGAACTCTGAACTGCCTTTCTCACATCTCCGCTCTGAGCGCCACCACGGGATCCAGCTTGGCTGCCTTGCTGGCGGGGTAGACGCCGAAGAAGACGCCTACCGAGCCGGCCAGAAACAAGCCGAGAAAAATCGCCCATACCGGAACCGACGTGGGAAAGCCCACAAAGACCGTGATCAGCTTGCCCACCAGGATTCCGCTGAGCACGCCGATGGCGCCTCCGGTTGTGGCCATGGTCGCGCTCTCGATCAGGAATTGCAGCAGCACATCGCGTTGCCGCGCCCCCAGTGCCTTGCGCACCCCAATCTCCCGCGTTCGCTCCGTCACGCTCACCAGCATGATGTTCATGATGACCACGCCGCCCACCACCAGCGCGATCGAGGCCAGGCCCAGAACGATGGTGGCAAACAACGAGCTGATCTGCTTCCAGATATCCAGGAACGTGTCGTTGGTCTCCAGCTCGAAGTCGTCCGGCATGCCGGGCGTGTCGTGCCGGCGCGTCCGCATCAGCACCCGCACCTCGTCCTCGGCGCGCTCCATCGCCTGGGCGCCGCCTTGGGCCCGCGCGTAAATGTCCACCGAGTCGTTGTACCCGTAGGTCTGCTGGTAGGTCGTAATCGGCACGACCACCCAATTGTCCTGGGACTGCCCCAGCGTCTTGCCCTGCCGCTCGCCAACGCCGACAATCGTGTACGGAATCCCGTCCACGCGGATCTCCTTGCCCAGCGGATCGCCATCGCCCAGCAGGTTGTCCACAATGTCATAGCCCACAACCGCATCGTGCGTGCCGTGATCTTCATCGGCCTGCGTAAACCCGCGCCCCAGCGCAATGTTGATGTTGTGCAGCGAAAACATCGTCCAGGTGTAGCCGCGCACCTGCGTGTTGTTGCTGGAGTGCCCGTTGGCCACCACGTTCGTCGACTGGCTCAACAGCGCACCCACTTCACTGCAATCCCGGCAGCCATCCCGGACCAGGTAGTAATCCTCGATGCGGATAATTCTGCGCTTCTGGAACTTGAAGTACTCGTCGGCGGAGAAGATCACGCTCGACATCCGCGAAACCGTGAACACGTCCGCTCCGTAGCCGGAGAGCTTGGTGCTCACGTAACGGTTCGCGCCGTTTACCAGCGTGATCACCATGATGACCGAGGCCACCCCCATCACCACGCCGATCAGCGTCAACACCGTGCGCAGCTTATTCGCCCACAGCGATTGCAACGCCAGATTGAACGCCTCTCTTAGTTCCATCCCGTCCGCTCTCTGCGCCTGGCCCCAGTTGCGGCCGGCGGTTCTTTCCGTTCATCCAGTGTACGCAATCCTCAACTGCATCTGCGGGCAACAAAGCTGGCCAATCCATGCTCATCGCGCGCAGTTCGCCTGCGCTCTTGACTGATGGGGATACGCTCCAGGCGCCGGTCCAGTTCCAGGCCATTCGGTTCCCCGGATATGGATTTGTCGTCTGAGCGGGCGAAGCGAAGCTCAAGGATCCGTATTTCAGGAACTCATCCGCGGCAACGCCCAGCGGATAGTGCAAAGCCGGATGCCCATCCTGGGTCTGCTTTTGCGCCCGGGGGCGGGATCGCACACCCTAAAACCAGCTACCGCCCGTCCATCCTGCGCCTGCGGCGCCAATTCGCCAACCCGCTATCGTCCCGAACTCCCAAACCCCTTCGCCGCCCGCGCCGAGTCTTCCAGTGCTTCGACTTCCTGGACGAGGCCCGTCAGAACAGGGATCGGCACCATCTGCGCAATCTTTTCGCCGGCGGCAATCTCCACCACGCCATCGCCCAGGTTGGTCATCAGCACCAGGATCTCGCCCCGATACCCGGCGTCAATCACCCCTCCAGTCGTAGTCACACCGCGCGCGGCCATCGACGAGCGGTCCCGCACCAGCAGACCCAGGCCTTCACCCGTCTTCGGATGCCTCGCCTCCACGGCAATCCCCGTCCTCACCTTTACCGTCTCGCGCTTCCCCAGCCGCGCCGCTTCGAGCGCAAACAGGTCGTAACCCAGATCCTCGCCCGGATGCGCCACAATCGGCGTCCGCGCTCCCTCAACCAGCTTTTTTACCTGCAACATACCTTGATGCTATCGCACAAAGAAGCGGCCGCGCCGGTCCTCGAACCAGCGCGGCCGTAGCCCACCATCCATTCCGGTCATTCTCCTCGAACCGGCCCGTTACCATCCGCCACGATTATCCCGATCGTGAGCATCCAGATTGTGGCCATCCCGATCGTCCCGATCATGGTCGTTACGGCCATGATCATCCCAATCCCTCCTGAACTCGGGATAAAAGACAAATGTGCCCGTATCGTATGTCGCCGAACTCCAAGGCGTGCTCAGCTCAAATCGCGCAAACGGTCCGCAACCGGCAAAATCGAGGGTGAACGTGGCGCTTGCCGATCCGCCGGTGGGGATATCGCCGAGCGAAACCGGGTAAGTGCCGGGTGCGGTCACCTTGGGCGAGCAGGGCCATCCCCCCACCTGCTTCAAGGTGAAGCTGTTAATCTGCGTCGCGTATGCCGGGCCTACGTCGCCATTCGACGCCGTCAGTGTCCACATTCGCGCATCCCGCGGTCCACTCCGGCTGCTCACCGCCCACTTGAGCCCGTAACCCGGCAGGTGGGTCGGATCGACGATGCCCCAGTAAGCCGGCTTGGCCTGCAGGTTCATATCGAACGGCAGCGGATAGTCGGTGCGCGTCACCGGGAAGCCGTCGAGCCAGGTATCGTCGTCCGCAAAGCCCCAGAGCGTGACTGCGCCGATCTTGCCCTTCAGCTCTTTGAACGCGTCGAAGTACTGTTTGTAGAG
The DNA here is from genome assembly GCA_036489815.1 of Occallatibacter sp. Classification (GTDB taxonomy): domain Bacteria; phylum Acidobacteriota; class Terriglobia; order Terriglobales; family Acidobacteriaceae; genus Telmatobacter. Next base: position 56,052 of record DASXFB010000028.1, on the reverse strand, counting down.
CCAGCCCTGCTCCGCCAGCACAGACGGCGGAATGTTGTTGCCGTAGTTCGAGGTGTCGTCACCCGCGTTGTAGACGCTGATGTCCATCTCGGTGATCTGCTGTTCGATCCATGGGAAGTTTTCATGCATCGTATTGATCGCGTTCACCACGGCTGGGACCGAGGGGTAGTTGATGGCGCTGTGCGTCTCATGCCCGATGCCGTCAATGGGAACTCCGCGCTCCACCAGCCCGCGCACCACCTTCACCAGGCAGGCCAGCCTGTTGGGATCGGAGGTGCTGTAGTCGTTGAGGAACAGCTTTGTGCCCTTCGGCGCGTACTGCCTCGCCGCCTTGAATGCAACATCCATGTAGCTCGCGCCCAGCACGTTGTAGAAGGGGCCGTGCGCCAGGCAATCCGGCTGCGATGGGTCGAGGGGCTCGTTGACGACGTCCCACGCGTAGACCTCCGAGCCGAAGTGCTGCACCTCGCTCTGGATGTGCTCCTGGATATTCGAAGTCACCAGCGCCTGATTCGCAGCCGAGTTGGTCCCATCGCCGGTGGCGTACGCCGGCGTTTGCGCGCCGGTGGCCCACACCAGGTTGTGCCCGCGAATGCGCATGCCGTGGCATACGGCCAGGCCCGCTTCGCTATCCGCATTGCCGAAGCTGTATGTGCCCAGGGTCGGTTCCACCGAGCTCCACTTCATGTCATTCCCTGAAGTGATGCTGTCAAAGTGCATCGTGAGCAGCTGCGCATGCGGGCCCGAGAGATCGGTCAGATCCACGGCTGATCCCACCGGGAAATAATCCGCGAGCGTTTTGTAGATGGAGGGAATATCGGTCTGCACCGTCGGCGGCGCCACATAGCTCAACTGGAAATCGTCAATATAGAACGACACCAGATCGTTTCCGGAAGTGGGCACCGTTTGCAGGTAGAGGGTTGCCTGTCCTTGCGCATAGCTGTTCGCCATGTTGTAGCCGTTCACGCTGATCTGATGCCACGCTCCATCCGCCTTCACCGTCACACCGGGGTACGCCGTCACGCTGGGATAACTCGTATTCCCGTTCAGCGTAGTCTGCAGGCTCATGTTGATCACGTGGCTTGAGCCGTCCGTGGGCTGCAGCATCACCCACACGCTGAGGTTGTACGCCGACCCTGGGTACATCTTGTTGCTCACGCTGATCTGCGGCCCGTCGTAATTGGCGACTCGTCCCGTCGTCAGCAGGCTCTTCGCATCGCCATTCGGGTCCTCAACCGGAGGAGCGACATTGGCCACCGTCGAACTGCCTGTGCGCGAGCTCCAGCCGTCCAGGCCCCCATCCGCAAAGGTGGTCGTGATGCCGGTGTTGTCCTGCTGGCTCGGGTCCGGCGGCGCCGGCGCCAACTCGCCGATCGTTACGTCGCCAATGTAGAACGAATCCGTGGCGCTGCTGGACTGGAAGTAAAGAAGCAGATTCGAGGGAGGCCCCGGCAGATTGCTGAAGCTGAATGTGCCCGTCACCTTGGTCCACGCAGTGCTCGAGAGCGCCCCTGACGTCGCAATACTGCTGAACGCACCGGACGTGCTGGCGCAATCCGTCGTCTTTACCGACAAGGTTGCCGTAGGGTTTGTGCTGTCCGGCGCCGCCAGCAGCACATACGCGCTGATCTGGTAGGTGGCGCCCGCCACCACGTTGTTCACGCTCAGCAGGTTCAGGCTCGGCCCCATGTAAGTCGCCGTGCGATTCGATGTCAGCAGGCTGAGCGCATCTCCGTTCGGATCCATAACCGGCGGCGCGGCATTCGTCAGCGTCGCACTGCCAAACGGCGCCCAGCCGTCCAATCCTCCGTCCGCAAAGGTGTAGCTGGCAACCGGCGTTCCACCCGGGGGCGGCGCTGTCTCCGTGATCACCACATCGTCCAGATAGAAAGATTGCGCCGTGGTGGCGCCGACCAGCTGCGCATACAGCACCAGGCCCGTCTCCGTGGCGCTCACTGTATAACTGCCGCCAATCTCCGCCCATCCAGTGCTTGAGACCGGCACCTGATACGTGCCGATCGTGTCATAACAGGTGCCGCCGGAGCAGCTTGAATCCGTTCGCCTGATCGTAAAATTCGCATTGGTCGCGGCCTCGCCCGAGGTCAGCATCAAGTGGCCGAAGATCGTGTACTGCGCCCCGGCTTGCAGCACGCCGTTGAGCGCGATCGAAGGTCCGCCCGCGCCGCTCGCGCTGGTCGAGGTCAGCAGACTCTCGGATCCGCTGAACGCGGCCGCGCTCGTAGCCTGCGGCGTGCTCGCGCCGTTGAACGAAGTCCATCCGTCGGCGGTTCCATCATCGAAGTTATATGCGGCCACCGTCTGCGCACTGAGAGCGTGGGCACAGAGCAACAGGAAGGCGAAGATCGCGCAGCATGCAGGGGCGATCCGCTTGACGATTGACAGGGCAGACAACATCACGGCTTCTCCTTTAAATGCAGGGCCTTTCGAGCGATGGACTTCCGCGCTCGAATCGTGCGATCGAGGCCTAGTAATTCGATTTACCAGGCGGCGGGAATTGTAGGCATGTACAAAAACGTCTGTCAAGTAAATCTTTTTACCGGGGTTGGCCGGCGTCACCGGCGCTTATACGACGAGGGGCAAAACCTGCTCTGTACGCGAGCCGTTTCGCTTTTCGCGATGCGATATGAGACTAATTTTGTCGTATATTATTTTCATATCGGACCAATTCCGTCGTATATTTTAGGAAGAGCAGAACGGCTGCGCAATTGTGAGTGTTTGAAGAAGGGATGAGAGGACCAGGGTCCTGCGGAATGTCTCTTGGCGGAGACCGCAAAGACCCTGGCGCCGCGGCCTAGTCGGCTGCAGGCTGTCTGCATTATAGGCCAGCTTTGCTCCGGCTCGACTTGCCTGTCTCTCGGTCGTCTCCAGCTCCAAATCCAGTCTTAAAACAGCGGCGCGGCACTTGGCTGTGTCACGCGAACGCGGTCGTGTGCGCCTTGTAAGGAGAAGTTATGAAGCGGAGTAAAGCGAAAAGAAGGATCCAGGCGCGTGGCCTCATCGCCGTCGGAACACTGGCGGCCTACGCCGCGATGGGCGGAGCACGGCCGGCGTTTGCGGCGGCCAAGGCGAACCCGGCTGCCCCCGGCAGCTCCGCAGCCACGCTGCCGCTGAAACGGTTTGGGATTCCTGCCGGGCCTCTCGACGAAGCTTTGGCTGCTTACGAAAAAGCGACCGGTCTCAAGGTGGAGAATGCGCTTCCGGCCGGCACGCTGGCCGGCTTTCAATCGCCCGGCGCGATCGGCCTCTATCGCGAGGACGAAGCTCTGCGCCTTCTGCTCGATGGAACCGGCCTCAACTACCGTATGCAGGATGCGGCGACGATGGTGGTCGGGGTCCATGCCGGGGACACAGTCTCGGTTACAGCATCCGACGGCAACTCGGTTGCGATGGAAAAATTTACCGAGCCCCTGCTTGAAACGGCGCAAAGCGTGAACGTGGTACCCGGCTACGTGATGCAGGACGAAGGCGTATCGACCCTGCGCGATACGCTGCGCAATATCCCCGGTATCAGCCTCGCTGCCGGCGAGGCAGGAGCGCAGGGCGACAACCTGACCATCCGCGGTTTCACGGCCCGCAACGATCTTTTTCTCGATGGGATTCGCGATTTCGGGAGCTACTATCGCGACACCGTTGACTACGAACAGGTGGATGCGCTCGAAGGGCCGTCGGGCATCGAGTTCGGCCGCGGGTCGACCGGCGGTGTGATCAACCAGGAGAGCAAGGTTCCTGAGGCGCAGAGATTCGAGAATGTCCAGGCGCAGTTCGGCACGGATCTTACGCGGCGTCTTACCGGCGACTTCAACAGCCCGCTGTTCGCAGATCAACTCGGCGGCACGGCGCTGCGCCTGAACGTGATGGGCGAAGAGGCCGGAGTTGCCGGCCGCGACGTGACCGAGATTCGCCGCTTCGGCGTCGCGCCCTCCGTCTCCATCGGTTTGGATACCAAGACGACCGCGACGCTCAGTTACGTGCACCTTACAGAAGATGATATCCCCGACTACGGCGTGCCCTGGCTCCTGAGCAAGCCCGCGCCTGCTGACCGGCACGGCTACTACGGCTTCCGCGACAACAATTACCTGCGCACCAGCGACGACATTCTCACCCTCCACGCCGAGCATGATTTTTCAGCCAGGCTGAATGTTCACACTATCGCGCGCGCGGCCAACTATCCGCGCGAGGCGCAGATCACGGAGCCCCAGATCTGTTCGAATGCTTCGCTCAGCGTGCCGGTGGGCGGCGTGGTGTCTTCGCTGCCCACGCTGTCTGCGAACCCCTCCATTGCTTGCCCCTATACGCCCAACACGCCTGCGGACCAGATCACCGCGGTCAACCGCAACCAGATACAGACCAAGAGCGTCGAAGGCATTCTGTGGGATCAGACCGAGCTGACGGCGCGGTTCAGCGCCGCGGGCGTCAAGCACGATCTGACGGCGGGCGTCGAGGGAGGGCAGGAGATCTCGAATCCCAAGCGATACAGCTATACCCTCAACGGCCTCAATACCGTGCCCTCGGCCACCCTTCTTGATCCGAATGAAGAGCAGTCCTTCTCCGGCACCGGCTATATCACTTCGGTCGTACACACCAAAGCCAAGAGCGTAGGCGTGTATTTCATCGACACGATGAAGCTCGGCCGGCTCTTCGAGCTGAGCGGAGGCGTGCGCTGGGACCGCTTCGACACCGGGTACAACCTCTATCAGCCAACGCCTCCGCCGGGCGGCACGGTAACGGCCGCCGTGCCGCCCCTCCATCGGCTCGACGAACAGCCAAGCTATCGCGCGGCCTTTATCTACAAGCCGTCCAGCCGCGGCAGCCTCTACTTCGACTACGGCACCAGTTGGGATCCTGATGCCGAGTCGCTCAGCCTGAGTGTCGGCTTGGTCAACGGCAATGTGGCGCCCGAAGAAAACGAGTCGTATGAGGTGGGCGCTAAGTGGAGCTTTCTCAATGAGCGGCTGCTTACGGAAGGCGCATGGTTCCGCACGGAAAAAGATAATGCGCACGAGACCAGCCCCACCAATTCGAACGAGATTGTGGCCGCCGGCAATCAACTTGTGCAGGGCGTGCAGTTCAGCGCGGTGGGCAGGCTGCCGGAGGGCATGGACCTGGTGCTCGGCTATGCCTATCTCGACAGCGACGTGCTCGCGTCGAGATTCTTTCCCACAGCCGTCGGCTATCCGCTGGCGAATGTGCCCAGGCAGACCTTCAATCTCTTCGTCACGCATCGGCTCCCGCTGCGGCTGAACGGCGGCCTGGGGGGCAACTACCTGAGCGCCCGCACCGCCAGCTCCACCGTTCCTTATGTGCCGATCGGCTTTATGCCCAACCCCAATGGACCGGGCTACGTGGTGACCAGCGTGGCCATGAAGCAGGTACCGGGCTACTGGGCCTTCAACGCGATGTTGAAACGGCCCCTGGGGGAAAAGCTGGAACTGCAGGCCAACGTCAACAATCTTCTGAACCGTTACTACATCGACCTGCCTCATCCCAGCCACCTGATCCCCGGAGCGGGTGCGAGCGCCGTCATCGGCATCAACTTCCGGTTCAAATAACAGCGGCCAGAAAGAACGGAGACTCCCACCATGTTGATCACCATCGCGGACGTGCTCACAGCAGCTGAACTCGCGCAGGCCCGGGCTGCGCTCGATGCAGCGGAATGGGTCGACGGCAAAGTGACTGCCGGTTACCAGGCGCAGGGCGTAAAAGAAAATCTCCAGCTTCCTGAAGGCCATCCGGTCGCCGTCAAGCTGGGCGAAATGATTCTGGCGGCGCTGGCGCGTTCGCCGTTGTTCATGTCGGCCGCGTTGCCGCTGCGAGTCTTTCCGCCGATGTTCAATCGCTACACCGGAGGCGGCCACTTCGGCACGCACGTCGACACGGCCATTCGCGCCATGGCCTCGACGGGCCAGCGCATTCGCGCGGATGTCTCAGCCACGCTCTTTCTGGCCGGCCCGGAAGAGTACGACGGCGGCGAGCTGCTGGTGGAAGATACGTACGGCGTGCACAGCGTCAAGCTGCCCGCGGGCCACATGGTGCTTTATCCGGCGGCGAGTCTGCACCGCGTTACGCCGGTCACCCGCGGCGCGCGCGTAGCTTCATTTTTTTGGATCCAAAGCATGATTCGCAGCGATGCGGACCGCACCTTGCTGTACGACCTCGACACCTCAATCCAGCGCCTGGCGAAAGAGGTGCCCGGCAACCCGGCCGGCGTGCAGCTTACCGGCGTCTATCACAACCTGCTGCGCCGCTGGGCAGAGATGTAGCGCGCAAACCCGCGCCGCGCACCCACGCCGCGCACCCGCGACCATCCCCGCAGCGGATACCAACGCGCTCGCTTGCGGCCCCCCAATGGCCGGCCCCGAAGGATCATCTCCCCCGGGGCCGTTGTGTCTAGCAAGAGAACCTGTAAGCCGAATTCTGTCACCAGGACCGAAGCCCTGGCGCGGTCATTCCTCTAGGCGCCGCGTTGCCGCGGACACTCATCAGCGACCTACCCGGAGGTTTCGGCATTGCATGCAGCATCCCTTTGGAGGAGTGCATGCCGGAGCCGCCTGAACGCATCGGGCCGATGCGCAGCGCCGCCTGGCTCCCGGCGGACGCTTCCCTCCCTATTTGGTCTTGCTCCGTGTGGGGTTTACCCTGCCACCGGCATTACTGCCGGCGCGGTGCGCTCTTACCGCACCTTTTCACCCTTACCCCGGCGGGAGTCCCGGCCGGCCGGGCGAACCCTTCCGACGGTCTCCGGATGCCCTCTCGAAAGAGGGGTAGCCGAGGCGGTATCTTTTCTGTGGCACTGGCCGTCCACGAGCCTTGAAGCCCGCGTCCCGGACGTTATCCGGCACACTGCCCTCTGGAGTTCGGACTTTCCTCCCCCGGCAATCCCAGCTTGCGCAAGGACTTCCGGCAGCGACCGCCCAGTTCTCCTGCCAGCCTCTAGTTTACCGTGAAAGCTCAGACGCGTGCTTCGTTGTTCGAACTAGTATTTTGCATCTCCCACCTGCGCCGCGCCATCATTCGACTGGAGATTTCCCTCGGCACCTGCACATTTGCAAGGAGAGAAGCTGTGAAGATTGTCGGTATCGTCGCCCGCCTGCTGCTGGGTCTTGTCTTTCTTGTTTTCGGCGCGAATAAGCTTTTTCCCTTTATGCCCTCCGGACCGATGCCGACGGGCGTAGCCGGCCAGTTCATAACGGCGCTGGTCTCCACCAGATATCTGATGTTTGTCGGCCTCTGTGAATTGGTCGGCGGCCTTCTTCTGCTCGTCAACCGCTACGTGCCTCTGGCTCTGACCATCCTCGGACCGGTGATCGTGAACGTTCTTCTCACCGGCTTCCTGATGGCCCGCCAAGGCATACCGGCGGGTCTTGTCGTAACGGTGCTGTGGTTCATCGTCTTCTTCCGCGTCCGATCGAACTTCGCGGGCTTGTTCGTGGCCCGGACGCAGAGCTGACCGTCGACAGCGCGCTCTACAATCGACACAGGCAATGATCCAGTACCTCTATCTCGGCCGCGTCGCGTACGACGAAGGGCTGCGCCTGCAGGCCGAGATGGTCGATCTGCGGCAACAGAATCGCATCGGCAATGTGCTTCTCCTGCTCGAGCACCCGCCCGTGCTCACGCTGGGCCGCAACGCCAGCCGCTCCAATATCCTGGCCTCGGATGGACTGCTTGCGGGCCGCGGCATCGCGCTGCATGAGATCAACCGCGGCGGCGACGTGACCTATCACGGCCCGGGCCAGCTCATCGGCTATCCGATCTTCGATCTGCGCAGTCTGCGCAATCCCGCCACGGGCAGCCGCCTCGGCCCCGTCGACTTCGTCCGCCTGATGGAAGAAGCGCTCATCCATCTCTGCGGCGAGTTCGGCGTCGCGGCCGGCCGCATCTGCAAGCTCACCGGCGTCTGGTGCCGTCTGCAGTCGGGCAGCCCGGCCGACGGGATTTGCGCCGGGGGTGCAAGCCAAGATCAGCCCGGAGCTGAGGCCAAGATCGCCGCGATCGGCATTCACGTCGCGCGCGGCGTTACTTCGCATGGCTTCGCCTTCAACGTCACCACTGATCTGAGCGGCTTCACCCTCATCAACCCCTGCGGCATCACCGACCGTCCGGTGACCAGCCTCCAGCGGGAGATCGCGCCCGCTCAGAATTTGCCCAGCCTGGAGGCCCTCGCTGTCAAAGCCGCCCGCCACTTCGGCGCCGTCTTCCGTGAGCCGGTGCTGGCGGTTGAAAGCCTGACCGCTCTGCGCGCCCAGGCCGCAGCCGCTCCGGAGCCGACGGCTTCTGAATTTCCGGTGCCCGGATTTCCGGCAAATGACACGCCCCTTCAGATTCCGCCGGAGATTGAGCGCCTCCAGGGAAGACCCAGCCGGCCGGATCGTGCCTGAGCGCAGCCTCAACACGCCGCGCCTTCGCCTATCCTGCGCGATTTATAATCCGGCTGGAAAGAGGCATCGATGCCAACCGATGTGATCATGCCGCAGATGGGCGAGTCGATCTTCGAGGGCACCATCATCAAGTGGCTCAAACAGCCCGGCGATCCCGTGGAAAAAGACGAGCCGCTCTTTGAGATTTCAACCGACAAGGTCGATGCCGAGATACCCTCGCCCGCCGCCGGCCTGCTAAGCGAGATCAGGGTTCTCGAAGGCTCAACCGTTCAAGTCAACGCCATTGTCGCCGTCATTGCGGAGAAGGGCGTTGCGGCAAAATCGGGATCTCCCAGGGCGGAGCCGCCGACCGCATCGGCCCGTCCCGCGTCAGCCCATCCGGCGTCGGCCGATCCTGCGCCGGCCGATCCTGCGCCGGCGGCACAAGTTCATGCCGGATCAGCCGCCAAGGGTGTAACCGACGTGATCATGCCGCAGATGGGCGAGTCGATCTTCGAGGGCACCATCACGAAATGGCTCAAGAAACCCGGCGACCCGGTTGAAAAAGACGAGCCGCTGTTCGAGATTTCGACGGACAAGGTCGACGCCGAGATTCCCTCACCCGCCGCCGGCGTTCTTTCAGAGGTCAAGTTCCCTGAGGGCGCGACGGTTCACATCAACACGGTGGTCGCCGTCATCGGGGGAGCCGGTACGCAGACGCCCGCCGGCGCGCCGAAGTTGCAGCCGGGCCAGCCACAGGCGGCTGGCCGGAGCGAAACAAGAGCCATGCCGCAATCGGCGCGGGGGGCGCAATCGGCCGCAGCGGGGGTGCCGCGTTCGTCGTCTCAACGTTCTTCACCTCTCGTCCGGCGCATTGCCAGGGAACACAACGTCGATCTCGCGGAGATTCACGGCACCGGCTCGGAAGGCCGGATCACCAAGGAAGATATTCTGCTCCATCTCAGCCGGGGACCGTCCTCCCCAACGCTCGCCCCCCCGCAGCAGACGCCGTCGCAAGCCGGGCAAGTGGTGCCCATGTCGCGCATGAGGACCATCATCGGCCAGCGCATGGTGGAGAGCCTGCAGATCAGCCCGCACGCGCACACGGTCTACAGAGTGGACATGACCCGCATCGCCCGCCTGCGCGACCGGGAACGCACCGGCTTCGAGCAGCGCAACGGCGTCAAGCTTACCTACATGCCGTTCATCGCCGCCGCGGCAATCCAGGCGCTCAAGAAATTTCCCATCGTCAACTCGTCGCTGATCGACGGCAACATCCACTACCACGCCCACATCCATCTCGGCATCGCCGTCGCGCTTGAAGGCGGCCTCATCGTGCCGGTCATCCGCGAAGCGGAGCGCCGTAACTTCGCCGATCTCGCCCGCGCCATCAACGATCTTGCCCTGCGCGCCCGTTCCAGGAAGCTCAATCCCGACGAAGCCGCCGGTTCCACCTTCACCCTCACCAACTCGGGCGTCTTCGGCGGCGAGTACGGAACGCCGATTATCAACCAGCCCGAGTCAGCCATCCTCGCCATCGGCGGCCTGCGCAAGGAGCCCGTGGTCCTCACCGACGCCGACGGCAACGACACGGTTGCGATTCGCTCGATGCAGTACTACTGCCTCGGCTTGGATCATCGCGTCATCGACGGCGCCGATGCCGGTAAATTCATGCTGGAGTTCAAAGGCGCCCTCGAGAACTGGAATCAGCCGATAGGCTGATCTCGAGGAAAGGTATTCGAATCGCATAAGCTGCCCTTGCTGAAGAAAAGGACACTGCTGCGCGGTCGGGTCGATGACTGGACGGCTACCCGTGCCCTTCGAGGATGGAAAGGTTCAAGAGATTGAGTACGAAGAAGCCGCGCTCATGCAGAGCGTGCGATGTTTCGTGAACAGGCGCGAAAGCTTTTTGCGCGAGCTGTTTGAAAGGTCGCCTAGGTTGGTCGGCGACAAGAGGGAATAAGCAGCGGCTTCACTCGCCCCGCGCCCACCCCAACCCATCGGGTCCCTTGCCGGTAGCAATCTGGCGCGTCACCTTCCACGATCCCAGGTCAATCGCATCCACCCGGTTGCTGGCGATGCACGACACATACGCCGTCTTGCCGTCCGGACGCACCAGCACCTCTTGGGGGCTCGAGCCTACCGCAACGGACCGCACCATCTTCATCGTGCTCAGGTCGATCACGTCCACCTTGTTCGCTTCCGGCACAGCCACCAGCGCGTAGCGCCCATCCGGAGTCACCGTGCTGCCGTAGCCCAGCCCATCAATCGGCACCCACGTCTTCACCGTATCGGTCGCTGTATCGATCACCGCCATCTGCGGCTTGGTCTGGTCGGCGGTAAACACCCACTTGTTATCCGGGGAAATTGAAATCCGCTGCGTGTTCCCGGAGATGGGAATGATCTTCAACACCTTGCGCGCCTTGATGTCGATCACGCTCACCGTGCCCGGACCCACATTCGCCGTGTACGCGCGCAGCCCGTCGTGCGCAATCGTGAACATGTGGCTCTCCGGCTGCCCGGTGGGAAGCGAGCCGACAATCTTGAATGTCTTTGGATCGATGATCGTAATCGAGTGATCGAGCTCCGTGCTCACATAGAGCTTCCCGTCCGGCCCGAAGACCGGGCAGTGCGGCCGCACGCCATGATCGAACTCGATGTTGCCTACGATCTTGTGCGTGGCCAGATCGACGACGACGATGTTGCGCCCATCTGTCCCCGGCTTGCCCACGCCGGAGTTGCCGTAGATCGGCACAAAGGCTAGCTTGCCATCCGGCGACCCCGCGACCTCATGCCCCGTGATCCCATTCTCCGGAACCGAGGCGGTCACCGTTCCCGCCGCGGCATCCACAATCGCCACCGCCCGCTCGCCCTTCTGCGCCACCAGCAGCTTCGCGTTTTGCGCAACAGCGGAAGAAAGAGCCATAGACACCACCCCCAAAGAACCAGCCAAACAAAGCAACTTCACCGGAGACCTCGCTTCGACCACCCAAGAACTATATCGCACGGCTGCTGCCACGCGGTATCGGCGCGTCTCAGTTTCAAATTTACGGAAGCTTACCGAAAGAGGTATGAACGATAGGCGGATGAGAGACATGGATTGCGGATTTTCAGGTTGGGACGACTTCCACGACACCACCGTCAGCGTCTCTTGTCATTTCCTCCGCCGCTACTGCCTACTCACGGATGGCGAACCCTCCCCCGGGGGCGAGTAGCGCGGGCCGGCGATGCAGAGCAATTGCAAACGGGCCCCGCCCGCTTCCGCTATCCTTGCGCCATGCGCCTGCCCGCAGCCGACGCCGAACTCGTGCAGATCGTCGATGCGTCGCTGGCCCAGGCCGCGCGCCGCGCCGGCTCGTGGCTCGCCTGCCGCATCGGCTGCACGCAGTGCTGCCACGGCGCGTTTGCGATCAATGCGCTGGACGCTCAGCGCCTGCGCGCCGGCATGGAAGCACTGCGTGCGGAAGACCCGTCCCAAGCAAAGAATCTCGAAGACCGCGCCAGCGCGTGGCTGGTTGAGCATGGCGCGGATTTCCCCGGCAGCCCCGTGACCGGCCGGCTGGGCACAAGCGATGAGGAACAGGCGCGCTTCGAAGACTTCGCCAACGACGCACCCTGTCCCGCGCTCGACTCCGCCACCGGACGCTGCGACATCTACGCGTGGCGCCCCATGACTTGCCGGATTTTCGGACCGCCCGTCCGCATGGCGGGCGCGGAAAACACCGTCGACAACGCCGAGGCTCTGGGCCACTGCGAGCTCTGCTTCATCGGGGCCACGCCTCAGCAGATCGCCGCCTGCGAAATGCCCGTTCCGCATGAGTTCGAAGCCAAGCTGCTCGACGAGCTTGCATCGAAAGACGAAACCGTGGTCGCGTTCGCGCTGCTGCTTGGCCCTCCATCGTAGCGCCGGGTTCTGATACATTGCTCCTGTCGGGAGACCCGGGCATGAGCATCAAAATCAAACGCGTCTATGCCGAGCCGGAAAGCTCCGACGGAACGCGCATCCTTGTCGACCGGCTCTGGCCGCGCGGCCTTACGAAGGAAAAAACCAAAGTCGACCTCTGGCTGAAAGAGATTGCGCCCAGCACCGAGCTCCGCAAATGGTTCGCCCACGATGCCAAGAAATGGCCTGAGTTCCAGGCCCGCTACAAGGACGAGCTCAAATCGCACCCCGGCGAACTTCAGCTTCTCAAAGAGAAATCGGCGCACGGCCCGGTATCCCTGCTCTTCGCCGCCAAGGACGAGCAGCACAACGAGGCTGTCATCCTCGAAAAGCTGCTCAAGCCGCGATAGGCCGCGGACGTTTTATCCCTTACCGTACACTGATGCTTGGAATTCCCCATGCCAATGCGCCCATGCTGGGTTGAGATCCGCACGCAGGCCCTCGAAGAAAATTTTCGCTTCCTCGAAAGCCTCGCCGCCCCGGAAGCCGAGATTCTGGCCATCGTCAAGGCGGACGCCTACGGCCACGCGCTCGGGCTCACCGCGCCGGCCGTGGTCCGCGCCGGCGCCCGCTGGCTTGGCGTTACCAGCGTGGACGAGGGCATTGCGGCGCGGGCTTTCTGCCGTCACCTGCAGACCGATCCGCAGATCCTGCTCATCGGCGGCGTCTTTCCCGGCCAGGCTGCCGCGATTCTTGACCACCGTTTAACTCCGGTCATCTGGGAACCCTGGCAAGTCGACGAGCTGGCGGCAACCGCCCGCGCTACCGGCTGCCACCCCGGTTCGCTGCCTGTCCACCTTGAGATTGACACCGGCATGAGCCGCCAGGGCGCTGACCCTGCGGCGCTTGCAGCCCTCTTTTCGCGTTTCGCTCCGGCCTCGCCGCTGCGTCTCGAAGGCGTCATGACGCATCTGTTCGCGGCCGACGAGGCAGATGGCCGGGTCACAGCGGCGCAGCTCGCGCTTCTTGACCAGGCACTGGGCCGCATCTCCTCCGCCGGCCTCTTTGCCGAATGGCTCAATGTGGGCAACTCCGCCGCTCTCCTCGCCGGCCAAGCGCACCCGATCGCCGATCTCGCTGCCCGCCACGGCATGAAGGCGATGCTGCGTCCCGGCCTTGCGCTCTATGGCCTTGTGCCTCCTTTCGATCCGGCCTTCCCCGCCGAAGAACCCTCCGCTTTGCGCGCAGCGCGCGCCCAGCTCCAGCCGGTCCTTGGTTGGAAAACACGAGTCGTCAGCGTTCGCGAGGTGGATGCCGGCGCCGTCGTCGGGTACAACGGGACCTTCGTGGCCACTGAGCCCATGCGCCTTGCGCTCATCGCCGCCGGCTACGCGGATGGCCTCGATCGCCGTCTCGGCAATCGCTTCAGCCTGCTCGTCCGCGGCCAGCGCGCCCCGCTCGTCGGCCGCATCAGCATGGACCAGGCCGTTCTCGATGTGACGGAGATCGCAGGGGTTGAATCCGGAGAGGAAGTCGTAATTCTGGGCGCTCAGGGGAGCGAGGCCATCACCGCCTTCGACCACGCCCAAGCCGCCGGAACCATCCCCTGGGAGGTCTTCACCCGGATTGGTCCGCGCGTTCCCCGCATCGCCGTCTGAGCAGCGCTGCCCGGTTACTGCACAGGGTGCTCGGCGGAATGCTCCTCTGCCGTCAACTGTTCCGGGCTCGGGCACAATCCGGCGGCGCATTGCACCGCCGCAATCATAGCTTCCGTGCCCATGCACGAGTTGAGCAGCATGTGGTAAAGCCCCCGGGAGCACCACTCCTGTTGGTAGAACTTGCGGATGACCGCGGCGCGGCGCTTGTCGAAGGCGGCCAGGTGTTCGTCCGCGTGGTCTGCTTCCTTGGGAAACGCGCGCGCAAACCAGTCCCGTTTGGCGCTCGCCGTGGCGTAGATGAAGATATGGAAGCATCCCGGTTGCCCGGCCAGCGCGCACGCCGCGCCGCGCCCCACCAGAACGCAGTGGCCCGTCTGGGTGGCTTCCAGAATCTCCTGCCGAATCAACGCCAGCATGCGGTCAGAGTCGAAGACGACCTCTTCCGAGTTGCTGATCGTCGAGTAGGATGAGTCGTGCCAGAAGAGCTTGCCGTAGCGGTAATACCAGGGATCGAGCCGCTCGTCGAGCTTGGCAGCCAGCTTCGGATCGACTCCGGCAACCCGCGCCGCGCCCGATACCAGCTCTGAATCCAGCAGCCGCCATCCCAGCCGCCTGGCCAGTTCGTGCGCAAACTCCCCGCCCCGCGACCCGTACTCCCGCTCCACGGTAACAACTTTGGTGGGTGTGTGCATCATGCCGCTCAAAAACCCCCCGCGAATGGAGCATACAACGGAATTCGAGCAGGGAACAAGTGCATGCCCCGCCAAATTCGATAGACACCTTGACGGTCTACACAAGTTTGTTGTAGATAATCTAGGTATGGGAAAGCCGAACGATCTCGTGCAAGGGACGCTGGATTTGCTCATCCTGAAAACCGTGTCGCTCGAGGCCATGCACGGCTGGGCGATCGCCAAGCGTATTCAACAGGTCTCTAACGAGGTGCTTCAGGTGCAGCAGGGCTCGCTTTATCCGGCGCTGCACCGCCTCGAGCAGCAGGGATGGGTCAAAGCCAAATGGGCTGAAAGCGAGACCGGCCGCCAGGCGAAGTTCTACGCGCTCACCCTCGCGGGCCGCAAACAGCTGGAAACGGAAGCCGCGAACTGGAGCCGGCTTTCGTCCGCCATCAACCTGGTGGTGCGTGAAGCATAAGGAACAGGGAATAAGGACGAGGAAAAAACTACATCAGCAGCAGAGGATTTCCGATGCAGTGCATCGATCAACTGGTAATGAAAATCCGGATGCTTTTTCACCGCGGTGAAGCCGGGGTTCGCCTCGATGACGAGCTGCGCTTCCACCTTGATCGTCAGATCGACGAAAACCTCGCCGCGGGCATGAATGCTGAGGAAGCCCGCACCGCTGCCTTGCGCGCCTTCGGGAATCCCGCCCTGCTGCGTGACCAGAGCCGCGCCACCTGGAGCTGGACCGGAGCCGAGCAGTTCCTGCGCGACTTGCGCATCGGTCTGCGCACGCTGCGGCGCACGCCCGGGTTCAGCGTGGTAGCCATCCTGATCATGGCCCTCGGCATTGGCTCGAACGTGGCGCTGTTCACAGTCGTCCGCGGCGTGCTGCTCAAGCCGCTGCCGTTCCCTGATTCAGACCGGCTGCTCATGCTCTATGAACGAAGCAGTCTCAGCGCCGGCGGGGGGGATTTCCCTTACAATCTCGTTGCCGGCGGCGTCTATGCCGCGTGGAAGAAAGAAAACACGAGCTTCAGTAGTCTGGCCTTGGTCCGGAACGACAAAGTGGATCTTTCAGCCTCCGGGGGACAACTGCCCGAAACGCTCAACAGCGGGACCATCACCTGGAACCTTTTTCCCACGCTTGGGGTTAAGCCGGCGCTGGGGCGCGGCTTTTCGGCTGCGGACGACAGCCGGGCCGCCAATGGCACGGTGGTGCTGAGCTGGGGTTTGTGGAAGCGGCGCTTCGGCGGCGATCCGGCGATTCTGGACCGCGTCATTTATCTCGACGCCAAGCCTTATACGGTGATCGGCGTTATGCCGGCGTGGTTCCAGTTCCCCGACTCGACAATACAGCTCTGGACGCCCGTCTACCATCAGGCGCAGGAAGAGCTCATGACGCGTACCGACTTCCATAGCTTTCGCGCCGTGGGCCGGCTGAAGCCGGGGGTTACGGCTGCGGAAGCGGTGGCGAACTTGAGCGTCATCTCGAGACGGCTCCATGACGCGCAATTGGATAACCCTTTCATTGCCGCGGCGGCCAACAGCCGGCCGCTGCTCGAGCATATGGTGGGCGATGTCAAGCGCCCGCTTTACGTGATGCTGGCCGCCACAGTGTGCCTGTTGCTCATTGCCTGTCTCAATGTGGCGAATCTGCTTGTCGCCCGAGCCGCCGCCCGCCGCAAAGAGCTCGCCATTCGCACGGCGCTGGGCGGCGGACGGCTGAGGCTGTTACGCGAGCATCTGATGGAAAGCTTCCTGCTGTCGGCCGCAGGCGGCGCGGCTGGGATGGCGCTCGCCTGGGCGGCGATTCACTGGCTCTTAGCCACACGGCGCAACATGGCGCGTGTCGAATCCATTCACTTCGACGGCGTAGTCGCGGCCTTCACCGCCGGCATCATCCTTCTCTGTGCCCTCTTCTCTGGACTCATCTCCGCGCTCAATGGCGGCGACAGAAACGTACTCGCTTCACTGCACGAGAGCTCGAAATCCCACAGCGCGGGAAGGGCGCGAGCCCGTCTGCGCAAGACGCTGCTTGCCGCCGAAGTCGGCCTTACGGTGATGCTGCTCGTCGCCGCGGGCCTTCTGCTCAAGAGTTATCAGCGGCTGCGCGGCGCCGATATCGGCTGCACCACACAAAACGTCCTCACCCTGGGCATGGGCCTGCCGGGGGCCCGCTACAAAACGCCGGGACCCGCTCCGGTGAACTTTTTCGTAACTTTGCTGGAGCGCGTGCGTGCGCTTCCCGGCGTCGAAGCGGCAGGATTGGTGACCGCTGTTCCGGGACAGGGGTACATGGGCGACATGGGATTCGCTATCGCAGAGCACCCGCCACTGCCGCGCGGCAAAGGCACATTCGCCATCAACCGCTCGGCAGACCCCGGTTACTTCGCCGCGATGGGCATTCCGATTCTGCGCGGCCGCACATTTGGCGACGGCCAGCAGCTCGATCGCGCCAACGAAGTCATTATCAGCGACTCGTTCGCAAGAAAGTTCTTCCCCGGCGAAGACCCGCTCGGCAAGCACTTGCGCGTGATGGGCGGGAAAGAACTGCACGTCATCGTCGGTGTTGTAGGCGATACGCGCTACGACCTCGGCGACGCGCCGGGGCCCATGCAGTATTACCCGCTCTACGCGGGCGACACGAACTACGGCACCCTCGTCATCCGCTCCAGCCATGACGTGGAGCAGCTGGCGCTGCCTGTGCAGCGGGTGATTCAGGGCATGGACCACGATCTGCCCGTCTCCGACGTGCTCACCATGGACCAATTACTGGGCAAATCCACGCTCGACCAGAGCTTCAATACCATGTTGATCACGGGTTTCGCAGTGCTGTCGCTGTTGTTGGCCGCGGCGGGTCTGTTCGGCGTGCTCTCCTACCTCGCCGCCCAGCGCACCAGTGAGATCGGCATCCGCATTGCCCTCGGTGCGCAGCGCGATCAGGTTCTGCGTCTCATGCTCGCCGACGGCCTGCGGCCCGCCCTGATCGGGCTTGTCTGCGGCCTCGCTGCCAGCGCCGCGGCTGCGCGACTCATTCGCACCATGCTCTATGAAACTCAACCCCTCGATGCGCCGGTCTTCATCGCGGTAACCGGCACGCTCCTCGCCGTGGCCGCGCTCGCCTGCTTTGTTCCCGCGTGGCGCGCCTCGCGGCTTGACCCGATGCAGGCGCTGAGGGCCGAATAGAAAAGGCGCGGCAAAAATGTCTGCCGAGCCTCCAACAAGCTATTTGCTGAACCGCACGGTGCGCTCATCGATGTCGCGTCCAGTCACAACCCCGGCTCACTCTCCAGAGCAAAGCCATAATCCCAGTGTCTTCGCCAAGAGCCTACGAAAGGGCTTTTTCTCGGGGAAAAAGCAACCGTGAGGCGTTCCATGGGGTACAGCGATTCTGGTCTGCTTTAATCCGCCATCTACTCTGTCACCGGGTGCGGAGGCAGAGCCTTCGAGCTTTTCAGATGCGGCGCGTTGGGCGGGGCTGGCGGCTTAGGCGCACCGGGCTCTGCCTCTGCGGCGGGCGTCGGCGGCGAAGCCGGAAACGCCGGTCCCTTCTTAATCCCCAGATCGCCATTGTTGGAGCTCAGGAAAATCCTCGGCCCGCCCGAGCCGATCTTGCCGCTGACGGACTTGTCCTCATCGCCGCTCACCGTCAGGGCGTAATCCGTCACGATGTCTCCGTTGCGCGTGTGGCCATCCACGGTGCCGGAGGCCTCAGGGGGCAAAGTGATCTCTACATCGCCTTTGTCGTTTCTCGCCTCGATGGCGTACGTGCCGGCGGGTTCCACCGTGATGCGCCCGTCGCGGTTCTGCACGTAGCTGTCTCCATAAATCTCGCTCAGGTCGACGTCCTTCGCGTGGGTGGTCACGTGCACCGCGCCCTGCGCTTCGCTCACGCGCAGATCGTCGGAGTCAAGCGTCAGGTCGCCGGGCAGTTGCGCAATCTGGACGTCGGTCACCGAGGTGTGCAGCTTGATTGGCCCCCGCGCGTTCTCTATGTGCACTTCGCCGAAGATCTCCCCATTCGTCGTGATCCGGCCTTTAACCTCGGACAAGGTCAGGTCGTTGCAATTGCCGTCGGCTGTGATGTCGCCGGCGATCTCGTGGGCTGAAAAATCGTGTCGTCCCCCCGAAAAATGCGCCTCGATCGGCCCGGTGATCGAATTCAATTGAGTGTCGCCGTGCGGATCGGTCACCGTGATGCCGGCGCCCAGCCCGGCTGCGGTCACGTCGCCATGGCCCGCATTGACCACCACCTTCGCCATCTTGGGAACGGTAATCGTCAGGTTCAGCCGCCCCCGGTCGCTTCCGTCGGACTTCACCAGCACCGCGCCGCCGCTCACCGTCAGGTGCGCCGCCTCGGCGTCCCAGATATTCCGGGCGTTGCTGTCGGAATCGGCAAATGCCACTTCATGCGCCTGGACCTGGATGCCGTCGCCGTCGCCCGCCGCCACACTCACATCGCCGCGCGGGTTCTCGATATCGATGGTGGCGTTCGGGGCGATCTGCGCGTTCAGCGCCTCCTGATCGTTGTCATGCTCTGGCTGTCCAAACGAGTTAAAGAAGTCCTGGTTGTCGCCGGCCCACTGGTTGAAGAACGGCCCCATATGATGCCAGCCGCTCGCGCCAAAGCCGAAAAAGGCCAACAGAATCAGGATGCCGACAAAGTTGCCGCTGCGCCGGACGGGCGTCTTCCGGCGCATGTCCAGCGCCCACTCACCCAGCAGGGCCAGCCCCGCGCCGATCAACAGCAGCGGCCACCAGCGCGCATACCATTCCCAGAAATCGACCGCGGCGATATGGCCCGTGAGCACCAGCAGAGCCACAGTGCCGATCGCGATCAGAATGAGCGGTCCCACCATCGAAGGAACGCGTGGCCCATACACGCCGTTGTAGTCCGCCTTCCAGGCATGGCTTTGGGCCCGCCAGGCGTCGCGCTGCGCCCGCCAAGCTGCCTTTTGCTGCTCGCGGTAAACGCGCCACTGCGTCTTTGGGTCGTAGGGAGGCATATTGGGAGGAGGAACGCTGCTCATTGCTGACCTCCAGACGGGCCGCCCCCGAAATCATTCGGACGGGAGGGGACAATTGCCGTGCCCGGCTGAGAGGGTGAGCCGGCCGGAGCATTCGAGTCGAACTGCGTGCCCGCGTTATTCGGACCCACGTTCGGATTAGGAGCGCCCGGATACGGAGCGCCTGGATACGGATTGTCTGGATACGGAGTTCCTGAATATGGAGCGCCCGGATACGGTGGATAGCCTTCCGCCGCCAGCGCCGCGCGCTCGGCAAGCAACAGCACGCCGCCCAAGATCAGATAGAGGGGCCAGCTTTTGCCCCAGCTCAGAATATGAGCCTGGGAGAGCAGGGCCATGATTCCAACCAAGAGCAAAAATGCCGGGCCTCGCAGGCGGCGAATCAGAATATAGCGGTTCATCGTGGACCTCCCTGCGGGTCCTGCATGCGCCGGACGATCAGCCAGGCTCCCAATCCGATCAGCATCAGCGGCCACGCAAACTCAAAGACATGCCCGGAAAAAAGATCGAGCTGTCCGAGCAGAAACATCGCCCCCAGCGCAATCAGGATCACGGCGCCGATCGGCTCCCTGCGCTTCCAGTAAAGCGGCGGCATGGGAGGAACCGGCGGAACAGGAGGCACTGGCGGCACACCCGGATTCGCATAAGGATTGGGATATCCTGCGCCCGCCGGTCCCTGGTAAGGAGGTTGCCATGGCGGCTGCTGATAGGAGCTGGCGCCAGGCTCCGTTCCATATGGAGTGCCCGTGTACGGCGGCGCTCCCTGGTTCGGATATACCCCGCCCGGATTTGCGCCGGGTGCGGCGCCGGGTTGTCCCGGATGGGAGGGCCGTCCGCTGAGGTTCAGCCAGTTGCCGATCTCGTTCAATCCCAGCGGATCGGGCACCGGTTGCCCGTCGCGGCGCGCCTTGGCCACGTGGTAGGCTTCGAAGACCTGGTAAAGAATCCAAGCCGGGATGAACAGGCCGAAGATGTGACGATGGCCGGTGGTGCTCACCAGCACCGCAAAGATGAAGACGTGGATCAGGCCCTTGAGAAACTGCCCGTTATACATCGCGCCCACGCCGGGAATGATACCCAGGGCCGCGGCCACCGCCGGATTGGGCGAGTCCAGCGGCACGCCCACAAAGGGCTGCTGCACGCTGTGCCATGCCGTCCAGCATGGCTCGCACAGAATCTGGCCTCCCGGCTCATTGCGGACGCAACTGGCGCACAGCGCCTTGCCGCAGTTCTGACAGTACGCCGTTGCCGGTACACCGCTATGATTTACGCAGTCCATACCCTGCTCCTTTCCCGTATTGCATGAGCGGAGCCGCCGGAATGCGCGGGCTGTGCTTCAGACGTAAGGGAGGTTTCCACAAGACCACCTGAAATTTCGGGTGCCGGCCACGTGCCGGGATCGCCCGACTGCTGCGGGGGATCGACGCGCGAGCCCCCATCCTTGTGCGGAGAATTCTGTTTCGACTCGCCCGGCTGCGCAGGCTTCTGTGCCGGACTCTCCTGATCCTCCCCCTGGGTCGTTCCGCGCAGCTCCCGCATCTTCGATTCCACCTCGTAGACGAAACGCAGGTGGTCGTAGTAGCGGATGATCGGCACCGACGCCATCGTCAACTGCCGTTCCATGAACGAGCGCAGCGCCGCGGGCCGCATATCGGCCAGCCGCATGGCAGTCAAGCGCACGCCGGTCATATTCAACGTCAGCGCGATCGAAAAGAAGGCCATGGCCGCCGTCATCATCAGCCGCGGCTCGGCGAAACGCTGCACAAAACCGAGGAATCCCGGCCGCTGCCATCCCGCGCTCGCCATAGCCCCCGGAAGGAGCGGCAACCCGCTTCCATCGGCAATGAGCGGGAGCTCCGCCGCATGGCCCGGGCCCGTGTGCGCCAGAATCCTATCGATCAGCCCGGCGGGGACCTCCGGTTCCGGGGAAAGAAACTCCAGCCACTCGCGTCCCCGCCGCGCCTCTTCAAACAGCGCCGTGCAGGCCGGGCAGGCGGTCATGTGCGCGGCAAAGGTGGCCTCATCGGCGGGCGAAAGCAGCCCGTCCAGCGCATCTGCCAGAAGTGTTTCCCACTCCCCGCAGGCCGGAGAGCCCGGAATGTGCATGCGCTCTGCCATGGCTACATCACCTCCCGCTTGTTACGTTCCAGCAGCCGCGCCAGTTCCGCGCGCCCTCTGCTGATGCGGGACTTGACCGTCCCCTCCGGTATGCCCAGAACCTGGGCGATTTCCTTATAATCCATGTCCTGCAAATCCCTTAGAATCACTGCCTCACGCAGCTCCACTGAAACACGCGTCAGCGCCTCCTGCACCATTTTGGCCAGCTCTTTTTGCGCTACCAGTTCATGCTGTGAGATGCCGCCGGCCGTCAGCCGGTCGAGCGGCTTCAGATCGTCCGCCTCATCCCATCCCTCATCGAGGGAAGACGTTGCGCGCTGGTGACGCGTACGACGGAAATTATCCACCAGCAGATTCCGGGTCATGGTTGTAATCCAAACCGTCAGGCTGCCGCGCCCGCCATCGAAGCTGGCCAGGTTCGAATAAATTTTCAGAAAGACGACCTGCGTCAGATCTTCGGCGTCGGTGGCGTTCCCGGTAAAGCGGTAGCAGAGCCCATACACGCGCCTGTGATGCGTGCGCACCATCTCGGACCACGCGCCGGAATCCCCGTTCATGCAGCGGCGGACGACTTGGGACCAGTCGGTCTCCAGCTTGCTACCCTCCACGCGCATTGCCTGGACTCCGGGTGCCGCAGCCTTCTGCCCGCCGGCGATTCCGCGCTCCCCGGCCATCCCCCGGTCTATCGATCCATCCCGGCGGACTGTACCCGCATAGGTGGAATCAGAGCCGCGCTGCGTCCATGGCGCCCTAAGCCGCGTCCCGGCCTTTTGCGTCGGCCGAGGCTCAACCGCCAGCCCCGCCATGCTCCAGCTTAATGTACCCACGCACTGCATAAGGGGCTGATACGCAGGATTTCCCGGTTCGGTTCCGTCCAGTTTCGAGAGGATTTAGCCCCAGGATGGCAAAGACCGGCATCTCTCTCGGCTGTTTGACGGAGAGCGCGAGCCGCGCCCGGAGGCCGTCTTCCGGAGCGATTCGAGGTGAGCAGGGAATCTACAGGCTCGCTGCGATCACTATCGGGATACGATGTTGGATCCGGCGTGCAAGCGCCCCGACGATCAATACCGCTCGCCGAACTCCGGATCCACGGGATTTTCGAACAGGGACGCATCCCGCGTCACGATCGTCAGCCCCGACGGCGTCACGAAATACCGCCGCTTGTCCTCGACCGGGTCGTAGCCGATCACCGTGCCCTCCGGGATATGCACATCGCGGTCGATGATCGCGCCGCGGATGCGGCAATGGCGCCCGATGTTCACGTGCGAGAAGATGATGCTCGAATCCACATCCGAGTACGAATTCACGCGCACATCCTGCGACAGCACGGAGTTCGAAACCGACGCGCCCGAAATGATCACGCCCGCGGTGATGATCGAGTTGACCGCCAGGCCTGAGCGCCCCGGTTCGCCGAAGACGAACTTGGCGGGCGGATACTGCCGCACGCGCGTGCGCATCGGCCAGCTCTTATCGTAGAGATTGAAGATGGGCGAAACCGAGCACAGATCCATGTTGGCGTCGTAGTAGGCGTCCAGGGTGCCTACGTCCCGCCAGTAGAGCGCTGCCTGCTTCTTGTTCTCGTCCACGAAGCTGTAGGCCACCATCTTTTTCTTGCCCAGCATGTTGGGCAGGATGTTGTGGCCGAAGTCGTGCTTCGAGTCCGGATCGTCCGCATCTGCGATCAGCGCCTTGATCAGCGCCTCCGTGTTGAAAATGTAAATGCCCATCGAGGCATCCACCGCATTAGGATTGAAGGGCGAGCGGATATTCGTCGAGGCCGGTTTCTCCTGGAACCCCGTCACCTCGCCCGTCCGGCTCACCTCGACCACGCCGAATCGCGAAACCTCGTCGGGGGCAATCGGCAGCGTGGCCAGCGTGACCTCGGCATTGGTGTCGCGGTGATGCGCCAGCATCCGGCTATAGTCCATCTTGTAAATATGGTCGCCGGAGAGAATGATCACGTGCTGCGGCTGCTCGCTCCCGATCGAATAAATATTCTGGTACACCGCATCGGCTGTGCCCATGTACCAGTTCGCGCCGGTGCGCTGCATGGGCGGCATCAGCTCAAAGAACTCGCCCAGCTCCTGGGCCACAATACCCGACCAGCCTTCGCGGATGTGCCGGTTCAGACTCAGCGCCTTGTATTGCGTCAGCACATACACGCGCCGCAAACCTGAGTTGATGCAGTTGGAAAGGGTGATGTCGATGATCCGGTAGTGACCCCCGAACGGCACAGCCGGTTTGGCACGATCCCGGGTCAGGGGAAACAGCCGCTCTCCTGCGCCGCCCGCCAGCAATACGCCCAGCGTATCTTTCATGTCCATGGACTCCTGCCTCTATCCGTGTTTCCCCGGTCTCGCTCGGGAAAGTGCCTCTATCCGGAACACTCGATTTTCCGGCGGCACTTTCGCACAAGCGGTTCGAACGCAGGAGAATACCACAGAACGCCCACTGCCCGCGCCCAGTTCTTCTATCGATGACATTGCATCCATAGCAGTTGGCTGCCATCGCCGCAGAGGTGCCCGTACGCGTGAAACCCGGCCTACTTAAAAAGCGAGAGCCCGTGCCGCTTGATCTTGGTGAACTTGTATTCCAGCCCCACCGAGATAGCGAAGTTGATGTCGTCCGACGTAATGTTGGGGGGATAATTGATGTTGTAGCGGGTCCACACCGCATCCGGGGTGACGCGGAAGACCCAGTGCTCCGAGCGGTTCAGGTCAAAGTGGCCGCCCATGATCAGCGCCGGCGCAAACTGGTTCGGGTAAAACCCCACGAACGAGGCCGGCTTGCCCAGCAAATCGTGCTGGAAATTCCCATAGACCCCGGCTGCCAGCACGTGCGCAATCAACGCGCCGTGCTTGTTGTGCGGACCCAGCCACTCCGGACCCACGCCAAAGAAGTATTCCGCGACGAAGGGTCCCCTCAGGTTCAGGTCATTCGGCGCTGCGCCGCTTGTGCCCACGTAAGTCCGGTCGGTCGCCTCGACGGCCCAGTGCTTCGTCATCCACATGGACGCCTCGAAGTCCAGGCCGCCCAGATTCGAGCCCTGCAGCAGGTTCGGCCCCGCCTTCATGTGGTCGTATGCTGCACCCAGCGACATATCCCAGCGGTTGTCATAGCGCACGTTGGCCAGCGGATCGACCGAAATATACGGCGTCGTAGGCGCCGGCCCGGGCGGAGTCGGCTGGCTGCTGGAGGACGAGTTTTGGGCGGAAACACGCACACCGGCGCACATAAGCAGGGCGGCGGCGATCAAAAAAGGAATCCTTACTGGGAGACGCATCACCAACCAGCTTACAAGACCATCCCAAGCACCGACAACGCGCGCCGGCCGCCGTTTCACGATCTTGCGCGGCGCCTGGCCCCCAATCCCTGAAGCCCGATCCCTCTTTATGGTTCGCATCGTTCCATTGGACGCGCCCACACCAGATACCGCACCGTCTTGAGCATCTCTTCCAGCGCCATCGTATGGCGATACCACGCCGTCTCCGGCTCCAGCGGCGGCGCCGGCAGCACACGCCACGCAATGGGCATCCGGCTGAAGATCAGCCCCGCGCGTTGCGCATGCCACGCGCTCGTCACTACCTCCGCCGATTTCCATCCGTGGGCCTGCATCAGCCGCACCGAGTAGCACGCATTCTCAATCGTGTCCCGCGCCTCCGGTTCCACCACCACGGCCGGCGCCGGAATCCCTTGCGCCTCCGCCGTTCGCGCCATGATCCGCGCCTCCAGATACTGGTTCTTCACCGCCGCGCCCGAAAAGATAAGGTGTGCCGCCTCGCCCCGCTCGTAGGCGCGCACCGCCTCCGTCACCCGCGAGAGCTCCGTCGGCGTTGGATTGCCATCCGCGTCCGCGGGATTGCCCAACACCACAATCGCGTCGAATTCAGTCTGACGCGTGTTCCCGCGCGGAGCCAGCCGCCGCGCCAGGTATGCCCAGGCGCACAGGCCAAACCCGGCCAGTATCGCCAGAAGAACGGCGCGCGTCCGCCAGCTCATCCGCCTGCGGCGCCCCTGTCTTCCGCCGCGCTCACGCGTGTGCAGCGGGCGCCGCGGTCCGCGCTTCCCTATTTTCGTAGAAGTTGTGGATCTCGATGCCAAAAGCCGCCCCCTCCACTTTCACTCTACCGTGGGCAGGGGAAGGCCGGTCAGGGACAAGGACTAAGGATCAAGGACCAGGGGTCGATTTCTGCGGGTTCTGACTAAGAATATTTCACGGAGGTGTTTGTGATCGCTTGGACGTATTCGCGCAAGTGCTCGCTTTTGGTCTAACGGGATTTCTCAATCTTGGCGCCGCAACGCCTTTTCGGGATACCCGGGCGTTCCGCATGTGAGCGTAAAATCGCCTATGCAAACCCTTGTGGATGAACCTTCCAAAGAAAGGTTGAACAATATGGTTAGTCGTGTGTTGACGATCACCGTATCGGGAACAATGCTACTCTTGTGCGGTTCGAATCTAAGCGGACACGCCGATGCCACAGTTCTAGCAGAGGGCGCACAGTCGGCGGCAACTGCTGAAGTGGGTATCCGAGATGCATGGCATCCCGATGAGTATAGAGACAGGCAGAGCGGTAAACTTTCTAATTGGATAGCGACAAGCGCCAGGGGCGACGCAGGCGGAGAGTTTGAAGTTCGGGCCTACTGCAGCAGGACCGAGGACCTTGGAATTTACGTACATTCGACTGCAGGCACTGGATCTCCTCAGATTGCGTCCGAAACGAATGGATGTACTAGCGTGCGGTACAGAGTGGGCTCCAACCCCGACGCGGAAGCAATGTCTTGTCGAAACGACGGTGTACTGGCAATCGTTTTCTTGCCCGATCTTGAGCAGCAGGGACAGATGAATGCAGGGTTGCTGGATGCCTTCGGTCGACTATTTGAACCGCAGGGACCGCAAACGGAAAGCGATCGACGCTGGCACGATGATATGAGTCGGCAATACCAGAATAATCAAGCAATAAAGGATTTGACTGCTGCGATGGGCAAAGTGGCTGGATTTCTCCGCATCGATGAAGTAGCCGTCGCCGATTCACTTCGTGTAGAGGTCCCGCTGACAAACGGGGAAACAACGATTGTAGAAGTTCATCCTCAGGATCCGGTATTCAAGAATTACATCGCGACATGCCTAAGTCCGAAGCCGCCTCCGCGGCCTGTTCCGGCTCCTCCCGTAATAAAGCCTGTTTCTGAGGTCCAATCAGAGTTGGCTACTCTGAAAGGCGAAGATGGGTATCTCTTCGGAAAAGATCAGACAGCGGCGCAACTGAGCGGGACTGGAGATGAGGTTGCGGCACAGATACCGAAGGCGATTCATGATGCAGCTGTCGCGCGCGGGCTCGAGCCGGAGGTCTATGCGAAGGATTCAGCGTGCGTGGCCCACATCGTAAAGACCTGCAGTCGGATCTCAAAGAAGATGGTAAAGGACGCCACGAATAGAGATATGGTTTTCTTCAGTCTTATGGGAGGAAGATATGGGGATTACTGCGCTGGGAGTAAGGACGTATCGGAACTCGTGAGGCCGTACAACGACGAAACGAGGCGGCACCTCATCGTCCAGGTCAGCCAGGATACTCCTGCGATGGCATGGAATCCAGACCTGCCTTTCACGCTAAAAGTCGATTTTGCTCCGATTCCTTCCGATGACGCAAAAACAAGGCCTGTCGTGGCTCATCAAACGAGTGTGGCGCTCGATCAGTCCGTACGCAACGCGCAGTCCTTTTACCAGACAATGTACGAAGCTACCCTGGCCACGGTGACACCGGTCTCGAACCCGGCGAATACGCACAAGCTGCCTCTTCATACCCCGATGGCCGACGATCCCTGCGTTGGTGGCGACCTTCTACGAGAGTTTACGGTCGGGCCGGGTGGGTTAGCGATTCGCGATCAATTCAAGGGTCCTGTAACCGCAACCATTCCAGCCGGGACCACGGTTGCCGTTACATTTATTGCGGGCGATGGGCGAGTACGGGTCACAACTCTTGCTGCAGGGGGGCCTAGCGATATGAGTGGTTTTGTGTCGCCGGATTCCGTACCCGCGCCTTAGATGATTTTGAGAGAGCCCAGCCGGCGATCTGCCCTCCGTTCGATTTCCCGCGAGGGAATGTCATTTCGCTTGCGTCGCTCCGCGTTGTCAACGCAATCGGCGAGCTTCCATGATGGAAGCTATACACCGTTCGCCAATGATGGCAACTAGATACTAGGAAAATGCTGCCGATCGATGTTCACGCAGCATCGTCCGCTGTCTTCTCAGAGCTTCAGTTCTTCCCCCCAGCTCGCATACACGAACTCGTGGAGCGGCTTCCGTTGCCGCGGCTCCATCTCTCGCTTGATCAGCTCTTCGTTGCCCAGGGTCTCCGGGTGGTCCTGGTATCCCAGCGCCATCACCGATCCAAAGTCGAACCCCTCCGGAACCGCGAGCAGCGCCCGCGCCTTTTCCCGGTCGAACCCGCCCATCTGGTGCGTCATCAGCCCCAGCGCCGTCGCCTGCAGCACCAGGAACCCGGTCGCCGCGCCCAGATCATAGAGGGCGTATGGATTCGGTGTGTTGTTCCGGCTGGTTGTCGCCTTGGCCACTCCCAGAATCAGCACCGGGGCCTTCCCCGCCCACTGTTGGTTGAACCCGATCAGCGACTCGAAGATCCGCTTATGCGTCTCCGTCCCCCGCGTTCCGACGATGTAGCGCCAGGGCTGTTCGTTCGAGCTTGAAGGGGCCCATCGCGCCGCCTCAAATACCCGCTTCAGGTCCTCCACGGCCACGGATTTCTCCGAGAACGCCCGCGCGCTCCACCGCTGGTGGATAATCGGCAATATCCCCGACGCCGGAGTCGACTCCTTGATCTTGTTCACTTCGCTGACCGTCATGCCCATCGATTCACCCGCTCCCCGAAGATTAGGATGCGCCTCTATGGATTCGGCAGGCGGCGGAGAAGATTCCAGCAAAGCTGTGTGGAACAGCTTTTGAGGATAGACACAGCCGCGTCGGCGAGGGTTTCGCCATTTGAACGCCAGGAGCATTTCCGGAGACCAGGGACTAGTAGCAGGCCGATCCGACTTCACTGCTGTTTACTGTTCACTGTCTACTCGGAACTACAAACTCGGAACTGTTCTCACGGATAGATCCTGTGCAAGGTGCGCGCAAACGGAATCGTTTCCCGCACATGATCGAGGCCGCAGATCCATGCGACGGCCCGCTCGATGCCCATGCCGAAGCCGGAGTGCGGCACGCTGCCGTAGCGGCGCAGATCGAGGTACCACTGGAAGGCTTCTTTAGGCAGGTTGTGTTCCTCGATGCGCGCGTTCAGCAGCTCAAAGCTTGAAACGCGCTGCGATCCGCCGATGATCTCGCCGTAGCCCTCGGGCGCGAGCACGTCGACGCACAAAGCGTACTTGGGGTCGTTCGGGTCGGGCTCCATGTAGAAGGCCTTCACGTCCGCGGGGTAGCGATGGACCATCAACGGCCGGTCATACTGCGAGCTGAGCCAGGTCTCGTCGGGCGAGCCGAAGTCGTTGCCGTAGGCGAACGGCTGTTCGAGATGCCCGTCCTTGTGCGCCTGGTTCAGCATCGCCACGGCCTCGTCGTAGCGCAGCCGCGGAAACGGGGGAACAATCTTCTCAAGTCTGGCGATGTCGCGGCCGATCACCTTCAACTCCGGCGCGCGCTTCTTCACTACCGACTGCACGATGTGACTGAGAAAGTTCTCCGCCAGCTCGAGCAGGCCATCGAGGTCCATGTATGCGACCTCGGGCTCGATCATCCAGAACTCGGTCAGATGGCGGCGTGTCTTGGACTTCTCCGCGCGGAAGGTCGGCCCGAAGCTATAGACCTTCCCCAGCGCCAGCGCCGTCGACTCGATATAGAGCTGGCCGGACTGGGTCAGATACGCCGGGTCTCCGAAGTAGTCCACCGGGAAGAGAGTTGACGTGCCCTCGCACGCGGCCGGCGTGAGGATGGGTGGGTCGGTGCGGACGAATCCGTTCTCGTCGAAGTATTCCGCCGCCGCCCGCATGATCTCCGCCCGGATGCGCAGAATGGCCGACTGGCGCGGGCTTCGCACCCACAGGTGCCGGTGCTCCATGAGGAAATCGACGCCGTGCTCCTTGAGCGTGATCGGGTATGGACCGCTCTCCGGCACCCGCTGCACCACCTCCAGGTCCTCCACATCCAGCTCAAAACCACCGGGTGCGCGCGCATCCGCACGCACTTTCCCCTTAACAATCACGCTCGACTCTTGCGTAAGGCCCTTAAGCGCATCAAACACGTGAGGGGGAACGCTTTTTATGTGCGCCACTCCCTGGATGGTCCCTGTGCCGTCGCGAAAGATCGGGAAGAGCAGCTTGCCGGATTCACGCAGGTTATAGAGCCAGCCTTGCACAGTCACGGACCGGCCTTCGTGCCGGCCGATCTCGGCGATTGTCGCGATGGGAGCGGATTCGGTTCTGCTGGGATCAGACATAACGAGTACACATGGACGGTTACAACCAGACAAGACAACGATAACGAAGACGGACTGAATTTCAGAATATCGCGTGAACCTGAACTACACGCATTGCGCTTCAAGCGCTATTCTATTTCGTAATATCAGAACTATTTTTGATTTTAGCAACACTCCTGCAGGTTGCATCCTAGTGGTAGTGGAGGAAAGCTGTGGCGGCGATGAGTGAGCGCGCTGAGGTGAAGAATGAGGACATGCAGAAGACGCAGGCTGATCCTGAGACCGCGGAACGGTTTATCGCGGAGAAGCGGATCGGCGAGCGCATCAGGCGGCTGCGTCTGAAAAAGTCCATGGGGCTGGTGGAGTTGGGCAGGCATACCGGGCTTTCCGCGAGTTTTCTCTCGCAGTTGGAGACGGGCCGAGTCGTACCGACGCTGCGCAACCTGGCCCGGATAGCCATGGTGTTCTCAAAGGATCTGTCTTATTTCTTCGAGTCGGAGCCGACCGCGATGTTTCGCGTACATCGGCAGAAGGACCGGGTGCGGCTACCGCAAACCGGCGTGGATCCGCCGACCTACACATTCGAGAGTCTGGCTTTCATGGTTCCGGACCGGCACATGGACCCCTATTTTGCCGAGTTTGTTCCTTCGGCAGGAAACGCCGAACCCAAACCGCACATGCATCAGGGGTTCGAATTCCTCTACGTGCTGGACGGAGAACTGGAGCTCAAGCACGGGGAAAATCAGTGCACGTTGGAGCCGGGCGACGCGGTCTATTTTGACGCCGGCACCCCGCACTCCTATCAGTGCGTGGGTAGAAAGCCGGCGGGGGCGATCATCGTCACGATGCACCAGCCGCCGGGCCAGTCGGTGCCGCTCCGCGCGCAACCGGCCGCCCAGCGACCGATGCTGGCCAGCATCCCCAGGCAGAGCGGGGGCGAAGAACGCGCCGAAGGTGCCTTATAGACGGTAGACCCGGGCCGCGCGATCCGGCCTCCAGACCCGATTGCGTGATTCAGTTGTGTGCGCCCTGGCAGAGAGCCAGTGTGAGGACAGAGGCGCGAGGCTCGGCTCTCGATTCGAGTTCATTCCACCGCTCTGTCGGTCTCAGGCGGCAACATTTGATAACTTACAAACGCGAGGCGCTTCGAATCGGGCGACCAGTTGGCCACATTCATGGAACCGTCTCCGCCCACGGTCGTGCAGAGCACGCGAATCGTGCCATCCGCGGTTGAGAGGATACGCAACGCAATATCTTGATTTGCGGCGTGCGTCGTGACCTCTGGATTGTAGGAAAGAAAGACAATGGATCTTCCATCCGGCGAGGGATGGGGAGTCCAGTTCTTGAAATGATCGAATGTTATTTGCTCAACATTGCTGCCATCAGGCTTCATCCGTGCAATCTGCATCCCGCCCCAGCGATCGGTGTTGAAGTAGATGAATTGACCATCCGCGGAGAAATCCGGATCATCGCTGATGCCTGAGCCTGAGGTGAGAGCCGTCTCCGGCCCGCCATCCACCGAAATCGCGTAGATATTATTCGATCCCCCGCTTGAGCGGGTGAAGAGGATGGTTTTGCCGTCGGGCGACCAGCTATGAAAGTAGCTAACGCTCGTGGTGAGCAGCCGCGGCGCGCCGCCGGCAGACGGAAGAATGGCGAGATGGCGGCCGGTCATCCCCGGCATGGAACAGGAGACGGCGAGCCACTTGCCGTCAGGCGAAAATCCATGGCTGCCGCTGCAATTGGTCGCCGCGCCCGTATCGAGCGGCTGCGGCGTTCCTTGGCCATCGACCGGGACGGTGTAGAGCCGGCCAGCCTGGTTGAAGAGGAGCGAATGGCCGTCGCGGGACCAGTTGGGCGCTTGCGCCCGCGCACGCGCGGTATAGACCACTACGGACCGGGGCACGGCCGGATCGACCGCTATGGCCTGAACCGTGCTGTAGAGAGCGAGCGCGGGCGAAGCGGCGGGGGGGGCGAGCTGTTCATATTCGAGATGCGAGAACGTGGCCGTCTCGACCGCACTGGGATCGTGCGCGGAGAGACCGATGCCCGCATAAAAAGGCTCAGCGAGATGCAGCTTGATGGCAGCCCCTGATGGATGAAGCGGCTCGCCATGGAGGCTCAGATACAGGGTGAATGTATCGCCGTGCTTCTCCAGGCGCACGCGTTTTGGGGCGTCGCCTGCAAGTTCGATGCTCTGGGTGCTATCGCCTTTAGCCTGTCGAGATTGCAGGCCGACGAGTCCGGAACCGTGCTGTGCCACATCGGCGTATGCGGAGTCGGCATCGAGCGTCTGACGGAATATCAGGATGGCTTTCCGATGCGGGTTATGCGTGCCGGCTTTCGCGGGAAAATCGATATCGGCCCCGAGCGCGAGATCGCCGGAAACCTTCATCCAGAGAAAATGAAAACTGTCCGTGGTGGACCAGAGATCGGCGCCGGAGGACGTAAGGGTATAGACGCCGGTGGCCAGCGAATAACGGGCCGTTCCCGGAGGGGTCACGCTGCCCACGTCCGATTGGCCTTCAAAGGCGCCTAAGGATTGCGCCGGCGCGGCGCACGTTGAAAAACAAACGGCGAAAAGCGGCAGAACGCAGAGCAGACGGAAAAGCTTTGCAAGCATAGAAAGCGCCTCAGATATCGGGTCTCGCTTGGCCAGCAGACTATAGGATCGGCATGCCAGATTGTCAAACGGAAGAGGCGCAGCTACTGAAATCACGACCGGAACACCCCGAACAAAAAGGCCAGAAAAGCCAGGCAGAGCGCCGAGACGCGCACGCGGTGAAGGGCGTCCCATTGTTTGTGCTCGCTCAAGGCAGTCCCGGAGGGCGACTCAGGCCTCAACTGGATCATGCGGTTGTTGATGGGCACGAGCCAGAGAACAGAAGCAAGGATAGCCGCGGCCCACAGGGTGCAGGCAGCGATGATCTCCGGCAGGCCGCTGTGGCGTCGCTGGTCGAAGGCCTCGATCACGAGCAACACGAAATCGAGAGCATACCAGATGGGCATCACCTTGCCGAGCAGGGCCGCGAACCGCCGGGTGGCATCGGCGCGCGCCGGCGGGTCAAGCTTCCACAAGACCGGGTTGACAAAGGCAGAGACGGCGAACTCAGTTCCAACGAGCAAGGCGACCGAGAAGATGGTGAAGAGGCTGAGCGATAGGATCATGGTTTGCTCCTTTCTGTCAGACGCGGTCGGAGTCTATACTGACTCAGATATCCATACTGACAAATATGACAGTATGGTGCTCAGGACAGGTTGGAATTCCACGTATGCCGGTATCGAAAAAAGAGATCTCTGAATGCCCCGTTGACGCAATGTTGTCGGTCATCGATGGAAGATGGAAAGGCACCATCCTGTGGAGGCTGTCGAATGGCCCCATGCGCACGGGCGAATTGCGCCGCAGTATTCCGGGCATAACCGAACGAATGTTGATCCGGCACCTGCAGGAGCTGGTGCGGGACGGCATTCTTCTCCGGCGCCAGGCCAGCGGCGTCCCGCCCTGTGTTCATTATTCGATCTCGAAGTATGGATGGACCCTCGTGCCGGTGCTCGAGGTCATCTGCGCGTGGGGGCGCAGACATCTTCGGCTCAAAGGGAATGGATCGATGTGAACTGCCCGCGCCATAATGAGGCGGTAGCGTCCCAGAGAGCCATTCGTTGATCGTCCGCCATTACTTCTCCACAATACAAAGGCCGGAATTCCGAGGGGAACTCCGGCCTTTGGAATTGCGCCTTCCCAGCGATCAATACTGGTCAGGGAAGTTAAACAGGCTGAAGAGATCGCCGATTGCCGGGCTGTTGACCGGCACATACGGATTGCCAGATGCCGTGACGGGGTCCGGGAAATTGTCGCGGCTGCGTTTGGTCACGGTCGCCAATCCCCAGTTCCGTTCGACGAACTTCAAAATCGAGACATGGTCGCTGTACTCGTGGTTGATATGGCCGCCTTTCGAATACTGCGAGACAACGATCAAGGGAATGCGCGTGCCGTCGCCGAAGTAGTCGAGCGGCTGCACGTAACCGGAGTCATAGTAGCCGCCGCCTTCATCGAAGGTGATGAAGATCGCGGTGTTGGCCCACAGCGTAGGATTGGCCTTGACGGCATTGACGATCTTCTTGGTGAAGCCTTCGAAGAGGTCGAGCTTGGACGAAGCAGGATGGCCATCAACCAGGCCGCTCGGCTTGACGAATGAAACCGCGGGCAACGTGCCGCTGGCGATGTCGCTGTAGAGATTGGCAGTGTCCTGGATATGCGCGGTACGTATCGAGGCATTCGCCATGATCGACGTATCGTACTGGAAGGGGTTGCAGATGTTGCAGTACTCGTCGGAGTTCTTTCCGATCGCCCCATAGTTCAGTTGATAAGGATCGGGAACGTAGTTGTTCCACTGGTCGCCGTAGTATTTCCAGGAGATATTCTTGGCGAGCATCTCATCTCCGATACTGCGCACGGCGGAGGGAGGAATGGTGAAGACGGTATTGTTCGAGCTGGTGTCGGTGTAAGCGTCATTGCCGTTGCCGAAGTAACCGGGGTTGTAATTATTCAGCAGGTAGTAGTGTCCGCTCTGGCAGTGCGGCGAAATGGGAGTGGGCAGCGCTTTCAGATAGCTGGTTATCGCCTTTACCCCGGGCTGTGTGGTATCAGAGCAGTCGGTGTAGGAGCCGCCTCCGAACGAAGGAGAACCAAAGGAACCGCCGCCGTAGCCGTCTTCTGCATACCAGTTATTCGTGTCCTTGGCTGGGTTCGGATTTTCCACTTCATCCACAACGCCGGCATTGGCAGCGCCTTTGTCAACAGTCTGGTTGTGAGGCGGAACGGCAGCATCGCCCTTGCCGTCGCTGAAGAAAATCATGTCGCCATGGCCGAGCATGATGTGGTTGGCGCCCGTGCCGCCATTGACAGATTGATGAAAGTTATCGCTCATCGAATACTGATTGGCGAGTTGCGTGAAATAGGGTGCGTCGCCGCTCTGCACGTTGTAAAAGCCCATGGCGGTCGAGCCCTCGCCCGTGGTCACGTCACCGGCCGCGTAATTCGTGTTGAAGTTGGCAGGTTGTGTCACGCCATTGGCGCCTGCGCCCACGGTCGTCTCTACCCACGGGAATAACTGCGCATTGCAGCCGGAGGGATTATCCGAGGTTGCGCGGTCTGCGCTGCAATCCAGTTGCTGCCACATTTGATAGAAGCGATGCACCGGACTGGCCGCGTATGAGTTGTAGGTGAAGGTATCGCCATTGGTGAGTTGGAACGGGCCCGCGGGCAAACCGTTCACATTCTTGATGCGGGCGTCCGGCGTGGCAGAGCTCTGACCGGTGCCGCCGGTGACCAGGTAGGCGTAGTAGTCGGCAGGCAATCCGTTCTCCGACTGGCGCGCGAGCGTGAGGTTATCGTTCTTGACGTAGGAGTCCTGCGGGCCGCCGACTAGAGGAGCGGGTAATACGGCGCCGGGGAATTCAGTCTTGGTGGGGCTAAGCAGAAACGCATCGGGCTTGATGTCGTAGGCCGCGCTTTGCTGGGCTTTTGAAAAATTCGGGCCCGGCGTTCCATCGGCCTTGACGATGCCTTCCGAGAGAAGATTCCAGACGGTCTCGCCCTTCTTCGGGACGTAGGTGGCGAAGACGTGATCGAAGCTGCGGTTTTCGCCGATGATGACGATCACGTGCTTGATGGGGGAGGCGGTATCGTTGTCGCGCGATGAGTTGGGAGACTGTGCGTCTGCGAAGGTGGTGCCGAATGCAAGCTGAAGCATTGCGGCGTAGACGAGTCCCGCGCGCGCAGTCTTCAGGGCGGTAGCTGCGACCTGCTTAGCGACCATGTTGTTTCTCCTAGGTTGAGGCATGAGCCCAACGCGAGGAGAATAAGGCGCCGGAATTAAATGCTGCCTGTCGGTTCGTTAAACAGAAAGTGAATATTTCGGAATTCCGTGAGCGCAATGTGGAAGCTGCTCAGGGTTGCCCGCCGTTTGTTATCTTGCCGATAAATTACCGCACCCCCTGGCCGGACTGCATGCAGATTCGCTGCTCCGCAGCGCGCCACTTCGCGCGGCAGAGCCGCTGGAAGATTGATCGAGCGATGAAGATGCTGGAACCACTTCGATGGTCCCCATCATGCCTTTATCTTCATGCTCGAGAAGATGGCAGTGATACGGGAAGGTTCCCACGATGTTCGGATCGCGGAAATCGACGCGGATGCGGACGCTGGGGTAGGCGAGCTGCCGCCCGTCCGAGTAGGGAACGTTCACCGTGTCGCGCAAGAAGTTTTCGCGCGCGGGGATGCCGTTGTAATCGAGCAGCAGAAAATGCAGCTGGTGGATGTGAAAGGCGTGCAGCTCTTGCGAGCGGTTCTCGATGATCCAGTCTTCGACGGTGCCCTGCTGCGCCACGATATTCGGGGTGGCGGCATTCATCGAGAACATCTTCGGCGTCTGGCCTTCGACCGTGAGATAGAATTCGACGGCGCTCGTGGGATCATTCGGATCGACGAGCTTCTCTGAGAAATAAAGATGGCGCACGCGCACGGGCGCTACCTCGCCGAGCCATGGTTCCGTAGGCGCAGGCAGCGGCTGCGGCGTGGTCGCAAGCCGCGAGCGCGGCTCCGGCGCGCCGGCAGATGCGACGATCTGCGCCAGCATGCGGTTGGGATCGTTTTCGCCGCCGGGGCCGGTATCGACCGTGCGCGTGACGAGCAGGCCGGTTTCGCCTTGGGGAGGACCGTCGACGATGAACTCGACCCGCGCGCCGGGTGGAATGCCGAGATGCGTCTGCCAGTTAATGGCCTGCTGTCTATGCGCCTCCGTGCCCGGTATCCCGATGGGCACACCATCCATGCCGACCAGGCCCAGCGGCTGCGGCGCGTGGCCATAGAGAATTTCGAGATTCAGATAGGTGATCGCCGAGGCGTTCAAGATCCGCCAGAGCTGCCGCTCTCCCGGCCTCATTGGAAGGATTGCCGGCGGATAGTCGGGATAGGGCACGGGCACGTAATTCAGGGAAAGGTCCTTGGCCGGCTTACCGAAGCCGGTGCCGTTGTTGGCCGCATCTCCGTCGCGATCGATCAGGAAGTGCGGCACCACGGGCTCGGACCGAGACGGCGGCGCCATGGGATGCATGAGATCCTCATCGCGAATGATGAGAACGCGCTCGGGCAGTCCAGCCACCTGCGGGTCCGCGCGCTCAATGCCTTCGACGATCAACGCGCCGGACGCGCCGCCAAGCACCTGCTGCTTTGAGAATCCATGGATGTGCGGGTGATACCAGTAGAGGCCCGGCGGCTCATCCACAGGAATGCGGAACCGATAGGTGAACGTGGGATCGCCGGGCTGGAGGGAGGTTTTGAGCACGTCGTCCTGGTGACAGGTGGGCGGAATGGTCAGGCCGTGAAAATGTAGATTTGTGGAGATCAGGCTCATCGCGGTGCTGCCGGTGCACCCAGGCGCGGTAGAAGCATCCATGGGCATGGGTGTGGGTGCGTCCGGCTCCAGCCCGGTCATCGCATTCTTGAGATGGATGATGACAAGATCGCCGGGACGGACGCGGAGATTCGGTGACTCGTGCCCCGCCGCGTCGGTGAAGCAGTAACGAATGCGGCCGTCCTGTTCCTTTTCATCGCGGGCGGTCAGAGTGAGTTCAAGCACCCCGTTTTTGCCGCGCAGATCTGCGGGCTCAGTCACTGCACTGCCAACCTGTGGACGGGAGCACGCTTCGGTGCTTTGCTCCTGCCCCGAGAGATGACCCGCAGAGAGCGCGGCGAGAAGGAGGCAAGCCGCGATGAAGAATTTGCCGATCGGTGAAGGTATCCGGGAAGAGGCGCAACTCTGCTCAAGAAGACTCATCGTAAACCAGTGCCCATGGTTTCAACTCGCGCCGGCTGCCCGCATTAACACCGGGTGAAATCCAGAGGCTAAGGTTTTTTCATGCGCAGAGAGACAGCTATTGATCGTTGCTGGCGTCGTCGCCGTAGGTCGGGTAGGGCTGTGGTTCGGTGCTGGTCGACATCGAGTCAAGAGTTTTGAGATCGGCTTGAACCTGCGCCCATTTGTTCGGGTCTTTTTTCGTGGTGATGGGGAGGCTGAGATCTGCGTAATAAGCCTGGATCTCCCGCTTGATGCCGGGAGGGATCGGCTGGGCCGGCTTCGCCGCGATCCGATGGAGGAGTTCGGCATAGGTGGAATCAGTCAGCGGATAACCGCCGGGCTGGACGACATGGCCGGTGTCGAGATCGCGATTCGGGATGGGATGACGCGGGTCGAGCGCAGCGAACGGTGTAGCCAGGGCGATGGCTCCCGCAGGCGGCGCATGGCGCGCGGCGCGAGGGGTGAAGCGATCGAGTGCGACCCGAAGAGCAGCGGTGGATTGCATGACGCTGTGCATGTATTCGGCTTCCGTCGCCGCCGTGGGACCCTTGACCGCAACCTCAGAGAGTGGACCAAATTTGGGAAGAATGAAAAGAATGGCGGCCACGAGGTAAGTCTCGAGGCGCGGTCTCCTGCCGCGGTAGGAATCCCAGTGATAGAACGCGTCGATTGCCGCAGCTTCTTTCTGCATCTCGATCGAATCCGGCGTATTCGGATCGGCCGGCTCCTGCCTCCGATGAAGGACTGTGACGGAGTAGGCGATGCGGGGAAGAAAGGTGCGCACCGCCCAACGATATTCGCGAACATTGAAGCGGCGGTTTCTGCGCGAGAAATCTTCAGTGAGTCCGTATGTCTGGTAGTAGGCAAGCGCAAGCTGACGGACCGGGACCTTAAGCCCGATATGGCGGAGGTAGCGGAGCGGCGCCACGCGACGATGCGCAATCTCATTGATGTCGAAGGCGAACTCCGTCCGCACGTGCTGCCGTTTGCCCTCCGCGTAGTTCACCGCGGAGCCATATTTGGCGCGCAGTTTCGGAAACTCCACCGGAACGGCAAGGTTGGTGGCCTCGGAGTGACCGATGGAGTCTCCAACATAGTGGGAAAGCGCCCCCACGGCAAAGGCGAGCTCGTCGGCGTTGGTCGCATTGCGGAAGAGGCTTACGATAAAGTCGCCGGTCCGCACGTAATGCGTGAGGTTGGAGAAGGAAGGATCGCCGAACGGGTAATAGCCGATGTCCTGAATGACGCATCCGCCGTAAGCGTAGGCCCGGGCGCGATCGAGATCGGCGGGGGTGAGGTTCGGATAATGGCTGAGCAGAAGCGGAACGATGGAATCCTGCCAGGTGAGATCGATGAGCTGCTCGTGGGTGAGCAAGGAGTAGGCTGCCGCCTGCCGGGGCAAGAGCAGGAGCATGAAAAGCGCAAATGCGGCGAGCCGGACGTACTTCATCGGGTGCGTGCTAAAGCGGGCACGGCGGAAAACCGGCCCATGCTGTTGGATGCCAAAAACGGGGCTCATCTTTATCGATATGTCCAATTCATACGGAATCAGGAAGATTTTGGAAATATTCGGCGACTTCGAGCCAGCTCTTCACGCGGACGAATCCCGTGACGGGGAGATTGTGGGGCGCGCTGTAAAGCAGCCCCTGGCCCTCGAAGCGCTCGAGGTTGCGCGGCTGGTCGTCAATGAGGTAGTCGGCCCGGAGGATCGACTTGTCGCCGCAGAAGACATAGTGCGTGGGCGGCACGAACGGGAAATGACGCTGCAGCCAGCGATATTTGGGGCCGAGTGAGTTGGGAACCACCATGGCCTGTGTGGCAATGA
This sequence comes from Occallatibacter sp., assembly GCA_036489815.1. Classification (GTDB taxonomy): domain Bacteria; phylum Acidobacteriota; class Terriglobia; order Terriglobales; family Acidobacteriaceae; genus Telmatobacter. Next base: position 16,201 of record DASXFB010000028.1, on the reverse strand, counting down.
AGATCTCAAACTGCGCGGAGAGGCTTCTCAGAACCTGCTGCGAGTCGGGCATCAGGGGAAGGTCTTCAAAGAAGTCTTCCGCATCGAGAAAGGCGCGCAGTTGCTGCTGCCGGTCGAGGGGCGTTATCTCCCACAGGCCTTTGCCGGCCAGGTCTTCCACGGTTACGTCTTCGTCGAAGGCTTGGTTGTAACGGCGAAGATGTTCGGCGAGGGTGTCGGCCATCACCTCATCCATATCGACACAGATACGCCGCAAGCTTCGCTCCCGAGACTGTTTCTCTTAGAAAGCGTAACAGGGAAGGCTCGACGGACGCGCGAAGCGGTTGAGCCCAACCGAAGAGCCGTCGCGTAGAAATCAGTTGCTCTCCGTGGGGGATTTGCGGATCGCGCGGCCCAGGCCTGGAATGGGCTCGGGTTGGGGAGCTTTCGGGGCGGGCGTCATCGTCGGGTCCCAATAGAGCAAGCGGCTGCAGCTGTCGCAGGCCAGGAGCTCACCCTCCCGAAGCTGATTCCAGGTTTGGGGGCGAATGCCCATCCGGCAACCGCTGCACTGCTGGTTTTCCGACCGGGCCATGGCCGTACCGCGGCTGGCGGCTAGGCGGTCAAAACGGACCAGCCAATCCGGTTCGATCTGCGACCGGATGGATTCGCGTTCGACTTGGAGCGCCGCAATCTCGGCAGCAAGTTCCCGCTGGCGAAGGGAGAGGCGGTCGCGGGTTTTTTCAAGAGCCCCGGCCAGAGATTCCACCTGGGCTCGCGAGCGCGCCAGCAGGTTCTCCTGTTCTTCGGTGCGTTCGAGACTCGCGAACTCGTCATCTTCCAGGCGCTTGATCTCCGCGCCCGCAAACTGAAGCTCGTGTTCAATGGCCTCCGCCTGCGTGTTGGTCGTGATGGAATCGAGCTGGACCCGGAGGCGGGCAGCCTTCTGGCGATGCGACTCGATCTCGCGTTCCAGGCGGTTGCGAGCCGCCTCTTCGCGGTTGAGAGCGAAACAGGCGTCAGCGGACTGGCGCTCTGCTGCGGCCAGCGCGGCCTGCGCTTGCGCGAGCTCGGCCGGAAGGGCCTGCGTCTCGTGAACGAGGCGCGAGCGGTCGAGTTCGACATCCTGGAGCTTTACGAGGTTTTCAACGAGAACTTGCATCCGTGGTAGAAGTCTACGGTATTTGGCATCTATATATAAATGGCAAGGTTTGGCCGGCGCGGCGCGCGGCGGAGGGCCCGATGAGACTGAATGAAGTTTGGGCGCATGCTTTTCCGGCGGCGAACTTCCGGAATCGACTTCCGGCGGATCCGGGTAACGAGGTGCATCCATTGCATGTTGGAGATAGACTGCGCATCGAGCCTCTGGCTCCCAGATTGGTGAGCGGGCGGGGTGGAAATGCGGGCGGGACGCGGAAACCGTTCTGGCGCCGCCATCGCCAGCTGAAATGGGCACTGATTGTCCTGGTGGTGGGGCTGGCGGTCACGGGTACCGTGATTTCGGTGATTCTGCACCGTGCGGAGCCCATGCTGCGCGCCTACATCATCTCGGCGCTGGAGGAGCATTTTCATGCCCGCGTGGAGTTGGACAGCTTTCATGTCTCGCTGGCGAACGGGTTGCGCGCGGAGGGCAAGGGGCTGCGCATCTGGCCACCCGCCGAGGTGCGCGGCGTGATGGTGCCGGCGACCAACCTTGAAAGGCCTCTGATCACGCTTGACGATTTTCGCTTCCGCGCCCCGCTCCACTATTCGCCCACTAAGCCAATCTATATTGCAGTGGTGCAAATGAAGGGACTTACGCTGGACTTGCCGGCCAAGCCCCGGTTCACTCATGCCAATGAAGAGCCGAAGAGCAGCCAGGAACCTTCCAAAATGGAACAGGCGCTCATTCATATCAAGGTGCAAAGCATCGTGTGTGCGGACACGCGCCTCATTCTCGAACCGAAGGATCCTGAAAAGCTGCCTCTCACCTTCGCCATTTCTAGCCTCAAGCTGACGGACATCCAGACGGGCGGAGTGATGAAGTTCCAGGCGAACCTGACGAACGCCCGCCCGGTGGGAGCCATTGTGACTCAGGGAACATTCGGACCGTGGACGGTAAAGGATCCAGGTGAAAGCGCGATCCAGGGAAAATACGACTTTGAACATGCTAATCTGGGTGATTTTAAGGGAATTGCCGGCACACTGGACTCGACGGGCACCTATCAAGGAACGCTGCGCAACCTGAATGTGGATGGGTTGACCAACACGCCGGACTTCGCTGTCACTCACTTCGGCACGCCCATGGCGCTGCATACGCAATTTCACGCCGAGGTGGATGCCACCAACGGCGATACGTGGCTCGAACCTGTGAACGCCACGCTCGGAAAGTCGAACTTCACGGTGCGGGGCGAAATCGTGGGCTTGCGGGGAGACAATGGCACTCAGGCCGCAGGCGCAGTGACAAAGGGGGTGGCGCCACATAAAGGAGGCCATCTCATCTCGCTGATGGTCGACGTGCCTCGCGGACGGATGGAGGATTTTCTGCGGCTCACGAGCAAAAGCGGCTCGCCCCTCCTGACGGGCTTGCTCGCGATGCAGACCTCGCTCGAGATTCCCCCCGGGAAAGAGCCCCTGCATCAGCGGATAAAGCTGAAGGGAAGATTTTTGCTCAAGGATGCGCAATTCACGGACGTCAAGATTCAGGACCGGATGGCCGATTTGAGCCTGCGCGGGCAGGGAAGGCCGAAGGACGCGAAGAACAAAACCGATGAGGCTCAGGTGCGCGCGACGATGCAGAGCGATTTCACATTGGCCCACGGGACGATCCATCTGCCGGACCTGCAATATGACCTGCCCGGGGCGGACGTCGCCCTGAGCGGCACATACCTGCTGGACGGTGGCGCGTTGGACTTTAAAGGAACGGCGAAGATGCAGGCCACGGTCTCGCAAATGGTGGGTGGGTGGAAGGGCTTCTTTCTGAAGCCCGCCGACCGGTTTTTCAAGAAAGACGGAGCCGGGACCAGGGTGCCGATCCACATCAACGGAACCAACAAAGACCCGCACTTCGGGGTCGACTTCGGCCGGATGAAGGCCACTTCCCCCCAACGGCCCGACGAGAAGCACCCCTAAACCTCTGCGATGGCCGGAAAACCAAACGGATCCTAGCCGAAAGAGGCTTTCGGCATGAATCTCCTCCTAAATCTATTGTGCGTCCCTCCCCCTTCCTCTATTATTGCGAGAGTCGAAGAAAATCAGTTCGCCGGGATGAAGGCTTTTGTTTTGAGTTACAACGAACTGGATCTCTCGCGCTGCTGAACCGATCAGATTGGCAGCTTTCTGATCCGGATCGAGAGCTGTGAGGGTCCTTCGGCAAAGGGATCTGGAGGGGTGTTCAGCATGCGGCCGGAACAATGGGAGACATTCAAGCGGGCGGCGCGGCGCGAAAAGATGGACAAGATACCGATGGCGCTGATCATCGATAGCCCATGGATTCCCGGGTATCTCGGAATCAAGCATCTAGATTATTTTCTCGATCCCGAGGTCTGGTTCGAGTCGAACCTGAAGATCATGCGCGAGTTCCCCGACGTCATCTTCATCCCCTCCTGGTGGATGGAGTACGGGATGGCGGCCGAGCCCTCGATACTGGGCGCGAAGATCAAATTCTGGCAGGACAATACGCCCAGCGAGTATCACACGCTCTATCGGCTTGAAGACATCGACAACTTTCCGGAGTACGAGGTCGAAGCCGATGGCTTCGCCGGCCTCACCCTGCATCGCATCGCCATGGCGCGGCAGCGCATCCTGGATGCAGGTTACATCCTGCCCATGGTCACCGCGCGCGGGCCGCTCTGCACGGCGGGGTTTGTGCGCGGCACCACCCATTTCATGATCGACCTGGTCGAAGACCCGAAGGGCGCGCACCGGTTGATCGATCTGTGCACGCGCGTCATTATCGACTGGCTCAAGGCGCAGCAAAAGGTGATGGGCGATACCGTCGAGAGCATCTTTATCCTTGACGACATCGTCGGGTTTATCAACGAAGAGCACTATCTCGAATTCGCGCACCCTTATTTGAAGCGCATCTGCGATGCCTTTCCCAAGGATTGGGTGAAGCTCTATCACAACGACGCGGAAGTCGATGCTTGCCTGGATCACCTGCCGGATACGGGATTCAACGTGCTCAACTGGGGCAAGCAGCGGCACATCACCGAAGTGAAGCGGCGCATAGGCGACCGGATGTGCCTGATGGGCAATGTGAATCCGCTGGAGATCGCCGTGCGCGGGACACCGGAAGAAGTGAAGGACGAAACCCTCGAAGTGCTGGAGGGTTCCGGCGGCGAGGGCATCATTCTGTCGGTCGGCGGCGGCACGAGTCCCGGCATGCCTCGAGAGAATATCCTGGCCATGCTCGAAGCCCTGCGGGAGTTCAACGAAAAACGCGCCGGCAGCATGGTCTCGAGCACCCGGTAAGGAGCCAATCGATGCCTGATTACGCGCTGATGAACCAACATCTCTACGAGGGAAACGCCGACCATGTGGAGCGGCTTACGAAAGAAGCGCTCGCCGAAGGCCGCACAGCGCAGGAAATCCTCAACGACGGATTGATTGCGGGCATGAGTGTGGTGGGCGAAGACTTCAAGCACAACGTGCTCTACGTTCCGGAGGTTCTAATAGCGGCGCGGGCGATGAAGGCCGGCATGGCGGTGCTGAAGCCGTTGCTGACATCGAAGGACGGCGGCACCAAGCCAAAAGGCATTCTGCTCATGGGGACGGTGCGCGGCGACCTGCACGACATCGGCAAAAATCTTGTAGGCATGATGGCCGAAGGCGCCGGCTTTGAGGTGCACGACATCGGCGTGGACCAGAGTTTGGAGAAATTCATGGCCGCGGCCGAGAAGTGCAATCCGACCATCATCGGCATGAGCGCGCTGCTGACCACCACCATGATGTACATGAAGACCGTGATCGAGGGCTTTCACGCGGCCGGCAAGACGGAGATCAAGATGGCGATCGGCGGTGCGCCCATCAGCCAGATGTTTGCCGACGAGATTGGAGCCGACGGCTACGGAGCGAACGCTTCCGCCGCAGTGGATCTCTTTATGCGGCTCGCGGCCGAGAGGTGAGCGAAATGGCTATCTACAAGATCCTCTATTGGCAGGAGGTTCCTACCCAGATCAAGGCTGAGGACGACCTCGAGGACGTGACGCTGATGCTGGACGGCAGATTCATGGAGCAGATCGACATTCTTGCCGCGAAACGGGATTTGCAGGCTTCTGACGACTATCTGGCCCAATGGAAGTGGAGCGAGGAAGAGGAGCGCGATGGTTCCGCGCGCGAAGTGGCCGAAGCGCTGAAAGCCGAACTCGAAGCAAAGGTGTATTGAGAATTCTTCGTCCATGGCCGTCACCCTCACCATCAACGGGCAATCGATGCAGGCGGCGGCCGGGCTTTCGCTCTTCGATCACGCTGAGGCCATGGGCATCGATGTCCCCACCTCCTGCCGCAAGCAAGGCAAGTGCAAAGAGTGCATGGTGGAGATTGTCGAGGGGATGGATGCGCTCTCGGCCGTCGCCGAACCGGAGCGCCATCTCCGAGGAAATTTTCGCCTGTCCTGCCAGACATTCGTAACCGCAGCCGGCGGCGACGTTCGCTGCCATACGATGCGGCGCGGAGAGATGCGCATCGAGCGGCACGCGCTCGGACTGCCGGTGAGCCGTCGCCCGGTCGAGCTCGATCCCGCCGTCACGCGCGAGGGCGATCGCATTCTGATTGACGGGGTGGAAGTAGAACGCTCGACGGGGCCGATTCACGGCATCGCGATGGATCTGGGGACGACGACGATTGTTGTGCGTCTTCTCGATCTCGAGAGCGGCGAGTTGATTGCGGACACCTCGTTTGAAAATCCGCAGCGCTTCGGCGGCTCCGATGTCATGTCGCGCATCGCGTATGACACGGAACATCCCGGACGGCTGCTGATGCGCACGCTGACCGGCTATCTGAGTCACGCCATCGATAAGTTTCCCGTCGACCCAAAGACCATCTATGAGATGGTGGTGGTTGGCAACTCGACGATGCGCGATCTCTTCTTCCGGCAGAGTGTCTACTCGATCGGGCAGAACCCCTATCGCTCGATCACGGAAATCGAGATGGAAGAAGGCAAGCGCACAACCACCAGCCTGGTTGAAACCGGGCTGCGCAGCCTTTTGCCGATCCATCCCAAAGCTCGTGTCTACGGAGCGCCGGTTATCAGCGGCCACGTGGGAGCGGACGCAGCCGCATGCATGCTGGCTATAGACCTGGCGCACGAAGAACGCCTGGTCGCGATCATGGATATCGGCACCAACACGGAATTGATCGTGGGTAACAGGCACCGCATTCTGGCGGCTTCGTGCCCCGCCGGGCCGGCCTTTGAGGGTGGAGCGATCGCCTGCGGCATGCCCGCATTGGAAGGCGCGATTGAAGAAGTGGCGCTTGCAGAAGACGGCGGCATTCATCTTCGCGTCATCGGGGACACGCAACCTGAAGGCATCTGCGGCTCGGGCCTCGTGGATGCGCTCAGCGAGTTGCTTCGCACCGGCCGCATGAACGGGATGGGCCGCTTCGAAGATGACGTGCACCGCATCACGCTGCATCGTGGCGAGGAGAGGGAAGTCTTCCTGCTGGAAAGCGATGTGAACGAGCTGGCGCAGGCCAAAGGCGCCAACGTGGCCGGTTTGCACGTGGTCTTTTCGAGCTACGGCATCGACTTCGATGATGTCGCGGTCTTCTATCTGGCGGGCGGGTTCGGACGGCATCTCAAGGTGGAAGCTTCCAAGCGCATCGGGCTTGTGCCCAGTCTCGAATCCGCGAAGATCGTACAGGCCGGCAATACGGCCATTGAAGGCGCGACGATCGCGCTGCTCTCCAGGTCAAAGCGCCGGGAATTGGAAGAGCTCGTCAAGACAGTGCAGCATTGCCGCCTGGAAACTCATCCGGGCTTCTTCGATTTCTTTGTAGAAGGCTGCCAATTCAAGCCGATGGAGCCGATGCCATGCGCCCCGTAGAGGAAGCCATCGAACTGGCGGCTGCGCGGCCCGCGATCAACGTGCAGCCGGAAGAGTACACCCGGCTGCTCGGGTATCCGCGCGGTTGGGTGCTGGAAGGCCGAGCGCGTGAACTCGCCGATTGGGCGCGGGAGTGGTATGCGCACAATGGCCGCCCGTGGATCTATGCGCGGCAAACAGAGGAATTCAACCTGGCAGAGGATGCTGTCTGCCTGGATGGAACGCCGTTCGGCAGCCAAAAGCTCAAGAGCACATTCCGGCAGACGGACGCGCATAGCGCCGTCCTGGTGGCTGTGGGCGCGGGTCCTGAGGCGGAAGAGGAAGCGCACCGGCGGTGGATGGATGAAAAGCCGGATGAGTATTTCTTCCTGGAGGTGTATGCGTCTGCGGTCGTCGAGCATTTGACCACGGTCACAGGAGCGCGACTATGCGAATGGGCTGAACAGCGCGGCATGGCAGTGCTGCCGCACCACAGCCCCGGCTATCCGGAGTGGGACATTGCGGAACAGGCATCGCTGCTCGCGCTGATCAAGCTGACGCGCAGTGAGCCATTCCCTTCCGGGGTCGAGGTGCTTGACTCCGGCATGTTGCGTCCGAAAAAAACCCTGCTGGCCGTCTTCGGCCTCACGCGTCAGACCGAACGGTTGCGCAAGCTCACCAGCCTTCTTCCGTGCGAGAGCTGCTCATTCGGCCCGTGCCAGTACAGGCGCGCGCCCTACCGGCGTGCTCCGCGATCGAACGGCGAGCAGGTGCAGACGCGTCTTCCTGTGTTGGACCAGGACGCCGCCTACAGCGTAAACCGGAAGGCCCTTAAGCGCTGGGCGGAAGAGCGCCTCTCGATGCGGGTTGGCGAAGACGGCTCACTCGATGCGGTGTTTCGCTATGAAGGAACCACTTGCACCAACATGGGCCGGCCGCTGGCCTTCGACTACAACGTGAAGCTGGGCCCGCGCGCCGAAGGATATCCTATTCGCGAACAACGCTGCGCTCCGGCGGCGGGCGATACAGGGCATACCTACATGTGCCGGTATATCGAGGACCCGGCGCAGCTGATGGCCGACATTGACGGCGAAAAACCGCTGCACGGAGAATGCTTGAACGCAGTTCTCGCGTGGCGGCGCATCCGCAGCGGAGCGGGATGCTTTTGCGACACAGCCAGCCGCGATCACAAGTGGGGACTGGTTCTTGAAACCATTCACTACGCCCTGGCGCAAAAAGAATTGGAACAGGATACGGAGCCATGACCAAGAAACTTTTGCAACACGCGGCCCTGGAACGGCCCCTGCTCGGCGACGGAGCCATGGGCACACAACTGATGTTTGCCGGATTGGAGCAGGGCAACTGCGGCGAGGCATGGAATCTCACGTATCCGGAACGCGTACTCGCCATCCAGCGCCGCTACGCGGAGGCGGGCGCCGACTGCATCATCACCAACACCTTTGGCGGATCGCGGATCATGCTCAACCGGCACGGCGAATCCGGTCACGTGGCGGAGATCAACAAGGCGGCGGCTGCGATCACGCGCCAGGCCTTCGGCGAGCGCGAGGGTTATGTGCTCGGCGACATCGGGCCGTTCGGCGGTCTGCTCGAGCCTTTTGGGGATTTCACTGAGGCGCAGGTCCGTGCCGCCTTTGAAGAACAGGCCGCGGCGCTGGTCGAGGGAGGCGCGGACGCCATTATTATCGAGACGCAAACCTCGCTTGAGGAACTGCTGATCGGCATTGAATCGGCGCAGGCGGCCGGCGCAAAGTGCATCATCGGCTCCATGGCTTACGATGTGACGCTCGATGGCTCGACCTTCCGCACCATGATGGGCATCGAGCCGGAACGTGCCGCGGAATTCATGGAAGAGCACGGGGCGCATATCGTGGCGCTGAACTGCGGCACTGGCATGGATATGGAGCACGCGCGCATGGCCGTCGAGCGGTACAAGAACGCCTCCAGCCTTCCGGTGATGGTGCAGCCGAATGCGGGCAAGCCGCGTCTCGTGAACATGAAGGTGATCTACGACGAAACGCCGGAGCAGATGGTGCAGGGGCTGGTGCCGCTCTTGAATACGGGCGTGAATGTCGTAGGCAGCTGCTGCGGCAGCACGCCGGACCATACCCGCGCCTTTAGGAAAGTAATGGACGAATACCTCGGATCCAAAGGCAATTGAATCAAACGGAGCGAAGCGTGAAAGCGAAACTGTGTGATGTGAACGCGGCGGCCCAGGACAAGCTTCCGCCGCAGGCAGACGACAAGTCCGGCGTCGGAGTGCACTACATCGACGCCTATATCAAGCCGATGAATGTTAGGCTTGAAGACGGTACGCCGGTGAAGTGCAAGCGCCGCGGACTGAAGATTTCCCTGTCGGCAGGCGGCAAAAAAGGCGAGGGGCTGATGCGCCGGCTCGATGTGAGTCCCGATCCGGTGGTGATGCTGGACGCAGCGCTGCAAGAAGCCGCGAAGGCGGCCGGCATCGAACTCGCGGTGGAAGATGGAGCGATCTTCGTTACAGTCTGAGCGCCATGGGCCAAAAATCCGGCGGTGAGCCGCGGCACCGCCTGTGTGGGCGGTCGGCGAAACGGATGTTCGCTTCTGTCGGCATCGCCTCGAAAACCAACGCCGGCTCGCGTTTCAGCATCTCAAGGAATGTTCGGCGGGCCGAAAGGTCTTCTGAATGCAAACTGGAGCCCAAATGCCCGAGAAAAACGTAAAACAGCAGGCCAATCAAGCGATAAAGGAACTCATCCAAGGACTCAATGAGGACCTTGCCCGCGAATACCAGGCAATCATCGCTTATACCGTCTACAGCAATGTTCTGTCCGGTGCCCAATGGATGAACATTGCAGCCGAGCTCAAGCTCCACGCGGCGGAGGAACTGCAGCACGCGCTCACCATTGCCGACCAGATCGATTATCTCGGGGGTATGCCGACCACCACTCCGAAAGTGGTGAAGACCTCAGACAAAGCCGAAGAGATGATCCGGTTCGATCTGGACAACGAGACGGAAACGATTCTTAACTACCGGCGTCGCGTCAAGCAAGCCGAAGCCTTGGGGCACTACGCGCTGGCCGAGCAGCTTCGCAAGATCATCTCGCAGGAGCAGGAGCATCAGCACGACCTGGCCACAGCATTGGGCATCGATGTGCCGAGCGTGCTGGAGCAGGGAGCCTGAGGGGCGCGCCGCTCCGAGCTGCCTTCTCGCGAGATCAACCTTTGCCGATCACTTTGGCGAGAGTGGCGCCGATCTCAGCGGGCGAAACGACCACATGAATACCGGCTGCGGTCATTGCCTTCATTTTGTCCGCGGCCGTGCCTTGACCTCCAGAGATGATGGCGCCGGCGTGTCCCATGCGGCGGCCCGGAGGCGCGGTCTGCCTAGCGATGAAGCCCACGACCGGCTTCTTCACATGCTGCTTGACGAACTCGGCCGCAGCTTCCTCTGCTGATCCGCCAATCTCGCCGATCATGATGATGGCGTCGGTGCCGGGGTCGTCGTTCAGCAGCCGCAGTGCGTCGATGTGCGTGGTGCCGATGATTGGATCGCCGCCGATGCCGATCGCCGTCGACTGGCCGATGCCGCGCTGCGTGAGCTGGTGCACGGCCTCGTAAGTCAGCGTGCCGGAGCGTGAGACGATGCCGACAGAGCCTTCCTTGTGAATGCGGCCGGGCATGATGCCGATCTTGGCCTTGCCCGGCGAAATCACGCCCGGGCAGTTGGGACCAATGAGCCGCGACTTCGACGTCTTGAGCTTGGCCCAGACCTTGACCATATCCAGAGTGGGAATGCCCTCTGTGATGCAGACGATCAGCGGAATGCCCGCGTCTTCGGCTTCGAGAATAGCGTCGGCCGCGAAGGGCGGTGGGACAAAAATCATGGTCGCGTTGGCGCCGGTCTGCGCAACAGCATCGGACACGGTGTTGAATACCGGCCAACCCTCGTGCGTTGTGCCGCCCTTGCCCGGCGTGACGCCGCCGACAACCTTGGTGCCATACTCGGCGCAACCCTTCGCGTGGAAGGTACCCTCTTTGCCCGTGAGGCCTTGCACGATGAGACGCGTTTCATTGGTTACTAGAACAGCCATGATCTCTCCACAATCCGGTTCGCCTGATGCTTCGGAAATTCCCTCAGGGGCTCAAGCCCGAAGGCTTTTCTCGCTCTTGCGGCACGACTGAAGTCGTGCCCTTTCACAAAACGATTCGCTAAACGCCCCGCTGGAAGCTAGCAGCGGCCTGCACCACCAGCTCCGCGGCTTCCTTCATCGTTGCGCCCACCTGGAAGTTCAGGCCGGATTCCTTCAGAATCTTGCGTCCTTCCTCCACGTTGGTGCCTTCAAGTCGAAGAACGATGGGAACCTTGACGTCAAGCTTGCGCGCCGCGGCAACCACACCCGTGGCGAGTCGATCCACGCGCAGAATGCCGCCGAAGATGTTGATGAAGATTGCCTTCACATTGGTGTCCGAGAGGAGAATTTCGAAGGCGTGCTCGATCTGCTCCTGGGTTGCGCCGCCGCCCACGTCGAGGAAGTTCGCGGGGCTGCCGCCGGCGTACTGGATGATGTCCATGGTCGCCATAGCCAGGCCCGCGCCGTTGACCATGCACGCGATGGAGCCATCGAGCTTGATGTAGTTGAGCGCGTACTTGCTGGCCTCTACTTCAAGCGGATCTTCCTCGGCCACGTCGCGCAATGCCTTGATGTCCGCGTGGCGAAAGAGAGCGTTGTCGTCGAAGGTGATCTTGGCGTCGAGCGCAAAGAGCTTGTCGTCCTTGGTGGTGATGAAGGGATTGATCTCCACGAGCGAGGCATCGGTGTCGACGAAAGCCTTGTAGAGGCTCTGCAGAAAAGCCACGGCCTGGTTGATCTGCGTCGGCTTGAGGCCCAGCGCGAAGGCCAGCTTGCGCGCCTGCCACGCACCGAAGCCGACCGCCGGATCGATCGTCTCCTTGAAGATGGCTTCGGGCGTCTTGGCCGCCACCTCTTCAATCTCCATGCCGCCGGCCTGCGAGGCCATAAAGACAAGCTTGCCGCTGGCGCGATCGAGCACAATGCCCAGATAGAGCTCGCGGTCGATGGCCGCGGTTTCCTCGATCAAAAGCCGCTGCACCTTTTGCCCCAGCGGCCCGGTCTGGTGGGTCACCAGGGTCATGCCGAGAATGTTCTTGACGTGCAGTTCGGCGTCTTCGCGCGTCTTGGCAACCTTCACGCCGCCGCCCTTGCCGCGGCCTCCGGCGTGAATCTGCGCCTTGACGACAACACCCGAGGCGCCCTCGGCAAATAATTTGCGGGCTACGGCTGAGGCCTCTTCGGGCGTGTTCGCCACTTCGCCCCTGGGCACGGCCACGCCGTATTTCGCCAGGATTTCTTTTGCTTGATACTCGTGAATTTTCATTCTTTGGGAACCGCCCCATCCGCTGTTTATGGGAGATTCGGGGCCCGGTCCGCAGAGTGCGGCACGAGCGCAACCGTGCAGCGGTACTCAAATACTAAATTGGCACACAAAGGACGGGCAAACCGGCCGCACGATTCGCGCCCCGCCGTTACCATGGAGTGGTATGAGTTCCGTAAAGGAATTACTGAAGCCGCTGGCCGAGGATGGCGCGGCGCTGACCCGCGAGCAGGCCGCTCACGCGCTGGAAGAGATACTCGCCGGCCGTGTACCGGAGGCGGAGACAGCGGCGCTGCTGGCTGTAATGGCCACGCGCGGCGAGCAGGCTCCCGAGTTGGCGGGCTTTGTCGAGGTGATGCGCGCGCAGGGCACGCCGGTGCCCTTGACGGCTGAGGAACGGGACCAGCTCGTCGATGTGGTCGGCACGGGAGGCGGAGGGCCACTCACCTTCAATATCTCCTCCGGTGCGGCGCTGGTGGCGGCGGCTGCCGGCGCCAAGGTGGCCAAGCACGGCAACCGCGCCGTGACCTCGCGCTGCGGCTCGGCGGACGTGCTGGAAGCGCTCGGCGTGCCGGTCGAGCTGCCGCCGGAGCTGGCCGTTGCCTGCCTGCGGGAGACCGGGTTCATGTTTCTGTTCGCGCCGCTCTATCACCCGGCCATGAAGGCGGTGGGGCCGTTGCGGCGCGCACTGGGCTTTCGCACTATCTTCAATCTCTGCGGGCCGCTTACTAATCCGGCCGGCGCGCGGGCGCAGGTGATTGGCGTGCTCGCGCCCAGCAAGGTGCTGCTGGTGGGCCGTACACTAGCTGCCCTGGGAGCGAAGCGAGCCTTCGTGGTGCACGGGACGGATGGGATCGATGAGCTGACCACCACCGGCGAGTCCGTTGTCGCGCGGGTGGAAGAATCAGAGACCGGCGCGTCGGCGCTCAAGGCCGCCCGGATCACTCCGGAGATGGCCGGCCTTTCCCGGAGTACGCTCGACCAGCTCGTCGGCGGCGATGTAGACATCAACGCGGCGCTGCTCTATGACGTGCTCACCGGGCTCACGGGTGCGCGGCGCGACATTGTATTGCTGAATGCAGCCGCCGGACTCGTGGCCGCGGGGCTGGCTGACGATCTGAAGGAAGGCGTCTCAATGGGTGCGGAAGCGATTGACTCCGGCCAGGCTGCGGCGACGCTGGAAAAGCTGCGGCAATTCGGCGCCAAGCATGCTGCGCAACGGTGAGCGGGCTGCCGGCTGCATCGCTCACAACAGGCCGGCCCCGCGAACCATCCGGCGCGGAAACATCCAGGAAACCGCGGCGACCAGCAAGGCCGCGACGACCCATCCCGCCTGCTGCAAATCATGAAATACGGCGGCAGGAACTTTGAGCTGCGACAGCGCGAAGCCCTGCGGTTCAAGCCAAAGGAAGCGCACGGCTTCATAGACGCCCCAGCCGGCGACAGCCGCGAGCAGCACAAATCCTGGCAAAGCAAGTTTCCATGGGAAAGGAATCGGCGGAGGCGCAGCGGCCTCTTGGTATACCCGATCCATGACCGCCGAGAGGAAGCCGGACGAGGGGATCAGTTCATCGTCCGATGCCAGGATATGGTCGATAGCGCCAAAATCCGTTTTCGGTTTCATCCGATACCTTCTTTCCTCTACTCAGAACCGTGCCGCCGCCAATTCTTCTTGAAGATGCGGAAAACGCGCGCGGAGCAGATCCCGTGCCCTGGCCAGACGCGCCTTCATCGTGCCCTCCGGCATGCCCAGCGTGCGCGCCGCCTGGCCTACATCCATCTCATGAAAGTAGAACAGAATGACAGGTTCCCGATAGCGCAGAGGCAACGCCAGCACGGCGCGCCGCACCACTTCATAGCGTTGTCGTTCTTCCAGCGCATCCTGCTGCGGGGCTGGTCCCGCAGGTTCGGCAATCTCTTCGAGGGGCAAATTCGTCGCCGGGACCCGTTTGAGCTCCGAGCGGAAGACGTTGGCAGCCAGCGCAAACAGCCATGTGGAGAAGCTGGACTCGCGCCGCCAGCTCGCCAGGGCACGCCAGGCGCGGATCAATGCGTCCTGGGCCATCTCTTCCGCACGGCCGCGGTCGCGGCAGTAGCGCCATGCCATATTCACGAGCGGTCCCTGCCAGCGGCGGACAATCTTTTCGAATGCTGCAACATCACCGGCCAGAACGCGGTCCACATCGGCCTCATCTTCCATCGTGCTGGCGGAGATTGCAGTCAACTGGAGGTTCTCCGTTAGGTGAGACAAGGCGGTGCGCCGTGCGGTTGCAATTTTATGAGAAGGACGGCTCGCGAAGAAAATGCAACCAGCCGGCAGACTCCTTTGTCTGACCATTCGAATCGGGAACAAGCGGAGCCCGGACGGCGAGGAGAATTGAGATGATGCATCTGGCGATTTCTTTGTTCAGCAGTTCCGAACAGGTGAGCAATATGGGATTGTGGCTGTTTTTATCGGTTGGCGCGGTCTCGCTCTTTGTCGTATTCATTCCTCTGGTTTCGTGGATCAGCAGCCGCAAGGAGGAACGCGAGGCCTTCTACAAAGCCGAGACGCTGCGGCGCATCACCGAATCCACCGGCGAAGGAGCCAAGTTCGCGATGGAGTTGCTGCGCGAAGAAGCTCGCCGCGCGAGGATTCAATCGCGGGAAGGCGTGAAAATCGGTGGCCTGATCAACCTCGGCGTCGGCCTGGCGCTTGTCATCTTTCTCCGTGTCCTGCTCGGGAGCGGCGCCGGCTCGCCCTTTCTCTGCGGACTGATTCCGGGCCTGATCGGCGTGGCCATGCTGGTCTATGTCTATCTCCTAGCCGCGCCCATAGAATAGCCTCCGCGCCCACAAGGTGAGACCTGCTGCCGGCTGTGTATAGTGGGTGTGCACGGAATGTGAGGCAGGTCAAGATGAGGCGGCGCGATCTTCTGAAGCTGGCGGCCATGAAGACGATGGCGCCGGTGGTGGCCGCGGCGGCGGCCCACCAGCTCCCGGAGGCAGAAAATCTGGCCGGCACAGTCATTGATGGGCACATTCATCTCTTCGATCCATTGCGTCCCGGCGGCGTTCCCTGGCCTGAAAAGACCGACACGGCACTCTACAAACCTGCATTGCCGGATCGTTACCTCGCCCAATCCGCGCACTTCGGCATCGTCGGTGCCATCGCCATCGAGTGCAGCCCTCTCAAGAGCGATAATCAATGGCTCCTCAACGTGGCTGCGGACCATTCGGTGATCGTGGGCGTGGTGGGCGATCTTGTTCCGAACGCTCCCGACTATCGCGACGATCTCGATCGCCTGCATCAGAACCCGCTCTTTCTGGGCATCCGTTACGGCAACCTCTGGAACCGCGATCTCGCAGCCGATCTGGACAAGCCGGGTTTCCTGGATGGATTGAAAGCCTTGGCCGCGGCGGGGCTCGTCTTTGAGAGCGCGAACCCGGATCCGCGGCTGATTGGCGCCATCCGCAGGGTCTCAGACCAAGTTCCCGATCTGCGCATCGTCGTCGATCATCTTCCTGGTGCGGTCGTGCCTGCGGGACAGGCGGCCCGGGATGCGTACGGGGCCGATCTGCGGGCGCTCGCCCAAAATCCACGGGTGTTCGTGAAACTCTCCCAGATTCCCGTGCGCGTCAACGGCAAGCTTCAAACCGATCCGCATTTTTATCGGGAGCCGCTCGACGCCATCTGGGATCTTTTTGGCGAGAATCATATTTTGTTCGGCAGCGATTGGCCCAACAACGATCATGTCGCCTCTTACGCGCAAACCTTCGCCATCGTACGCGGCTACATGGCCAGGAAATCTCCGGCAGCACGGGAAAAATATTTCTGGAAGAAT
>DASXFB010000027.1:0-35754 GCA_036489815.1 Occallatibacter sp. | reverse complement strand
ATGAAGGAGAAGGAATGAGTCTGACCGACCCAGTAGCAGATTTTCTGGCGCGGATCCGGAATGCGATCCGGGCGCGCCACCAGAAGCTGGATGTGCCGGCTTCGAAGCTGAAGACCGAGATTGCCCGCATTCTCAAGGAAGAGGGCTACATCTCGAACTACAAGACCCAGGAAGAAGAGGGCAAGCAGGTGTTGCGCGTGTATCTGAAGTACGGCGGCGCCGAAGCGGCCATTCGCGACCTGGCGCGTGTCTCGCGTCCCGGCTGCCGCGTCTACGTGGGCCGCGACGAGATCAAGCGCGTGCAGGGCGGTCTCGGCATCTCGATTCTCACCACGCCCAAGGGCGTGATGACCGGCCGCCAGGCGCGCCGCGAAGGCGTGGGCGGCGAGCTCTTGTGCGAAGTATGGTAAGCGAGCTGACAGCTGACAGCTGTCAGCGATCGGCCCTATGGGCCGATCCGGCTGCAGTGGAACGCGGAACGGCAAGCTCCCGCGGGACTCGCAAGCCAATAAAGGATTGAAGTTATGTCGCGTATTGGAAAGAAGCCGATCCCGCTCTCCGGCGGCGTGAAGTACAAGGTTGAGGGCAACACCGTTCTCGTCGAAGGACCCAAGGGCAAGGTCTCGGCCTTGATCGCCACGGGTATCTCGCTGAAGACGGAGGATGGCCATCTGCTCGTCGAGCGCGAGAGCGACAAGTATGCCGCGGTGCATGGGCTCACGCGCGCGCTGGTGCACAATGCCGTGCACGGCGTGACCAAGGGCTGGACCCGCGAGCTGGATATCGTCGGCATCGGCTATCGCGCCGAACTGAAGGGCAAGGGCACGGTGGTGTTCACGCTGGGCTACTCGCATCCCATCGAGTTTCCGCTGCCCACCGGCGTTGAGTGCGCGATCGACCCCAAGCAGACGCACCTGACCGTCAGCGGCATTGACCGGCAAAAGGTGGGCCAGGTAGCCGCCGACATGCGGTCGCTGCGCAAGCCCGACCCCTACAAGAACAAAGGCGTCCGCTACTCCGATGAACGCCTCAAGAAGAAGGCCGGCAAGACGGGCGCGAAGTAAGACAGTTCACAGTCGTCAGTTCGTGGTTCATAGTCTGGTTTTAGGAAGAGAACACTGAGAACTGAGAACTTCGAACTGAATTAACCGAACGAAGCCGCCTGGCGGCTCCGCTGATAGGTGAGAGAGTCACATGATCAAGAGAAATGAGATTCGCCAACGCATTCACGCGCGCATTCGCGAAAAGCTTGCCGGCACGGCCGAGCGGCCGCGGCTCAACGTTTACCGCTCGCTGAACCACATCTACGCGCAGGTGATCGACGACCAGAAGGGGGAGACGCTGGTTTGCTCCTCCACGCTGAACCTGAAGCTGAAGACGGGCGGCAATGTGTCGGCAGCCAAGGAGATCGGCAAAGCGGTGGCCGAGAAGGCTGTGGCCAAGGGCATCAAGCGGGTGGTCTTCGATCGCGGCGGCTATCTCTATCACGGGCGCGTCAAGGCCCTGGCCGAGGCGGCGCGCGAAGCAGGGTTGGAATTCTAGCTGACGGCTGGCAGCTGACAGCTGGCAGCTCAGAGACGAGAGAGCAATGACGATAGTAAAGAAGAAACTCGATGCCAACCAGTACAACCTGAAGGACCAGGTGGTGGCCATCAATCGCGTCACCAAGGTAGTGAAGGGCGGCAAGAATATGTCGTTTGCCGCGCTGGTGGTGGTGGGCGACGCCGCTGCAGGCGTGGTAGGCCACGGTTCAGGCAAGGCCAAGGAGGTTCCCCAGGCCATTCGCAAGGGAATCGAGGCGGCAAAAAAGAACCTGATCCGGATCAACCTGACTGCGACTACGATACCGCACCTGGTGCTGGGCCGGTTCGGCTCCGGCCAGGTGCTGCTGAAGCCGGCTCCGGAAGGCACGGGCGTGATTGCCGGCGGCGCGGTGCGCGCGGTGATGACTTCGGCCGGTGTGCAGAACGTGCTGACCAAAAGCCTGGGCTCGCCCAACCCGCACAACGTGGTCAAGGCTACCTTCGATGCGCTGGTGCAGTTGCGCGATCGCGCGGAAGTTGCCGGCATGCGCGGCAAGCAGGTGGAGGAACTCTAATGGCTACGGCGAAGAAGAAAGCCTCCCCGGAAGCGAATCATCCGGCGAAGGCTCCGAACAAAATTCGCATTCAGTATTACCGCTCGGCCATCGCCACGCCCGTCAAGCACAAGCTGGTGATCAAGGGGCTGGGCTTTACGCGCCTCAACCAGATCGTCGAGCGCGTCGATAACGAATCCGTGCGCGGCATGGTCAAGGCTGTTCCGCATTTGGTGCGGATTCTGGAAAGCTAGGAAACAGGGATCAGGTTTCAGGGATCAGTTAAAAGCTGCCGGTACTAACAGGATGAAGCTGACTCTTGCAACCTGACCCCTGATAAAAACGCGAGTCGGGAAACCCAAATTCCCCGGCGCTACAGCGAGGGAAATCATGGCAAAGAATCTATCGAATCTGCGCGCGCCCAAAAAGGCCAACACCGGGCGCAAGCGCGTGGGCCGGGGCATGGGTTCCGGCATGGGCAAGACGTCAACCCGCGGCCACAAGGGCCAGCGGTCGCGCTCCGGCTCCCACATGATGCGCGGCTTTGAGGGCGGCCAGATGCCGCTGCACCGCCGTCTTCCCAAGCGCGGCTTCACCAACATCTTCCGCACCGAGTACACGATCGTGAATCTCGACCGGATTGCGGAGCTCGATGTGAAGGAAATCGCCCTCGATGACTACCGCAAGCTGGGCCTGGCCTCGAGCAAGAAGGCGTTGATCAAGGTGCTTGGCTCGGGCGAGTTGAAGGGCGCCATCACCATCCACGCGCACAAGTTCTCAAAGTCGGCGGCGGAAAAGATCGAAAAAGCGGGCGGCAAGGCTGTGGTGGCGGGAGCGCCGGCGGCTTAATTCGCCCGGTCCCACCCCTGCCGCAAGAGTGAAGACGAGGCCAGGATGGGACGGTCAACGATTGCGGTTGGCAAGCTTCTACTGCCCAGGTTCCGATCTTCCGGAGTCTGGGCACACATATCTGTGCAGTGTGATGGCCCTCATAGCCGGCGTTTTCCCGGTTTCTGTACCCTGATTGAAAATCGGAAGATGCCGTAAGATGGAAGGTACAACCCCACCGGCGGACGGCCGCCTGAAGCGGACAATCAACCATGTTTGAGAAGTTTCTGAATATCTTCCGGATTCCCGACCTGCGCAAGCGGGTGCTGTTCACCTTCTGCATTCTTGCCGTCTACCGCCTGGGCGCCTTCATTCCCACGCCGGGCGTGGATACCAACAAGCTGGCCCTGTTGTTCAATTCCCAAAATGGGTCGGCCCTGGGCCTGATGGACCTCTTCGGCGGGGGCAATCTGCGGCGCATGACCATCTTTGCGCTCGGCATCATGCCCTATATCACCGCTTCCATCATCTTTCAGCTTTTGACAGTGGTCTATGAGCCGCTGGCGCGCATCCAGAAGGAAGGCGAGCTCGGCCGCCGCAAGATTACCCAGTGGACCCGCTACATGACGGTGGTTCTGGGCGTGCTCCAGTCGATCGGCATCGCCGCCATTCTCACCAAGCAGGGCCTGGTGCTGAGCCCCGGTATCGGCTTTATGCTGATGACCGTCCTCACGCTCACCGCGGGCACCACCTTCATCATGTGGCTGGGCGAGCAAATCACCGACCGCGGCATCGGCAACGGGATGAGCTTGCTCATCTTTGCCGGCATCGTCGCCGGGCTGCCGCGCGGCGTGGGCGATCTGGTGCAGAAGGTTCAGACCGATGCCTGGGGCTCGATGTCCCTGCTGGTGGTGTTGCTGCTGCTGGCCGGCATGATCGCCGTGGTGGCCTTTATCGTCTATGTCGAGCGCGCCGAGCGGCGGCTCCCCATCCAGAGCGCGCGGCGCATCGTGGGCCGGCGGATGATGGGCGGCCAGTCCAGCCACCTGCCGCTCAAAGTGAACTCCGGCGGCGTCATGCCTATCATCTTCGCCAGCTCCATCCTGTCGGCTCCGCTGCTCTTCGGCCAGGTGCAGTGGGTTCAGAACTCCAAGCTGTTGCAGCCCATCATGCAGGCGCTCACACCCGGCTACCCATGGTATGAGCTGCTCAACGTCATGGGCATCATCTTCTTCGCCTATTTCTACGTGTCGATCATCATGAAGCCGGACGACATCGCCGACAACTTCCGCAAATCGGGCTCGTTCATCCCCGGTATCCGGCCCGGCAAGCGCACCTCGGACTTCATCAACGACATTCTCACGCGCATCACCCTGGTGGGCGCGCTTTACCTGATCCTGGTGCAACTGGTGCCGACCTTCCTCATCTCCGGCATCCGTTTTGACAAGATCTGGCTCATCGGCCGGGTTTTCGAGAACCTGCCGAACTGGGCGATTCACGGTATGGGGGTCACGTTCTACTTTGGCGGCACTTCACTGCTCATTGTGGTGGGTGTAGCCATGGATACGATCAACCAGATCGAATCGCAGCTGATCATGCGTCACTATGACGGCTTTTCCCCGCGTTCCGGTCGCATACGCGGAAGGAAAACCTGGTGATGTCTGCACTTATGATTGAAGTGGAGCAGGGCCGGGAGACGGATCGCAAAACGTTCCCCGGCCCGATCCTTTTATTGGGGGCGCCGGGCGCGGGTAAAGGGACCCAGGCCAAGGCGCTGGTGAAGATATGGGGCGTTCCCCAGATCTCCACCGGAGACCTGTTGCGCGCTCATGTCGCCCAGGGAACTCCGTTTGGCCGCCAAGCCAGAGAGATCATCAGCCGCGGCGAGCTGGTGCCCGATTCCATGGTGAACGAGATGGTAGCCGACAGGCTGCTCAACCCCGACACCGACAGCGGCTACATTCTCGACGGCTTTCCCCGCACCCTGGGGCAGGCCCGGTGGCTCGATTCCCGCCTGGCCGCCCAGACCGGAGCCCTCCCCGTGGTTGCCGTCAGCATCCAGGTGAACTATAATCAGTTATTGCGCCGGATTACCGGGCGCAGGAATTGTCCTGTCTGCCAGAGCATCTACAACATCTATGTGAATCCGCCGAAAGTCGATGGATTCTGCGACATAGAGGGTGCAGCGCTCATCCAGCGAGACGACGATACGGAAGAAGTCTTCAAGGAGCGGATGCGCTCCTATGCGGCTCTTACCGCGCCTGTTGTCGAGCACTACCGGGACCAAGGACGATTTGCGGAAGTGAATGGAGACCGGCCGATCGCTGAGATCGCAGCCGGAATTGTTGCCGCCGTGGAGCGGTTGCGCCGGTAAGGGTAGCCGAACGGCGGGTTTTGTGTGAAGGGGGTTCTCAGGCGCCGGTTCACGGTTCTCCGTCTTTTTTGCGGAGGCTGGTGAAAGAGGAGTTTCCTCACTGCGAACTGAGAGCTGCGAACTGAGAGCTGCGAACTGAGAGCTGAATGGCCGTCGTACTGAAGTCGTCTCAGGAGATCGAAAAGATGCGCCGCGCGGGCCAGGTCGTCCGCGAGGTGCTGGAACTGGTGCGCGGCAAGGTGAAGCCGGGCGCCACGACCTACGACCTCGAGAAGATGGCCGAATCGCGGCTGAACGAGTTGGGCGTGAAGGCCGCCTTCAAGGGCTATCACGGGTACCCCTGCGTGCTCTGCACCTCGGTGAATAGCGAGGTGGTGCATGGCATCCCGTCGCCGAAGCGGGTGCTCAAAGAGGGCGATATTGTTTCGGTGGACTGCGGCGTAGTGATGGATGGTTACTACGGCGACGCCGCCATCACAGTGCCGGTGGGCGCCATCGATTCCAATGCCGCCAAGCTGCTCCAGGTAACCGAGGAGTCGCTCAAGGCGGGCATTGCGGCGGTTCGTCCCGGCGCAACCCTGGGCGATGTGGGCGCCGCGGTGCAGGGCGTCGTCGAGGGTGGCGGTTTTTCGGTGGTCAGGGATTTTGTAGGCCATGGCATTGGCGCAGCCATGCACGAGGATCCGCAGGTGCCGAATTTTGGCGAAGCGGGCCGCGGCATGAAGTTGAAGGTCGGGATGGTGATCGCCATCGAGCCGATGGTCAATGCCGGGGGACCGGATGTGCAAGTGCTGGCCGATGGATGGACAGCGGTAGCCAAGGACGGAAGCATGAGTGCTCACTTTGAGCACACCGTGGCGGTAACGGCCAACGGCGCGAGAGTTTTGACGGAGTAGCCGTACTCTCGTCCCAAGCGTAAAGGCGCGGAAGCGCCGGAAATGGACACAGTTTGTCGAAGGAAGACGCGATTGAGGTAATGGCCACGGTAGTTGAAACGCTGCCCAACGCCATGTTTAAGGTCAAGCTCGAAACCAACCATGAGGTGCTCGCTCATGTGTCGGGCAGAATGCGCAAGAACTTTATCCGCATCCTTCCCGGCGACCGCGTGGCGGTGGAGCTGAGTCCCTACGACCTGAATCGCGGGCGGATTGTGTACCGGTACAAATAGCTATCAGCTGTCAGCCATCAGCTTTCAGCATTTCGTGCTGAGTTGACTTGGTATAAGCGAGATGAGCTGAAAGCTGACAGCTTGAGTAAAGATTTCGCGCTGGTTGGTTCAGCGCAGACGAGGGCAACAGTGTTATGAAGGTTCGGGCATCGGTAAAGAAGATTTGCGTCAAGTGCAAGGTCATTACGCGCCGCGGTGTGGTGCGCGTGATCTGCGAAAACGCAAAGCACAAGCAGCGCCAGGGCTAGTAAGGGCCTGGCACGAACGGAAGCTCCACGAAAGCTTGCAGCAGGCAGCTGACAGCGAACAGTTGATAAGGCCGATTTGGGCACGAGAAACTGACCACTGTCCGCTGTGAACTGCCAGCTGTCACGAGGCTAGTTAGCCGGAATCAAGGCTTGCGATGAACCTCTGGAAGCCATCCGCATAATCCGTGCGAGCCGGCGTTGGCCGGAGGCACACAACCGAAGTTGCAGAGGAATTCAAATGGCACGTATTGCTGGCGTCGATCTGCCCCGCAACAAGCAGGCCCGGATCGCGCTGACTTACATCTTCGGAATCGGCCAGCCTCGCGCGCGCAAGATTCTGGACAAGGCGAACGTGGATGCGTTCAAGAAGATCCAGGACCTGGGCGAGGAAGAGGTAAACCGCATCCGTCAGGTGATCGAAGACGAGGGCGATGTGGAAGGCGACCTGCGCAAGGACGTCTCGATGCATATCAAGCGCCTCATCGACATCCAGAGCTATCGCGGCAACCGGCACCGGCGGTCGCTGCCGGTGCGCGGTCAACGCACCCATACCAACGCCCGCACTCGCAAGGGCCCGCGCAAGGGCACGATTGCCGGCAAGAAGAAAGCGAGCGCGAAGACCTAATGGCGAAACCAGAGCAGAAGGCCGGAACCGGCAAGTCGGCCAAGAACAAGAAGTTCAAGAAACGCGAGCGCAAGAATGTGCCATACGGTGTCGCGCACATTCAGGCCTCGTTCAACAACACCATCGTCACCATCACCGACCAGGTGGGCAACACGCTCAGTTGGAAGAGCTCGGGTTCGCTCGGCTTCCGCGGTTCGCGCAAGGGCACGCCGTTTGCGGCCCAGCAGGCGGCTTCGAACGCTGCCGGCATGGCCCGCGATCACGGCCTGCGGGCCGTCGATGTGCGCGTCGCCGGGCCCGGCTCGGGCCGCGAGTCGGCGATTCGCGCCCTCGCTGCCGCCGGCATTGAGGTCCGCTCCATCCGCGACGTCACGCCGGTGCCGCACAATGGCTGCCGGCCGCCGAAACGACGCCGCGTGTAGCACGCAGTTCGCAGCTCATAGTTCACAGTTCACAGCCGCGAATGCGGCAGGTATGGACCTGAGAACTCTGAACTAAGAACTGACAACTGAATTATGGGCCGGGAAGAAGCTCCAAAGGATCAAAAGTCCGAAGGACCGTAAACCGGCCGTCATCCGAAGTCAGGAGAAGAAATGGCACGTTATACCGGAGCAGTCTGCCGCCTTTGCCGACGCGAAGGCACTAAGCTCTTTTTGAAGGGCACCAAATGCACCTCTGATCGCTGCCCGATCGAGAAGCGCAACTTTCCTCCCGGGCAGCACGGCAAAGATCGCAAGGCCAAGATCGTGGGCTACGGCCTGCAGCTGCATGAAAAGCAGAAGGCCAAGCGCATGTACTTCACGCTCGAAGGCCAGTTCCGCGCGTACTACGAGAAGGCCAACCGCGCCACCGGCGTTACCGGCGAGCTGCTCATCCAGCAACTCGAGCGCCGCCTGGACAACGTTGCCTATCGTCTGGGCTTTGCCATCTCGCGCCGTCAGGCACGCCAGGTCGTTCGCCACGGTCACGTCACCATCAACGGGCGCAAGGTGAACATCCCGTCGTACCAGGTGAATGTGGGCGATGAGATCGCGATCCGCGACAGCGCCAAGAAGCTTTTGATTGTGGAGCAGGGTGCGCAGTTTGCCGCGCAGAATCCGGTTCCGGCATGGCTCGAAGCCAACTTCGAGAACCTGTCAGGCCGCGTGCTGAGCCTGCCCAAGCGCAAAGATGTCAATTTGCCGATCAACGAACAGTTGATCGTCGAACTGTACTCGAAGTAAAGAACGACAGGGATCAGGGGTCAGGGATCAGGGGTCAACCGGTGCAGCATCTGCCGGCGCGATCGAACTGAACCCTGAACCCTGACTCCTGAAACCTGACACGAAGGAGAACTTGCGCGGCCGCCGCAAAATGCATCGCGACGTACCTGCCGCGCGGGAAAAGAGACGATTATGTTGTGGAGAGGATTCCAGAAACCGAAGCGGCTGGCAGTTGAAGCCGAAACCCTAACCGACACCTACGGCAAGTTCAGCGCCCAGCCCTTTGAGCGCGGCTTTGGCACCACCATCGGCAACGCCCTGCGCCGCACGCTTCTCAGCTCCATTGAGGGCGCAGCCGTCACTGCCATTCGCATCGAAGGCGTGCTGCACGAGTTTCAGTCGATCGGCGGCGTGGTCGAAGATGCTACCGACATCATCCTGAACCTGAAACAGGTTCCTTTCAAGCTCGCAGGCGAAGGCCCCAAGGCGCTCTACCTGCGCGCCGACCAGCCCGGCGTTGTGACCTCTGGCATGATCGAGGCCGACGGCGACGTGGAGATCCTGGACAAGAATATCTATCTGGCCACGCTTTCCGAGGGCGGCAAGCTGGACATGGAGATGCGCCTGAAACGCGGGCGCGGCTATGTCTCCGCCGACAAGAATTTCGATGCCGATCTTGGTCTGGGCTTTATTCCCGTTGATTCCGTCCACTCGCCGGTGCGCCGCGTGAATTACGTCGTCGACGCCGCCCGCCTGGGCCAGATCACCGACTACGACAAGCTGAGCCTCGAAGTGTGGACCAACGGCGCCGTGCTGCCGGCCGATGCAGTGGGCCTGGCCGCCAAGCTGCTCAAGGACCACATGAACATCTTCATCAACTTCGAGGAGGAGATTGAGGCGGAGGCGCGCGGCGAGGAAGGCCGCATCCTGCTCCGCAACGACAATCTCAACCGCTCCGTCGAAGAGCTGGAGCTTTCGGTCCGCAGCTACAACTGCCTCAAGAACGCCAACATTCAAACCATCGGCGAGCTGGTGCAGAAGACTGAAGCCGAGATGCTCAAGACCAAGAACTTCGGCCGCAAGAGCCTGAACGAGATCAAGGAAATCCTTGCGCAGATGGGCCTCTCGCTGGGCATGAAGATTGATGAACAGGGCAACGCGGTTCCGGGGCCGACCAGCATCCCGCCGGCGACGGCTCTGGCTGCCAGCTACGGCCGCTATGACGACGAAGACGAGCCGCTCGATTCGGTGGACCTGCAACTGCCTACCGAAACCGAGAACTTTTAGTTCGGTTGGGATGTAGAAGAATGGGAGTGTCCCACTCTCGCCGCGTTCCTGTTTTGCGGCCAGGGTGGGATTCCCCGAAAGAAAATTTCGAAAGAGAGCATTAAAATGCGCCATCGCAATGCAGGATTCAAGCTCGGACGCAACACCAGCCACCGGCGCGCCCTTCTGCGCAACCTGGTCACGTCCGTTCTCGTCGAAGACCGCGTGGAAACCACCGTGGCCAAGGCCAAGGCTGTCCGTCCACACGTAGAGAAGATGATTACTCTGGGCAAGAAGGGCGATCTGCATGCGCGGCGGCAGGCGCTCAGCTTCCTCCAGACTGACACGGCGGTGAAGCGCCTGTTCGACACCGTGGCTCCCCGTTACGGCGACCGCCAGGGTGGCTATCTGCGCATCGTCCGCACCGGTTTCCAGCAGGGCGACGGCGCCGAGAAGGCCTTCATCGAGCTGCTCGGAGCCGAAAAGCAGCTTGAAGTGAAGCGCCAGAAGCGCGCCGACATCAAGGCCAAGAAGCGCGCCGAACTCGAGAAGCAGCTCGAAGAGCAGAACAAGCAGGCTGAAGGCGAAGAAAAGGGCGGCGAAGAGGCCGCATAAGCGCCGCCGCTCATTCGCTCCTATTTTGTTCGTTCGGATTTCGATCTTCATTTTGAAGATCGGCGGGCGCATCTTCTTTGCTGGGGATGCGCCCGTTTTTATTGCAGGTTTATGCCGCGTTGGTCAGCCACTGCGGCGCCTTCACGCGCAGGATCAGATACGCGATACAGATAGTCACCAGCGCGCCGGTGCAATCCAGCAGAACATCGCGCGGCGAAGAGGTCCGGTTGGGCAGAAAGCTCTGGTGATATTCATCGGCACTCGCCACCAGAGCCGATCCCGCCAGCGCCAGCAGCTCGATACGAAGGAAAGAAGCGCGGGGCAGCGTCATCCGCCAGGCGCGCAGCCATGTGAGGCCCACCAGACCAAACCCCGTGAAATGTCCACACTTGCGAATCAAGAAATGAATGATATGCCAGTGGTGGTCAGTGACGGGCCCGAAGAGCCACTCCCAGAAATGGCGCAGCGGCCCAGAGGTGCGGTCGGCGCCAAAGTAGAGCGTGGATTCAATCGCCACGAGGCCGATGGCCACCAGCACGGGCAGCCACACGCTGACCCAGAATTTGGCGCCGCGCACGCTATTCGACATGGTAATTGGGGGCTTCGCGCGTAATGATCACGTCATGCACGTGGCTTTCGCGCAGGCCTGCGCCGGAGATGCGCACGAACTGCGCTTTCTCCTGCAGCTCCTTAATCGTTCCGCAGCCGAGATAGCCCATGCCGGAGCGCAAGCCGCCCACGAGCTGGAAGACCATGGATTCGAGCGGCCCGCGATAAGGCACGCGGCCTTCGATGCCTTCTGGAACGAACTTCGCCAGGCGGTTCTGGCTGGCGCGCTCGCGTTGGACAACGCCCTCGGTTGAAGCTTCCCCATCCGCCAGGTCCGCGTTCGATTGGAAGTAGCGCTCGCCCGAGCCCTGGCTCATGGCGCTCAGCGAGCCCATGCCGCGATAGGTCTTGAAGCTGCGGCCTTGATAGAGGATGGTCTCGCCGGGGCTCTCGTCCACGCCGGCGAACAGCGAGCCGATCATGATGGAACTGGCGCCGGCCGCAATCGCCTTGGTGATCTCGCCCGAGTACTTGATGCCGCCGTCGGCTATCACAGGCACACCGTGATGTCGCGCCGCGCGGTAGGCCTCAGCGATGGCGGTGATCTGCGGCATGCCCGCGCCGGTGACCATGCGCGTGGTGCAGATAGAGCCGGGGCCAATGCCTACCTTGATGGCATCCGCGCCCGCGTCGATCAGCGCCAGCGCTCCGTCGTAGGTGGCCACGTTACCGGCCAGCAGCGCCACATCGGGAAACCGCTTCTTTACGTCGCGCACCGCTTCCAGCACGCGCGAGGAGTGGCCATGCGCCGAGTCAATCGCCAGCACGTCGACGCGGGCGCGGACCAGTTCCGCCGCGCGTTCGAGATAATCGCCTGTCGCCCCGATCGCTCCGCCCACGCGCAGACGGCCCTGGTCATCCTTGCTCGCGTTCGGATATTTCAACTTCTTCTGGATGTCCTTGACCGTGATGAGGCCCTTGAGCTCGTAATCGCCGTTGACGACCAGCAGTTTCTCCACGCGATGCTTGTGCAGGATAAGCTCGGCCTCTTCCAGAGTGGTGCCCACTGCCACCGTGATGAGATCTTCCTTTGTCATCACCTGGCCCACCGGGATATCGGTGCGAGTCTCGAAGCGTAGGTCGCGGTTGGTGAGAATGCCGACGAGCCGCTTGCCCTGCGTTACCGGCACACCGGAAATCTTGTAGCGGCGCATCACATCGAGCGCATCGGAGATCAACTGGTCGGGACCGATGGTGACCGGGTCCACGATCATTCCGCTTTCCGAGCGCTTGACCTTATCGATTTCGCCGGCCTGATCGGCAATCGAGAGATTGCGATGCACGATGCCGATGCCGCCCTGCTGCGCCATGGCGATCGCCATGCGCGATTCGGTCACCGTGTCCATGGCCGAGGAGAGCAATGGCGTGTTGAGCGTGATGCTGCGCGTGAGCTGCGTTTGAGTGCTCACCTGGACCGGCACCACATCGCTGTAGGCAGGCACCAGCAGCACATCGTCGAACGTAAGGGCTTCCGGCAGGTTTTGATTCAGCATGATAGTCGGACGCGCTCGGCAGCGATCCGATGGGGAGGCGTTGCCGTCGGGCGGTTCGTTCTATTGTAGCGGAGTGGGTTGCGTTGAACGCCCGGGGCCTTGACGGTTCTCCCGGCTTGCGGGTGGCCGGCATGGAGCGGGCGCGAAGGCTGGATAGGCTATGGCGGCAGCTTGGCCGCATCTACACGCCGACAGGGAACGGCTTGGGGCTCGACTCTTCGGTATCGGCGCTGCCCGTGCGCCAGCGCTCGAAACGGCCCTGCAGCAAGCTCATCAACCCTGTGTACCAATAGCCGACTACGAACAGAATCAGGAACGGCGCGGTGAAGTAGTTGTGGTTCGAGAAGGTGTAGAGAATCGCGGCGAGGAAATAGAAGCCTAGCAGCAATTCGATCCACGGCGCCAGCTTCAGCCGCTTACGGTACTTCGCGGCCTGCGATCTTTCGCCCTTCTGTGCCACGCGGTATTTGGGCGTGCGCACAAACGCGCTCTTGATGCCGAAGAGCGCCTCCATCACGGCTTTGGTATTGGTCACCGTGAGGCCGATGCCCAAAGCCATCAGAAACGGCAGATAATAGAAAGTCTTTTTCCACGTCTTAGGGAAAAGCTCGCGCTGGCTCATCAGATAAAACACAGCAATCGAAAAGGTGGAGGCGGTAAAGAGCGGCACGTCGATGAGCAGCATCTGGAACCAGCCCTGATAAAACCGGCAGATCATCGCCGGTATCAGCAGCGCCGACATGATCACCATCAGCGGATAGCTCATGTTGGCCGTCAGGTGATACACCGATTCGATTTTGTTGCGCCGCGTCGTATCCGACCGAAAGACCATCGGCAGCACCTTGATGCTGGTCTGGATAAGCCCCTTGGCCCAGCGCGCCTGCTGCGTCTTGAAGGCGGTCATCTCGATGGGCAGCTCAGAGGGGCACTCGACCTCGGGCAGGTATTTGAACTTCCAGCCGGCCATCTGGGAGCGGTAACTCAGGTCGGTGTCTTCCGTGAGCGTATCGTGCTGCCAGCCGCCGCCATCGCTGATGGCCTCCCGGCGCCACATGCCGGCCGTGCCATTGAAGTTGAAGTACTCGCCCGTGCGCACCCGCGCGCCGTGCTCCAGTACGAAGTGCCCGTCCAACAGAATGGCCTCGATCTGGGTCAACATGCTGTAGTCGCGGTTCAGATGGGTCCAGCGGGTCTGCACCATCCCGATCTCCGGCTCGGCAAAGTGGTGAATCACCTTCATCAGCCATTCCGGAGGAGGCACAAAGTCGGCGTCGAAGATAGCGACCAACTCGCCCGTGGCCACCTTGAGCCCGGCATCCAGTGCGCCGGCCTTGAAGCCATGCCGGTTGGTGCGGTGAAGGTAGACGATGTGGTGGCCCAGCGCCGCGTAGCGCTCCACAATGCCGGCAGCCACCTCGGTCGTCTCGTCCGTCGAGTCGTCGAGCACCTGGATCTCCAGCTTCTCGCGCGGATACTCGATGGAGCAGACCGCCTCAATCAGCCGGTCAATGACGAACTGCTCGTTGAAGATGGGCAGTTGGATGGTGACCGCAGGCAAGATGTCAAACTGGCGCGGGGGGTTCGGGTTGTAGTTGCGCCGATACTTAAAATACTGATAACACATCGTATAGCGGTGGATCCCGTAGAGCGAAAGCACGATCATGACTGCAAAATAGGGGATCAGCATGCAGGCATCGAAGACGTTCCAGTGATAGTGCACCGTGGAGAATGGGTCGCTGAAGACGATCTTCAGCTGGCGCCGCAGGGAACCTTGGGGCGCAGAGGCGAGCAGCGCCGCCACTTGGGAAAGCAGGCCGCCGAATCGGGGAACGGCACAAGCGATGAGGTGGACAAACGCAGCCAACAGGGCCAGCCTCCACAGGATACTGAGATTGTACGCGA
This sequence comes from Occallatibacter sp., assembly GCA_036489815.1. Taxonomy (GTDB): domain Bacteria; phylum Acidobacteriota; class Terriglobia; order Terriglobales; family Acidobacteriaceae; genus Telmatobacter. The sequence goes on along the minus strand of DASXFB010000027.1, from coordinate 21,347 downwards.
TGCGCGGATAAGATCACTGGGCGACGGCTCTAGCCTGCAGTCGGCCCCGGCGACCGCAGTCCACTCAAAATGCAGGCCCATGCGGCCAAGATTGGGAGAACAGTCCCGGTCCATTCGCCATCCAACCCATCTGTTACTCGGATTTCAGCCATTGGGCCGGTGATTGCCCTTTTACCCTGACTCGGATACCTTGGATTCGCAGCTGGAGAGAGCGCTTCTTATGTCGACCGTGACCGTTTCTCCCATCTTCGCCGCCGCGGGCGGCAGCTTTTTGCTGGAAACGCGGAGCCCGGCGGAGGTGTTTACTCCGGAAGACCTGAATGAAGAGCAGCGCCAGATTGCCGCAACCGCCGTGCAATTTGCCCGAGAAGAGATTCTGCCCGCCATGCAGGCTATCGAGTCCAAGGCGCCGGGCGCGATGGCAGTGCTGCTGCGCAAGGCAGCCGAGCTCGGCTTCACCGCCGTGGATATTCCCGAGGCCTGCGGCGGGATGGGGATGGACAAGATCACATCGACCCTGGTTGCCGACCAGCTATCGATACTGGCCAGCTTTTCTACCGCGTTTGGCGCCCACGTGGGCATCGGCACGCTCCCGCTGCTCTGGTTCGGCACCGAGGAGCAGAAACAGCGATTCCTCCCCAAACTCGCCACCTGCGAGTGGATTGCCGCTTATGGATTATCTGAGGCGAGCTCCGGCTCTGACGCGATGAATATCCGCGCCCGCGCTGCGCTCTCGGCCGATGGCGCCCATTACATCCTGAACGGCGAAAAGCACTGGATCACCAACGGCGGCATCGCCGGGCTCTATACCGTCTTTGCCAAGATTGACGGTGAAAAATTCTCCGCATTTCTGGTGGAGCGCGAAACGCCGGGGCTCAGCGTCGGCGCGGAAGAGCACAAGCTTGGCATCCACGGCTCGTCTACCTGTCCGCTAGTCTTCCAGGATTGCAAAATCCCGAAAGAGAACCTGCTCGGCGAGGCCGGCAAGGGCCACCACATTGCCTTCAATGTACTCAACGTCGGCCGGTTGAAGCTAGGCGCGGCTTGTGTAGGCGGCGCCCGCTACGCGCTCACCCACATGATCCGCTACGCCAAGGAGCGGCACGCGTTCGGCAAGCCGATCGCCGAAAAAGGCCTGATCCAGAAGAAAATCTCCTCCAGCGCCGCGCAGCTCTACGCCGCGGAGAGCATGGTCTACCGGACTGTGGGCATGATCGATGCGCGCCTCAGCGCTCCCGATGCCGACGACGCCCCGGGCGCAGCGGCCAAAGGCGTCGGCGAGTACGCGGTCGAGTGTTCCATCCTGAAAGTCTACGGCTCCGAGGTACTCGCTCTGGTCGCGGATGAACTGGTGGCCACCATGGGCGGCTACGGGTACGTCGAGGAGTATCCCGCCGAGCGCTTCTACCGCGACGCCCGCATCAATCGGATCTTCGAGGGCACCAATGAGATCAACCGGCTCATCATCACGGGATGGCTCATGAAGCAGGCTCTGGGCGGGAAGCTGCCGCTGCTTCCGGCGATCCAGCGCGTGATGGACGAGGTAATGCAGCCGCCGTCGTTTGAAGCCGCACCCGGGGCGGACCAACCCTTATCGCGTGAAGCAGGCGTGCTTACAGCGGCAAAGAAGATGGCGTTGTTCGCCGCCGGCGTAGCCAGCCAGCGCTTCATGGCCGCCCTCGAAGAGCAGCAGGAAGTCATGGCCGGCTTGGCCGACATGATCAGTCAGATCTATGCGCTTGAATCGGCGTTGCTGCGCGCGCGCAAGCTGGCCGACACGCGGCGCGGCTCAGCCCCCATCGCTGCGGCGATGACTGGCCTCATCGCCGAGGAGACGATGGAGCTCGCCGAACAGCGGGCACGGCGCATTCTGGCCGCCTGTGGCGAAGGCGACGCGCTGCGGACGCAGCTTGCCATTCTGCGTAGGCTTGCGCGGTTCACACCAGCTGACACCGTGGCCCTCAGCCGCACGGTGGCGCGACAGTGCATCGAGCTGGAGCGCTATCCGATGTGATGTAAGGTCGGCTTGCGCCCCCGCTCCGCGTCGTAGAGCAGCCATTCAGAAAAACGCACATCAGGCCGCACGAGTTCTCTGCGCGCTCTGACTGACTGCGTCAATCACGGCCCGGCTGAACGCCGGAATGTCGTCCGGCTTGCGGCTGGTAATGAACTGCCCATCCTTCGCTACTTCCTGATCGACCCAATGCGCGCCTGCGTTCTTGAGATCGGTCTTGAGAGATGGCCAGGACGTCATCGTTTTGCCCGAAACCGCGCCTGCCTCGATCAGCGTCGAGGGCCCGTGACAGATGGCGGCCACAGGCTTTCCCGACGACACAAACTGCCGAACAAAGTTCACCGCTGCCGGATCCATCCGCAGGTGGTCCGGATTCATCACCCCGCCGGGCAAAACCAGTGCATCGTACTCGTTGGGATTCGCGTCCGCGAGCGTCTTGTCCACTTTGACGGTTTCGCCCCAGTCTTTCACCTTCCAGCCCTTGATCTCTCCAGCCTTCGGCGCGATCACTACCGTCTCTGCGCCCGCCGCATCCAGTGCTTTCCTGGGCTCCGTCAACTCCGCCTGTTCGAATCCATCCGTTGCGACGATCGCAATTTTCTTGCCCTTCAGATTTGAAGCCATGCTGTCTCCCTCCTTGGGTTGGGTCACCCAACCTAGGACGCACAGATTCCGGAGAGAGTTTGCTGCCGGTAGCGCGGCGATTTCATAGCATCGATATGCGCAGGCGAGACGCCTTCAGGGCAGTTCCTTCACCTTGAAATCCTTGAATTCGATGCGATAACCTTCCGATTCCAGGCCGATGTACCCTTTGTTCACGCCCGTCTGCACCCTATTCACCACTTCGCCATTCACGGCCAGCGTGCAGGTATAGCCCACGCAGCGGATATCGTAGGTATTCCATTCTCCCGCAGGTCGCAACCGATTCTCCTTCATCTCCTTCTTCAGGTTGAAGGAAGCCGGCTTTCCATCCTTCGGCGTCAGACCGAAGAGGTAGCCGCCGTCGAAGGAGATCTGCGCCTGGTGCCAAATGCTTCCATCCGCATTGTTCCGGAAGAACACGCCGCTGTTGTACTTCGGCGTGCCTGGGAGCTTGGTGAATCGCCACTTTACGTGAAAGGTGAAATTGCCCAGTTCGTGGTTGAAGCGGAGCCAATCGTGGCCGCCATTGCCGTCGCAGAGGATCGCGCCTTTTTTCGGATCGATGTGCCACTGCGCGATCTGGCTTACCGGCGTCGGCGGAAAGGCGACGCGCGTCCACTGCTGCTGATAATCCGATGGAAAGAGATTTACGGTTTGTGCCGTTGCGGCCAGTGCGGGCGCCAAGAGCACCAGAGGCAAGATGCCTCCGGTCATCGCGATCAGTTGTGGGAAGGTTGTGGCTCTGCCGTGTGCGCGGAAAAGAAAATTCAGAATACGCATTTACTCCTCGTCGAATGCCCCTTCGCGTGCGCTTTTCCTCTCAGCGGCAGTCGGCTGAATTGTAGCACCGGCAATTCAGAGGCGAGACCCTTCCATCAAAACGCTGTGCCGCCGCTGAAGTCCTTTGTCAGAGCGGCATTCACGCCCGTCATGCACGCGGTGTCAGAAAAGATCAGGCCCAGCTCGCGATTTCTAGTAAGCGAAGTGGCGGTGAAATTTTCCGAGCCCAGGAAGAGCTTCGCATTCGCCGTTCCGTAGTCGGCAAGGACGGCTTTGGCGTGGATGTAGTAGGAATTGATTTTTGTGGAGGTGTAGACGGCGATCTTGGCGCCGGCCTGCTTGAGCGCCGTAAGCTCGGCTGTGTATTTGTTATTTTCGTTTTCCTGCACCAGCGTGACCGCGACGCCGCGCTTCAGCGCCGCAACCAGGGCCGCTTGCAGCGTGCTCTCGTCGAACTCTTCCTGCGCCATCAGCAGCGACCGGGTCGCTCCCTCGATGAGACCCTGAAGGGAACTCAACGAGTTGGTCGGGCTCCAAACCAGGTTCTGGCCTGTGGCGGGCGTGATGCTCGCATTCGTGAAGTCGGCGTTGAAGGCAGCCTCGATGGCCGCAATGTCGGTCGCGTTGTTCGTGATGACGGCAAAGTCGCGCGTCGCCTTGTAGTCAACCGGCGTCAGGTTAAGCGTCATGATCGCCGACGTGGCCTGATCGACCGTGATGGTCTTCTGGTGGGTCACGTAATACGCCGGGTTTGCCCAATGAACTGAAACCTTATTCGCTTCAAGGTAGTTATAAGCGGGCGTGTTGCTGATCTTCTCGCTGTTATGGTCCAGGATGACGCGCACCGCGACGCCGGCTGCCGCGGCTTTGGCCAGCGCATCGGTTACTGTGATGTCGGTGAGCTCGTACATCGTCATATCGATGGACTTCTTCGCCGAGGCGATGAGACTGTAGATTGGCGCCAAGCCCTCGTCAGGCTCGGTGACCAGCGTATAGGTCGGTGTGTGCGGCTCGGGCGAAGAATGCGAAGACTGGCCGATTTCCATCATCTCCTCCTGATCGATTCGGCTTGCGCGCCATGGCGGCGCGGCCAATTGTGAAGATTGTAGCGCCAGAGAGAGTGCGCCGGGCGAAAACTGCGTGAATCCGCAGCGCCACGCGCAGAGGTAGCTCCATACAGGGCGGGCAATCGAATGGAGCAACGGGCTCCAACCAGCAGCAGGCCAAGAAAGGAACAACGGCGGGCCCTTCGCTGCGCTCAGAGGGATCAGTTATTTTGGCGGCAAGAAAAGGGCCCGCAACTCGAGTGAGTGCGGGCCTTCGTAATGTGGATGGTCGAATTCTTACGCTTTGGCCGAGGTCAACGCGCCTAGATCCGCGGCGATCTTCTCCGTCGAGAAGGCTTCGATCAAATCGCCCTCTTTCAGGTCGCTGAAGTTGGCGATGCCGATACCGCACTCCATGCCGTTGGTCACCTCGCGCGCATCGTCCTTGAACCGCTTGAGCGAGCCGATCTTGCCTTTGAAGACCTGTTCGCCGCCGCGCATCACCTTTATTTCGGAATCGCGGCGGATCACTCCATCCTGCACGCGGCAGCCGGCGATGGTGCCTATCTTCGGAATTCTGAAGATGTTCAGAACCTCCGCGCGGCCGACGTAGTTCTCCTTGAACGCCGGTTCGAGCAGTCCCATCATGGCCAGGCGAATCTCATCCTGCAACTCGTAGATGATCGAGTGCAGGCGGATCTCGACGTTCTCCTGCTGCGCCAGCTCGCCGGCTTTGCGCTCCGGCCGCACGTTGAAGCCGATGATGATGGCGTTCGACGCGGTGGCCAGCAGCACATCGCTCTCGGTAATGGAGCCGACGCCCGAGTGGATGACCTTGATGCGCACCTTCTCGGTGGACATCTTGACCAGCGAATCGGCCAGCACTTCCACCGATCCGGTTACGTCGCCCTTGATGATGAGCGGCAGATCTTTCACGCCGGCCTGGCGAATCTGCTCGGCGAGCCCTTCGAGCGACACGCGCGAGCTCTTGGCCAGCTGCGCCTCGCGCTCCTTCATCTTCCGGTATTGCGCGATGCCCTTGGCCTTGTCGCGATCGGCGACAACGAGGAAGGTGTCGCCCGAATCCGGCATCGATTCGAGGCCGAGCACTTCCACCGGCGTCGACGGCCCCGCTTCTTCAAGCGCCCGTCCGCGGTCGTCGAACATGGCGCGGACTTTGCCGAAGGTGTTGCCGACGATATAGCTGTCGTTCAGGCGCAGCGTTCCATCCTGCACGAGCACGGTGGCCACCGCGCCACGGCCGCGATCGAGCTTGGCTTCGAGCACCGAGCCGACTGCCTTGCGGCCCGGAGTCGCCTTGGGTGCCTTGATGTCCGAGACCAGGCAGATCATTTCGAGCAGCAGGTCGAGGTTGAGATGCTTCTTGGCCGAAACCTCGACGAAGACGGTCGAGCCTTCGCCGCCGCCCGCCCACTCCTCGGGAATCAGGCCGCGATCGGCAAGCTGCTTCTTCACGCGGTCCGGATTGGCCTCCGGCTTGTCAATCTTGTTGACGGCCACGATGATCGGGACCTCGGCGGCCTTGGCGTGGTCGATCGCTTCGAGCGTCTGCGGCATCACGCCGTCGTCAGCCGCCACCACGATGACGACGATATCCGTCACCTTGGCGCCGCGGGCTCGCATGCGTGTGAAGGCCTCGTGGCCCGGCGTATCGAGGAAGACGATCTCGCGCCCGGAGGCAGGCGAGCCTTCCTTGGCAAATTTCACCTTGTATGCGCCGATATGCTGCGTGATGCCTCCAGCCTCACCCGCTGCGACCTCCGTCTCGCGGATCGCATCGAGCAGCGAGGTCTTGCCGTGATCCACGTGGCCCATCACGGTGACCACGGGAGCGCGCGGAACCTCCAACTCGTTGGCATTGGGGGCTTCGAGCACTTCCTCGATGGCCTGGTTCGCCAGTTCCTCTTCATAGCTGATGACGGTGGCGGCGGCGCCGAACTTGGCCGCCACATCCTTGACCATCTCGGCGTCGAGGGATTGGTTCACGGTGACGAAGACGCCGCCCATGAGCAGGCTCGCGATCAGGTCCTTGGCGCGCACTTCGAGCTTCTCGGCCAGGTCCTTCACGCTGATGCCTTCGGTCACTGTGATCTCGCGTGTGATCGGCAAAGGCTCGGCGCTGTACTGCGGCCCGCTGTAGCGTGGCGGCGGCACAAAGCCCTTCATCGGGCCTTCTTTGGTCTTGGGATATTGCTGCTGGCCGCGGCCACGGCCACGCGAGGGCGCGCGCTGCGGGCGCGGAGCTTCCCCGCCGGCCGGCGGTGCGCCGCCAGGGCGGGGCGGTCCGCCAAAACCTCCGGGCCGAGGCCCACCGAACCCAGGCCGCGCTCCAAAACCGGGACGTCCGCCTGGACCACCTGGTCCACCGGGCGCAAAGCCGCCGGGCGTGGTGCGCGTGGGATGCTTGGGCCGCGGTCCGCCGGCGAACTGGCCGGGGGCTCCAGCCCCACCGGGACCAGGCCGCGGGCCGCTGAAGCCGCCCGGCGCGCCTGCCGGCCGGCGATCGAAGATCGGTTTGCCGCGCTGGATTCCAGCGCCCGCGCTTGGGGGGGGCGGAGTGGGCGGAACGACCGTGGCCTTGTACACCGGCCGCGGCCCCGTTTGCGGCATGACCATGCGGCGCGCCGGTGGGGCCGCGGCCACCGGAGCTGCCGCGCGTTGCGCAGCAGGCACGGCGCTGCTTCCGCCTGCAGCCGGGGCAATCTCCGGACGCGCAGCTTCCACGGCCGGCGCAGAGCTGTCAGTCATCGCAGCGGCAGCGGTCGCTTCCGCTGCGGGCGCAACAGCCGTCGGAGCCGGTAGCTCAGCAGCTTGTGGCGCCGGAATGGGAGCAGCGGTCTGTGCGGCTGCCGGCTTTTCCGCTGCAACGGCCGAGACGCCGGCCGGGGCTGGCGGCTTGACGCCGCTGGCGGGCTTTTCCGTTGCGCGAGGCGGTTCTTCCCGTACGGGTGCTGGAACCGGTGCCTTGACGGCCACCGCGCCCGAAGGCGGCGTGACCACGACCACAGGCCGCGCAGCTGCCGTTACACCTGCCGGCGCTTTCGCAATCACGGGTCCCGATGGCGGGCGGGAAGCAATGGCCGGTGCTGCCGGGGGAGCTGCCACGATCGGCGGCGCGGAGCGGGGCTGCGGAACGATCTTGCGCGGCTCCGGCCGGGCGGGTGCGGCTCCGGCCGACGCTGCCGCAACGGGCGCGGGCGGCTGCGGGACAGGCTTGGCAGGCGGCGCAACGGAGGCCGGCACCGGCGGACGGATGCCGCGCGCCTCTTCTTCCGCTTCTTTCTTCTTGGCCAGGATGGCCTTCATGACATCTCCGGGCTTGGAGATGTTGGAGAGATCAATCTTCGGGGCAACTGCCTGCGCCGCGCGCGAGCCTCCCGAGCCAGCGTGAGCACCGGAGCGGTCGCCGCGCGATAGATAGCCGCGCACCTTCTCCGCTTCGTCGGCTTCAAGCGAGCTCGAGTGAGTTTTACCGGCGCCCAGGCCGAGCTCTCCCAATACGTCAAGAATCTGCCGGCTCTTGACTTCCATCTCACGCGCGAGATCGTTGATTCGAACCTTACTCAATCCGCCTCTTTTCAACGTGCTGCCAAAACGCCCCTAGTCGCTCATAGCTACCTCTAGGCAATGGCTGCTCTTAGTATTTCCGTTATCCTGCCCATGGCTTTAAGAGCTAAGGCGCATCTACGCGCCACCCTCATCAGCCGTCTCTCTCTCGTTCTCTTCTGCGTTCAATTCCGATGATCCCATCGCATCGGCCAGCGGCACATTTTCGACTGCCAGCTCCGCTGCCGTCAGGCTCTGTTCTTCCGCCAACTCTTCGGCCAGCGCCTCGTGCCCTTCGTCCGCAGCCTCGAGATCGTCATTCTCAGCCTGCGCCGCGCGAACCGATTCGGCCTCTTCCAGCACCTCACCGGCGTTCTCGAGCTCCGCCTCTGCCGTGCCGGCGACTTCGGGCGCGGTCAGCACCTCAGACTCGCCTTCGGCCCGCTTGCCTGTATCCGCCGCATTTTCCGAGGCGTGGCCTTCGCTTTCCTCAAAATGCCCGAAATAGTGGCGCACCGCGACTGAAATCTTCTCCAGCGTCTTCTCGCCAATGCCGGGGATCTCTTCGAGCTGCTCCGGCGTCATGTCGGCCAGCGATTCCACGGTAGTGATGCCCGCGGCAACGAGCTTCTGAATGATCGTGTCACCCAGCTCGCTCACCTGCTCGATGGGAGTCGCCGGTCCGCCGGCCAGCGCCTGCATCTGCTGTTCGACCTCCTGCCGCTTCTCCTCTTCGCTCTTGATGTCGATCTTCCAGCCGAGCAGCTTGGCGGCAAGACGCACGTTCTGTCCCTTCTTGCCGATGGCCAGCGAGAGCTGCGTATCGTCCACGATCACTTCAAGCTGCTTTTCGCCCAGGTCCGAGATGGAGACGCGGCTCACCTTCGCCGGCTGCAGCGCCTTTTCCGCGAAGGTGGTGATCTCTTCGCTGAACTCGATGATGTCGATCTTTTCGCCCCGCAGCTCGCGGATGATCGACTGCACGCGCATGCCCTTCATACCCACGCACGCGCCCACCGGGTCCACGTCCTTGTCGCGGCTCTGCACGGCGATCTTGGTGCGCTCGCCGGCCTCGCGCGCAATGGCGCGGATGACCACGGTGTTGTCGTAGATCTCCGGAACCTCCGACTGGAAGAGATTCGAAACCAGCTCCGGCGCGGCCCGCGAGACAATCACCTGCGGACCCTTGGCTGCCCGGTCCACCTTGAGCAGAACCACGCGCACCCGCTCGCCCACGCTGAACTGCTCCAGCCGGGACTGCTCGCGCTTGGGGCAGCGGGCCTCGGCCTTGCCCAGGTCGTAGATCACGTCCTGGCCTTCGATCCGCTTCACCGTCGCGTTGAGCACTTCCTTCTCACGATGCGCATACTCCTGGAAGACCGTATCGCGCTCCGCCTCGCGCACCTTCTGGAAGATGATCTGCTTGGCAAGCTGCGCGGCGATGCGGCCCAGCGGGCTGGTGTCGCGGTACATGCGGATCTCGCTGCCCACCTCCACGCCGGGAGCCAGCTCATTGGCTTCCTCGATCGTGATCTGGTTTACCGGATCCTCGACCTGGTCCTCATCCGCAACGACGGTCTTGTAGATGTAAGCTGTGATCTCGCCCGTCTCTTTGTTCAGTTCCCCGCGCATGTTTTCCTGGGTCTTGTAGTACTTGCGCGTGGCCAGGGCAATGGCCTCCTCGACGGCGCCGACAACGATGCCGGGGTCGATGCCCTTCTCCTGACTCAGGAGCTCGATACTCTGATACAAAGCGCTTGTGGCCATACGTCTTGAACTCTCTTCTTCGCGATGTGTGCAGAAGCAGGGACGAGTCCCTACATCCGTAGTTCCTGCTTCTCAAATCTCCGGCACCAGCTGCGCCCTCTCGATGTTGCGGAGGGCAATCTCCACGGAGCTCACGCCAGCCTTCCGGCTCTTGCTGTTTTGCTTCACCGCGGCCAAATCGATCCCGATCGTCTTTCCGGCTTCCGTCTCCCCGATTGCGATCAACCGGCCCTGCCAGTGCCGATTGTTGCGAACCGGTTCGAAGGTCTGCACCTTGATCAGGCTGCCGGTGAACCGTTCAAAATCCTCCGGTCGGCTCAGCTTCCGATCCAACCCAGGAGAGCTCGCCTCCAGCGTGTAAGCGTCTCCCGGAACCAGGTCCTCCACGTCGAGCAGGACACTGAAGTCGCGACTGAAAGCTGCACAATCTTCGTGCGTCACGCCGGAAATCTGCTCAAGATTCACTCGATTTTCGCGGCTCAGACTGCCTTCCACCAGTTTCGCGGGCTTTCCGTCCGCCCCACTCACAATGGCCGCCTTCAACCGGGCTCGCTCATCGGCGTTCTTTTCAAGGAAAACCCGCAGCGTCCGTTCCTTTGCCGGTCCTACAAACTCGATGTCGACGACTTCGAGCCCATGCGAAGCGGCCACTCTCTCTGCCGCTGATCGGATTTCGTCCTGCCTGAATGCCATCCGCTACCACGTCGCGTTCACTTGATCCAGCTAAGCCCTTTATTTCCCGCCTTCACTGGTTGAAAATGCCGCAAATAAAAAGTGGGCTCTGAGCCCACTCATCTCTCCGCCAGCCGGTGTGCACACGGTCAAAACCTGGCGAACAAATTCGTCTGCATGCTTAGAATAGCGCGAAATACCGCAATGTTCAATGGGCACGGCGGAATCCGTCGAGCGCTGCGATGCGCCGCTTGGCTCCATACCTCGGCGATGACCTTATCCCCGACTCCAGGGCGGCGCAAGCTGTCCTCCGGCCCAGCCAGTCCCGGCCGCTTCGGTTGCGAGAGATCTTTGCGCAGCCCCCCGCCCGCTAGAGGCGCGAAGCAGCGGCTGCTATCCGCAGAACCCTTCGCCGCACCCCAAAAACCGATCGAGCATCGAATCGGGGTCATGGCAAGGCTTACCATTCGGGAAGGTCTGCCTTATGGCGCTTCCTATACCTGAGAATCACAGCCAGTTCGTCTCGCCCGCCGCGAGCGAATCCCTCCTCGTCTCGGTCGCTGCCGGCGTCCAAGACCCCGTCCTTGGCATCTTCGGCCCCCATTCGCTCACCTGGCGCGTCAACCGCGAGTCGGCGTTGTTTCTTGGTGCCGGCCGGGCGGCCCTGCTGCAACTGGCCCATCCCTGGGTGACGTCTGCGCTGGCCGAGCACTCGACTCTGCTCGCCAGGCCTATCGCCCGTTTCCACAACACCTTCCGCGTCGTCTTCACCATGGTCTTCGGCTCGCTCAGCCAGGCCCTGGGGGCGGCCCATCATCTTTATGAGCTACACACCCACATTCGTGGAGAACTCAAGGAAGACACCGCCGGATGGAAGCGCGGCGCGCATTACGAGGCCAACGAGATTCACGCTCTGCTCTGGGTCTATTCCACGCTGGTGGAGAGCGCAGTGATCGGCTACGAATGCGTGTTGGGACCGCTCTCTGCGGGCGAGCGTGAACAATACTATGCCGAGAGCCGGACACTCGCCGCCCTCTTCGGCCTGCCCGCGTCAGCGTTTCCCGAAAACTGGAGCGCTTTTCTCGAATACAACCGCCGGATGCACGCCTCCGCCGAACTGGGAGTGAGCAGTGAGGCGCGGATGTATGCGGCCAAACTGCTGGCCGGCGCGGGCTCCTGGATCCGTCCACCGCTCTGGTACCGCGCCTTGACCACCGAATGGATGCCGCCGCGGTTTCGCGAGGAGTTCTCGCTTCCATTCGGTCCAGCGGAACAACGGGCGGCTCATACCGCCGCGCGCCGGCTGCCGGGTTTCTATCGCCGGCTGCCCGCGGCTATCCGGTATGCCGGCCCATGGCAGGAGGCGCAAGCGCGGCTTGCCCATCGCCCGGCAGGAATCGTGACGCGGCTGAGCAATCGCTTCTGGATCGGCGAGCCGCGGTTGCCGTTCGGGGAGGAAAGATAGAAAACCTGCATCCGCTCTTGGAGATCGTATGTGTGCTTCGGGACTTTTCTGTTCTGTTTTGCGCGGAGTCGCATGGACAAACGACAATAGCGGAATGAAATTGCTACGGCTTTCCGTGCTCGCCATGCTGGCTGCAGCCATGACCATACCGAGCTTGCGCGCTCTGGAGAAGCAGCCAGCCGGCGCGTACCACGCCCGGCGCGCGGCACTGGGCGCGCGCTTGCATGGCGGCGTGGCCGTGCTGTTTGCGGCCGAGGAGCCGCTGCTCGACTTTATGCCCTACCGGCAGGATTCGGATTTCTACTACCTCACCGGATGGACCGAGCCCGGCGCCGCGCTGATGGTGGTGGCCGCCGCGCCCGATGCCGCCGCGGCTCGCGCCTACAGAGAGATCCTGTTTCTGCCCACGCGCGATTTGCGCATGGAGAAGTACACCGGCGTAAAGCTCGATGCGGCCACTCCCAACGCGGCCGAGATTGCCGGCGTCGATGCTGTGGAGCCGATGACCGAATTGCCGGCTGAGATGAACAAGCTGATCGACGCCGACCGCCGGCTTGTCGTGAACATCTGGACGCAGCCGCTCGCTCCGCAGGCTAAGGCGCTTGTTGCCTTCACCGCCGCTACCTTGGGAATGGCCTCGACGCCGCAGCCGAAAGACGTGACCGATTTGACTGCGCAACTGCGCGTAGAAAAAGACCCCGGCGAAATTGAATTGCTGAAGAAGGCCTCGGAGGCTTCGATCAAGGCGCAATTCGCGATGATGCGGGCCGCAAAGCCGGGCGTAACGGAGCGGGCCGTCGCCGGCATGATGACCGCCGTGTGGATGGAAAATGGATGCGAGCGGCCAAGCTATGCGCCCATTGTGGGTTCCGGCATCAACTCGACCACGCTGCACTACTCGGCCAACGACCGCACCATGAAAGATGGCGACATTCTGCTCGTCGACGCGGCCTGCGAGTACTCGATGTATGCCTCGGATATCACGCGCACGGTGCCGGTGAACGGACATTTCACCGCGCGGCAGCGCGAAATTTACAATATCGTGCTCGGCGCGCAGCAGGCGGCCATCCACGCGTTTGTGGCCGGCAAGTCGACCATCAACGACCGCGATCGCGAAGACCCCAACTCGCTCGACACGGCTGCTTACAACTACATCAACACGCACGGCAAAGACCTGCACGGCGACCCACTCGGCAAGTACTGGCTGCACGGGCTCGGGCACATGGTGGGCATCGATGTGCACGATCCGGCGGAATACCCCGCGGTTCTGAAGCCGGGCATGGTCTTCACCATCGAGCCGGGCGTCTATATCCCCGAGGAGAAGCTGGGCGTGCGCATCGAATGCGATTTCCTGGTGGGTGAAGACGGCAAGCTGATCGACCTGGACGCAGCGCTGCCGCATACGGCCGATGAAGTGGAAGCGGCGATGCGGGAGAGATAAGCGGATATTCCGCCCGAGCCAAACACGCCGAGCCAAACACGCGGAGCCAAACACGCCGAACCAAGTACCCCCGAGCCAAGCATATGGACTCACGCGACTCAATAGAACCGGAACAACTCGACGCGCTGAGCCGGGCCTTCAGCGAGCAGCTTCTCGCCTGCCTGGACGAGTGCGCGCGGGGGCGCCATGGTCTGTTCTCTGAACCGGTCGGTGAGGAGGATGAAAGATCCTGGCCGGAAGCCGCGCGGCTGCGCGAGCTCGCACTGGCGCTGCAAAGCATCTTTGCGCAGCAGCAGGAATGCAACCCATTGTGCGACGAGTTCCTCGATCTGTGCTCGATGCACGGCGAATACCATCCGGGGGAACGCAGGCTGGCGCGAACATTTCTTGAGCGCATCGAGCGCGGCGATGTAGGTACGCCGACTGTCGAAGGGAAACAGGAGAAAAAGCCCTGATGACACTGGTGACGCTGCACGCATTTCTGGCGCTGATCGCGGGGTTCGCGGTCATGATCCTTCTGGTCATCGGCGCGACGGCGCTCATGAAGCGACTGATTCCCAGCTGGGCAGGCGCGCAGAGTCAGCCTTCGCCGGGATCTGTCCTGCTCAACCTGGGCTGCTCCTTTCTAGCCGCATCGGCAGGGGGATATGTGACCGCCTGGGTTGCCAAAGATAATCCGCTGTATCACGTGCTGATGCTGGGAATTGTCGTGCTGATCCTTGCGGCTCTCAGCGCGCTGCAGTCGCGCGGCAAGCAGCCAATCACACTCCAGCTCGCGCTGGTGGCGATTATGCCGCTGGGTGTTTTGGCGGGAGGGCTGCTGCGGATGAGAGTGCTGGGAATTTTGTAGATTCTTTATTCTTCAGCGAGCGTTTGCTGCCGCGTGCAGCGCTTTCGGGACACGCAAGCTGAGCAGTGGAAGCTCTATCGAACCACAGCGGCTCCGCCTCACCACTGGACGCCGGGGTACAGGCTGGGTAGCCGTTTCGCGTGGTATTGGTCCGCGTTGGGTGTGGTCGCCTGCCACATCACCTGGGATCCCTCGGGGTCCAGCTCCTGCACGATCGCTCCCGATAAAGGCGCGCAGAAATCGGCTTCGATATCATTGTTCGCCAGCAGTTCTGCGTTTCCGCCGAAAAAGCTGAAATAGCTTGAGGAAGGGGTGTAATGAGAGACAAGCGTAGCTGTCATGTTTGTCTCGTTGATCTCCAGCACCGGTATGGTGGAATAACACTGCGCCGAGGTCGGTTTGTCGGGCTGGCAGATCATTTGTCCCGAGGGGAAGATGCGGTCGTTCCCATTGTCCATCAGTCCCAGGCGAAAAACGCCGGTGGTGTTCGGCGTAAAGTAATTCATCCCGTGCTGGGCATAGAACCAGTCCGTCGGGTCCGTTCCTCCAATCAGCTTGAAGTCGCCGCCTTCGCCTAGCCGCCACATCACGTCGCCCGATCCTGTGCCGTCGAGGAAGTTGATCTTGATGACCCAGTTCTGATGGCGCATCGAGAGCAGCAGGTTGTGGTCGTCGCTCGAATAGAGCATTCCGTTCGAATGCGTCCAGTCGGGAAAATTCATCGGCTGGCGGTTGATATCGAGATGATCGAATGTGTTCCACGCCCAATCTGGATTGGAGTTCTGGTCGATATCGACGAGCGCATCGCCGATCACGGTGGTCACTCCTGAACGTCCCGGCAGATTGGTGTAATTCTTCCAGTAATCGGTGAGTAAAACCCAGTGGCCGTTCGGCAGCGCGAGCACGTCGTGGTGAAATCCCCTGATGTGATACGTGTTGCCTTGCGCGTCGCGCAGGTTTGAAACAGCCAGCTTCTGGTTCAGCGTATCCACGTTGACGCTGCGCACCGTATTTCCTGCCAGGTCCACTTCGCGCACTTCATCGAGGACGCTCGGGCTCTGGCTCGTGGTGATCGACGAGAGATAAGAGATGACCATCAACATATCGCCGTCGGGCAGCAACTGGATTCCCTGAATCAGGTCAGTGGGCGAGTGCGGATAGGTATAGGTCCAGATTACGTTTCCGTTCAGGTCGGTAGCGAATGCTTGTCCGTCCTTCGGTGGAATGAGCGTGTTCCACATCTCGATGCCGGACTGGGGCGTGCCGCCGCCCGGCCGCGAGACCTGGACCGGCGCCGTCACAGGAGGCGTTCCTGTCATGCAGGTCTGGTCGGCATCGGTATAGGTTGCGCCGTTAGCCAGCGTGATCTGTCCGCGCATGTGATAGAGAGTTTGGCCCAGCATGCCTGCTACGTACACCTGAATAAGGCCGCCGTTGGCTGAAGGTGTCGTGACCTGCCAAGTATTCAATCCATAGTCAGTGCTAGGTCCAAACTGGACGGAAACTTTTCCAGGAGCCGGCAGATAGATGGAATAGAGCGCAACCTGCGGATTCCCCGTGGCGCCGGGACAGGCTACCTGTCCCGGCACCAGAATGGAGACCACGGCCGTGGCGTAGTTCTGCTGCGGCGATCCGGTCAGTGCCACGGTCACAGTGACATTTTCACTTTGCTGCACGGTAGCCGGCGCCGTGTAGTTTCCCGATGAGTCCACCGTACCGACCGTGGGACTGCCGCCGGCGATACCGTTGACCAGCCACTCTGTTTGACCGCCGCCCGTTACCGTCGCCTTGAACTGAATGGTCTGGCCCGCCGCCAGCGCGGCATACTGCGGCGAGATCGTGACCGAACCACTCTGGCCCGTGGTGGGAGGCGGCGTCGAAGGAGGCGCGGGAACTGGCGGCTTGGGTTGAGGTGGCGGCGAACTGTCGACCAGCCTGGCCCCACATCCGGCTAGCCCTAGCGTGAGCAGGAGGCAGAGCGACAGCGCGCCGCGCGCCGCGCAGTGATCGTTCGAGCCGTCTGCCTTGAAGGCTCCGCCTCGATGCATCTTGATCGCCTTGCCTCCTCGAGGGGGTTGCCGTGCGGATGGGTCGTGAAAAGCAGAGTCGTCGGTTTTCAGCTTCAGACGTTCGTGAAGAGAACAATGACGCCGGACCGGTAGGCAGGGAAGCTCCATGATGGCCATTGCGATCCGCATAAGCGGCGGAAACGCAGCTTCTTTCTCCTCACGATCCGGCTACGGATCAAGGGGATGGATCAACGGGATGGATCAACGGGATATCGAATTCCCGGTTACCAGCGGACGCCAACGCTCACCGGAATGACCTTGGTGTCGGCGGCAACCGTCGTCTGCGCAAGGCCGTTCGGATAAGCAATGACGGCGGGGGAGAAAGCCTCCACGTAGCGGGCTTCCGCAAAGAGCCTCATCTTGCTGTCTCCATACATGCCGCCTAACCTGTGCTGATAGCCTCCGCCGATATTGAAGCCACCCTGGTTCGATGAGAAGTGACCGACAACTTCATTCACGTAGGCGACGCCGCAGTAGAAATAGCAGTACTCGGTCGGCGCCACGTCCGTAAAGCTCGTTACCTTGCGATAAAAGCCGTAGCCTCCCGTCACGTAGACGTCGTTGCTCGACTTGGGAAACAGCGAGATAACCGGATCGAGGGTAAGCGACCAGAGGTGTACGTGACCGCCCTGTGCGCCGGCCTCGGCAATGATACGGCCCGGCAACTTATCGTCAATGAACTGATACTCGGCCAGCAACGCGACGCGCTTGCTGAAGTTCACACCGCCGCCCACCGTGAATTGGCCGCCCCACGTGATGTAGGACTTATCGCCGGCCGGTGCGTTGGCGCCGCCGCCGGCCTCGAAGGTGAGCCTTTGGACGACGCTGTGGCCTTTCCATCCGGTATATGTTGAATTGTCCTGACCGGCGGCGGATGCGGCAGCCGGCGTGGGCGCCGAAGGAATCGCCGCGGGGCTGCCTGGCTCCAGCGCAGCCATCATCTGCTGCGAGCTTGATTCCGCCGAGGGGGAGGAATCGTTCGAGTGGGCTTGGTTCTGGGCAGACTGTGCACCCGCCAACGAGGCAGTGAGAAAAACAGCAACGCCAAGAACACGGACAAGCCAAGCGGATGACTTCGAGCAGGGGAAGGACATATCGAAACCTCTAGGATCGAATTGTGTTAATGCGGCCGGGAAATATGGTTCCGCACCTTTCTTAGACACGGAATTCACCGGGAGGTTGCAATTCCGGTGATTTTTAGCTCGTCTCTCCCTGCGCCGGAGTCGATACGCTGAAAGCCCGAATCAAGAATCCGCGCAGCCAAAAGCCGGAGCGGGCGCGCCGGCTTTCGGCTCGATTGGGCTCTTCGCTCAGCCCTGAATATCGAATTGTTCAGGATGGAGCGTGGCATCGCTCTTGACCAGAACGTTTTTGCCGATCAGGTCTTCAAACTCCGTGAGCCAGCGGCCATTATTCGATTTGAGGATCTTCACCGTCTCCGGATTCACGCGTAGCATCACGTCCGCGCCTTCTAAGTGTTTCCGCATCTTGCGCAACTCGATATAGATCTCGTTGCAAACCGTGGCTGGACTCTTCACCATGCCGGTAGCCTGGCAAATGGGGCACGGAACCGAGAGCGTGCGCTCAAGCGACTGTTTCACCCGCTTGCGCGTAATCGCCACCAGGCCAAAGTCATTGAACTGCAGAACCTTGGTAGGCGCGCGGTCGCTCTTGAGAGCCTCTTCGAGCGCCGCCATCACCTTGAAACGATTCTTGCGCTCATCCATGTCGATGAAGTCGATCACGATAATGCCGCCCAGGTCGCGCAGGCGGATCTGCCGCACGATCTCCGGCACCGCATCGAGATTCGTCTTCAGAATCGTGTCTTCGAGCCGCGCCGACTTGCCCACATACTTGCCGGTGTTGATGTCGATCGCCACCAGTGCTTCGGTCTGGTTGATGACGATCGAGCCGCCGCTCTTGAGCCACACTTTCGAGCGCAGGGCTTTTGAAATCTCATCCTGAATGCCGAAGTGCTCGAACAGCGGCGTCTCTTTTGTGTAGAGCTTGACGCGCCGCACAAGCGAGGGCGAGAAGCGGTTGAGGAACCGCACGATGCGCTCGTAGTCGGCCTCCGAATCGACCCATATATTGGCGAAGTTGGCGCTCACCTGGTCGCGCAGGATGCGCTCGATCAGCGAGAGATCGTGGTAGATCAGCGCCGGCGATTTCGATTGCTCCGACCGCTGCTTTATCTCGTTCCACAGATTCATGAGGAAGCGCAGGTCGGCGCGCAACTCCTCTTCCGATGCGCCTTCCGCCGCCGTGCGTACGATGAAGCCGCCCGCGGCGTCGCCGCGCTCGTTGACCAGAATCCGTTTCAGCCGGTGACGCTCCTCGTCGGAGGCGATCTTCCGGCTTACGCCCACATGCGTCACGGTCGGCATAAAGACGAGAAACCGGCCCGGCAGGGCGATATGGCTGGTGATGCGGGCGCCCTTCTTGGCAATAGGCTCCTTGGCAATCTGAACCAGAATCTCCTGTCCCGGTTTCAACAGGTCGGAGATGATGGGCAGGTCAGAGGTCTGCGCCGAGCGGCGCGTCGGCCCGCGCCGGCCGCCTCTTTCGCCCGCCGGCGCTCCGCGGCCCCGGCGGCCACGCCCGTTGCGGTCGCGCTGCGGCTGACCCGCCGCGGCAGGCTGCGTTTCCGCGGAAGGCTCTTCTTCGTCCTCTTCCTCGACGTCGTAGCCTTCCTCGTCATCGCCGTTCTTCTCCTCGAAGGTCAGCTGGATCTTGTGATCGAGGTGGGCTTCCTGGAGCATCTCCCCGAGATCCCCGGAACGGATCTGCGTCGGTAAGGTCTCCTCTTCGTAATCGTCGAGATCGTGCTCAACGGCTCCGCGCCGCTGCGGCGTCGCTTCCATCTCCTCGCCTTCGATGAGCTCCTCTTCAATCAGGCCCTCGCCCGGCGCGTAGGCTGAAACGGCGGGCGCCGGCGCAGCCGATTGTGCTGGTTCCGCGTGCGGGTGCTCCGGCTCTTCTTCCTTTCTCTTTTTCCCGCCCAGGCCAAAGAGGCGGAAGCCGGTCGGCGATGCAGGATCAATGCGGTGCGATGCCGAAGCGTCACTCTCGGACCCGCCGTCTTCCGGCCCGGAATGTGCCTCTTCGGCCTGTGCTTCCTCAGCATCGAAGGAGTTGGGAAGCAGTTCGTCACCCAATTCCTCGTGGATCTCCGCTTCTCCTTCCGAGCGCCGCTCCATCGGATCGACAACCATGTGACCCTCATGAACAGCAAACGAGTGCCCGTGTTCAATCTCGCGCAGGGAGGGCGGCGCAGACTCTTCGGTCGGCACAGCCATCTCCTCTTCGAAGACATCTTCCTGGTCAACAACCGAATCGCCGGCCGGGTAGGCGGCCTCAGGATTGCCTTCAGCGCTCCTCTCGGGGGCCGAGTCTGTCTGCCGCGAGCGACGGCCCGACAACGATTCGCCCGGCAGCAGACCGCTGCCATCCCACCCGAGCGGTGCTTCCACCATCGTCGAAGGCTTCGAGGTGCTGCGGGAAACTGAGGCTGGCCCTCCGGCGGAGGGTGATTTAGGCGTCTCGGCCGCCGGCGTACCGCCGTATCTCGACAGCGATTCGCCGGGAAGCACGAAGGGAGCGGGGGACCGCGACCCACGCGGCGCTGTCTCCGTCTCAGACGCTTCGGTGGCGTGAATCTCCCCGGCAAACTCGTTTTGCGCCGGCTCCTGCGCAAATGCGCGGGACTCTTCCGGCGCTCCAGCGGTCTCGGCTGGTTCCACCGCGCCCTCGGGCCCGCGACCTCCGCGGCGATTCCGCCTTCCCCGCCAGCGCCGTCCGCCTTCCGCGTTCGCCTGTTCAAGCTCGGGCACGGTTGGCGCTTCAGCAGCGGCGTTGGTCCCTTGCGCCGCCGACTCCTCGGCCTGACGCGGTTCCCGGTGACGTTCCTGACGGCCTTCCTGTCCCCGCTCCGTACCCTTATCCGTACCTCTATCCGATCCGCGATCCTGTCCCCGATCGGATCTTTGCCCAGAGCGCGCACCGCGGTCGCCACGCGCAGCCGGGTCCTGGCCGTTGGTGCGCCGCACCTCGCGCGGAGGCTGGCTGGCGCCGGTCACGGCTGCTTTTTCAATCTCGTCTGTGTCTTCCTGATCTTCCAGTTCGACGAAGTCGGTGACGTAGAGGAAGGCGTCCCGCTCCAGCCCCAAGTCGACAAAAGCCGACTGCATGCCGGGAAGCACACGCGTCACCCGTCCGTTATAGATGGACCCGGCCAGCGTGTATTCGTTTTCGCGCTCGTAGTAGATTTCCGCGAGTTGGTCGTCTTCAAGAATCGCAAGCCGCGTCTCGTGCGGCGTGCTGGAAATACAAATTTCCTTTGCCATCTTACCTTTCCGTCCAACGGCTCAAGGCCGTCGGCAATCGCGGCAGGGATGGATGGACAGACGCGTAACCGGGAGGCGCGGGATGGGCGGAAGGGATAACCTCAAAAAAGCGTGCGTGGCGGCTTCCGGGCGGCGTGATGAAACGCGGGAGATCCCCAGGAGGCGAAGCCGAACGGGCTCGAAACTGCGGCAATCCGATTGCAGAGAGTTTGTGGCCGCCGGAAAAACCGGCCTGGCCGCTTGGATGCCGGCCTGCCTATGGAGTTTCCGCGCAAAACGAGCGGAGAGGAACTCTCCGGAGGCTCCAGCGCGATCCATGCAGCGTAAAGGCCATCCGCGGCCTTCCCGTCTCTGCGTGCTCATGAACCCAATCCTGCCGGGCGCGATCCATCGGGATCTGGCCGGCGAAATACTCAAACAATTGTTCTCTCGCGGGGACGAACCCTTCGGCCGGCGCAAGAGCAGAACTTGGCAATCACTGCGACCGACCCTCTGTGGATCGGAACGCGCCACACCGGTTTCGCAGGTACCGTGTCCAGAAACCGATGAAATCGATTGGCTCCTTCCTTCAGAAAGAGCCACCTTACTCCGAAACCCGAAACGGCTACATCCTCTGCGAAACTGGTCTAGTTGACGAACCTGCGCATGCGGACATTCATTGCCACGCCCAGCGCCAGGAAAGTGAACA
>DASXFB010000080.1:0-3019 GCA_036489815.1 Occallatibacter sp. | reverse complement strand
CTTCTATACCGACCTGAGCCTGCTGACCTGCGATCCGCAGATCACGGAGCGCGTGCACATGGTGTTCAATTACCTAACCGCGCACGCGGAGATCGACGACTACAGCCCGCTGCTGGTGGCGCCTCTCACTATGGCTGAGAGTTTTCTACGCCTGATGCGGCGCGAGGCCGAGCACGCGCGCGCGGGCCGGCCGGCGCACATCATCGCCAAGATGAACGCGCTGCTTGAGCCCTCGGTCATCGAGGCCTTATATCAAGGATCGCAGGCGGGCGTTGAAGTGGACCTCATCATACGCGGCCTCTCGATTCTGCGGCCGGGCGTGAAGGGGCTCTCGGAACGGATTCGCGTCCGATCGGTGGTGGGCCGATTCTTGGAACACTCGCGCATCTTCTACTTCGCGAACGGTGGCCAGGATGAGTTCTATCTGGGCTCCGCCGACTGGATGCCGCGCAATCTCTTCGAGCGCTGCGAGGTGGTGTTTCCGGTCCGAGACTCTGCGGCGGTTGCGCGTCTTCATGATGAGATTTTGCCGGCGTACCTTGCCGACACCACGAAGGCGCGGCTGCAACAGGCCGACGGCAGCTACGTGCGCGCCAGCAAGGTGCTCAGGGATGCGCCCGCGTTCTCCAGCCAGGAGTTCCTCATGCAGTTGGCGGAAGGAAAGGTCGATCTGGATGCAATTCCGGGGCGCAAGCAAGCCAAGATGCCCGCGAGAATTGCGCAGAAAAAGGCCACGGCCGCCGATTGAGGATCGTACATCCCGTAGAATAGAAGTGTTGCCGCTGACCGTCCCCAAATCGCCGGCGCGAGAAGAAAGTCTAGAAACGAACCCGCTTCGCAGCCGCGAAGCCGCCCGGGTTCACCCCGCATCTCTGCCGCTCCGCTTGACTCGCCGCCTGGACGCCCCGGGGCCGCTTGCTTTCTGGCATCTGGCTAGCTTGGACGCTCCGACCGTGGCGGTGGTCTGGTCCCTCAGCTTCGCATGGATTGCCGGGAGGCATTTGCCGCTCTGGTTCTCTGCCCTGCTGGCTTTGATCGTGTGGACGATCTACGTGGGCGATCGGCTGCTCGATGCCCGCTCGGGGCTGCGCGATCCAGGCCGGAGCCGGCTCCGCGCGCGACACCATTTCCATTGGCGGCACCGGCGCAGTTTGGTGCCGATGGCCGCGCTCTCGGCCTGTTGCGCCGCGGGGCTGATCCTGATTTTCATGCCGGCTCGCGAGCAGCTCCGGTACTTGATGCTGGCTGCCGGCTTGCTGGCGTACTTTGGCCGGATTCACCTGCGCCATCGGCCGCAGCCCTTCGTCGGGCATTTTCTCACGAAGGAGTTGCTGGTGGGTGTGCTCTTCACGCTTGGCTGCGCCGTTCCGGCGTTGAGGCTGCTGCCGGGAGTTGAGAGACCCGCGGTGCTCGGCACCATTGCTTTCTTTGCCTTGCTGGCTTGGCTCAATTGTTCGGCCATCAATGCTTGGGAATCGGCCTCGGAGCCGCGGACTCCGCAGCAAAGCAGTCACTTTGCACGCCTCACGATCAGTGCCTGGGAGGGAAGCGAGGAGACGCAATTTCAGTGGGGCGAAAAGGAACTCGCGGCTCAGTCGCCGATCCGGTCCTCACGATGGAGTCCGCCTCCGCAATCGAAGCTCGACTCGCCTTTTCGCGCGGCCTGCCTCCTCGCAGCCGCCGGCCTTCTTGGAGCGGTTTCGCTGCCCGCCGCCGATCTTCACTCGGCCATCCTGCTTCTGGCGGGAAGCCTGAGCGCGGTACTTTTGGCCGGCCTTGATTGCCTGCGGATGCGGTTGACCCTGCTGGCCCTGCGCGCCATGGCAGACCTGGTGCTTCTCACGCCGGCTCTGTTCATCGCAGTCCTGCTGGCCGTGCGATGAGTACGGGCTCTGCCGCCGCAACGGCCGGCGCATCTGATGGGACGCCGAGTGCGCCCAACTTTGACAGCCTCGCACACATCTACCGCTGGATGGAATACGC
The DNA here is from genome assembly GCA_036489815.1 of Occallatibacter sp. GTDB lineage: Bacteria > Acidobacteriota > Terriglobia > Terriglobales > Acidobacteriaceae > Telmatobacter. The sequence goes on along the minus strand of DASXFB010000080.1, from coordinate 1,036 downwards.
TACCTTCGGTCCGTGGCTCTGGCGCTGCCGCTGCGCCTTTCTGCCCACGCTCCGGCAGCGCAGCCGCGCGCTGATCCTCGGCGATGGGGACGGTCGGTTTACGGCCCGCCTCCTCGCCGGGAATCCTTCGATCGAAGTGGAAGCCGTCGACGCAAGCCGGTCCATGCTGGAGGCGCTTCTCCGGCGCGCGGGACATAACCGGGCACGCGTTTCAACCTATTGCGCCGATATACGCTGCTGGCAGCCCGGTTCCCCGCCCTACGATCTGATCGTTACGCATTTTTTCTTGGATTGCCTGACGACCGCGGAGGTTCGGAACCTTGCCGGAAGGTTGCGCGGATCGCTCGCTCCCTCGGCGCTTTGGGTAATCTCAGAGTTTGCAGCACCTCAGAACCGGTTCGGGCGGAACGTGGCGAGGCCGATCATCTCGGCGCTCTACGCAGCATTCGGCCTGCTTACCGGGCTCAAGGTGCGCGCGCTGCCCGATCACTGCGCGGCGCTCGAAGATGCGGGATTCATGCTCGAACAGCGCAAGCGCCGGCTGGGCGGGCTGCTAGTGAGCGAGCTGTGGTCGAGCCGGCTCAGCGAATACCGCTCCTTGTGATCCGACGACCTGCGCCGCTCTTACTTCGGGTCGGGTTCAGAGGCCGATCCGGAGGACGGAGAGACTACGTTGCTTGCGTCGGTCAGCAACGGGTGTTGCAGCAGCCTGTAGCCATCGCGGGTGCGGATGCGATATTTCTGCAGTTCCCTTCCATTCAACTGCACCTTGATGGAGCGCCAGCCGCGGTTTGGATTCTGCTGCGGATAATAGCTCAGCGTGTAGAGGTGTCCCAGGTCCTCGCGGATGGAAGTAAATGCCTGGTGCTCCTCGCGCCAGTTGCCGGCGAAGTATGCCTTGCCGCCGGTGGCCCTACTCATGCGCTCGAATGCCGCGGCCGAGACCGGTTCATTCTGCGCCTGCCGCGTGCTGATGATGTAGATGATGGTTCCAGTGGACTGGGCGAGTTCGGCAACGTCCTCCGGCGGCACCGAG
>DASXFB010000146.1:0-26895 GCA_036489815.1 Occallatibacter sp. | reverse complement strand
ATGAAGGCGCCCGCCGCGACCTGATCGTTGAGCGCGCTCAGTCCAAACGGGCGTGCGATAACTCCGTAGCTCGGATAGAGCAACTGGCCCGAGAAGCAGAGGAAGGCCGAGACGGCGGTGTTGACGATATCGGCCAGCAGCAGATACGGAATCAGGACCCAGCGTGAATGGAGCGGCCGTGAGGGCCATGGCGAAAGAATGGGCCACCAGAAGAGCAGATTGGTAAAGAAGAAGCATGCGTGCTCGAAGTTGTGCCAGTTCTCCGAGGCGAGCGCGAACTCATACGCACGGGGGATATGCCAGCCGATGTAGGCGGCGTTCATCGCGAGCCACGCGACGCGCGGGCGCGTAAGGAAGCGGCCAACGGCGGGCAGAGCGCGGCTCCTGAAGAGCGCACCGAGCGGCTTGCGGATGATCCAGCGCGGGAGCCCGCGCAGCACGGGAACGACGGGCGCACCGAAGACGATGAGGGGCGGCGCGATGGACATGAGCACAAAATGCTGCGCCATGTGCATGAACAGGAGCGAGTCGCTGAAGGTGTCGAGCGGCGAGGCGACGGCGGCGAAGAGCGCGGCGATGCCGCCCAGGAAACAGGCGAGCCGCCAAGTGGGAAAGAGCGCGGGCCGGGTCCGCCGGATACGCATCCAGCCGCGCGTGTAGACCAACGCAACCAAGGCGAGCTCCGAGGTGACGACCCACGGAACCTCCCAGCGCGTGAAGAGATCCGTGATTGCCGTGTTGCCCATCATCTCTGGGTGTCTGGAGTGGCCGGACGCTGATTCGCGGGACTGCGGCTCATGGATGAGTTCACGTGCTGGGTGTTGTTATCGGCGGGCGGTGCGTTTTCATTCACATCTTGCGCTGCGGCTTTCTGGCCTGGATCGTAGGCTGGAGGCTCGTCGGATGGATGCAGCGTCTCGAGAAAGTTGACCAGCGCTTCAATCTCGGCCGGCGAGAGATTTTTGCCGTAAGCGGGCATGTTACCGCCGCCGGTATCCACCTTGAAACGAAGCTGATCCATCGTCATGCGCGTGGCAACATCATCGAGCGCCGGGCCGCGCTGGCCGCCGGAGCCGCCGATGGAGTGGCAATTGCGGCATTGCTTGGATTGAAAGACCGCGGCGCCCTGGCGAACCAGCGGCGTGGCGTTATGCAGCATCGCGGGCGGAAGCGGATCGCTGCTCCACGCGCTCATGTGCGGGCTCCACGGCGTGGTGGTGCCGAGTTCGGTCAACACGCCCCAGCTCACGGCGATGGTGGAAACCAGCAGAACGGCGACGGGGCGGCGATGCCAGCTCTTCTCGCCTTCCGAGGCGTAGAACGGCAGCGCCAGCAGAATCGCGATGCCCACGATCGGCGCGATCAGGATGAATGGCGTCTCCATCTCCGGCGGCAGATAGGAGAGCACGGTGTAAATCCACAGGAAGAAGAAGTCCGGCTTGGGTACAGTTTGAATGATCGAGGGATCGGGTATGCCGGTGGGGCCGTAGGGACCGAAGACCAGCGCGCACACGCCCACCGCGGCAATCACCGCGCCGGAGAAGACGAGATCCTTCCAGAAGGCGCCGGGGACGAAGGGGATGCCGTCTTCATGCGCGAGCTGGTTGTACTCCTGCATGTAGGTGGAGCGGCGGACGATCCGGCCGGGCATGGGCCACTCATTGACGCCGAGTTTCAGCACCATCCAGATGTGCAGCGCCGCAAAAAGCAGCAGGCTGCCGGGAATCACGAAGACGTGCAGAGCGAAAAAGCGCGAGAGCGTGGCACCCGCAATGATGGGACCGCCCAGCAGCAGATGCACCAACCCGCCGCCGATCCAGGGTACCCGGCTCGCGATGGAAGCGCCGATACCGAGACCCCAGTACGCATCCTGATCAAAGCGCAGCACCTGGCCGGTGAAGGCCATGCCGAGCGTCATGAGCAGAAGAAAGACGCCCAGGATCCACGTGAGCTCACGGGGAAATTTGTACGCACCGAAGAGAAAGACCTGCGCCATGTGGATGAGCACGATGGCGACCATGAAGTTCGACCCCCAGCCGTGCAGGGCGCGCAGAAACCAGCCCAGCGGGATCTGGTGATTGAGCACATTCAGGCTGTTCCACGCCTCGGCCGCCGAGGGCACATAGACCAGGGCAAGAAGAATGCCGGTGAATATCTGCAGAAGGAACAGCGTGAAGGCGGCGCTGCCGAAGACGTACCACCAGCTCGCGGTGTTGCGCGGCACCTTGTGCAGGGCGGCTTCCTTCACCGGGCCTTCGAGCTGCAGCCGGCGTTCCAGCCATGCGTACACGCGCTCGGCAGTTCGCTTTATCCGCGGCATGGCGAGTCTCCGTTGCCGAGTTGGATGTGGACCAGCTTGGCGGAGTTCGAAAGCGTTGGCATCTGGCCGGCATCGATCTGCAACTCTCCGGAGGCAATCTTCCAGGTGTAGGGAAAGAGGCCGCGCTCCGGCGGACCCGAGGCGCGTGAGCCGTCAGCGTAATACACGCCTCCGTGGCAAGGGCACATGAAAAGCTGCGACTGCGGAAACCAGCGCACCGGGCAGCCGAGATGCGCGCAGTTGATGGCGAAAACCTGAAACTGATCCGTGCCGAGCCGGCGCACATAGCAGGCCACGTTGTCGGTGACGCCATCCCACGGCCGGGTGGAGGGATTGCGGTAGGAGGCGAGCCGCGTCTCTCCCACGGGATAGCCTTCCGCGGGCCCAAGCGAGACCCAGGATGTGTAGGCCGCGTCCTTCCGCCACGGGGCGAAGAGGTAGCGCACGATAGGCACAGCGAGCGCCAGACCCACCAGGCCGTTGAGTGCGACGCCGGCCTTAAACAGCAGCCAGCGCCGCGAAACGATGCGCGGGTCTTCAAGGCTCGGCTGCTGCGATTGTTCAGCGACGGGTGCGTCGCCGGTCTGACTTTTCTGTTCTTCGTGATCCACTCGTTTTACCTCCCGGCCTGCGCGGTGGACGTTCCGGATGCCGGCGGCTGCGGTTTCCGCAGCGTTCCAAGATACGCGACAATGTTGTCGACCTCTTCGTTCGAGAGCGGCGCGGGCGGCTTGCCTTGCGCGACAGCGTGGCGCCAGTCGGGATGCCCGATGTCCGGCCGTCCGGCGATGATGATCGCGCGTAGCTGCTGATCGGCGACGAGAGCGAGGTAGGTTGGGCTGGTGATCTGTTGAGGCGAAGCCGCATGACAGCCGGCGCAGTGGGCGCGATAGGCTTCCGCCCCTTTGCGCGGATCGGCGGTGTCGGGTTGTTCGTAAGGCGGAGGCACGGCTCCGCCGAAGGCGTTCGGCCGCGCCCACTGTTTGCGCATCCCCGCGATGAGTGACTCGATCTGGTTGTTGGTCAACATGCCGCCTGAGGATTGAGCAAACGCCGGCATCTCGGTGCCGGGAATGCCGCCCGAGATCCAGGAGTTCAGCACGTCGTCATCGGCAAGAGCCTGGTACTCCGGATTGCCGAGATCGATAGCCGGCCCGTTCTGGCCATTGCGGCCGTGACACGCGGCGCAGTTCTGGCCGTAGAGCGTCGCAAAATCGGTGACTTCGCTCGGACTCGCCATGGGACGCGGCGGATATCCGGGAAGGCGCGAGCAGGCAGAGAGGCCTGCGACCAGGCAGGCGGTGAATACCGCTCCGGCCAGCCGTGGCATCCGGGCCTGCGTCTCACGCCGCTGCTTGGCCTGCGTGTCGGGCCGCATCAGCGCTTCTCCTTGCCGGGCGGAGGTCCCGCCTGCGGATTGGACATCAGCAGGCCGGGCGCCTCGATGCCCAGGCGCGCCGCAAACGGCAAGGACTGGCCGGTTGCGATCTTGCCCTGGCGCGCAACCACTAGACCCGCTACGACGCCGTAGATCACCTGCGAAATCAGGAACCATCCCCATTGAATGCGGGCATCGAGCGCTGGATTGATGACGCCCATGAAGGCGTGCAGAATGCCGGTCCAGAGCACCGGAGCCAGAATGCCGCCCAGTACCACCGGGCGTCGCGGCAGCATAGGCAGCATGGCTCCGTAGAGCAGCCCGACAAGAACCGAGGTGATGGAGTGGATGACAATGGCAACGATCAGCCCCTGCCAGTGAAAGGCGGCGATATCTGCCGTGGTGGGGTTGCTCCAGTGCGCGACGCCCGCGCCGCCCAGAAGATTGACGGGGTACCAGATACTATGCTGCGCGATCACGCCGTAGATCAAAGCCGGAACAATCATCGCCAGGCCGCCGGCGATGCCGCCCTTGATGCCGCTCACGAGCGGATAGGTTTCAATCGGCAGATGGGCGCGGTGCTCCGGGCTGAGCACGATACGATCGACCAGAGCGCGCGGCGAGGCAATCGTCACCGGCCGCTCCACCACCTCCACTTCCTCGTGCTGCTCCACAGGCAGCACCTGGCGGAACCACCCCACGCATCCGGCGGCCATGAAAGCGGCGCCCAAAATACTGATGCCCGGGTCGGTCACCACGCCGGCGGCCAACAGCGTGAATCCGAGGGCCAGGACGATCGGCCACGCCGTGGGTGCGGGCAGATGAATGTGCTCCGCCTCGGAAGGATGGGATTTGCGCTGAAGTATCTCGGCCATGACGCTTACCTTCCCACGATGTAGACGACGGTGAAGACCACAACCCACACCGCGTCGACGAAATGCCAGTAGAGTGCGAAGACCTTCACGCGCTCGGCATGGCTATGGTTCACGTGCCCGAGCAGGGTGAAGATCATAATCAGACTCAACCCGAGGAGCCCGATGATCACGTGCGTAGCGTGCAGGCCCACCAATGAGTAGAACGTGGTGCCGAAGAGATTGGTGCGCACGGTGAGGTGCTCATGGAAGATCAGCGTGTACCACTCCTTCGCCGTCTCGCCGAGAAAGATGGCTCCCAGGGCGATGGTGAGCGCCCACCACGCGGCGAACCGGCGCATGGCGCCGTGCTCGATGGCGCGCTCCGCCAGCCAGATGGTCAGGCTGCTCGAAAGCAGGCAGATGGTGTTGAAGATCGGCACCTCAAGGATGCGCGGCGTGGGTCCGTAGGCGTTGCGGCCCATGTAATAGATGTAGGCCACCACAAAGATCGTGAAGATGCCGCACTCGCCCACGATCAACGAAAGCATGCCGACACGCCCGCGTGAGGGCAGGTTCCAGGATTCGTCGGTAAAGAGAGGGACTGTGCTCATCGCTCGTACTTCCAGTCAGGATCCTGAGGATGTTTGAGATCCCAGAGCGGGCGGCGGCTGCGCACCACGGGATCGATGGCGAAGTTGTAGGCGGGCGGCGGCGAGGGTGTCGCCCATTCGAGCGTCCACGCGTCCCAGGGATCGTTGCCCGCCTCTTTGCCGCGCGCATAGGAGTAGATCAGGTTCCAGGCAAAGACCAGCACGGCGATGGCCTGCACGAAGCCGCCGAGGGAGATGATCAGGTTGAGCGTGTTCCAGCCGCGGTCCGGCTCATAGGTATAGATGGAGCGCGGCATACCGAATATTCCGACGAAGTGCATGGTGTCGAACGTGATGTGAAAGCCGATAAGAAAGAGCCAGAAATGCCACTTGCCCAGCGTCTCGCTCAACATCCGTCCGGTCGCCTTGGGATACCAGTAATAAATGGCTGAGAAGATGCAGAAGACGATGGCGCCGACCAGGACGTAATGGAAGTGCGCGATCACGAAGTAGGAGTTGTGCAGTTGCCAGTTCCAGGGCGCGACCGAGAGCATGATGCCGGTGAGTCCGGCGATGAGGAACTGAAACAGAAAGGCGAGCGCGAAGAGCATCGGCGTTGCGAAGGAGATGCGTCCGCCCCACAGCGTCGCCAGCCAGTTAAAGATCTTAATGCCGGTGGGAATGCCGACGATCATGGTGGAGAGCACGAAGAATGTGTTGCCCACCGAGGTCATGCCGACGGTGAACATGTGATGCGCCCACACCGTCAGGCTTACAAAGCCGATGCCCACCGAGGCCGCGACCATGGCCGGATAGCCAAAGATCGCCTTGCGCGCGAAGACCGGAATAACCTCGTTGGCGATGGCGAAGGCAGGCAGCACAAGCACGTAGACTTCCGGGTGGCCGAAGATCCAGAAGAAGTGAATCCACACCAGAGGCGAGCCGCCCGCCTGCGCATCGAAGAAATGCCCGCCGAGATAGCGGTCGATGAGCAGCATCACTTGCGCGGCGGTAAGCGGCGTTATGGTGACGAGCGTGAGCACGCTCACCACCAGAAGCAGCCATACAAAGAGCGGCATGCGCATCAGGGTCATGCCTTTGCATCGCAGGCAAAGGGTGGTGGCGATGATATTGATCGCCGTGCCCAGGGTACCGAATCCGCTCACGATGAGCGCCAGCGCCCAGTAGTCCGTGTTATGTCCCGGGGTGAAAGCCCGCGCCGTGAGGGGCGCGTAGGCAAACCACCCGACATCGGGCGCGCTGCCCACCCCGTAGAGACCGAATCCGCCGACAATGCTGAAGTAGAGCAGCAGGCCGCCAAAGGCCGTGAGCCAGAAGCTGAAGGCGTTCAGGCGCGGAAAAGCCATGTCGCGCGCGCCGATCATCAGCGGCACCAGATAATTGGCAAATCCGAAGAGAATGGGCATCCCCACCAGGAAAACCATGGTGGTGCCATGCATGGTGAACAGCTCGTCATACACCTCGGGCGAAACGAAGTGGTTGTGCGGGAAGGCAAGCTGGATGCGCATGAGCATGGCTTCCGCTCCGCCGACGAGGAGAAAGAAGATCGCGTAAACGATATAAAGGATGCCGAGCTTCTTATGGTCTACCGTGACCACCCAACTATGCAGCCACTCGAGCCACGTGCCGCTTGCAGCGTGCCCCTCGCCACTGAGAGGAACGGGAATCGGTAAGGTTTGGTCTGCCATCTCGCTCCTTCAATGCAAGGTTGAAAGGTACGCCACCAGCTGATCTAGTTGCTGATCGCTCAATCGCATTGCCGGCATCAATGCCCCGGGCTTGAACGTCGCCGGGTCCTTGATCCAGGCACGCAGGTTGTCGGGAGTGTTGGTCGCCGCTCCCGATGCAATGGTGGCGCGCGTCATCAGGTGCGTAAGATCGGGAGCAAATGTGCCCTTGGCCGTGGTGCCGTTGATCGAATGGCAGTTCTGGCAGGCCTCGCTCTCAAAGATCTGGCGGCCGGCGGCAACCTTTTCGTCCTCCATGGCTGGCTTCCTTTGATCGTTGACCCACGCGGCGAACTGCTGCGGCGTATCGACATAGACCCGGAGCAGCATCTTTGCGTGCTCGACACCGCAGAACTGAGCGCATTGGCCCACATACAGGCCCGGCGCGCGCGGGTCCATCCACAGATCATTGGGATGGTTGGGAATCAGGTCGGTCTTGCCGGCGAGTTGCGGAACCCAGAAGCTGTGATCCACATCGGCCGAGAGGAGACGCAGGTACGTCGGCTCGGGCCGCTGGTCCGTGCTCAGGGGAATATGCAGCTCGTTGGCGGTGACGATTCCCAGTTTGGGATAGCGGAACTCCCACCAGAACTGGTGACCGATGACGGTGACGTCGAGCGCGGTTTTGGGCTTGGGCGCGTCTTGCACCGCAAAGATGATGCGCGCGGTGGTAAGAAACAGCACAACCACGATGAGGACGGGAATCACCGTCCATGCAAGCTCCACCTGCACGCTTCCGTAAACCTGCGCCGGCTCGTGCTGCTCGTCCGACGGGCGCGATTTGTACTTGATGATGGCGTAGGTGAGCAAGCCGGCGACCAACACGAAGATCGAGCCGGTTATGAGCAGGACGAAGAGCGATAGGCCGTAGATTTCATGTGCGGGCGTCGAGGCGGGCGCAAAGATGCTGGGCGTCGATTGCGGTCCTTCCGCCAGGTCGCGATGCACGCCGGCTCCCAAAGAAAATAGCAGAGAAATCAGAGATCGAATTGATGCGAGACCGCGCTTTGGCTGCATGGTCGCCAGCTTCCGCTCCAGGTTTCTACATCCGTATCGGTTGGGGCCCTGTTCCTGATGGTTAGGCGGCCGATTGCAACGGGCACATCGACGCACGGTCACTGCTCTGGGCATCGATCAGCTTGTATCGCGCTTTCTGTTCCTCAGGGCATATTGGGAATCGCAAGCTGTCGAAGTCGATTATAGCGCGGCGATTCATGAGCCCATGGCGAAGAGTGGGAAATGCGATGCGCGTATCCCGCTCTCGAGCCGGGGAGACAGGCTCTTCCACAACCAGGAATGCATATGCCAAGCGCCACTCACCCCGTGCCCCATTGCCTATTTGCGCCATCTCCCCGGCCGTTCCGTACCATTGAATCGCCAACCAGGTAGAAGGTGGACAGGTTTGGATTGCCGGGCATGCGAAGCGAACACAGTGGCGAAGCCCAAAAGAACAAGCAGCTTTGTCATTGCTCCAGCCGCCTTCTCCCAAGTAAAGCCGGCAGCGTTACTTCGGCTCGCCGTAAGGAACGTCCTTGGGATCGTTGACCGTTGCGCCGGTGAACACGGGCATGCTCCCGTCCGCGGTATGAATGCCGTTGCCGGTCACGGACCAGTTTTTGGCATTCGCGATCGTGCCCGCCGTGGCGGCATCGATATCGAGATGGTCGAGGCGAAAGTCGTCGAGTGTCGCGTTGGGATACGCGCTCACTTCAAAGGCCTTCCGGGCGCCGGTCGCTTTGATGTTCCAGATGTGGACGTTGCGGAAGCGGGGCAGACCTTTATCCTCGGGAACTCTCGTGGTGAGCGTGATCCAGTAGGGCGGAACGTTGGTCTGCCCCGCAGGCAGGCTGGCATAGCTGTAGCTTGGGTTCCAGTTCATGGTGATATGAATCGGAATGGCGACTCCCTCGAAGGTGAGGTCATGGATGCGGATGTTCTCGGCAAAGCCGCCGCGCGTGCGGGCCGACTTGAACAGAATGCCCGAGGGCACGCCGCTGAGAGCGGTCAGATTGTAGGCCTCAATATTGCGAAAGCCTCCCGACGTCTCGCTGCCGATGGTAACGGCCGCCGCGCCATGACGGATGATGGAGTCGCGCAACACCACATCTTCCGTAGGCCGATTCACACGCAGCCCGTCAGAGTCGCGGCCGGCCTTCAGGCACAACGCGTCGTCGTTCACGTCGATGTCGGCATGCTCCACGAGAATGTTTCGCGAGGAATCGATATCGATGCCGTCGGTACTTGGACCTTTGCCGCCTTCGTTGTTGCGGATCACTATACCGTTCACATGAATGGCGTGCGAATACAGGATCTGCACCGTCCAGAAGCCCGATCGCCTGAGCTCGATGCCTCCGCCGAGTTCGACATCGGAGGAGCTCTGGATCAGCAGCAGGCGCGGCCGGCGGCAGTCGTAGTCCGCAGCCCAGCGCAACCCTTTCGGCTCATAGGCGGCGCGCAGGTCCCAGTACGACTTCCACCAGATGGGCCCGTCGCCGTCGATCGTTCCCTTCCCTTCAATCTTGACGTTGTGCTGACCGCGCACATTGATCAGCGCGGAGGGCCAGGTCATCTCGATGCCCGCGATACGCGTCGGGAGCATCGGATAATCTTTCAGGCTTTCCGACCCGAGAAGCGTGACCCCTTCAGGAACTTCGAACCGCATGCCGGACTTGAGAAACAGAGAGCCCGTGCGATAGACGCCGGGCTTCAGCGTGGCCGTTCCGCCGGCCGCCGCGGCCGCGTCAATGGCCCGTTGAATCGCGACGGTATTGAGAGTGTTGCCGTCGGCCTTCGCGCCGTACTCGTTGGCTAGAAATGTTTGGGGCGCGGCTAAAAGAAGAGCGGGACAAAGCCAGGTTGCGAACAGGAGTGCTGCCAGGATCCGTGTGAGTTTCTTCATCCGCCGTCCCCTCTTTAATCTTATTCGGGTAAAGGGGATCGGTTTCGGGGTAGAGTAGATCGGTCCGGCAGCTGGGGTTCACCAGGAAGGATGGTGGGCGCGCCGCTCTTTCCGTCAATCACGTTCACCTTCAGCACCAGTTCGAGATTCTTTTGCGGAAAGGCGCGCCCCAGATGCTGACGAAGCAGCTCCCCCGCGCCCAGCTCCGGTTTGGCTGCAGCCGGTCGGGGATCCGCTCGCGACCGTGTCCCGGGCAAATGGGCGCGATTTCGCGTGATCCCGGGGACGTGGGGCATAATTTCGGGAACGAGCTGTCCCAGACAACCTTCTCGTGATGCGCCGCATCTACTCAGTACGTCCATGGACAGGACTAAGCTACCCCCGCATCCGGGGAGTACTATGTTTCCGCGGTCATATATTTATCCGGCATTTTAGCTTCCATCCAGGAGTTTGCGATTATGGGGACCTCCGTTGAAACGCCCGCCGGGGGGCAGGGCGGACGAGAATATATTCCGGTCGGCGCCTTGGAAACCACGGTACCCGACTGTTTGGCCATCATCCTGGAAAGCCTCCAAACCGTGAAAAATGGCGATTTCAGCGTGCGGCTGCCGGCCACGTGGACGGGGCTGCCGGGGAAGATCGCCGACAACTTCAATGAGATCGTCAGGGCCAACGAACAGATGGCCTTCGAATTGAAGCGGGTCGGCCAGGCGGTGGGCAAAGAGGGCAAGACGCGCGAGCGAATCCGCGTGGAACAGAGGCGCGGCGCCTGGGACGATATGGAAGTCTCGGTGAACACGCTGGTGGAAGACTTGTTGCGCCCCACCACCGAGGTCACGCGCGCGATTGCCGCGGTGGCTCAGGGCAATCTGACGCAGACCGTCCGCCTCGACGTGGATGGACGTCCCCTCGAAGGAGAGTTTTTGCGCTCGGCCAACATCGTGAATACGATGATTCAACAGCTCGGCGTCTTCACGGCCGAGGTGACGCGCGTGGCCCGCGAAGTGGGAACCGACGGCAAGCTCGGCGGTCAGGCCGTGGTGCCCGGCGTGGCCGGTACGTGGAAGGATCTTACCGACTCAGTAAACTCGATGGCCTCAAACCTCACCGGCCAGGTGAGAAATATCGCCGAAGTGGCGACGGCCGTGGCCAGCGGCGATCTTTCGCGCAAGATCACGGTGGACGTGCGCGGCGAAATTCTGCAGCTCAAAGAAGCCATCAACACGATGGTGGACCAGTTGCGCTCCTTCGCCTCGGAAGTGACGCGCGTGGCCCGCGAAGTGGGAACCGACGGCAAGCTCGGCGGTCAGGCCGTGGTGCCCGGCGTGGCCGGAACCTGGAAGGACCTTACCGACTCGGTGAATTCGATGGCCTCAAACCTGACCGACCAGGTGAGAAACATCGCCGAAGTGACCACCGCCGTGGCCCGCGGCGACTTATCCCGCAAGATCACGGTCGACGTGAAGGGCGAAATTCTTGAACTCAAAGACACCATCAACACGATGGTGGACCAGTTGAACGCGTTCGCCGGCGAAGTAACGCGCGTGGCGCGCGAAGTGGGTACGGAAGGCAAGCTCGGCGGCCAGGCCAATGTGCCGGGCGTGGCCGGAACCTGGAAGGATCTTACCGATAACGTGAACTTCATGGCCGGCAACTTGACCGGTCAGGTCCGCAACATTGCCGAGGTGGCTACGGCCATTGCCAACGGCGATCTATCCCGCAAGATCACGGTAGACGTGCGCGGCGAAATTCTGCAGCTCAAAGAAACCCTGAACACCATGGTGGACCAGCTCAACCGGTTCGCCGGCGAAGTTACGCGCGTGGCCCGCGAAGTGGGCACCGAAGGCCGGCTGGGCGGCCAGGCCAATGTGCCGGGCGTGGCCGGTACGTGGAAGGACTTGACCGACTCCGTCAATTCAATGGCCGGCAACCTGACCGCGCAGGTGAGAAACATCGCCGAGGTAACCACGGCCGTGGCCCGCGGCGACTTGTCGCGCAAGATCACGGTAGACGTGAAGGGCGAGATTCTCGAACTCAAGAACACCATCAACACGATGGTGGATCAGCTCAACGCGTTCGCCGGCGAGGTGACGCGCGTGGCCCGCGAAGTGGGTACGGAAGGCAAGCTCGGCGGACAGGCCAACGTGCCCGGCGTAGCCGGAACCTGGAAGGATTTGACCGACAACGTCAACTTCATGGCTTCGAACCTGACCGGCCAGGTGAGAAACATCGCCGAGGTGGCAACAGCCGTGGCCCGCGGCGACTTATCCCGCAAGATCACCGTCGACGTGAAGGGCGAAATTCTCGAGCTCAAAGACACGCTGAACACGATGGTGGACCAGCTCAACGCGTTCGCCGGCGAAGTGACGCGCGTAGCCCGCGAAGTGGGTACGGACGGCAAGCTCGGAGGTCAGGCGCAGGTGCCGGGTGTAGCCGGAACCTGGAAGGATCTTACCGATAACGTGAACGCCATGGCCGGCAACCTGACAGCACAGGTAAGAAACATCGCCGAGGTTTCCACAGCCATCGCCACCGGCGACTTGTCCAAAAAGATCACGGTCAACGTCAGCGGCGAGATTTTGCTGCTCAAAGAGACCATCAACACCATGGTGGACCAGCTCAACCGGTTCGCCGGCGAAGTGACGCGCGTGGCCCGCGAAGTGGGCACCGAAGGCCGGCTGGGCGGCCAGGCCAACGTGCCCAGCGTAGCCGGCACCTGGAAAGACTTGACCGACTCGGTGAACTCCATGGCCGGCAACCTGACGGCCCAGGTGAGAAACATTGCCGAAGTGACCACAGCCGTGGCCCGCGGCGACCTGTCGCGCAAGATCACCGTGGACGTGAAAGGCGAAATTCTCGAATTGAAAAACACCATCAACACGATGGTGGACCAGCTGAACGCATTCGCCGGCGAAGTGACGCGCGTGGCCCGCGAAGTGGGAACCGACGGCAAGCTCGGCGGACAGGCCGCGGTGCCGGGCGTGGCCGGAACCTGGAAGGATCTTACCGACTCGGTCAACTTCATGGCCGGCAACCTCACGGCGCAGGTAAGAAATATCGCCGAAGTGGCGACCGCTATCGCCAACGGCGATCTGTCGCGCAAGATCACGGTCGACGTGCGCGGCGAGATTCTGCAGCTCAAGGAAACGCTGAACACCATGGTCGAGCAGCTTCGCTCCTTCGCCGCCGAAGTGACGCGCGTGGCCCGCGAAGTAGGCTCGGAAGGCCGGCTGGGCGGCCAGGCCAACGTGCCCGGCGTGGCCGGAACCTGGAAGGATCTGACCGACTCAGTGAACGCGATGGCCGGTAACCTGACGGCGCAGGTGCGCAACATCGCCGAAGTGACCACAGCCGTGGCCCGCGGTGACTTGTCCCGCAAGATCACGGTCGACGTGAAGGGCGAGATTCTCGAACTCAAAGACACCATCAACACCATGGTCGACCAGCTCAACGCCTTCGCTGCCGAAGTGACGCGCGTGGCCCGCGAAGTGGGAACCGAAGGCAAGCTCGGCGGCCAGGCGCAGGTGCCGGGTGTGGCCGGAACCTGGAAGGATTTGACCGACAACGTGAACGTGATGGCGGCCAACCTTACCGAACAGGTGCGTGGCATTGTGAAGGTGGTGACGGCCGTCGCCAACGGCGCACTCACGCAGAAGCTCACCGTGAACGCCAAGGGCGAAGTGGCTGCGCTGGCCGAGACCATCAACAACATGACGGACACGCTGGCGACCTTTGCCGATCAGGTAACGACCGTGGCCCGCGAAGTGGGAGTGGAAGGCCGTCTCGGCGGCCAGGCCAACGTGCCTGGAGCCGCCGGTACCTGGAAGGACTTGACCGGCAACGTGAACCTGCTGGCCGATAACCTCACCAACCAGGTGCGCGCCATCGCAGAAGTAGCAACCGCCGTAACCAAGGGCGACCTGACCCGGTCGATTCAGGTGGAAGCGCGCGGCGAAGTGGCTGAGCTCAAAGACAACATCAACACCATGATCGATAACCTGCGCCTGACGACGGACCGCAACACGGAGCAGGACTGGCTGAAGACCAACCTCGCGCGATTTACCGGCATGTTGCAGGGCCAGCGCGATCTGGCCACGGTGGGAAGCATGTTGCTCTCCGAGCTGGCGCCGCTCGTGAACGCGCAGCAGGGTGTCATCTACCAGATGGGCAGCGAGGCGGCGAGCGGCGATGACGCGCTGGTGCTGCTCTCTACCTTCGCCGACACGCCGGAAGGCAGCCACACCGAGGTAAGACTCGGTGAAGGCCTCATCGGTCAGTGCGCGGCGGGAAAGCGCCGCATGCTGATCAACGAACTGCCCCGGTCGACCGCGCCCATCCGCTCCGGCCTGTTCAAAGCCAAGCCCAAAAACGTGATCGTGTTGCCGGTGTTGTTTGAGGATCGCGTCAAGGCCGTCATTGAGCTCGCCAGCCTGAGCTCGTTCACCGCGTCGCATCTCGCCTTCCTTGAGCAGCTCACCGCCAGCATCGGCATCGTGCTCAACTCCATTGAAGCCACCATGCAGACCGAGGGCCTGCTGAAGCAATCGCAGCAGCTCGCCACGGAGCTGCAGATGCAGCAGAAAGAACTGCAGCAGACCAACGAGCAATTGGCGCAAAAGGCGCAGCAGCTCGCCGAGCAAAATTATGAAGTAGAGCGCAAGAACCAGGAGATCGAGCAGGCGCGGCGCGCTCTGGAAGAGAAGGCCCGAGAGCTGGCGCTCACCTCCAAGTACAAATCCGAGTTCCTCGCCAACATGTCGCATGAGCTGCGCACGCCGCTGAACAGTATTTTGGTACTGGGCCAGCAGCTCGCAGAAAACCCGGACGGCAGCCTCACCGCGAAGCAGGTGGAGTTTGCCCGCACCATCCACGGCGCCGGCACCGACCTGCTGAACCTTATCAGCGATATCCTCGACCTTTCGAAGATCGAGTCCGGCACCGTCTCCGTGGAGGCGGAAGAGATCTTCTTCGGTGCGCTGCTCGATACGGTCTCGCGGCCCTTCCGCCACGAGGCGGAGAACCGCAAGTTGATCTTCGAGGTGACCGGCGATCCCCGGCTGGGCCGCAGCCTGGTTACGGACTCGAAGCGCCTGCAACAGGTTCTCAAGAACCTGCTCTCGAATGCCTTCAAGTTCACCGAGCAAGGCAGCGTGCGCCTCAATGTTTCAAGCGCCTCGGGCGGCTGGAGCCACGACCATCCCCTCTTGAGCGGCGCGGGCTCGGTGATCGCTTTCCAGGTCACCGATACCGGCATCGGCATTCCGCCCGAGAAGCAGCGCATCATCTTTGAGGCCTTCCAGCAGGCCGACGCCGGCACCAGCCGCAAGTTCGGAGGCACCGGACTCGGCCTGGCCATCAGCCGTGAGCTCGCCAACCTGCTGGGCGGCGAAATCCAGCTCAAGAGCGTGCCCGGACAGGGCAGTACGTTTACCTTGTATCTGCCTCAGACCTACGTCGGACCGGCGGTCCCGACCGTCGCCAAGACCGAGAAGAGCGGCGCGCAGATTGCCACGCCGGCCTTCCTCACCACGATCTCGGCGACCGAAAAGGACTCATACATTGAAGACGATCGCGCCAATCACTCCGATGGCGACGCGATCCTGATGATCGTCGAAGACGATCCGCACTATGCGCGCGTTCTTTGCGACCTCTCGCGCGATAAGGGGTTCAAGGTGCTGGTCGCGCCGACCGGCACCGATGCGCTGAACCTGGCGCGCGAGTTCGGACCGACGGCGATCTCGCTCGACGTCTTCCTGCCCGACATGCTCGGCTGGACGGTGTTGAACCACCTCAAGCAGGATCCCAGGACCCGCCACATTCCCGTGCAGATGCTTACGCTCGATGAGGACCGGCATCACGGCCTTTCGCGCGGCGCATTCGCCTTCGTCACCAAACCGTCCACGACAGAAGACCTCGATGCGGCCCTCACCCGCATTCGGGAATACTCGCAGCCGCGCCGCAAGCGGCTCCTGGTTGTCGAAGACAATCCCGCCGAACAGTTCAGCACCCGCGAGCTGCTGGGGCACGAAGACATCGATATTGAGGTGGTGGACTCCGGAGCTTCGGCGCTCGACGCGCTGGAGACCGAGAATTACGATTGCGTAGTACTCGATCTTCGCCTGCCCGATATGACCGGCTTCGAGGTCTTGGAGCGGCTGCGCGATACGCCCAAGCTCAGAGACTTGCCCGTCGTCGTCTTCACCGGCCGCGAGTTGACCCCGGATGAAGATGCGCAGCTGCACACGCTGGCACGCAGCGTGGTGGTCAAGGATGTTGAATCGCCCGAGCGCCTCCTCGACGAGACGGCGCTTTTCCTCCATCGCGTGATTGCCCATCTGCCTATCGAAAAGCAGCAGATGCTCGATAAGCTGCATGGGTCGGACGACGCGCTGATCGGACGCAAGGTGCTCGTGGTTGACGATGACGTGCGCAATATCTTCGCGCTCAGCAGCGTCTTGGAACGAAGGGGCATGACGGTGCTTTCGGCCGGAACCGGCCGCGAGGCGATCGACACAATTGGGTCGACGCCCGATCTGGGGATCGTTCTGATGGATATCATGATGCCGGAGATGGATGGCTATGAAACGATGCAGGTGATTCGGCAAAACCCATCCTTGCGGCGCCTGCCCATCATCGCTCTTACCGCCAAGGCGATGAAGGGTGACCGGGAGAGATGCCTCGAAGCCGGAGCATCGGAGTATCTGGCCAAACCGGTCAACACAGAGCAGTTGCTTTCGGCATTGCGCATGTGGCTGCATCGCTAATAGCATCTAAAAGGGGACCGGAGACGGATTGATGACGGCGGACGAGAAAGTCAATATTCTGATGGTGGACGATCAGCCCGCCAAGCTCCTCAGCTACGAGGTGATTCTCGCTGATCTCTGCGAGAATCTGATCAAGGCTAGCTCCGCGAGCGAGGCGCTGAATATCCTTCTCAAGACGGACGTCGCCGTGGTTCTGATGGACGTAAGCATGCCGGAGGTCGACGGCTTTGAGCTGGCCGACGTTATCCGGCAGCACCCCCGTTTTCAGAAGACGGCGATCATCTTCATCTCCGGTGTTCACCTGAGCGATTCCGACCGAATTCAAGGCTACCGAAGCGGCGCGGTCGATTACATTTCCGTGCCTGTCATTCCCGATGTACTGCGCGCCAAGGTCAACATCTTCGTCGAGCTCTATCGAAAGACCCGGATGCTGGAGAAGCTCAACCTCGAGCTCGAGCAGCGGGTGACAGAACGCACCGAGGAACTGAGAAGAAGCGAAGCGCAATTTCGCATGCGCGCGGCGTTGCTCGACCTGGCGACGGAAGCGATCATGGTACGCACCCCGGACGGGGTCGTTCGATTCTGGAACTCAGGCGCGGAGAGTCTTTACGGATGGCGGCGCGACGAGGCCATCGGTCGCGATCTTCATCAGCTCTTGCGAACATCGTTCCCGGTTTCGCGGCAGGAAGTGCTGGAGGCGCTGCGCGAACACGGCTCGTGGCAAGGCAATCTGACGCAAAAAACCAAAGACGGCTCCGAGGTTGTTGTCGCGTTCCAGAAGACCGTCAATCATGACGACAATGCGGTGCTCGAGGTGGGCCGGGACATCACCGCCCAGCTCCGCGCGGAAGAGGCACTGCGCGAAACAGAGAAACTGGCCGCCATGGGCAGGGTGGCCGGCATCATCGCGCACGAGATCAATAATCCTTTAGCCGCCATCACCAATGTTTTTTATCTTCTCCGCAACCACCCGTCCCTGGACGCGGAGGCGCGGCGATGTGCCGATCTTGCCGAGCAGGAACTGCAGCGCGTCAGCCACATTACGCGGCAGACATTGAGCTTCTATCGGGAATCGAAGCAGCCCATCTCCGTTCTGGTGCCGGAGCTGCTCGAAGATGTGCTGGCCCTGCAGGATCGCGCTCTGCAGGCGAGCCACATCACCTTGCGCAAGGAGTATCTCTCCACCTGCATGGTGCAGGGCTTTCCGGTGGAGCTGCGCCAGGTGTTTCTCAATCTGATCGGCAACGCGATCCAGTCCATGTCCGATGGCGGCGTGCTCGGTGTGTATGTGCGCGAAGCCACGGACTGGACCACGCAGCGCCGGGGAACCTTTATCTCCATCATCGACACGGGCGTGGGCATTCGTCCGGAAGACGCGCGCCGGCTCTTCCAGCCATTCTTCAGCACGAAATCAACAAAGGGCACCGGGCTGGGCCTGTGGATCAGCAAAGGGATCATTCAAAAATACGAGGGTCGCATCACCTGCCGAAGCTATCGCCACAACGGAAAATGCTTCACCTGTTTTCGGGTTTTTCTCCCGGTCAGCTCGGCGCCCAGCGCGTCCGGCGGCAGCGCGGAGCCGAATCGGCTGGATCATGAGCCGCCCCAGTCCAATCAAAACGGCACGTTGGCTCGGGAAGCGGTTCCCCTCTCCGGATCCTGACGCGTTTCTTCGCTCGATCCGTCAGAACGTGAATAGGCTGTTCTGCGGCGCCCCCTGCGTCTGGCGTCCGCTCATTGCCTGATTGCACTCGTGCGCAATCTCCAGCGTCTCCTCGACGGGAATGACATACGCCTGAATGGGTGAATCCTCGATCGACAGCCTGCCTTCGATGTCGATCAGAGCGCGATTCTGCTCGCGATCCATCTCCAGACCGCACCAGCGCAGCGACTCGCAGACGCGCTCGCGGACCAGGGGCGTGTTTTCCGCAATGCCGCCGCCGAAGATCACGGCATGCGCCCCGCCGAGAGCGGCCAGGTGCGCGCCCACCGCCTTGACGACGCGATAGGCAAACATTTCCATCGCCAGCTGGACACGGTTGTCCGTTTCGTATTCGCGCATCAGCACGCGGGTATCGAGCGACTTACCCGAGACGCCCAGCAATCCCGATTCTTTCTCGAGCAGCTTCATCACCTCACCCATTTCAAGCCGCTCCTCGGCGGCGAGAAAAGGGATGAGAGCCGGATCCACATCGCCCGACCGCGTACCCATCATGAGCCCTTCGAGCGGCGTGAGACCCATGGTATTGTCCACTGACTGCCCGCGCGCAATCGCCGTGACGGAGCAGCCGCTCTCAAGGTGCATGGTGATGAGGTTCAGCGCCGCCGGCGCTCTCTTCGTAATCTTCGCGTAGCGTTCGAGCAGATAGCGATGCGAGATGCCGTGAAAGCCGTAGCGGCGAATCTTGTGCTTGCGCGAAAGGTCGAACGGGATCGCATAGAGCCCCGCTTTGGGCGGGATGGTTGCATGGAAGGCGGTGTCGAAGACCGCGAAGACCGGTAGATCCACAAACCGGCTCCGCAGCGGCGCAAGCACCTCCACCGAACGGCGGTTGTGCAGTGGAGCCCACTTGCCGAGCGCGGCGATCTCCCGTTCCACCTCCGCCGTGATCTCCGTCGGCTCAGTGAACTGGCTGCCTCCGTGCACGACACGCAAGCCGATGCAGCTTACGCCATCGAGATCCCATTCGGGATGCTGCGCATGAGCCTGCTGTTCGAGCCAGCCGAGAATGCTTTGCGCGGCCTCCGCAAAACTGCTCGCGCGGACCGGCGTGGAGCTCGCGATTTTCTTGCCGTTGTAAAGAGAGAGCTTCGCCTCTCGGCCGATCCCCTCGAGGATCACTTCCACCCGCTTTTCGCCATCGGAGGCAGACGGCTGCCTTTCTCCGCACGCGACGATGCCGGCCTTCAGCGAATTGCTTCCCGGATTGAACACAAGCACATTCATACGCCACTTCCTGCCATGCGCCAGGCAATGCGTGGATTGCCTTTGCATCCTGTGTGCGTAGGGAGACGACAGAACCGGTCCTCTACTCCACAGAACCTGTCCCCACTCCAGCGTTAAAGGGACGCTCGATCTCCTGTTAGAGCGTTCCCACAGCGTAGGGGTTTACCCAGGCAGCGCATCCGGAGAGCAAAACATCTCACTTTGCAGAACCTTTCCGCCTGCGCAGGAAGAGCGGCCGCGCTTGGCCGCGATAACTTTCGCCAGCCTGGGAGAAACCTCGTGGCGGCGCTCGGCATCGAATAGTTGCTTGTGTGACTGCCCGTGTCTGCCAACGCCGGCACGTGTCCGGAGGATGCAATGGTGGGTCGGCCGTTCTGGTCTGGTCAGTTGAAGATTTCGCTCGTGTCCTTCGGCATCCAGCTTTACCCCGCCGTGAATACGCGTGCCGGCGTCACCTTCCACCAGATCGACCGCGACACCGGTCAGCGGGTTCGCCATCGCAATGTGATCAACGAAAGCGAGCCGGTGGAAAACGCCGAGATTGCGAAGGGCTACGAGTACAGCAAAGGCAAATACATCGCGATTGACCCGGAAGAGATCCGCAAGCTGCGGATTGCCACGAAAAGCGTAATCGAAGTGAAACAATTCGTACTGTTGAACGATCTGCCTCCCGCCCTCTTCGAGAAGCCTTATTACGTTGTGCCCGATCCGCGAGAAACTCCTGAGGCGTTCGCGGTGGTGCGCAAGGCGATGGAGCAGGTGAATGTCGCGGCGCTGGGCGAGGTCACATTCAGCGGACGCGAGCATCTGATGGCATTCGCGGTTCCCAGCAGCTCAGATCGCGGCATGATGGCCTACACGCTCCGCTATGCCGACGAGTTGCGTAAGGCCGACGATTATTTCTCCGGAATCGCGGACGCTACCGTCGACAAAAAGCAACTGGCGATGGCGAGCGACCTGGTGCAGGCCTACTCCAGCCCCTTGCATCTGGAATCGTTCAAAGACGACTATGAAGCGGCGCTGCGCGAACTGGTGGAAGCCAAGGAAAAAAATCTGCCGCTCCCACTGGAAGAAGAAAAGCCGCAACGGTCTACCAAGGTGGTTGGCCTGATGGACGCGTTGCGCCGCAGCCTGAGTGAGGTCAAGAAACCCGAAGGCAGCAGCCGTAAACGCGCGGCGAAGGACGCGCCCAAGAAAGGGCCTGTGCTTGTGAAGGGAAACAAGCGCAAGCACAAGGCCGCGTGAGATGGCTACTCGCGCGCAATCGAGATCGAAGGCCGCCCAGACCGTTCAGAAGCAGCTTGAGCGCTATCGCGCGATGCGCGATTTTCATGTCACCCGTGAGCCAAGCGGGAACGGCAAGGCCTCCGCCGCGTCGTCGGCCGTCAAACTTCCGTTTATGGTGCAGAAGCACGCGGCGACCCGCCTCCACTACGATTTCCGCCTCGGCTGGCACGGCGTGCTCAAGAGCTGGGCCGTGACAAAAGGGCCAAGCTACAATCCCAGCGACAAGCGGCTTGCTGTTCAGGTGGAAGATCATCCTATGGAATACGGAGGTTTTGAGGGAACGATCCCGAAAGGCCAATATGGCGGCGGGACCGTGATGGTGTGGGACTATGGCGAGTGGGCTCCTCTGGACGACGCGGATCGGGGCCTGGCCCAGGGGCATCTCAAGTTCGAGCTGTACGGGAAAAAGCTTCAAGGCCGCTGGGCGCTCGTGCGCATGCACGGCCACGGCGAAAGGCCGGATAAGCCAAACTGGCTTCTGATCAAAGATCGCGATGAGTTCGCGAGGCAGGACTCCGACGCCGCCATCACCGAAGAAGCGCCGGACAGCGCAATGACCGGCCGGAGCATCGGGCAGATCGCTCAAAGCGCCGACACGGTTTGGGATTCGAAGAAAGGGCTACGCGGGGCCACCGCTCCGAAAGAGGGCGCGAAACGACAGAAAACGCCGGCGCCGCGAAATGGAAGCGCAGTCAAAGCTCACCCGGCCGCGCGACGCCGCAAGAATGTGGAGGCATCCGGACCACGAGAGAAATTCCCCGGCTTTATCCGGCCCCAGCTCGCACTGCAATCCGCGACCGCGCCCACCGGGCCTGGATGGCTTCACGAGTTGAAGCTCGATGGCTACCGGATACAGATCCACATCCGTTCACGGTCGTTCCGCACGCGCACCCAGCGCGAAGCCACGCTGCTCACCCGCAAAGGTCTTAACTGGACCGAGCGCATGCCGGACATTGCGCGCGCGGCGTCAGAACTTCCAGTCGAAGACGCGATTCTCGATGGCGAAGTTGTCGCGCTCAATGACAAAGGCATTGCGAGCTTTGCCGACCTGCAGGCGGCCTTTCAGGAGGGACAGCAGAGATTCCTGGTTTACTTCGCGTTCGATCTTTTGCATCTGAACGGGCGCAACACGCGTGAGCTGCCTCTGGCGGAACGGCAAGAGTTGCTGGCCGCACTGCTGGCGCCGAGCAACGACAATTCCCTTCTCCGCTTCAGCGAGCATTTTCTCGCAGACGGCCCAAAGGTATTTCAGCATGCGTGTCATCTGGGCGCGGAAGGCATTGTTTCGAAGCTCGCCGCTCAGAAGTACACGCCGGGCCGCGGCGATGGGTGGCTCAAGACAAAATGCGTGCAGGAACAGGAGCTCGTGATCGGCGGCTTCACGCTTCCTTCCAAGGGCGGCCGGGGCATCGGCGCGCTTTTGCTGGGATATTATCGGGAGGGTAAGCTCATCTACGCGGGCCGCTGCGGCACCGGGTTTACCGATCGGGCGCGCCGCACCATGCGGAATCAGCTCGACCGGCTATCCCGGAAAGAGTCGCCCTTTGCGCAGATGCCCGGCGGCGCAGGCCGCGGCGCTCAGTGGGTGAAGCCGGAGCTGGTGGCGCAGATTGCGTTTGCCACGTGGACGCGCGACAATCTGGTGCGGCAGGCGTCGTTCAAAGGATTGCGGGAAGACAAACCGGCCCGCGAAGTGGTGCGTGAGGTGCCGGCCGCGCCACAGCCGGCGGCCATCAAGCCATCGGCAGTCAAGAGACCTTCGCGTGAGATTTCGTCCGGTAAGAGCGCCGCGGAGCGGAAAAACGCGGCTCCAACGCAGAAGCAGAACGGGAAGGACAGCACGGTGGCCGCACAATTCCACATCAGCCATCCCGAGAGGATCCTCGACCCGGCAAGCGGAATGACGAAGCTCGTACTCGCTGAGTATTACCTGGGCGTCGCTGAACGAATGCTGCCGCATGTCGCTGACCGTCCTCTCAGCGTAGTCCGGTGTCCCGAAGGCAGCGGGAAGCCATGCTTTTTTCAGAAGCATGTAGGCCGCGGGCTTCCACCCGGAGTAAACAGCATTCCTGTGCGCAATCGCAAGACGGAAGTGAAAGAAGACTATCTCACGTTGAATTCCGAAGAAGGTCTGGCGGGGATGGCCCAGATGGGAGTGCTCGAGATCCATCCATGGGGATCACGCAATGAGACGCTCGACCAACCGGACCGCATTATCTTCGATCTCGACCCCGACACTGGCATCGCGTGGAGCACACTGGCTGAGAGCGCCGCTGATCTGCGCAAGCGGCTGAAGAAGATCGGCCTGGTTTCCTTCCTGAAGAGCACCGGCGGAAAAGGACTTCACGTTGTGGTTCCGATCGAGCCGCAATTCGAGTGGCCCGTGATCAAGAAGTTCTCGCACGAGCTCGTGGTCGAAATGGAAGCCCAGCAGCCCACGCTCTACCTCACCAAGATGTCGAAGGCGGAGCGGAAGAACCGCATCTTTCTCGACTATCTGCGCAATGACCGGGAAGCGACAGCCATTGCGCCCTTCTCGCCGCGCGCGCGCAGCGGCGCTCCCGTTGCGATGACCTTGGGATGGAATGAGTTGAAATCGGCCTCTGCGCCCAAATATCGGGTCGTCGATTTCGAAGATTGGCGTTCGCGGCTGACGCGCGACCCCTGGAAAGAGATGGCGAAAACAAGCCAGCATCTCACGGAGGAGATGCTGGCTGCGGTGAGTCCGAGTGGGACCAGCCGGTCCCGGCGGGCTTAAGCGATCTTGCGGCGCTCTTCTTCCTTGAGCGCTTTTTCCACTTGGGCAGAGAGCAGCTTACGCGCCTTCTCGAGCTTTTTAAGCCTCGATGCGCTGAGCCTTCTTCCCGCGCGGGTGATATAGAAAGCAAGCACGCGCATTCCCGTGGCAGGGCCTTGCGGCGACACCTCTTTCGACGCAAGCGATGCCGCAATCGTTTCAGGGTCCTGGGCGAACAGCCCTATCGGCATATGGATAATATCTTCTTTCAACTTTTCCTCCCCGTGTGGCGCCAGCTGGCTGTTTGCTCCCCAGCGGAATCAAAGCAGACTCAAGCGCGAAAAAAGCCCGGGCTCACTCGAACCGCCGCTTCACAACCGCATCCGAACTATCCGCTGCTGACTTCAGCATCGTTCGTTAAATGTTGATCTGTCTCAATATGGATTCGGAAACCGCCTGCTTTAAGTGTGGATGCGTAACTCTCTCCAGCCAGTTGCACACCCACCACAAGATAAGGCGCCTGTGGAATTCGACTTGTAATCACCCCATGTAAACCGGCCGACACCGGGCGCCGTGACACAGTCAGGGCAGCCGCAGCGCCTCCTGATTCAGCCGATCTGAAAGGTCGGTCAGCAGATTATCGGCGTGCGCTTCTTCCTCAAGAGTCTGATTCAGCGCTTCGGCATCGCCGGGAAGGTCGAGAGTTCGCGCGAAACTGCGCAGAGCGCCGTAAGTGGCAATTTCATAATGCTCGATCCGCTGCGCCGCCGCGATCAAAGCGACATCGCGCACCGTGCCGTCGGACTCCTGGATGATCAGGTCGCCCTCTTTGATCAGCGCCTTGATTGATTCGCACTTCACCTCGTCCACATCGCCGGTGGTGTGGTTGAGGATCCGCTGAAGCCGCGTGATCTGCGCCTGCGACTCCTGTCGATGCGATTGAAAAATCTGTTGCAATTGGGTGTCGGTGGCGGCGCCCTGCATCTTCTCCAAGCCCTTCACGATTGCTTCTTCCGCTGAAAGCAACATCCGTGCCTGGTTGATATAGAGTTCCCTGAGGTTAACTATCTTTTCAACCAACAATCTCATCACGAATCTCCCGTGTTTAGCTTCTGCGTATCGTTCAGCTTCTGCTTACCGCTTTTCTGTTGCGTGAAGTCCGCGAAGGCGCGCCGAAACTCCAGAGTCGACTTATTACCTTCGCGGATTATGTGCACGTTCCATACGCGCCTAGGCGGCGTGTTGCGCCTGAATATTCACTTTCTCTGCGATTTGGGTGAGTTTTTTATCCGCCGCCTTCTCTTCATCGAGCGTCTCTTGCAAAAGCTGCGCGATCCTTGTTTGGCCCAGGCGTTCAGCGAAGGATCGAACGGAGCCATAGCCCGCCATCTCGTAGTACTCGACGCGCTGCGCGGCCGAAATCATCGCCACGTCGCGCAGATCGCCTTCGGCCGTCTCTTGCATGGCTTCCGATCCTTCGCTCAACACGCCCTTCATGCCTTCGCAGGTCTTCCCCTTCGGACTCGCTCCGAGAATCTCAAAGATCTGCTCCAGCCGTTGCACGTGCCCTTCCGTCTCCTTCAGATGATGCTCAAAAGCCTTTTGCAATTCGCTGCTGGATGCGGCTTTCGCCATCTTCGGCAGCGCCTTCGTAATCTGATTTTCCGCGGAATAGAGATCTTTCAGCTCTTCTTTGAATAATTTGTCGATATTGTCGACGGTCATCTCGTTCCTCCGCATTTGGGTTTGCGTGCCTTCGGTGTGATGCCTGCGGATTTTCCCTTGTTGCTCTGTCGGAAAGTGCGGTTTCGTCTCATAAATGCATCCGACTTTATTTTCAATTTGCCCATCGCGGCGCGATGGGCCCTGCACAGTCATTCGTTGCTGGGATCCGGCCTTCGCGTCACGGTAAGCCCCGGCATGTTCATTGCCATGACATTCATTGCCATGGCCCCTCCGGCGTCGACCTTAGGAGCGCGGACAAAGACGACGGCCCCAGCAAACCGCGGAGTTCATCGCCGATCTTCGCTATGTGTGTGGATTTCTATGCGGGGCCTGAAGCGCGCCTGGCACGATTTCAAATCGCCGGCAGCGCTAACCGCAGCTTCGACGGAGCATTGGCGGCCCCGTTAGCTCACCTGGCAGACGCGTCACATGGTCCGGGTGCGGGGCGCATTGGAAGAGCCAGCCGAGTCAGTCTGCAGATCGAGAACGCCGCCCCATCGGCGCGGCGACTGCGCGGACTCAAACGAGCGCAAAGACGGCCCCGGTTCTTCGATGCCGAATGCCTCACGCTCAAGAAGGCTCTCCATCAGCGAACTGTCCCAATGGCGCAGCACGCTATCGACGATCAGCTTGAGATCGGAGGTAAATGTGGCTCGGCCCATGTAGTCGGCGTCCAGGTCGCGCTTGGCTGGCAGCACTATTGATTGATAGTAGGATTCGAGCGACTCCTTCGGAACTCGGTCGAAGACCAATTCCTCGCGCGCGAAAGCAAGCGACGCCGCTCCAGTGATTCCAGGGCGGCACGGGATTTCGGAGATCACATGCTCGGGAAGCTTAGGACGCGGTCCCACGAGGCTCATCTCCCCGAGAAGCACGTTGAGCACTTGGGGCAACTCATCGAGTTTCCAGCGCCGAAGAAATGGGCCAACGGATGTGAAGCGCTGGTTGGCCTTCGTGGTCACGGCGGGCTGGCTCGCCCCTGCGTTGTGGATCATCGTCCTGAACTTGAAAATGGTAAACGCCTGACCGTGGCCGCCGATCCGCTTCTGCAAAAAGAATATCGGCCCGCGCGACGTGACTCGCACCGCAAGTGCGACCGCCAACAGAGCTGGAACCAGCAGCGGCAGCGCAAAGAGAATGCAGGCGCAGTCAAACAACCGTTTTGCGTGCGAACGAGACCATGGGCTCAACTCCGGCTGGGCCAAATGAAGCGAAGAACGCGCAGCCAAACCCCACTCCCGCGCCCCACCGGAGCGGAACGGATCCGCTGTTTGGCAGGGAAACGATGGATGAGAAGGACGGGTCGCGCTTTTCTCACTTGACTCCCTAGCAACATTGCCGCTCAAATGACCCCTCCACCGAGTGAGATGACCGATCGATCAACCAAAGGCATCCCCTCAAATTCGAAGCTCTACAAGGACCACAGATTGCAGAGAAAATGTTGCGCTCGTCATTGCACATTGGCATGCATCAACCGTCTCTTCCTCCGCCTAAACAACGAGGAGTCTTGAATGGTGTAGAGATTATGGAGTCGCGCTGAGATAGGCAGCCGGAAGACACAATCGAAATGCTCTCCATCGATCGATTTGGAAATGACAAACGCGCAAGTAGCCTATTGGCTGCGAGTTCGAGCATTTGCCCAGACT
>DASXFB010000117.1:0-2636 GCA_036489815.1 Occallatibacter sp. | reverse complement strand
CGCTTCTGCAGTAGATAGTAATCACTTCGATGGTGCTGCCACACTTCCAGCAGCTCGTGGGCGCGCACACGACAAAGGCAGAATCGGTACTGATGGAGTATGAATCTCCGTCCTCCATAGATGCCTCGCGAGTTCTCGTTTAAGCTAACTGATGGGCCGATGCCCTCATCGCAACTGCATGAAACCATCCATACTCCAATCTTCGCTGCCGACGCCGTTGTGCCCGAAGAAAAGCCCAGTCGGATCGTATTTGGCTTTCACCGCCTGAAGCCGGCGATAATTCCGGCCCCAGTAGGCAGTCTGCCATCGCGGATTGAAGTAATTGCTTTCGGAAACATAGGACCCGGCATCGGGCACCAGCTTGCGCAGCGCCGCCGCCGCCGCCGCGATCCTGTCTGCATCCTTGTGCGCAGCTACCTTGTCGATCACACGGCCGGGGATGCCGGGATAGGCCGGTGCTTCGCCATCGGCGATGATTACCAACACGAAAGCATCCAGCACCGCAGGATTGGTTGCCGTATCCCGCGTGGCCGCAATCGCTTCGGCGGGGGCTCCAGCAATGCCTTTGTTGAAATGCAGCTGTAGCCTTTTGTGCCGGCTGGCCGCAAACAGCGCCTCCGTCAGCGCGGCCTGCGGTCCGGGGCGTAACAGCGCCGCGGGCAGCCACAACGAATCAAAACCGTGTATGAAGATACCCAACTGCGACCAATCGCCTTTCCACCAGCCGTGATAGGCGGGCGTGCCCGGCCGCCAGTCCGGAATCATCGCAGGATTGCCGATCACGTCCCACCAATGCCGGGCAGGACCAACGTACGTACCAAGATCGTCGGACACATCGAGGTCCTGCGTCGCGGCGCGCACCCAAGTGAAGAAGGGCTCCCAGGCGGCTTTGCCTCCGGCCGCGTCAAGGCCCTGACATACCATGGAGATCTCCAATGTGTTCTCGGGGCGAAGATATACTTGCTCGCCCCAGTGCGGATTGAACAGATGCTCCGCATAGTGCTCCACGAAGCGTGCGATCAACTTGCGATAGGCGGCATCCGAGCGCGCCTTGATCGTGCCGTAGGCTCCCCCAAAGTACGTCGGCAGATCGAAAGTGCGTAGCGTCTGCCTCGTAACCACGCCCCAGCTTCCCCCGCCTCCTCCCTTCAAAGCCCAGAAGAGATCGGGGTCCTTACAGGCGTTGACCGTGCGCACCCTCCCATCGGCGGTGACGACCTCAGCCTCAAGAAGGTTCGCAGCCGCCGTGCCGAAGCCTTTCGACAAGCTGCCGAAACCACCGCTCTGCACCAGCCCCGCCGTGCCCACGCTGGTGCAACCGCCGCCTTGCACGTAGCGTCCGGCGAGCGTCGTCACCGCGTGATAGAGGTCGATCCACATTGTCCCGGCTCCCGCTGTCACGGCGGGCACAGGCGCAGTTTTGCCTTCGCAACCTTGTGGAACGAAGGCATCGTGCAACGCCACCTGCGTCATCGCGCGCGTCCAGACCAGGAGCGAATCCGCCGCGTTAGAGGTGCCCTGATAGCTGTGCCCGCCGCCCTTGACCACCAGCCGCAGTCGCTTCTCGCGCGCGAACTTCACCGCTGCCGCCACATCGGCGGCATGGCGCGGCTTGACGGCATACGCGCTCGGCGCGGCCTTCCAGGCATCGAGCCAGCCCGAAGATGTCGTTCCCGCCGGCTGATCCCCTACATAGAAGGGATTGAGGATGCTCTTCTCGACATCGACGCAGGCCATGCCGTCAGGCGCCGTCTCGCAGGCAGCGAAGAGCGCATGCGGCTCGATCAGATTTCCTCCCACCGCCTCTCTTAGCCCGGCCCATTCCGCGGGCTTAGGCCAACCCGGATCGGAGGGACGGACGCGCTGCATCAGATTTCCGGCGCGAGCCTGACCGACTCGCCCCGTTAGCGGCAGTGCCGGAAGGAGTGAAGCGGCTGCCAAGCCCTTGAGGATCTCTCGTCTGCGCATACGTGCCCCTTTTTTCAGTTCGGGCTGTACTCAGCCCAGGTCTGTGAACGCTAGCGCCCGGCGCCCTAGGTCGCCACCCTCGAAGTGACAAGCGGCGCCCCCGCGTGACGAACGGCGCCCTGAGAGTGATAGGTATTATTTCGAGGTGGCTGCGATAGCGGCGGCTGAGGTTCACGCAGTGCCGTCCGGCAGCACGATCCGGCAATCGCCGCTGCCCCAGGGCCGGATTTCGCGGATTCAGTCGATATTGACCAGATGGCTCGCGATGCGACCGTCTGAAATTGACCGCTCCCTGTCCGTCGCGCGATTCGCCATTTTGCTCGAGCGGCTGCGCTGCGAACGCGGCATATCAGCCGGATTTATGCGGTGCCTGGGGCCGCCCTATCGGACGGTGTCCAGAACTGAACATCCGAGTAACCACCTATCTACCGTATATGTGATGCCATAGGATGAAGAAATCGCCTATGCCGAAGCATTTTCCAGTTTTTATCCAACAGAAACGGTGCTTACCCTGCTCGACGGCGCCATATCCTCTGATGGGGAAGACTTCAAGGGTACCGGCAACAAGATCACGCCGAAATTTTCCACAAACGTTGTTCTTGGTATAGGTAATGTAGTCGCGACGGGACCACGTAACTCCGGCCTTGTCGTGATAAAACTCAACGTTC
>DASXFB010000076.1:0-1509 GCA_036489815.1 Occallatibacter sp. | reverse complement strand
CGTCGCCGGCACCAGCGAAAGTGTCGCCGCCGGATGTTCCGGGCTCGGCGCGCCCAGGCTCGCATACGCTGCCGCCCGGAATCGCGGAGCCGCTTCCGCCACCGCCCGCTGCGCGTCCATGCCCGGTGCCAGCCGCGCGATCAGCCGCAGACACCACCAGTTCGGCGAGCCATACAACGTCTGCTCCCTTGGAGAGCTACCCCACGGCGTCAGTTCAGGGCGGCTCTGCAGCGGAATCCAGAAGTCCGTGGGCCGCCCGGGCTCGACGCCGGAAAAGCCCTCGGCCGTGACTCCGAGAACGGCAAATGGAACGCCACCGATGTAGATCGTCTGCCCCGCGACCCAGGGATCTCGCGAATAGAGATGCGTCCAATACTCAAAACTCAGCACCACGAACGGCGTATGGCGGCTCTCGTCCTCCATCTTGAACCCAACGCCAAGCCTCATCTTCACGCCCAGGCCGGAGAAGAAGTTCGCGCTCACCATCTCGCCCGTCGCCTCGTCCGACAGCTTGCCCGCATGGACAGCGACCTTGTCCTTGCCCAGCGGCACATATGCCATCACGTCAGAGAAGCCGCTTCTATCCCGCCG
Source organism: Occallatibacter sp. (assembly GCA_036489815.1). GTDB lineage: Bacteria > Acidobacteriota > Terriglobia > Terriglobales > Acidobacteriaceae > Telmatobacter. The sequence goes on along the minus strand of DASXFB010000076.1, from coordinate 918 downwards.
CAACGCCTCGAAGACTGGGAGCGAGAAAGACGTTGTGTCGCCGCCGGTACTCGAGGCTCCATAAGGCGCCCCCGTCGGCACGTTCAGATAAAACAGTTGCAGCGCGTGTCGGCCCTGCAGCCATGCGGGCACCACGTTCGTCACACTGACGGTCGCCGCCGCCGCGCCCATCCCCAGCGCCAGCTCCAGGATCGCCAGCAGCGCAAAGCACTCGATCTTCGAGCGGAAGATGCGATTCGAGAACTGGCGGAAGTGAAGCATGGCATCCCTTATATACGTTCATTTACTATGCAGCGCCTGGGTCGGATCAATCGAAGCCGCATGCCATGCTTGTGACCGTGTCTCCATTTATGATCCACCTACGATGAAACGACTCCGCGTGCTTCTCCTGTCGCTGCTGGTGGCCGCATGCGCCGCCGCCGTCGTTCGATATCTCTGGGAGCAAAATACAGAAAGAAAGCGGGAGGCCGCATACCAGTCGGTCCTCCTGTCATACTCCAAAGCGGTCCGGCCCGGAACCAGCCGCAGGGAGCTGGAAACCTACTTTCGGCTGCGGTCGACTCCTTTTCATCGGCAGCGCATCCAGGAACAGGATGCATACGCCGACCTTACAAAGATCGGCGAAGGCGACCATCCCTGGTATTGCAAGAGAAAGAGCGTATACGTTGCGTTCCAGTTCAATGCCACGGAGAAGCGGCCCGATTCCACCGGCCAGAGCCCATTGGACACCTTGAAGCAGATCACACTGTTTCCCCAGCTCGAGGGCTGCCGCTAGAGCCCGGCGCGTCATCGCTCACATTGCTGACCGCTGTTGTGATCGAAGGTCTTTCAGCAACGTGTCGAAACGAACCCAGTAGATCGCGCAGTCCTTCGCACTCGTGCCATGGGAATAGAAAAGGTACTTGCCATCCGGAGTGA
>DASXFB010000069.1:0-18524 GCA_036489815.1 Occallatibacter sp. | reverse complement strand
CTTGTCGATCTGGTTGAGAGCCAGCAGATCGAGTTTCTTGTCGCCATTCAGATCGGCGAGCGCCACCGCAATGGGCCCATTGCCGAGAGTGATGGTGGATGCCGCCTGGTATGCGCCGCCGAGCTGGCCCAGGAACACGGTCGCGGTGCCATTGCTGGCGCAGGAGGGATCGCTGCCGCAGAAGTTGGTTACCACGAGGTCGGGACGGCCGTCCCCATTCAGATCGCCGCTGGCGATCGCCTTGCGCTCGAGGTCGGCACGATAGACGCGCGAGACGACAAAGGCGCCGTCTCCGCGGCCCAGGGGCACGGTCACGGTCGCGCCCACGTTGTTCACAATCGCGAGGTCGGCGTGGCCGTCGCCGTTGAAGTCACCCGCGGCGAGTGCGATGGGCGTGTTGCCGGCGACAAAGTCATTGGAGGGATGGAAGGAGCCGTCGCCATTGCCCAGCAGGACACTGAATGTGTCGGCAGCCTGATTCACGCTGACGAGATCGGTGACACCATTGCTGCGCAGATCGGCGGCGATCAGCGCGGCGGGGTTGTTACCCACCGCATACGAAACGGGCGCGGAAAAGCTTCCGTCGCCATGGCCCAGCAGGATCGCGACCGCATTGGAGCCTGCCGCTGCGAGGGCCAGATCGGGATGGCCGTCGCCGTTGAAGTCGCCTGCGACCACAGCCGCGAGGGGACCCGGGGCTGCGTTCAGAGAAGATTGGGAGCGGAAGTTGCCGGCGCCGTCGCCGAGCATCGCTGTGACGGTTCCATCCTGATTGGCAAGCAGGAGATCGTCATGGCCTGCGCCGCGCAAATCCGCAGCGGTGAGGGAAACAGGTTGAACTGCGACCGAAATCACAGCGGCGGGAGAGAAGTGGCCGGTCCCGTCGTTGAGCAGAACCGAGACGCCTTTGGTCCCGGAGACGGCGAGGTCGATCTTTCCCTTGCCGGCGAAGTTGCCGAGAGCGAGAGCCCCGGGGCCGGCTTGAGCCGCGTAAGAGACGGCCGCGCCCAGCGTGCCGTCGCCGTTGCCGAAGAGCACGTCAACCGCTCCAGCGCCATCGGTCACGGCGACATCGAGCCTTCCATCCCGGTTGAGATCCGCGAGCAGCACATGGCCGGCCTGCTTCGCCGCTGGATAGTCGACGCCGGCGCTGAAGCCGCCCTTGCCGTCGCCCAGCAGCACGGTTACATTGCCCGAGCTCTGTTGCGTGATCACCAGATCAAGCCGGCCATCGCCGTTGAGGTCGCCGGCGGCCACGCTGGTTGGAGGAGCCGGGAACGAGAGAAAAGGCGCTGCGAGAATAGGGGATCGCGTGATCGGCCCGACACGCAGAGGGGAAATGGACTGTGCCGGCAGGGAAGCGCCCGCGCACATAATGCAAAGCGCAGTCCAAAGAAGCCGATTCGACGGAAGAGGATTCACTCGCCGCACCATGTGGGTTCTCCGAAAGCAAATTTTTCAGGCTCCGAAGGAAGATGAATAGAAAATGACCGGCCATTGACGAGCCCTTCGGAATGTGACCGCCGTCAGGAGCCGTAACAAGACGGGGAGCGCTGGGCTCACCGCCAATAAGAAAAATCGATCAAACTTTCGGGGACCCGATGATGAACGTTGATGATGCGATCCGCCGGATCGCGCAAGAGAACCAAGACAACACAAGTTCCAAATAGATCTGCAACCTTTATCCCAAGAGGAAGCAGCCCAGTCAAGCGGAGCCTATCGAGCTCAGAATTCTAATTACGGCAATCTTCGAAACACCGCGGTCTGAGTCTAGCGTGCACACCATTCCTGCGACCACCAGGCTGAAGACTCATAGTTGAGAATCCAGTATGCGGGTCGGCGCAAGGACGGCGGGCTCACCTTACACCATTTCGAAAAATGCTATAGCGAAACCTGAACAATTCTAGGGTGAACCAGGGGAAAGGTCAACAAAAAACTAGGGATTCCTGAGCGAGGGAAGGGTGTGGAAACGGGCTCTGGATGGGCGCGTCATGCGCCGACATGCGACGCACAATCGCGCGTTCCGGCAGGATGAAATGCGGTGAGGCTCGCATCGACACGCCTAAGGCAGAACTCAGACTAGCTGTACCCAATAATGCGCCCCTAGAGTGGCTTTTTTCCCAGGAAGAGGCCACTTGCAGGCTCTTGGCGAGGGCGCGGGAATTCTGGCTTTGCTCTTGAATTCCTGGTTTGAACGGGCGCGGGGTGAGCGGGCGTTATCGCTCGTCCGATCTATCGCTCTATCGTCTATCCACAATGGTCCAGGCGCCGCCCCGCTGGGCAAACGTGAAGCGAATGCTTTGCGCGTGGGATTGAGTCCTGCCGCCCGAGACGAAGGTGGAGGTTTCGGTGCAGGTCCAATTAGCGGTATTGCCCGAGATGCTCAAATCAGAGCTCGAGCAGCTATCCGACACCTTGCTGGTCGGCTGGTCTTTGAAGAAGTTTTGCAGGGCCTTTGCCTGCGCCGGCTTGATGCCCGTCCAGGCGGCTTGAATGCGCGCCACATCGTGGGCGTTGTACGCGGCGTCGAAGCTGTTGATCGCCTGCTGAACCAGCGTGGACGGCTCGACGGCTTGGGGCGCAGTCGGAGCGGCCGGCTGCGCGGCCACCACCTTCGGTGTCACGGTGATGCTGATCGTTTTCTGCTGTGTTCCGCCGCTGCCTTTGGCGACGAGCTGGTACGTTGTGCTGCTCGCGGGAGTCACTTCCTTTTGCCCATTCGCGCCTACTTCGCCGATTCCGTTATCGATCGAAATCTCAGAGGCATTGGCGGTCTGCCAGTTCAACGTGGTGGACTGGCCCTGCTGGATGGTCGTCACCGATGCGGAAAAGAGCGCTTGGACGGGCTGCGCGACGGCAGGTGCGGGCGCGGCGGGGCGTGGAATGGGATTCAGCGTAGCGACGATGTTGTTATGTTCGCCGTTCTTGAGATTGAAGGTTTGCGCATAGGGTTGATAGCCGTTCAGCGTGATGCCGAGGGCGCGCGCGCCGGGCTTGACCTGCACCACAAGATTGCCGCGCGCGTCGGTCGCGCCCTGCGGCGCGTTGTCGATTGTGATGGTGGCGCCGGGCGTGGATTGAATGCTCATGAAGGCGACCGGCTCTGGAGGCGGAGCCGTAGCCGATTGCGTGAGCTTGAAGGGCAGCGTCTCCTGGTGGTTGGCGCTGATCGCGATCGAGGACTCCGGAACCGCGGCATAGCCCGCCTTGACCAGGCGGACGGAATGCTTGCCGGGATCGAGAGGAAGCTTGAGCGTTCCATCGCCGAGCGTGAATCCCTTGAGCACGCCATCGACAAACACCTCCACGTTATCGGCGCCGCCCTTATCCGCGCTGCCCTGGACGAGCAGAGTTCCGGCAGGCGCGGCGGAGGAAGCGACGGGCACGTGTTGCACGATAATCTGCGGAGGAGCGGGTTTGGCTTCCTGCGCGCGATGCCAGATTTCGAAGCCGATGCCGCCCAGCGCAACCAAGCCTGCGGCAATGAGCGGAATGAGGAGCTTGTTGCGCGGCGGGGCTATGTCCTGGGTCTTGCCGGGAGCGCTGACCTGCGGAACGAAGGCGGCGGCGCGCTTGGCCGTGGGTTTGGCAGCTTCGGCGTTGAGCCGTTTCCAGTCCGCCTGCTGCGAGGCCCCGGCGTACTCGAACCATTCCGCGGAAGACTTGAGCGCATCCACCGCGGCGGTGGCATTGTTTTCAAGCAGCGCCGCGCGGGCGGCGTCTACAGATTGCGCGACCGTTTCATTGGCGAGCTGGGCGCGGCGAGACTCAATTCCGGAGACCGCCTTTGAGATCTCGGGTGTGTCTCCCCAGGCGCGCTGGACTTTTTGCAGCGATTCGATCGCGGACTGAAAGCTCGCGAGAGTGGATGCCTGCGCGGCTGCGGCGAGGGCGCCGGCCGTTGCGGCTTTACGGGCCTTCTCCGCGCGTATTTCGGCGAGCAGAGTGTATTCCGGAGAACCGGCGACCGTGGCGGCGGGCAGGGTTTGGAGAAGGCTGATGGCCTCATCGATCTGGCCGCGTTCGCGATGGCGCACGATCTGGCCGAGCAGCGCTTCGGACTTGCGCAGCACGGCTTCGCGTTGGGTGCGCGCCTCCTCGAGCAGCCGGGCGAGGGTCGGGTCGGCGGTCTCGGCGCTTGCGGGCTCCAGGAGTTGAATTGCCTGATCGAACTGTTCGGTGAGCAGAAACTCCCGGGCCTTGCTGACGCAGCCGGCGATGCGGGCGCGCCGCTGCTGCTGCGCAAGCTCGCGCTTGGCGAAGTCGAGAAGCTCATTGACCCCGGCGGCATCGGCAAATTCGAGCTGATAGGACTCGAGGGTCTGAATGGCCTTGTCGAACTCGGCGCGGTCGATTGCGGCCTGCGCCTCGCGGAGATAGCGTCCGCGGACCTCTTCGATCTCAGCTGCTTTGAGCCGCTGGCGCAGCGATTCTTCGAGAGCCAGCAGCCGTTCTTCGCCGGGCAGTTCCTGCAGGGCCGTCTGCACCACGAGCAGGGCTTCGCCCGGCGATTGCAAGAAGACTTCCTGCGCCCGGGCGACGGTGGTATCGATCAACAGGCGGACGCGGAAGGCGCGCGTTTGCAGCGCGACACGGGTCTTGAGCTGCAGCAAAGAGGACTCAGCGGGCAACTGCTCGACCGCGCGTTCCACCAGTTCCGTAGCGCGGTCGTAGTTTTCGGCGGCGAGCGCGTTTTCGATCTCAGCCTGAATCTGCTCGATGAGTTTGCGGCGGCGCTCCTGCTCCTGGCCGGTGACGGCGGTCTGCAGGAGCGTCTCCATCTCCGGCAGCGAGGGATCGAGCTTGCCTACCTCGCGGAGAATCTCAATGGCCCCGGTAAACCGGCGGGAGCCGATCTCCTGCTTGGCCTTGCCGAGCATCTCGCGGATCTGTTCTTTCTGCGCGGCGAGCTTGGCTTGGCGCTGAAATTCGGCATAGGCCGCGCGGATCCGCGTGTCGTTCTGATCGAGGTTCAGCGCTTTTTCGACGGCGCGCAGCGCGCCGGTCCAGTCGCCGCGCTCGCCCAGCGAGTCGGCCTGCGACATGAACGTGCCGATATCATCGTAGCGGCGCTTTTTGTCTCTGGCGTCTTCAAGGCGGGCCTTAAGCTCCGCGTTGTCCGGGTCGAGCTGAATGGCGTTGTCGAGCGAGCCGATCGCTTCAGGAAACCGCGATGAGGCGAGAGCCTCCTCGGCTTCGGCGACGAGCTGCCGCACCTGTTCGGCGCGTTGCAGGCGGGCCAAATGCTGCTGCACGATGCCGAAGAGCTGGCGGGCGCCGGTATGCTGCGGGTCAATGCGGACGAGCTGGAGAAGCACCTCGCGGGCGCGGCCGAACTGCTGTTCGGCGGTGAGCCGCTCGGCATCATTGAAGAGCTCGGCAACCTGGCCTTTTTTCAGTTCTTCCGCGAGGGTATGCAGGTCGGCGGCGAATTCTTCGGCCGTGGCGTAGCGCTGTTCGGCGTCCTTGGCGAGGGAGCGGTCGATGATCGCGTCGAGCGCCGGCGGATAGTTTGCAAGATAAGTATTCAGCGGCGGATGCGGCTCGTTGACCAGCTTCTGCAGCACCGTCATATCTTCCCCGTTGAAGGGCAGCTGGCCGGTGAGCAGGAGATAGAGCATGACGCCGGTCGAAAAGATGTCGGAGCGGCCGTCGAAGGGACGGCCTTTGAGCCGCTCGGGAGCGATGTAATGAATGGTGCCGATGACGTTACCGGTGCGCGTGAGGCCGCCTTCAGCGCTCGAGCCCTGCACGCGGGCGATGCCGAAGTCGACGATCTTGGCCACGCCGTCCTGCTGCACGATCACGTTGGCCGGCTTGATGTCGCGATGGACGACGCCGCGCTGATGGGCGTAGCCGAGAGCGGAGCAGACCTGCTCGATGATGCTGAGCTTGTCGATCATCGAGAGCTGGCGGCCGGAGGCGATGAGCTTATCGAGCGGGTCGCCGCTCACGTACTCCATCACGATGAACGGCACGCCGTCTTCATCGCCCAGATCGTAGACGATCACGATATTGGGGTGCTGGAGTATGCCGGCCTGCGCTTCGCGATAGAAGCGCTCCAGCATCTCGGGCTGGCCAGAGAAGTTTTCCGTCAGCGTTTTAATGGCGACGAGACGGCCGATGCGCTTGTCTTCGGCGCGATACACCACGCCCATGCCGCCCCGGCCCAGGATGCCCGTGATCTCGTACTTGCCTATCTTCTTTTTTTCTATGGTTTCCACGTTTTTAGCCAAAGCGGCGGAGGGACAAGGGCACTCCCACCCGGTGAGCGGTGAACTCAGGAAGCCGGCTGAGTCAATAGAAACAAACTGGGTTCGCGATTACCAGCAGAACCACGGTAGCATGACTGCATCCGGTGAGCCAATAGAACTTTGGAGGCAGAGCGGCGAGGGGCAAGACCCAAACGTCGAAGCCCTCAGGCGCTGGCTGGGGCGCTGAATGGGGCACTCCTTGCGGCGGCCGCGAACCGAGGGCGCGCTACAATCGGATATCGGGCAGACATCACGTTTGCAGAGATCGCGTTTTCTCAGACTTGGCGCTTTTTGAAGAGGCATGCGCTTTTTGCGCACGGGGAGCCTAGAAACCATGCCGAATCCATCTGCGGACTCACCTGCCACGACGGTGAAGGCCACATTTTCTCTTCCCGTGGCGGGAGGGTACCTGCAGGCCAGCGCGCAGTTGCCGGCGGGCAGGATCACCCTTACCCAGTTTTTGCCGATCATCCAGAACCTGGACAACGCGATTCTCGGGAAGGTCGCGGAAGAAGCGAAGGCCGCCGGATCGCCCATCTCCTGCCGGGCCGGATGCGGTGCGTGTTGCCGCCAGATGGTGCCGGTGAGCCTGTTCGAAGCCGAGGCTCTGATTGAGTGGATGCGGTCGCTGCCGGAAGAGCGCCAGACGGAGCTCGCGGAGCGGTTTCACCGGGCGCTTTCGGCCCTGCGGGATACGGGTGTCATCGACAAGATTCTCGACAGCGCCTGGGTTCTGCAAGAAGAGCGCACCATGCAACTGGCGGTCGATTATTTTCACGCCCATGTGGCCTGCCCGTTTCTTGAGAACGAGAGTTGCAGCATCCACCCCATGCGGCCGCTTGCCTGCCGGGAGTATCTGGTGGTGTCGCCTCCGGAGCTCTGCCAGGATCCGTCGGTTTACGACATCACGGGCGTGCAGCTTCCGCTGAAGCTTTCCAACGTGTTGCATTCCTTCGGGCAGCAGCTGGAGCAGGATCCCCGCGGCTGGATCCCGCTGGTCTTCCTGCTGGCCTGGGGCAAGAGCAACTTGAAGCCCGGCGAACGGGTAGCGGGGACCGGGGAAGAGATTCTGAGAAAGTTTCTGGAGCGGGTGAGCCAGATGAGCGGCAGCGCCGCCGATTGAACGATGAAGCCTGAAGAAGCGCCGTCTTTACATCCGGACGTGAGTTCTGGCAACCTTACAGCGGAATCAGAGTGGATGGAGTCCGGAAGCAAGACCGCTGAACGGTTTTTGCCGCAAAGAAAAGCCGCATTGCGGGAGAGCGGGCGCGGATACGTTACTCTGATACCGCTCTCAACGCGCGACCTGCACATTGCTCTACCGTCAAAATGGAAGGACCTGCCGGCGCGAGTGCCGGCCGAAAGAAAACCTCTGCCATGGATAGCGGAACCGAGCTGAAGATCGACATTGTCGCACTCACCGATGTGGGGTGCGTGCGGACGAACAACGAAGACGGCTTCGGCTACGATCTTGCGGCCCGCATCTTCGTGGTGTGCGATGGCATGGGCGGAATGGCTGCCGGCGAAGTGGCCAGCGCGACCGCCGTCAAGGAGCTGGTGGAGAAATTTTCCCAGCCCGATGGGACGAGAGCCGGTACGGAAGACCGCCTGTATCGCGCGATACTGCATGCGAACCAGCAGGTGTATCAGCTTGCCCAGAGCAATGAAGAGTTGCGCGGCATGGGGACGACGCTGGTCTCGGCGTGCATCGAGGGGCGGCGGCTGCTGATCGGGAACGTGGGCGATAGCCGCGCCTACTTTCTACGCGGCGGCGTGTGCGCGCAGATCACCCACGACCACTCTTTTCTGGCCGAACAGGTGCGCAAGGGCTCGATGAATATGGAGGAGGCGCAGGCCTCGCCGCTGCAATCGGTGATTACGCGCGCGATCGGGACAGCGGAGTCTGTCGAGCCGGATATCTTTACGGGCGATCTGGAGCCCGGCGACATTGTGCTGCTGACGAGCGATGGGCTGACCCGCTATGCAGATGCCAAATCGATTGCGCAGGTCGTCCTGTCATGCACCACGCTTGCGGAGGCGTGCCAGGCTTTGATTGACCGGGCCAAGCACCAAGGCGCGGCGGATAACGTCACGTGCCTGTTGCTGCAGTTTCTGCCGGGCGAACCTAGCGAAGCGGGCGCGGCCGCGTAAAGATTGGAAGGCTTCGCTCCGGCCCTATGGGGTGGAATCTATCTGCCTGGGGAATTTATCTGTCTGGATAGATGCCATCGGTCTCGCTGCGCTTCATCCTGAGCTACTCTCGCGGGCGCGCTCCGGAGACGGTCGATTCTCGTTGCTCCGCTCCGCCAGCGGCTGCGGGCGACGGCTTCACTCGGCAAACAGGCGCGCAAGAAATTAGACGCGTGGACGCGCTTCCATGCGCAACGCGTCAATGTGCGACGGTGGAGACGCAGCGCATGCCGCTGAGGCCGCCGGGGACAAGCAGATTTGCGTTGGGGCCGGAGAGCTCGAGGTGAACAACCAACGGCGTGCCGGCAACCATGATCGGCGTGTTGGCGAATTCAAGCGGGAACGAGAGCCGCTCGGTGGCGCCGCCCTGGTCGATGTGGCCCTTCGCAAGCAGATGAAAGAGCGCCCAGGTTCCGGTGAACTGCAGCGGGAGGCTGCCCGCGCCGTAGTTTGCGGTGAGCTCCGCGCGCTGGCTGCTTGCCGGCGACCAGAAGAACTGCTTCGAAACATCTGAGCCGGATAAATTCTGCGCGTCGAGCTGGAAGGAGATGCTCTGGATGCCTTTCGAGGGCAGGATGTGCGCTGTGAACGCGAGGCCCTGCGAGCCCGGCGCATAGAGCGCGTTCGAAAGCGCGGCGGCGCGATTGAAGAAGCGCAGGAAGTCGGGATTCAGTTTCATCGGCGCGTTGGGCGCGGGGACGTAGGTTGTTCCCTGCTGAATGACCAGAGGCTTGACCGTTGCGTCGTAGAACTGCCAGAGCGAACCGGAGCCTGGTTGGAGCAGCGTGGCCAGTTCGGCCGAGCCGGCTTCGACGGTGGCGTTCGGAGCGAAGGGGTACTTGGTCGTCATCTGGTTGAAGGCGGAGCAGAAGCTGGCGCCGCCGCCGTTGGCCTGCGCCGCGCCGCGGCCGCGCACGACCGCATCGACGGAGTTGATGGGGTCCTGCATCAGGGCGAGGACGGTCTGATCGACGTGCGCCTGGGGATCGAGATTGAAGGCCTGCGCGGTCTGGGTGGCCGCGGTGTGGGCGGCAGTTGAGGCGTTCACGATGGGCGCAACCACCGATGGATCCTGCGAGGGCGTGGGGCTGGAAGCGACCTGCTGCACCGAAGCCTGGAGGGCGATGAGGCCATTCATGTAATTGGTATTGCCCTGGCCCACGAATTTGTCGGGATTGCCGGGCGCAACGAGCGCCTGCGCGGGTTGAAATTCCTTGGCGATGTCGGGATTGGCGACCGCGGTATTTTGCGAGACGGCGAAGAAGAGCGCAAGCAGCGGCGAATTGGGGTTCGAGAGCAGTTGCAGCTTGCTCGCGGCATCGGAGAGGCTGTTATATTTCACCACCTGCGCGGCGTGGAGGAACGCGCGCCACTCGGTCTGGAAATCGGTTACGTAGCGCGTGGTGAGCTGCTGCGTCACGCTGGCGCGGTCAAGCGAAGGGGGGGCCTGATTGCCCAGCACCCATACTTCGCCGCTGAAGTAGCGGTCAGGATGCTGGATCGCATCCTGCATGAAGGCATAGCCGGATTTCGTGAAGGCTCCGGCGACGACGCGGGAGTCAACCACCGCTGCCGCGGAGCCGGGATAGTTCTTATTGAAGTCGATGGACGGCGCAACCTTGTTCGCGGCGGCGAGCATCGACTGATAGATCCGCTCGAAGCCGCCGAAACCGGCGAGATAGGTGCGGGCGCGGGTGACGGCGAGCGTGTCGGGAGCGATATCCAACGGATTACTCTTGGGCAGTTCGCCGGCGTAGAACTCGAACTGGCGCGAGGCCAAATCTTTTTGTTGGCCGGTGTCGGGGACCCGGTCGTTCTGCCAGTACTGCAAGAGAACCGGCGGCAGAAACTCGACCGTGCTCTTCTCGGGGTTGGACGTGGTGATGAGATAGGCCTTGAGCGGATTATAGGTGGCGGAGTAATCGGCTCCCTGCGCCGGAGCTTGCGGCAGCGCATTGAAAGAGGCCACCAGATTGGCCTGCGTGTTAGCCAGCATCAGAGTGCGGAAGCGGTCGAAGTAGATGCGGCGCGCCGCATCGAGGACAGAGTTGCCGTGATAAAGGCCAAAGCGGTAGAGGAGCGGCGGTCCGTTCTGCTGGTAATTCTCAAGCCGCACGAGGTTGGCGCGCAGGCGATCAAGCTGGGTCAGCGAATCAGTAGAGGCAAGCTGGTTCGGGGGCGTGGGCACAGTGGGGAGCGCGTTGGCCGCCGAGACGATGTCGCGCTCGATGCGGGCGTTGTTGATCCAGGATGCGGTCAGGCCGATGAGGTAGAAGAACAGCAGAATCGAGAGGGTGGAAAAGGCGACGCGGCGGAAGAGATGCGTGCGGCTGCTGTTGCTGGTGCCAGCCAGGGCGCTCCGATCGCCGAGAACCACATCAGGAAAGAGCCGGGGCAGGAAGCACCATTGCGCCTGCTTGCGCGCCACCATCTGCGGCGCCTGCGCCTGCTGCGCGGCCTGCATCTCCTGGAGGGAAAACATGCGCGTGGCGCCGGAGCCGGCGGGCTGCGATTGCGGCCGCGCCGCCGCGGCCGCCACCATCTCTTCGACCACCTGGGCGCGGACGCCGGTGGCATAAAAGCCGCGCAGATAGGGATTGGCGTTGAGATGGCTGGGCCGCGCGACCTCCACCAGATAGGTAGCCAGATTGTTGCGGAGCTTGCGCAGCTCACGCGGAAACTCGTAGACCGGATCGATGTTTCGGGCGTCGTTTTCGCGGGTGAGCAGGGAGGTGCGGAATTCGGAGAGTGAAAAGAGGATGCGGTCGAGCGCGGAGACCACTTCGCCCATGGCCTTTTCCGCGTAGAGCCCGCTCGAGACAGCATTGCGGGGGAAGGCCGCGCCGAGCGGCTGGGTGACCTCGTTGTTATCGAGATTGCGGACGTACTCGGTGAAGTAGGGGATGCGATCGAGCTTGGTGAGAATTACATAGACCGGTACTTCAGTGCCGAGCTGATGGGCGAGATCGCGGAGCTGCTGATTGGTGGCGCGCGCCGCGGCGAGGGCGGCATCCGCGGCGGCGGCGCCGAGGAAGAGCTCGCTGCTGACGCAGACCACGGCGGCACGCACCGGCGCTTCTTTGCCCATGGCGGAACGGATCGCTCTGGGGCGGGTCTTGCGCACCAGCTTGTTCCAGAGAGGCGGCGCGTTGCGGACTGCGTCTCCCGCTTCGACAAAAGCGGTGGACTGCGCGAACCAGAAGTTGGCCACCGGGGTCTGGACGATGTCCTGCTCGCGATAGACCTGCCCGGCGAGGAGCTCCGGATCGAAGCCGGATTTGACGACGGCGGTTGTTTTGGCCGAGTTGGTCTCGCCGAGGATGTAGAGCAGGGGCAGGGAATCGAGCGACTTGGAGCCGGTGCGCTGCGCATTGGCGAGGCGGGCTTCGGCTTCGCGCAACAACAGGTCGAGATCGGCGCCGCCCGGCATATTTTTCGTGGCTGCGTCGCGGCGCTTGTCGCGGAAATGGAAGAAGAGAATGATGCCCGCGGCGAGGGCGCCGAGCGCGATGAGCAGAATGCGAAGGACGAGCAGCGACGTGCCGACGAGGGCGAGCAAAGGACCCACGAGCCAGGCGAGCAGGATGGAGACAATCAGGATGAAGACGGAAACCAGAATCGGCAGCACAGCAGGCTCCTATCGCGAAGAGATTCCGGCATTTTGAACCTGGGAGACGCCGGAACCGAGAAGGATTTCGTATCCGCCGAATGCGACGAGGGTGAGGCCGGCGAGCACGCACGTTGTCACGAGCAGAGCGCGGGTCCACGGATCGCTGGTGCGCGCGGCTGGCACAGCCGGCGCGGCGATGGGCGGCATCAGACTCGCCGGACCGCGCGTGCGCTCGATCTTGCCGAGGGCCTGGCGCAGAAGCTGATGCAACTCGCCGCTGTCTCCCAGCGCGTAGCGGCCCCGGTACCCCATCTGCAGGCAGAGGCAATGCACTTCAAGCGCGTCGGCTACTTCCGCCGAATCCTGCTGAGTCAACAGTGCGCGCAGATTGGTGAAGAACATTTCGCCGGCAAGATGGCCGCCGAAGAGCTCTTCCTGCAGCGGACGGCGCGCCCAGTCAACGAAGACGGGGCTTTGCAGGTTGAGCACGCTCTCATCGAGAAAGCCGACGGCGGCGAAGACGGCCATCTGCACGGTGTCACTGGAGTAGCCGAGCGCGCGCGCTTCCTGCATAGCCGTTTGCAGCGAGCGGCGCATCTGGGCGCGGAAGCTTTCCGAGTCCTGCACCTGCTGGCGCTGGAAGCGCACGCGCACGATGGCGGTGAGCGCCTCCTGGAAGCAGAGCGCGAGCGAGTTCACGCGGGGAGTGCTCATTTACGTTGTCTCCACGATGACGGTGAGTTCGAATTCGGGCTGGGCGATCTCGCCGGGGATGTAAATGCCCACCTGGCGTGTCTGCAGAATATGTTCCCAGCAGGGCCCGGAGTTGTCGATGGCGAAGTATTGCATGTCGGCCTCGGCGCGCAGGGCGCTGGGCGGCACGGGCAGATGCGTGAGCGTCATGCCGGGCAACGCGCGCTTGACCAGCTCAGGCACAAACTTGGAGGAGCAGACCTTGACCAGACGCGGTGTCAGCTTGAGCAGGTCCGACTCGCCGATGGAAGAGCGGATGCCGAGCACCCAGCGCGAGCGGCGAAGGCAGCGCTCGTCGCGGATCTCGGCGGCCTGCATGTAGGGCTCGGTGGGCTGAAAGTCGAGGGTCACCGTATTCGAGGGCACAACGATCTCGAGATGCTTGCGTATGTGCGCATCGAGAAGGCGAAAAGCCGGGCCGGGATCGCGATGGCTGTAGGAAGGCAGGTGGCGTGGGTCGGAATCGACGGCGAAGGTGCACAGAGCGCCGGCGAGACGCGAGAGCTCGATAAAGACATCTTCAGGGTGCGCATGCCGAGTGACGGTGAGATGCTTGAGCGGCGGAATGGCGCTCTGCAGCGCATGAAGGAACCAGTAGTTGGCCACATCGAGCGCGCCGGTGCCGGCCTCGAAGCGGCCGTGACGGCGCGCGCCGCGCGAGACCGTGGCGCTCTTTTCACCCATGGCGTCGAGCAGGCGGCGGACAAGAAGCATGAGCGGCTCGCTTGCGCTCAGCCGCAGGCAGGGCGGGATGAACTCCTCATCGCAGACCAGATGGCCGCGGCCGTCGCGCAGCACGCGCGCCACGGGAAGGGAGAGCATCTCGGGCGTCAGCTCGGCCTCAGTGGTCAGCGAGAGATTCTTCTGGCCCAGGTCGATCTCTCGTTCATCGATGCCGTTGGTCTCATCGCGCAGCATGCGCTGCATGCGCGAAAAACGGCTGCCGTTCGGCGAGGCGCCCAGGTCGCAGTCGAAGCCGTTGTCGCGGCGCGAAGGCACGGTGAGATAGAGCGGCAGCACCGCGTCAGTCGAAGGAAAGACCTCGAGCAGATTGCGGGCGGGGGGCGAGGGATCGGAGTTGGGCACTTCAAAGGCGAGGCCATCGGGAAAAATGCCCGAAGCATGGAGCAGAACCGCGCTGCCATTGCGGATGGCCTTGGGGTCGAGCTCGGCATGCAGCAATCCCCACGGTTCGCGCCACAGGCTGGCTGCGAGGAAGGCCATTGAATCTTCGAAATATCGGCTTTGCGTCTGGAAATGATGAGGGCTGAGGTACATCCCCTCGGACCAGACGACCCGCGACAGGAATTTCATAGAAGTATCAGAGCAACCAAACCGTTTGGCTATCGTAGCCGTTGAGCGGTTCGCAGCCAGGCGCACACGCGAAGGGGATCATCATTGCCGCGATAACCTGCCCTGACCTCGCTGCCATCAAGTGTGCTTGAATCGTAGGCTGCCTGCCCTTTACTGTCAAGCCAAGGCGATGTAGTCTTGGATTCCGGAACCACGCAATTTTTTGAGATATGGCGGCTGCGCATGGACCCCTTCAGGGATCGCTCTGACAACCCCCAAACTCCCTCCTCGGATCGATCTCCCGAAAGGACCGGCGATGGAGCGCAATCGAGCGCGACCGGGATCTTCGGCTCGGTGTCCGCCTCTCCCTCGCGAACGGAGGACGACCTGCTGGCCTCGCTCGCGAGAAAGCCGGAACCTTCGGCGACGGGCGCGTTTCCGCCTCCTTCAACCGCTCCGGCTTCCCCAGCTCCTGTTCCATCGCCGGCCGCCGCGGAGCCCATACCTCCGGCGGCCGCGCCGCCCACCGCCGCGCCGCAGGGGGATTTTACCCGGATGCTGCAGGCACTGAAGACATCAGAGCCCGAAAAAGTACAGAGCAACACGCGCGCCGTGGAGGAGCTGGCGAAGGTCTTCAGCCCAGTGCCGATGGAGAAGATTCATGCGGCAGAGAAGACGCCTCCGTCCTTCCCGGCGGTGCAAGCTACGGCGCCCGCGCCGGCGTCGGGAGCAGGCGACGCGGGCAGCTTCACGCAGATGTTCCGCGCGATGAATGCGCCGCTGGCCAATGCACCATCAGCCACCGCGCCGTCAGCCAGCGCGCCGAGTGCGCCGGCTCTCAATCCGCCGCCCGCCAGCGGTGCACCTCCGGCGGTTGCGATGGCGGGTTCAGGAAGCGGCTCAGGACAGGGAGAATTCACGCGCATTTTCAGTTCGACGGCAGCCAAGCCGACAGAGCCTCCGGCATGGACGGCTATGCCGCAGGCCGCTGCCCCTGCCGCTGCACCTATCTCTCCACCGGTTCCTCCGCCTGCGACGCAGGGGGCCGGTGAGTTCACCAAGATGTTTCAGGGGCTGCCGGGCGGGAACGCTCCCAAGGAACCGGCTCCGTCCGCGCCTTTTTCGCCGGCGCCTTTTTCCCCGCCTCCGTCGACACTCCCTGCGGCGCAGCCGAGCGCCGGGCCCGGCGCCTTTACGCAGATGTTCTCCACCGCCACCGCGCAGCCGGCGCCCTTCGAGCCGTTGCGGCCTTTGGCGCCCGAACCTGCAAGCGAAAGCAGCTTTAAATTTCCAGGCGCTCCTCTTGCATCGCCTGCGGCCGACCCCGCGCTTCCCGCGCAAGGAGGATTCACGCAGCTGCTCAAGGCGCTGAATCAGGAGACGGCGCCCAAGGCCGCGGAGCCGATTCTTGCGCCGCCGCCTGCGCCGGCTCAACCGCCCGCGGCGGGCGGGTTTACGCAACTATTGCGCACGCTCTCAGAGCAACCGGCTCCCGCGGCGCCTCCGCCATTGACATCTGTTCCGGCCGCTACGCCCGCGGTTGCACCGCCGTTCGCGCCTGCATTCAATCCGCCGCCGATGGCCGCAGCGCCGGGGATGCCTGCCGTGCTTCCGCCTGCGCCCGCGCCTCCCGCGGCAAGCGGTCCGGGCGAGTTCACGCGGGTCATCTCCGGTTCAGCGCTGCGCGATTTGCAGTCCGGACAGGGCGCTCCCTCTGCGCCGGCACCTTCCGCTGCCCGGCCCGCGTGGACGCCTCCACCCTTGCAGCCGCCCGCGATGCAGCCGCCGGCGATGCCGCAGATACCACGCCCGCCCGTGGCTGCCCCTCCGGCTGCGCCCGCGCCGCATTTCGCTCCGCCGGCGTTTGCCTTTCAGCCGCCCGCAGCACCGGCGCCGCCCACGCCTCCGGCGCCCACAGGCATGCCCAAGTACATGATCGCGATGCTGGCGGTCATGGGTTTCCTGATCATTGCCCTGTTGATCATCCTGATCTTCGTACTGATGCGCCACAAATAGAGGAAGATCACCTAGAGAAAGATCGCCCGGATGGGCAGGGAAGCCCGCTATTCGGGATTCGCGAAGAGGAAGATCAGCTCCATCTCGGGGTTGGGGATCTCCTGCGGCGCGTAGACGGCGAAGTTGCGCGAACGCACGATCGACTCCCAAACCGGACCGCTGCGATCCAAACTAAAGTACTGATACCTCAGTTTCACGGGGATTGCACGCGGCGGCACGGGAACATGCGTGAGCTTGACGCCGGGCAGCGCCTGCCGGATGAGCTGCTCGATGTGCGTGGCGGAGCAGACCTTGGTCAGATTCGGGGTGCGCGCAATCAGATCGGCTTCCTTGAGATCAGAGGAGATGGCGAGATAGGGGCGGGAGTTCTCGAAGTAGCTGTCCTTGTCGATGGCGGTGGCATAGATGGAATCGCGCAGCGGCTTGAGCGGCAGCGCGACAAAGTTGCTGGGCACCACGGTTTCGAGCAGCTCAGTGATGGCGGCATCGAGCGCGAGAAAGCAGGGGCCCGGCCGATCATGCTCATACTTCGGCAGGTCGCGCGACTCGAACTTCGAAGAGAAGGTGGTGAGCGCACCGGCGAGCGAGAGCATGTGCAGGAACATCGATTCGGGATGCACCTGCGCCGCATCGAGCATGTGGCGCGCCACCGGAAGATGGACGTTGATGGTGTAGAGGAGCCAGAAGTTGGCGATATCGGAGGCGCTGAAGTCGGCCAGGGACTGATTGCGCTGGCGCCGGGATCCGGCAAGCTGGCTGCTGCGAGAGACCAGGGTCTCGATCTGGCCGCGCAGGATGCCGGTGAGCAGCTCGTTGGCTTTCACGTTCAATAGCGGCGGCGCGAACTTCGGATCGTGCCGGTACCCGCCTGCCTCGGTCTTCTCGATCTGAGCAAGGGGAAGCACCACGGCTCCTTCGAGGTTTTCGGTCTCGGCGAGGATCTGCAGATTCTTGCGCGCCAGCGAGACAGGCTTCTCGACGCCGGAGCTGTTTTCATCACGCAGCATCTGCAATTCGGAATAAAAGCGGGTGCTGGCGCCGCCGCGTTGCAGGGCGACGTTGATGCCGCCGGGGCGGTCCTGGGGAACGGCGAGAAAGAAGGCGCAGGTGGTTCGGCCGTCCAGGAAGATTTCATCGAGCGTGCGGGAGGCGGGCGGCGCGTCGGAACCGGGCAGGTCGAGCATGAGGCCGTCAGGAAAAATGCCGGAGGCTTCCATGACGTTGAGCCGTCCCTGGCTCAGTCCCGCGGCGTCGATCTGCAGCGTCGCGAAGCCCCAGTGGCGAAAGGAAAGCGCGCCGGCGAGGAAGCGAAGCGTGTCCTCGAAGAAGCGGTCCTGGGCCTGCAGGTGTTGCGGGGACAGAAACACACCCTTTGACCAGACGACCGGCTGCAGCTGTCTCATATTTATGTCACCATCCGGGAAACGAGTATACACTGGCGGGTTCTCGCGAATGGATGTGATACGGTCCGCAAGTAATCGTCACTACCTTCGCGGGTCGCTTTTTGACTTGACACTGCTACCGTCTCATTTAATAATCAACTCGCTCCCGATTCGGACGCATGGACTTCTCTGACAGCTAATACAGTTCTTGCGTTTACTTGAACCAAGGCAATCCAAGGAACGAACTCTAGTCTGATCCGGCAGCCGGATGCCGCGCAGCTGCGGCGCGCAAGGGGCCCCGAGGGAATAAAATTATGGCCAAAGAAAGCACTCAGCACAAACTTGATCGCGTCCGCTCACCACGCGTGCATATCACCTATGACGTCGAGATCGGCGACGCAATCGAGATGAAGGAACTGCCTTTTGTCATGGGCGTTCTTGGAGATCTGACCGGGCAGCCCGAGCAACCTCTCGCGGCCCTCAAGGATCGTAAATTTGTCGAAATCAACCCTGACAACTTCGATTCGGTGCTCAAGGGCATGCAGCCGCACCTGGCATATTCGGTGGCGAACAAGCTCAGCGACGATCCGAACGCCGGCCAGATCAGCGTGAACCTCAAGTTCGAGAGCCTCGACGACTTTTCGCCGGAGAACGTGGCGAAGCAGGTGGGACCGCTCAAGGAGCTGCTCGATCTGCGGACGCGCCTTTCCGATCTGCGCGGGAGCCTGCAGGGCAACGACAAGCTCGATGAAGCGCTGTTTGACGCGGTTTCGAATACGGAGACGCGGGAAAAGCTTCGGGCTGAACTGGGCAAAGGCGGAGGTGCCGAATGAGCGCACAAGAAGCAGCGGCGGCGGCAAGCGCAACGGCGCAGACCCAGGAAGAGCAGGGCCTGCTTGAACAGATCGTGGCCCAGGGACGATTCAACCGGGATTCGGCAACGCTCGAACGCGGCCGCGATATGGTGAAGGAGTTTGTCAATCAGGTGCTGCAGGGCCAGATGACCCTGACGCGCGACGCGGAGGC
>DASXFB010000059.1:0-23483 GCA_036489815.1 Occallatibacter sp. | reverse complement strand
CACCTACAGCGCGGTACTTGAAGCACAGCAAAACGCGGTTGCGAAAGTAAATGCGGGAGCAAGCTGCGCAGAAGTGGATGAAGCCGCTCGCGGCATATTGCGCAAGGCGGGACTGGCAGAGGCTTTTTCCCACTCCACCGGCCACGGGGTCGGTCTGGAGATTCATGAGCCGCCGCGCATCGGCGCCGGACAGCCAGCCAGACTGCTGCCCGGCATGGTCATCACCATCGAACCTGGAATCTATCTTTCCGGCGAGTTTGGCGTACGCATCGAAGACATGGTTGCGGTGACTCGCAGCGGAGGACAAGTGCTGACGCCTGCGCCCAAAGCTCTCATTGAACTTTGAGCCCCCATTTGAATCATTCCACGCGGTCGCGAGAGAGTTAACGAGCGAATGAAACCACAGGATATCCAAGACCTGAAACAACTGATCGAGTTTCTGAAGCAGTATCAGGTCGCCGAATTCGATTTGGATCGCGGCGACCTAAAGATCCGTTTGAAATTCCACCAGCAGGAGGGCTCGCCTGCGGGCATCGGCGACCTCGCGCGGCTGCTCCAGTCTGCGCCCGCAGCCGCTGCCCATGCTCCGGCGCCCGCCGTTCCGGCAGCCTCGGCAACCGGCGCGCCGGCGGCCCAAGATCCTGACGCCGGTCTGCACATCGTCAAGTCGCCTATTGTCGGCACGTTCTACGCTTCGCCGTCGCCGGGCGCCTCGGCGTTTGTGTCTCCCGGCGATCACGTCGACAAGGGCCAGGTGATCTGCATCGTAGAAGCCATGAAGTTGATGAACGAAATCGAATCCGATGCCGCGGGCGAGGTCGTCAGGTGTTTCGTCACCAACGGCCAAGCCATCGAATTCGGACAGCCGTTGTTTGCGGTCCGTCCGGCCTAGGGTGAGATAGAGGAGTTAGCGGCGCTAGCATTGTTAGCGGTGTTAGTTTCGAGCTTTTTACATCACCAATCCAACACGGCTTTGCGGGTCCGCTCTGGTTTTTGCCAACACCGTGAACTCCGCTCACCGCGCCAACGCCGTTCCAAAGGTCTTCCATGTTTCGTAAAGTTCTGGTCGCCAATCGGGGTGAAATTGCGCTGCGGGTTTTGAATGCATGCCGTGAGCTTGGCGTGCGCACCGTTGCGGTGTATAGCGAAGCCGATCGCAACTCTCTGCATGTGCGCTTTGCAGACGAGGCGATCTGCATCGGGCCTCCGCGCCCGGCGGACAGCTATCTCAACGTGCCAGCGGTGATTTCGGCGGCGGAGATCGCCGATGTGGATGCGATCCATCCCGGATATGGCCTGCTGAGCGAGAACGCCAACTTTGCCGAGGTCTGTCGCGCCTCGAATATCAAGTTCATCGGGCCTCCGCCCGAGGTGACGCGGCTGATGGGCGAAAAAGAAAAAGCCCGCCAGGCCATGAAGAAAGCCAAGGTGCCGATTCTGCCCGGCTCCGACGGCATCATCCCCACCGTGGAAGAGGCCGAGGCCTGGGCCGAGAGGGTCGGCTTTCCGGTGATTCTGAAGGCGAAGGCCGGCGGCGGCGGACGCGGCATGCGCATCGCACGTTCCTGCGAGGAACTGCCGCACCTGTTCCATGCGGCTCATGCCGAGGCGGCCAACGCCTTCGGCAACGGCGAGCTCTACATGGAGAAGTTCATCGAGAACCCGCGCCATATCGAGTTTCAGATTCTCGCCGATGAGCACGGCCATGTGGTGTCACTCTTCGAGCGCGAGTGCTCGATCCAGCGCCGCCATCAGAAATTGATTGAAGAGGCGCCCTCACTGCAGGTGACGCCCAAGATGCGCGACGAGATCGGCAAGACCCTCTGCCGCTGCCTCACCGAGATTGGCTACCAGAATGCGGGCACCGTCGAATTCCTGATGGACGCCGAGCGGCAGCTTTACTTCATCGAGATGAACACGCGCATTCAGGTGGAGCACCCGGTCACGGAAGCCATCACGGGCATCGATCTGGTGAAGGCGCAACTGCGCATCGCCTCCGGCGAGAAGCTCGATTCCATCTTGCCGCCCAAGCTCGAGATACGCGGTCACGCGATCGAGTGCCGCATCAATGCCGAGCACCCGCAGAAGTTCACGCCCTCGGCCGGGCAGATCACCGCGTTCAATGTGCCCGGCGGCAACGGCGTCCGCGTGGATACGGCGCAGTACTCGGAAGGCGTGATTCCGCCGTACTACGATTCGCTGATCGCGAAGCTGATTGTTCATGGCATCGACCGCGCGGAGGCCATTGCGCGCATGGAGCGGGCCCTGGGCCAGTTTGTGGTGCAGGGAATTCACACCTCGATTCCGCTGCATCAGGAGATCTTCGCCGATGCCGGGTTCCGCGCCGGCGAATTCGATACGGGCTTCATGGAACGTTTTCTCGCCGCCCGCGCGGAAGCGGAGAAGAAGTCGGCCTGAGGTTGCGTTCTTCCGATCGTGTTTCATAGATTCCGGCTCATTCCCCCAAGGTTACCCCCGCTGTGTTTACGGGCTCGAGAAACGCCGTGCCCTGTTCCCTGCGAATGTTTGCGCGCAAGGGTGAGAAGGTGGCTAACCGGGTTTCCAGCACGGGTTTTCAGCACCCTCTCTCTATCCAAGAATTTCCTTTCTTCCGGCTGCCCTTCTCTGTATAAGTTTGGGTAAGCAAGAAAGGGTTCGGCCCATGAACGTGGATATCTCGCAACTGCACCTGTCGGAGGTCATCACCGCGATTGGAGGATTGGGAACGGCGGCCTTTGGGCTCGTCGAGGCCTTGAAGCCGGTCTTCGGCTCCATCAACCGCATCGGCCTGAAGCACATCCATGAGGTGGTCGCCTCGCTTACGCCCGACCAGAGCGATCCGGAATCGCCTTCGGTGCCGCCCAACGCGCTGCCGCGCAAAAACATCCTTGCCACCATCGAAGCCAACTGGGTGAACGGTACCGATCTCGCGAGCCAGAAGGCCATTGCCAAGTCGCTCATCAAGCTTCACATCAGCGCCGGCAATGCGGAGGCTCTCGCCGCCGCGGCTAATGTCGATCCGGTGTTGCTCAAGGTTGTGGCCGTGAAGACTGTGGCCGGCGTCCCGCTGCTGCAGCCGGAGAGCGATGTCTTCGCGCGTTTCGATCTCATCCTGACGGCCATGCTCGACGAGGCCTATCAATGTTCAGATCAGGTGTATCGCAACGGAACGCGCGGGCTGGCCGCGTTTCTTGCGGTAGTGCTGGCCGTGATCGGCGCGTGGACTCTGGCCGGCCCTGGGTTCTGGGCTCAGGGATACAACATAGGCCTTGCCGTGCTGGTGGGTTTGCTGGCGACACCGCTGGCGCCGATCGCTAAGGATATTTCGAACGCCCTGGCAACCGCGGTGAACACCATGCAGGTTGTGAAAAAAGCAGGGTCCTGATGAGCGTATTCCTCCAAGCGCGCGCTTTGGCCGGTGGAGGCGGAGTGGCTCCGTCGATCACGGCCTGCACCGCCACAGCGGGCCCGTCGTCTCCGTCGAGTGTGATCCCGCTGAGTCTCGGCGATCTTCAGAGCTTTATCCATGGCAAAGACGTGCTGGTTGGAACCCATGGCTTCAACGTGAATCAATCCGCTGGGATTGAATGCCTGGCTCTGTGGGAAGGCCTGCTGCACCTTCCGGCGACGGCCGTCTTTGTGGGTCTCCTCTGGCCTGGAGACTCGGACTCGCTCTACGCGCTCAGTTATCCTGAGGAACCGAAGAACGCGATGGACGCGGGCGCGATGGCCGGCAGGTTCATCGACGCGAATTTTCTGAATGCAACCAGCGTCTCGTTTGCCTCGCACAGCCTGGGAACGCGCGTGGTTCTCCAGGCCATCGCCACGATGAATCGGCGCGTGCGCCGCGCTATTCTGATGGCCGGCGCTGTGGGAGACGATTGCCTGACCAGCGAGTTTGCCTCTGTGCCGGACAAGGTGGATGCCATCTCAATTTTGGCCTCTCAGCAGGACGATATTTTGCGCTGGGCGTTTCCTATCGGCGACTTTGCCGGCGAACTCGTGAACCGCGATCACCCGTGGTGGGAGTCGGCCCTGGGCCGCTTCGGGCCTAAAGTGCCTCCGCCGGATTACGTGCCTCCCTGCCAGATTCCGAGCGCCTGGAACTACGGGCATCTGGATTATCTGCGCACCGACCCTGCGGCGCCCGCAAGCATCGCTCCTCCCACCGCGGTGCCGGCCACCGGGCTTCTCCCGCTGGGCGGCGTGCCCGGCTGGCAGCAGGCGTGGTCCGCATCGTTTGTGTCTTCGCGATTCCGTTAACGCACCGGGAGCCGGGCGCACGAGGGCGATGTTCTTCTCTCAGGGCGGCGCGGTTTTTTCCGCGCGAGAGTGTACGGATTCCGGCTTCATGGGCTCTCTTCGATACAATGCACGAGAACTCGAGGGAAGAGCTTGAAAGCACTCGTACTTAATCTTCTGTTTGCGTTGCCGTTCGCCATCCCGGGTGCGGCGCAAAAATCCGCGGACTGGCCCGCGTATGGCGGCGGCTTCGATGGAGATCATTACTCTCCGCTGGCGCAGATCAACCGCACCAACGTGGAGCGCCTCCAGCCTGCCTGGACCTACGACACGGGCGAAAAGGGCAATCTCGAAGTCAACCCGGTGATCGTCGGAGGCACGCTCTACGCGTACACGCCTTCGCAGGTCGTGATCGCGATCGATGCGGCGACCGGCAAGCTCAAATGGAGATTCGATTCCGGCATTGGCGCCACGCAGCCCACCCGTGGGGTGACTTATTGGACCGACGGCGCGCACGCGCGTATCTTCGCCGGGATTATGAACTTCCTCTATTGCCTCGATGCAGAGACCGGCAAGCCGATCGCGAGCTTCGGCGAGAACGGGCGCATCGACCTGCGCAAGAACCTGCGCGGGAATTATGAGGAGCAGTCCGTCGCGCTGACGACTCCGGGCGTCATCTACAAAGATCTGATCATTGTGGGCGGACGCAATCCTGAGACGCATCCTGCACCCCCCGGCGACATTCGCGCGTACGACGTGCAGACCGGCGCATTGCGCTGGAGCTTCCACACGATTCCACATCCCGGCGAGCCCGGCTACGAAACCTGGCCGCCGGATGCCTGGAAGACTGCCGGCTCGGCGAACGACTGGGCCGGTCTTTCGGTCGACGCGCAGCGTGGCATCGCCTATGTGCCGACCGGCTCGGCTGTCATGGATTTTTACGGCGGCGACCGCGTGGGCAATGATCTATATGCCAACTGCATTCTCGCGCTCGATGCCGCGACGGGGAAACTGCTTTGGCACTTCCAGGGGGTGCACCACGACGTCTGGGATCGCGATTTTCCCGCGCCGCCGGCGCTCTATTCGCTTCATCAGAACGGCCAGACCGTCGAGGCTCTT
The DNA here is from genome assembly GCA_036489815.1 of Occallatibacter sp. Taxonomy (GTDB): domain Bacteria; phylum Acidobacteriota; class Terriglobia; order Terriglobales; family Acidobacteriaceae; genus Telmatobacter. The sequence continues at coordinate 18,122 of DASXFB010000059.1, read as the reverse complement.
GCGCAGATCACGAAGCAATCGTACGTCTACCTCTTCAATCGCGTCACCGGCCAACCGCTCTTCCCGATCCACGAACATCCTTACCCGGCGAGCCAGGTGCCCGGAGAAGTTACTTCGCCGACCCAGCCCGCGCCCGATCGGCCGCTGCCTTTCGGCCGCCAGCAACTCACCGCGGATATGCTCACCAACCGCACTCCGGAGGCCCATGCCTGGGCGGCAAAAGAGTTGAGCGGTCTGCGTTCCGGGGGGCAGTTCTATCCACTCGCAGTCGGCCAGCAGACGGTGATCTTTCCCGGATTCGACGGAGGAGGCGAGTGGAGCGGTCCGGCGATCGATCCAACCACCGATACGCTCTTCGTGGGCTCGACAGAGATGGCCTGGACCGGCGGCCTGGCGCCGGTGGCACATGCCTCGAGCGCCGGTGAGCAGCTCTATGACCAGCAATGCGCCGTCTGCCATGGGCTCAACCGGGCGGGTGCGCCGCCGGCGTTTCCATCGCTGATCGGAATCGAGGATAGGCTCGGCAGGGAGGCGATCACCCATACCATCCACAACGGCATGGGCCGCATGCCGTCCTTTCCCAATTTCGACGAGGACAAGCTGAACGCGCTGCTCGAGTTTTTGCGTACGCCGGTTGCGTCAGGAGATGAAAAGCGACTGGCCGCATTGCCGCCGCGCTCAGAGCAGGCGGCTTTCAACTCCGCGGGCGGCACGGTCTATCGCGATCACTGCGCCATGTGCCACGGCGCGAACATGCAGGGAAACCCGCCGGCGATTCCCATGCTTGCCGGCGTGAGCGGACGCCTGACGAAGGAGCAGATCACTGCGCGCATTCATGCGGGCAAAGGAGCGATGCCGCCGATGCCCCAGATTCAGGGAGCGGAGCTCGACGCGCTGCTTCGTTATTTGGGAGTCGGCGAGCACGAGCTGGCGCCATCCTCGGACGCGGGACAGCAATACGTCTTTACCGGCTACCGCAGATTCCTCGACCCGGACGGCTATCCTGCGATTGCGCCGCCGTGGGGCACGTTGAACGCGATCGATCTCAAGACAGGCAAGTATCTTTGGAAGATTCCTCTGGGCGAGTACCCCGAGCTGGCGAAGAAGGGAATGACGAACACCGGGTCCGAACTATACGGTGGTCCGATTGTGACCGCGGGCGGCGTGTTATTCATCGGCGCGACGGTCTACGACCGGAAGTTCCACGCCTTCGACGCGAAGACGGGCAAACTGCTGTGGGAGACAGAGCTGCCGTTTGCCGGGCTGGCGACGCCCTCGACGTACGTGGTGGATGGCCGCCAGTATGTGGTGATCGCCGCGAGCGGGGGCCGTGATCCCAAAGGGCCGGTCGGAGGGGCGTACGTAGCTTACGCGCTGCCGAAGCATTAGGCCGGCGGCTCGCGAGCAATGATTAAAAACTTCGCACAATAATTTCGTTTTTTATTCGCCTTTTTGGATGAGCTGCGCTATGCTGGGTTTCGCAGACAGAAGGAGATCACACGATGGATTATCAAAAGGAGCTCATCGCCGAATATGACCGCGAGGCAGCTAAAACGCGGAAGATGCTGGAAGCCATTCCCGCCGACGCCGATTTCGGGTACAAGCCCCACCCGAAATCCATGAGCCTGGGACGGTTGGCGGGTCACCTGATCGATATGGTGGGTGACTGGGCGGTGCATTCGCTGACTCTCGACAAGCTGGACTTCCCGGCCGATCACAAATGGGAGGCTTACGTTCCGGCCAGCAAGGCTGCCTTGCTGGGGAAGTTTGACAGCGAGTTTCCGCGCGCGCAGGCTGCCCTGGCGGGCACTACCGGCGAAAAGTGGGATCAGAACTGGCAGTTTATCTTCGGCGGTCACGTCTGGATCAACGATCCGCGCCACAAAGTCTTTCGCGAGCTGGTGGTCGGCCACATGATTCATCACCGGGCGCAGCTAGGCGTTTACCTGCGGATGCTGAATGCCAAGGTTCCCGGCATGTACGGACCCTCGGCCGACGAGATGTGAACGACAGGGAACAGGGAACGGAGACTGGGGAACAGGGCTAGAGACTAGAGCGGTATCTCATCCTTCGCGTTCTTCCTGGCGAAGGGATGGATTCCTCAGCGTGGGTTAACCTGATTGCATGAGGTTTTCCTTCCCCAAGATTTATCCCATCCTGGATGCGTCCACAATTCCCGCGACAGACCGCGCCGGGTTTCTTCGCCGTCTGGGTGCTGCACTTGGTCAAGCCGGGGTGACGCTGCTCGAGTACCGCAACAAGACCGGTCCCGAGGCGGAGATTCTTGCCGACGCCACTGTTCTGCGAGGCGCGTTGCCCGCGCCACAGGTGAAGCTGATTCTCGACGACCGCGCCGATCTGGTTGAACGGGTTGAATTTGACGGAGTTCATGTGGATGCCGGCGATCTTTCGCCCAACGAAGCGCGCCGCATGCTGGGGCCGGAGCGGATCGTGGGCACATTCGGCGGCAGCGAAGGGTTTTTGCCTGGCATTCTGGATGCGCCGGCGGATTATCTTGCCGTGGGTCCCGTGTTTCCTACGATCACCAAGCAGACCTCTAAAGCGCCGATCGGGATAGAAGGCGTGCGGCACCTGCGCGAACAGGCCGGCGCGGACCGCATCCTCACGGCTGCCGCCGGTATTACATTCGAGACCGCGGCCGCTGTGCTTGGTGCCGGGGCATCCTCGGTTGCCGTCTCAGCGGCGATCTTCCGCGCGCCCGATCCGGCTTCCGAATTTCGCCGCTGGCTCGAACATCTCAGCTAGGCAAGACTGCGGCTGGCACATTCCGTCTTATGCGTGCCCGGGTTCACGCGAAAGAAAGCTAAAGACATCTCAGCGAATTTCAGGTAAAACTCATTTCAAGTGCGGACCACAGATCAAGCCTCCACCGCGGAGCCCGACGCGCCGGCCCAAAGCACTAAGCTGGTGCAGAGTCTCGGTCTCTTCAGTTCCACGGCCATCGTCATCGGCTCCATGATCGGCTCCGGCATTTACATCGTGGATGCCGATATCGCCAGGGGCACGGATTCTCCGGCGCTCTACCTGGGCGCGTGGGCGGTGACCGCTGTTCTCACGCTGATCGGCGCTCTCAGTTACGGAGAGCTCGCCGCGATGATGCCGCGGGCCGGCGGCCAATATGTTTACCTGCGCGAATCGCTGGGTCCGCTGTGGGGATTTCTCTTCGGCTGGACGCTCTTCCTGGTCATCCAGACGGGGACGATCGCAGCGGTCTGCGTGGCGTTCGGCAAGTTTCTCGGCGTCTTTTTCCCGTCTATCTCGACGACCCACTGGCTGTGGCACATCGCTCACGTGCCGGCGTGGCGCGTGGGACCGATGGTTCTCGGCAACATGGAGATCGGCGTGAGCACGGCCAACCTGACCGGCATTGCGATCGTCATTCTGCTCGCGATTGCCAACATCTTCGGGGTCCGGCTGGGGGCACTGATCCAGAACATCTTTACCTCGGCAAAGGCCATCTCTCTCGCGGCCCTCATCCTGCTGGCCTTCATCGTTGGCGTGAACGCGACAGCGTGGCGGGCGAACTTCGGCGCGGGGTTGAGCCAGTTTTGGCGGAACGCCGGCTGGCACACGCTGCATCCCGTGCAGGTAGGTGTGGGCGGACCCACTGCCTGGGTCAATCTGCTGGTGATTCTGGCGGTGGTCCAGGTCGGTTCGCTTTTCTCTGCCGATGCCTGGAACAACATCACCTTCACGGCTGGCGAGGTGAAGAATCCGCGCCGCAATCTGCCGCTTTCGCTGATTCTCGGCACCGGCTTCGTGCTTACGGTGTACTTCCTGGTGTCATTGGCGTATATGCTCGTGCTGCCGCTGCACGGCGCTCCGCACGGCGCGACGGCGATGGCGCGCGGCATTCAATTTGCGACCGAGGACCGGGTGGCCACGGCAGCCCTCGGCCAGGTCTTTCCAGCCGCGGGAGCCGGGCTGATGGCGGCGACGATTCTCATCTCCACCTTCGGCTGCGCTAATGGGATGACGCTGGCCGGCGCGCGCGTGTTCTATGCGATGAGCCAGGACGGGCTTTTCTTCAAGTCCGTCGGCAAGCTTCACCCGCGCTACAAGACGCCGGTGGCCGGTTTGCTGGTGCAGGCCGCCTGGACGGTTCTGCTCTGCGTCTCAGGCTCGTACAGCCAGTTGCTGGACTACATCATCTTTGCCGAACTGGTCTTCTACATCCTCACCATTACAGGACTTTTCGTTCTGCGCTTCCGACTGCCGGATGCGCCGCGTCCCTACAAGGCTCTCGGGTATCCCGTTCTGCCTGCGCTTTACATCGTCATGGCGGCATGGATCTGTGTCGTATTATTGCGCTACAAGCCGCAGTACACATGGCCGGGCCTGGCTCTGGTTCTGCTCGGCATTCCTGTCTACCTGTTGTGGTCCCGCTCGTCTCGAAGGCAAGCGCGCCTGGTCCAAGGCGATTCCGAAAACGATTAGCCGGAGGTTCGCTCTGGAGGGTTAGAGTGGACGAGCCGGTTTGTCCCGGTTGAAACAAAACAGAGCACGAGGGAACGCAAACACAATCGATGCGGAGAGAAGCTCGATGCGGAGAAAAAATGGCCAGTAAGCTCTTAGCAACCAAACCAATCGAGAAGATTTTGGCGGAGGCATCCGAGGCTACCGAACACAGCTTGAAGCGCGCCCTTGGACCCATCAACCTGATCTCGATCGGCATCGGCGGCATCATCGGAGCCGGCATCTTCGTTCTTACGGGTACCGCGGCGGCGCAGTTTGCCGGGCCGGCCATTGTGATTTCTTACATCATCGCCGGTATCGGATGCGTCTTCGCGGGCCTCTGCTATGCGGAGTTCGCGTCGATGATGCCGATAGCCGGCAGCGCTTACACCTATGGGTACGCAACCATGGGCGAGATTGTGGCGTGGATCATCGGGTGGGCGCTGGTGCTGGAATACGCCTTCGGCGCCGCGACGGTCGCCGTGGGCTGGAGCGGCTTTGTCAGCAGCCTGCTTGGTTTTTTCGGCATAAAACTCCCGTTTAATCCCACGCCCGCCGTCGCATTCACGCTCTTCGGATACACGCTCAAAGCGCAAATCGACATCTTCGCGATGCTGGCGATCGTGGTCATCACCATAGTTCTGGTGGTGGGCGTGCGCGAATCGGCCAACTTCACCAGCACCGCCGTGATGATCAAGGTGGCCATCGTGCTGTTCTTTATCGGCCTGGCGACGGTCTATGCGTTCGGCAACTGGCAGCACATGCTTGCCAACTGGCACCCGTTCATTCCCAGAAACACCGGCCACTTCGGGCAATTCGGCTGGTCGGGCATCATGCGCGGCGCGGGAGTGGTCTTCTTCGCTTACATCGGCTTCGACGCGGTTTCGACGGCCGCGCAGGAGGCGCGGAATCCGCAGAAGGATATGCCTTTCGGCATTTTGGGATCATTGATCATCTGCACTACGCTCTATATCTTTGTCGCCGGCCTGCTGACCGGCGTAAAGTCTTACACCACGCTCAACGTTCCCGCTCCGGTGGCGGACGGCGCGGCGGCTATCGGGGTGCGCTGGGGCGTGATTCTCATTGACCTGGGCGCCATCGCCGGCCTCGCCTCCGTGATGCTGGTGATGCTGCTGGGGCAGTCGCGCGTTCTCTACACCATGTCGCGCGATGGGTTGCTTTGGCCATGGGTGGGCAAACTTCATCCCCGCTTCTGCACGCCGTACCTCACGTCCATCGTGGTGGGCGCCTTTGCTGCTTTCCTTGCGGCTTTCTTTCCCATCACGGTGCTCGGCGAACTGGTTAGCCTGGGCACTCTGCTTGCCTTCACCATCGTCTGCCTGGGCGTGTGGGTGATGCGCGTAAGGCACCCCAATCAGCCGCGGCCGTTCCGCACGCCATGGGTGCCGGCGGTGCCGATCTGCGGCATGATCGTTTCCCTGGCGCTGATGTTTTCACTTGACGCGCCGGCGTGGATCGGCTTTGGGAGCTGGCTGATCTTCGGGTTGCTCATCTACTTCGGATATAGCCGGAAGCATAGCAAGGTGCAGAAGTTGATCGCGGCCAAAGAAGGGAACTGAGCCGCATTTCTCGAAGCCAGAATTGGAACGGCCTCCAGCGCGGATGCCGTTTTTGCTCTTGTGCCGGACCAGATGAAACAAACGAACTGCTCTTCAGTGTCGCCAGCACCTGGGAGATTGCGATAAGACAGTGCCAAGGCTACCCGGGATTCGATGCCAATCCGGTATTGGTGCGTCATGCATCGCTCGAGAACGGTTATGGGGAATGGGGGGCGCAGGCCAGCATGCGGCCGCAGCTGCGAATCTTCCACGCCTACACAAAGATCCCTTCGACCGGCTCCTGATCTCTGAGGCGATGGTCGAAGGGATCACTTTGCTGACTGCCGACGAAACGATTGTGCAATATCCCGGCCCGGTCCGGAAAGTCTAAGCGCAAACTACGCCGTGGTCTTGGCGCAAAACTCATCGAAGGCCCGCACCAGTTCGCCCGCGATCTGTTGCGCCGTGGCCTGCTCGATGACGAACCGCTGCATCAGGTAAACGAGCTTGCCGTCGCGCAGAATGGCGACCGCCGGCGAAGTGGGAGGATTGCCCTCGAAGTAGCTTCGCGCGCGGTCAGTGGCTTCCCGATCCTGCCCGGCAAACACGGTGATCTTGCGGTCCGGCTGACTGGCGGAGTTCGCGAGCGCCAACCGCACGCCGGGACGCATCTTCCCGGCCGCGCATCCGCAGATCGAGTTCACCACCAAAAGCGTCGTTCCCGGCTCAGCCAGCGCCGCGTCCACTTCCTCGGCCGTCCGGGTTTCCTCGATCCCCGCGCGTGTCATTTCTTCGCGCATGGGCACCACCATCAGTTCTGGGTACATGTTTACCTCCGGCAGCGGACTGCCTGCCTCTATTGTACGAAAATTTGATGCGCTTTGGGCTAAGTGGGTATCCGGGGAGCAACGGAACCGAAAACTCGCTTATCTCCCTTTAGCCAACGTCAGAGAGATTTGTCCTGCATGATTTGAGGTGTGAAAAAGCACATGAGCGAACAACCTTACCCTGGAAACTGTGCCAAAAAAGGGAGTATCTACCGGTTTGAGCCAATCCTCGTCGGAGCTGTTTTCCACGAGACCTTGAAGCATTTTGTATCCTCGCTCAATCAGCTCTTTGCTATGGCTTATGTCATGATGCTGGCCGGTATCGGTTTGACCCATCGTCGTGTTTTTTACATCGGTCGGTATGCCGAAAAACTGGCCGAAAATATTGATCGTTTCGCCGATGTGACGATAGATAAAGCCGATGGATGCTGTCTTATCGTTCAAGCGTAGATCCGCAGTTTCGTCAGTTACCCTGTCGAAAGAGAAGTGGCTGGTATGTTGGTTTTGCTTCACCATTTCGAGTAACACGTCTTTTTGCATTGGTGTCCTCCTCTTGTACATCCGCGCGCGCCATCTCTTCGGACGATCATCGCCATCGGTTCCGGGGAGATATTGAAACTCCGGCTGCGAACTGCCTGCCTTCACTTTATCGTTAAATGCGCGCTGCGGGGCGGCGCCCTTTCCCTTCCAGCCGCGTCGCGCACAAAGTGCGATAGCCTTGAACCGATGCAGATGGAAGAAAATCGGCCGCTCGCGCCCTTCACCACCTTCGCCATCGGCGGCCCGGCGCGCTGGTTGGTTGAGGCAGCCAGTGAGCCCGAGATCGTGGAAGCCGTCGAATGGGCCGGGGAACGCGGGATACCGCTCTTCGTCCTTGGCGGCGGCAGCAACGTGCTCATGTCGGATACCGGTTTCGCGGGCCTGGTTCTCCGCATCGCGCTGCGCGGCATTTCCACTGCAACCACCGAGGGGCCTGGCCGGGTGTACTGCGTGGCTGCCGGCGAGCCTTGGGAACATTGCGTGCAGCGGGCCTTGCAGGACGAGTGCGCGGGAATAGAATGCCTCAGCGGCATTCCCGGCACAGCCGGCGGAACGCCGGTGCAGAATGTGGGCGCCTACGGGCAGGAAGTTTCTTCGGTCGTCGACCGTGTGCGCGCATTCGATCTTCACGCGCGGGCATTTGTGGAGCTTACCGCCGCCGAATGCGATTTCGCCTACCGGCGCAGCCGCTTCAATACCAGCGATCGCCGCCGCTTCATCATTACGCGCGTCGATTATCGCCTCAGGCCGGGCGGCGCGCCCACGCTGCGCTACCCCGAGCTGCAGCGTGCAGCCGAGGCGATGTATCCGGCAGGGGCGGGGCCCACGCTTGCCGAGGTTGCCGGCATGGTCCGCGACATTCGGCGGGCAAAAGGCATGTTGATTGTGGAAGGCGATCCGGATTGCCGCAGCGCGGGCAGCTTCTTCAAAAATCCCGTGGTAAGCGCAGAGCTGTTTGAGCAGGTGGCTGTCCGCAGTGCAGCCTCGCCGCCCAGGTTTCCGGCTGGATCGGGTCCGCAATACGCCGGCCTGGTCAAGATTCCGGCGGCGTGGCTGATTGAGCAAGCCGGTTTTCACAAGGGCTCGACGCTGGGCGCGGCCGGCATTTCTTCGCGGCACACGCTGGCGCTGGTCAACCGCGGCGGCGCCAGCGCCGCGGAGATTCTTGCGCTCGCCGAACAGATCTCTTCCGCGGTGGAGACCCGGTTCGGCATCCGGTTGGAGAGAGAGCCGGTTCTGGTCGGCTTTCCGGCTTAGAGCGGTGTTAGGCGATGGAGCAGCCGCTCCCGCTCGTGGGCGAGCACTTGAACCGCCGGGCCCAGCGAAACCTGCCGGCCTTCACGCAGCAGGAGGACCTCCGCGCCGGTGGCGAGCGCGTCGCTCACGTCGTGCGTGGCCAGAAGGGTCTGGACGCCGTTTGCGTTTGTCCATGCCTGCAAGCGATCGAGCAGTGCGTCGCTCGCCGCTCCATCGAGCGCGGAGAACGGCTCATCGAGCAACAGCAATTTTGGCCCGGGGGCCAGTGCCCGAGCCAGCGCGACGCGCTGCGCCTGGCCGCCGGAGAGCTCGCCGGGCCGGCGCTGAGCCAGCTCGGTGGCGCCCACCAGCTCCAGCATCTCTTCAACCCGCCGGGTCCGCTCTGTGCGCGTCCATTGTTGATGGCTCGGGTGTGGATGGCTCTGGGCGCTCTGGAGGCCGTAGCCGACGTTGGCTGCCGCGGTCAGGTGAGGGAAGAGCGCGGGCTGCTGCGCGACCATTCCGCCCCGCCGCATTCCCGGGCTCACCCAAAGATGGCGGCTGGTGTTGGTCAACTCATTGCCGTCGAGTTCTACGCGGCCATAGACAGCCTCGCCGGCCCTTCCCTGGTCCAGACCGGCCAGCAGCCGCAGCAATGTGCTTTTCCCCGCCCCGGACGGGCCAAAGATGACCGTCCACGCAGAGGCAAGCCGGCCTTCCACCTGCAGGTGGAAGCTGCCGCGCCGCGCGTCAAGCTGAAACTCAAGCACGGCTTCCTCCACGCATCTGGCCTTTGGAGTAGAGGGCGGCAAGGGCAACCAGGCTCAGACCCACCAGGATGGCCGCCGTGCGATCGGCCGCGCCGTAGTCGAAGTTCTCCACCTGGTTGTAAAGCACAATCGAAAGCGTGCGGGTGGCTCCGGGGATGTCGCCGCCGAGCATCAGCACCACGCCGAATTCGCCCACGGTATGCAGGAAGCTGAGTACGGCGGCGGTGATCAGCGAGCGGCGGGCCAAGGGCACCAAGAGCGTGATGACGATGCGCGCCGAGCCGGCGCCGAGCAGGCGGCCCGCGTCCACCAGCGCCTCAGGAACGGCGGCGAAGCCGGCCACCAAAGGCTGCACGGCAAAGGGCAGGCTGTAGAGGACCGAGCCGACGACCAGCCCGTCAAACGAAAACGCCAGCGGATGCCCGAACAGCGCCGTGATCGCGCGGCCGACCGCGGTGTGCGGGCCCAGCAGCACCAGAAGAAAGAAGCCGAGGACGGTGGGCGGCAACACAAGCGGCAAGGTGGCCAGCGCCTCGACGGCAGCCAGCCAGCGCGCGCGCCCCAGCACCAGCAGCGCAGCGAGCGGCACGGCGACGCCCAGCAGGATAATCGTCGTGATCGATGCCAGCCTGAGTGTGAGAGTGAACGCTTGCCAGTCCATTTTCCTCTGCTGTGTGTCTCTCTACTTCACCGGGGTGAGCCCGCTCTTGGCAAGCCGGGCCTGGACGGGAGCCGAAAGCAGGAAGGCGAGGAGCTTTTGCGCCGCCGCGCGCTGTTGGGTTGCGCGGAGGATGACGGCTCCCTGTGCGAGCGGCGGGTACAGTTCGCGCGGGATCACAAAATAACTTCCGCCGGCAGCCAGCTTTGGCGTGAGCGCCAATGTAAGCGAGATCAACCCGGCATCGGCATTGCCTGAGTCGACAAACTGCGCCGTCTGCGCAATATTTTCCGCCGTCACGATGCGCGGCTTGAGCGGCTCATACAGCTTCAAACTTTGCAGCGCGGCAACGGCTGCGCGGCCATAGGGAGCGCGCTCGGGATTGGCGACCGCCAGCCGCTTGAGATCCGGACTGCGCAACAGCTCCAGCGACGGCGGGGGAAGGTGGGAATCCTTGCGCTCCCAAAGAACCAGCGTTCCTTGGGCATACTGGATCGGTGCGGCCTCCAGCGTGAGGTGGGCGGCGATGAGCCGTCGCGGAAAGCCGAGATCCGCGGAAAGGAAGACATCGAAGGGCGCGCCATTTTCAATCTGCGCGGTCAGCACCGCCGAGGCTTGATACGTCGCCTCGGCGTGAATCCCAGTTGCCCGCTCGAAGCCGGCAAGAACCGGAGGCAGCACCGGCTCCAGGTCAGCGGCCGCCGCGACGCGGAAGGGCGTTTGCGCGCAGACCGGCGCGGCCATCAGAAAGAGGAACGGGAAGGCGAAACGCTTTCGCAAACGGGGAGACGGGAGCCGGATGGGCTTCGCTTCGCGCCGGTCTCTGATCCACAGGAAAAGTCTTCGCACACCTGCTAGGCTAACACCAGGTATGAACGACAATTTACATCAGTTGCGCTGCTTCGGGTGCGGAGCCCGGATCGCGGGCGCCGACGCACAACCCGATTTTCGCTGTGCCGTATGTGGAGACCTGTTCGAAGTCGAGTATCCCGGCTGGGTGCAGCGCCGCGGCCCCGACCGTCCCAACCCCGGCGCGCTGAAGTGGCTATGGCGCGAGCGCCGCTGCTCCGGTGAAGCTCTCGATCAGTCCGGCGTCTGGCGGTTCCGTGAGCTGCTGCCGATCCTCAACAGCTTTGGCAATGCCGTCACCCTGCGCGAAGGCAATACCCCGCTGTACCATCTGCCGCGCGCCGCCAAGGCGCTGGGCATCGACCAGATCTTCGCCAAGCACCAGGGCATGAATCCGACGGCGTCGTTCAAAGACACAGGCATGACGGCAGCCCTGAGCGTCGCCCGCGAGCGGGGATTCGAGTGGGTCGCGTGTGCCTCGACCGGCAACACGTCGGCAGCCATGGCGGCCTATGCCGCGCGCGCGGGTTTGCGCAGCCTGGTACTCATTCCCGAGGGCAAAATCGCCTGGGGCAAGCTCTCTCAGGCCATGGATTATGGGGCGGTCACGTGCCAGTTGAAGACGGACTTCGACGGCTGCCTGCAGGTGCTCACCGAGATCGTTCGCCAGGCGCCCATCTATCTGCTCAACTCTGTGAACCCCTACCGGCTGGAGGGCCAGAAGACGCCGGCCTTCGAGATCGCCGAGGCCTTCGACTGGAATGTGCCGGACCATCTGATCGTCCCTGGCGGCAATCTGGGAAACAGCTCCGCGCTGGGCAAGGGATTCCGCGAGATGCTCGAGCTGGGCATGATCGCGCGGTTGCCGCGAATCTCCGTGGTCCAGGCTGCGGGCGCCAATCCGCTGGTCCGCAGCTTTGCTGCAAGCAACGGCGCCTCGATGGAAGCGCTTGAGGCCAATACACGGGCCACGGCTATCCGGATTGGCAATCCAGCTTCATGGCGCAAGGCCGCGCGCGTGATTCAGGATACGCACGGCTGGTGCATCGACGTTACCGAAGCCGAGATCGCCATCGCCAAAGCGGAGATCGGCGCCGAGGGGCTGGGCTGCGAGCCCGCCTCGGCGGTGACGCTGGCCGGCTTGAAGAAGCTGCGCGCGAAGAGCCTGATTGGCTCGAGCGATGCGGTGGTTCTGGTGCTCACCGGCCACACGCTCAAAGACGCCGATTACACGATCGATTTCCACCGCGGAACGCTGCTGAATGCAGAAGAAGCCGCCGGGCACGAGGCGGAGATTGCCGGGCTGGGCCGTAACGCCGTCGCCGTGGACGCCACGCCGGCCGCGGTGCTGGCGGCGATGAAGGGCGCGACTGCATGAGCGAGACATCCGCGCCGGGCTCGAGCGCCCTGCGCCTGTGCTTGCCCGCGACCTCCGCTAATCTGGGTCCGGGTTTCGATTCCGTGGCGATCGCGCTGGATTTCTGCCTGGAGATTGAAGCCAGTCCCGCGCAGGAGTTTTCCATCACCGCGACTGGCCGCGACGCGGAGCGCTGCATGCGCCTTGAGGACAACCTTGTCCTGGAGGCCTATAAGAAGCTGCTGGTTGCACACGGGCGGCCGGTTGTCCCGCTGGCGATCAGCATGGCCAACGGCATTCCTCTGGGGATGGGTTGCGGCTCCTCGGCGGCAGGCCGGCTTGCGGCGATTGCCCTGGCCGTACATTTCGGCCGGCTTGGCTGGCATACGGACCGCATCCTGGAAGAGGCTTATGCACTGGAGGGCCACCCGGACAACGTGGCGGCCTGCTGGCTGGGCGGGTTTGTCGCTACGGCGTGCGAGGGCCGAGCGGTGCATGCCGCACGGGTAACGCCTCCCGCAGAATGGCGCGCTATCGTGGTGCTTCCGGCCGAACCCCTGCCGACGAGCAAGGCCCGCGCGGTTCTGCCCGCACGCTATCCGCTGGCCGACGTGGTGGCGAACCTGCAATCGGTCTCTCTTCTCACCCTGGCCTTTGCGCAGGCGCGTGCGGACCTGCTGCGGACCGCCATGACCGACCACATTCATCAACCCTACCGGGCACCTATCTGCCCGCTTCTGCCGGTCCTGCTGCCGCTCGTCGGCGGGCACGGGATTCTGGGCGCGGCGCTGAGCGGAGCGGGACCCTCCGTGCTGGTAATCGTCGACGGCCAGGCGAGTGTCCGCCAGGCGGAAAAGGCGATACGCGAAGCGCTGGGGGCCCAGCAGGAGGCAGAGCTGGTGCTTTGCGGATTTCAACCCACGGGTGCGGATCGGATGTAGAAATGCTAATGGCTCTTTCCCCGGGGTTAATCAATCGGTAATTGTTTTGACTGCACTGATACCTTTTTGGATAATCACCAATCTGTGGTTACTCCTTTATTACTGAAGTTTACTTGCCTTTCATAGGCGGAACACATACATTCGCTTGCGTGAGCAGTTCTGGGGGAGGGCTGCTCTAGCGCCCGCGATCCTTCTGGATCCGGGCGCTTCTATTTAGTCCCTGTTCGCTCTGTTTGGCCCCTGTTTTGGTTCTCTGGTTTGGTGCTCTGCCGGGTGCTCTGTGGGGGTGCCGGTGCGGGGCCGGGGGAGAGTTGCCTGCGACCTGAACCAGGGTCGCCGCATCGAACAAAAGGCCGCTTTCCTGTACACTGAATGGGTGTCAGGAGTGGGTGTCAGGCGCCGCGAGGGAGGATCATGGCTGGATTGGGTGTTGTAGAAGTCAACGATGCGAATTTCGACCAGGAAGTTCTGCAGAGCGATGTGCCGGTATTGGTGGATTTCTGGGCGGTCTGGTGCGGACCCTGCAAGGCGATTGCGCCAATCGTCGACGGCATAGCTTCCAGCTATGCGGGCAAGCTGAAGGTGGTCAAGGTCAATGTGGACCAGAACGGCGCTTCGCCTTCGCGGTACGGTATCCGCGGCATCCCGGCATTGCTGTTCTTCAAGGGCGGCAAAGTAGCCGATCAGATCGTGGGTTATGTGCCGCAGAGCGTGATTGAAGAGAAGGTACAGCGGGTGCTCGCGTCGGACGGCGTTCCGCAATCGGCTTAGCGCAATCAGCTTTTCTCCAGACGGAAAGCCAGAATAGAGCCCGGCCCGAGCGGCCGGGCTTTTCTGTGTGGCCTGATTTGCCCGGACCGGATTCGCCTCGCTCGAAGCGGACTCAATCGCGGCCGCGGAACTGGATAATTTGCCGGCGGTCGCGTTTGGAAGGCCGGCGCTCCGGCAGCGGAGCCATCTGCTGCATCGCTTTGCGTTCCTCGGCGAGCTTGAGCCGTGCTTCCCGGCCTGCTTCCGTCTCCCGATAGAGCGTTTGCGCCACCGAGGCTGGTCCGCGGATCTCACTCGCCCCAAGAACATCCACCTCAAAAACCCCGCCCTCGTTTTCGATCCGCAACCGGTCGCCGGGATGGACTTCGCGAGCCGGCTTGCACTTGATTCCTTTGGTTTGAATCCTGCCGAGATCACAGGCACGGGAGGCCAGGGCACGCGTTTTGAAGAAGCGCGCAGCCCAGAGCCATTTGTCCATTCGAACCGATTTGGAAGGGTCCGTGGAGATGGGAAGGGAATTCATCGGCGGATGCTTTGGGATATGGGATGTCCGGGGAATCTATCGATGGGTCCTACGGCTTTGTCTGAACCTTCCACACGTAGAGATAGTCGGAATCGCTTGAAGTGGCCACTTCCATCCCTTTTTGCCGCGTGGCCCGGTTCAGCGCCGAGCGAATGTTCTCTTTGGAGTCAGGTAGAGCCGCCAGCGGAACCTTGAGCGCGGTGCCATCAGCCAGCCGCTCAATATCCTTCAGGAGACGGCTGACGATCTTCTTGTGCTTACCTTCCCGGCCCTTGGGAACATCAAGTTGAAGAACCGACTCGAAATTCAGGGAGTCTGTCTGGACCTCTTCGGTCATAGCGTTCAGCCCACCTTCGACACAGATGGAGTAGCTAACGTATCTCTATTCTCGCATAGAAATGACGTTAGCGTATGAGCGTACAGCTTAAAGCGGGGATTCGCAAGCCCCCCCACTCCTGACGAATCATCGGCGCAGCGTTTTCGCGACCATCGGCATCCTGAAAATGACGATTTTCAAAGATTTGGTGCGTACCTCAACCAGTTAGCCCGTATAGACAATTCATTGCTACGGTGCATTCAGAGGTAGATCTTATGACCGGTAGACAAACCACTCCTGTAGTGCCGATCGACCAGGTTCCCCCCGCAGACACGAGCGCGTACCGCCCCGTGGTTCTGGTGGTGGACGATGAATCAGCGATTGCCGATACGCTGACTGAGATACTCTCCCGCAGTGGGTATGCCGCCATGGCGGCATACGATGGAAACGATGCTCTCGAGAGTGCGTTGTTGACCCCGCCTGAATTGCTGATTACCGACGTTGTTCTGCCGGGTATGAGCGGCATCGAGCTTGCCATCACGATGAGGCGCATCTTTCCAGATTGCAAGATTCTCTTGTTCTCCGGTCAGGCTTCGACTGCCGACTTGCTGACCAGCGCCAGGCGGGAAGGCCATCACTTTACCCTGCTGAGCAAGCCCGTCCATCCGAGAGATCTGCTGGCCTGCGTCGCAGACAGCCTGAAGCATCGCGGCGTGCTTGGAACCGTAGCGGTGGGCTGACGATCGCTCGTCCCCGATGGGGAACCCGAATGGGACCGGCGATGCAAGTCAGGCGATGCAGGTCATCGGTTGGCCGCCAGGTTTGGCTGCCGCTAGCCGGCGGGTTGCGGCTCGTGAAAATGCTTCCAGATGCCTTCGGCAGTTTTGCGTGAGACGACGGCGGCCAGCGACTCGATCGTAGCCTGCTGCACATCGCGCAGACTGCCGAAATGCGTCAGCAGGCGCTGCCGCGTCTGAGCGCCGACGCCGGGAATTTCCAGCAGCTCCGAGCTGCGGTCGCGCATGGCTCGACGCTGGCGGTGATAGCCCACGGCGAACCGATGGCTCTCATCCCGGATCATCTGGACGAGATGGAGCACCGGCGAGCGGCGATCGAGAACCACCGGCTCCTCTTCATTGCCATAGAGGTAAATCACCTCTTCGCGCTTGGCGATGGCGGCCAGCGGCTGCGAAGTGAATCCGAGCGACTCAAGGGCCTCGGCCGCGGCGTGGAGTTGACCCAGCCCGCCGTCGATCAGGATCAGCGAGGGCATGGGCGCGCCTTCGTCTTTGAGCCTTCGATAACGGCGCTCCACCACCTCGCGCATCGAGGCGAAGTCATCTACGCCGAGCACCGTCATCACCTTGAACTTGCGGTACTGCGACTTGTTCATCTTGCCGTCTTCCCACACCACCAGCGAGGCGACCGTCTCCGCGCCCTGGATGTGGGAGATGTCGAAGCACTCGATCCGCCTGGGAAGCTCGGGGAGCATCAGCGCATCCGCCAGGGCTTCGGCGATGGCTTTGCGCGAAGGCTCCAGAACCCGGAACCGCTGCATGTAGGACTGCTTCGCGTTCTGCCCGGCCAGGTCGACGAGCGAGCGCTTCTCACCGCGCTGGGGCACGGCTAACTCGATTCTGTGACCGGTGCGCTCGCTAAGAAGCGCGGCCAGCGTCTCGCGGTCGTCGAAGTCGGCGGGGACGAGGATGGTGCGCGGAACGTACTGCTGGTCGATGTAGAGTTGCTTGAGCAGGGCGGAGAAGATGCGGCCGGGATGGAAGGACCGATCCTTAGTGCTTGCGCTCTTCCCGGTCCCAGCAGCGACATCGGGAGCAACCGGGCTTCGGGGCGCATTGTCGTCCTCCGGCGTTTCCAGCAGCTCCTGAAGGTCTTCCCAGAAGAACTCGCGGCGGTCGACGATTTGGCCGGCCCGCATGTGAAAGAGATTCACCGCCAGGCAGCCGTCTTCGAAGTGGTAGCCGAAAACGTCCGCTTCGTCGTCCTGCTCGGCTGTGGCGATGCGCTGCTTTTCCTGGAGCTGATGCACGGTAGAGAGCTGGTCGCGGAGACGCGCTGCCGCCTCAAACTGCTCCGATTCGGCGGCGGCCAGCATGCGCGCGGTCAATGCGCGTTCGAGCTCGGCGTGGCGGCCTTCGAGAAAGAGCTGCGCATCGCGCACCGCCTGCTTGTAGGCCTCCGGCGCGACGAATCCCTCGACGCAGGGACCCAGGCAGCGATGAATGTAGTATTGCAGGCAGGCGCGCGGATGGTAGCGCGAGAGGTCGACCTTGCAGCTCGGCAGCAGAAAGCTGCGATGGATCAACTCGACGACGCGGTACGCCAGGTTGCCGGGAAAGTAGGGTCCATAGTAGGCCGACCCATCTTTGCGCAGACGGCGGGTGACAAAGACCTTCGGAAACCGGTCGGCGAGCGTCAGCTTGACGTAGGGATAGGTCTTGTCGTCGCGCAGCAGGATGTTGAACCGGGGCTTGCGTTGCTTAATGAGATTGTTCTCGAGCGCCAGCGCCTCGTGCTCGTTGGCGACGAGAATGTAGTCGATGTCCGCGGCTTCCCGCATCAGCGAGCCGGTTTTGGCGTTGGCCTGCGACGCCTCCAGGAGATAAGACCGCACCCGCGAGCGAAGGTTCTTGGCCTTGCCGACGTAGATGATCTGGCCCTCGGCGTTCTTGTAGAGATACACGCCGGGCAGGGTGGGAAGCGTACGGATTTTTTCCTGGAGATCCATCGGGGCAGCGCGGTAGCGGTCAGCTCTTAGAATACCGGGGATTGCGCTTTCTTCGCTGAGGGGGCGTCCCTGTGGGGCGGAAGTCGCGCCCGGGGTTGGACTTCCGCCTAAGAGCGAAGAAAAGCAATCCTTACGTGAAGATGTAAAAATTACGCTTTCCGCGGGGTGGGCGCCGATCCGCAAAATTGCAAATATTCTTCATATAGTCAAAGACTTAAGTCAGCGCATGCAAATGGCGTCCCACGTGCTGCATCTTAGGGCTGAGAAGGAGAATCCATCCCCGCCCGAGGCGCGCTAGCGCCCCGATTGCGGAAAGGACAAAACAACAATGACACAGACTCGTTTTGGATTTGTACTATCTGCAGCAGCTTTGGCGATGCTGGGCGTGACGGGATGTTCGACCAAGAATTACGTGAAGAGCCAGACCGCGCCTATCATCCAGCACACAGGCCAGCTCGACAATGAGACGGCGGAGAACAATCGCCAGATTCACGACGTGGACGAACGGGCGCAGTCGGGAATCAAACAGGCGCAGAACTCCGCAGACACCGCG
>DASXFB010000005.1:0-4833 GCA_036489815.1 Occallatibacter sp. | reverse complement strand
CGGTTTCCTGGTTCGGTGCAATTGTTGCGGTCGCCATAGTTTCTCCCGGTCGTCGAAATGCCGTCGTCTCCAGAGTACCCTCCCCCTGGAGGGGAAAACAAGCCCCTGAAACGCTTTCTATTCGATGCCGGCTGAATCCGGACGGTCGCAAGGAACACTGCAGAGCCCTTTAGGGGCGGCAATCGGGGCTCAAATCGGCCCCCAAATGCCGAAAGAACCTGAAAATCTACAAAATCGACGCGGACAACGGTGTAGGAACGGGACTATTATGTTCAACCAAAAGGCCCCGTTACCCCCGAGACCGCAATTTCTGCTCGGACCCGCTGGTACCGGGACCCACCACGATCCCTTGGAGGTGGGTATGACACTCGTTCCGATGCTATGGACGGTATGGTGCGCTCTGGTCGCCCTGATGGCCGCGCTTTATATCTATCGGTCAAGCCTGACGCGCGACGAGGAGGATCAGATCTTTCTCGATGATTCCTTCAGTCATGAAAGAACGGCCCAGGCGGCAATCGTAGCCAAGGTCACGAAAGTTGAACCGGTGCTGCGCGTGGCCCAGTGGATGGTGGCCGGTATGACGGTCATCGTGCTGGCCTATTACATTCGCGACATCCTGGTTCATCTCAACGTGATCGGCGGCTAGCAGCCGAAGACAAATGGCTTCCCCGGATGCCTCCCGCGAGGTGACATTGGATTTCTGTCCGCGAGAAAGATGCGGGCGGTCTATGCACCTCGCCGGGAGGAGTGCGGCGCAGCATTCCTGCGCCATCGGTTCTCATCCCTTCAGCCGCGGTTTACTTGAACTGGCTGATCATGTCGTTGATATAGTACGCGACGACCAGAACCGAAATCGCGCCAAGAACCCAAAGAACCACATGCTCAATCGGCTCGAACTTGTGCAGCTTGGCTGTGATGCTGGCCTGCTCCATCCGCACGCGTTCGAGCGACTCTCCCAGAATGATCTCGTCGTCTTCATCGCGGCTCAGCCGGGAGATATAGAGCTTCAGAGCGACAAACGAAAAAAACATCACGAACCAAACCGTCCACATCGCCGGAACGATGGTCATAGGTCACCTCGCAAATGAGATCGGCTCCGGAGGCCGCCGCGATCGCGGAGAAGCCGCGGCCGCGCCGGCAAGGGGCCTTACGGTTCCCGATCATAGGCCGCTCATCGATCGGCGCGAGGTGATGGCAATCACGGGCATTGAGGAGCCGCGAAAACCGCCGCGAAGAGCTGCGCGGCGCCTGCCTTTTCAGAATCGAGGGTTATTCCACTTCCTGTTTCGCGCGATAGCCGTCGCGCGCGATGATCTCGTACTTCAGCGGCTTGTGCTTTTCGTCCTGCATGCGCAGCGGCTGGCCCTCGGCATCCACCAGGACGACGCGCAGCTTGCGGTAGGTTCCGTCCTGCTTGGGATTCTTGGGCTTGTAGACCAGCTGGTATTTGGCGCGGATGTTCTCGTTGATGGTCCGCACCATGTCGGGCAGTTCGCCGGTGAACTTCGGCTCAAACCACATGCCGCCGGTCAACTGGGCGAAGGTGCGCATCTCGTTGTCGGCCTGCAAATAATCCAAATCGCGCATGGAAGCCATCATGCCGCCGCGCCCCTCCGTCATCTCCCGCATCAGGCCGCCGGTGGAGATGGCGTAGATCGTGATGTTCTGCGACTCTTTCACCCGCTTCAAGATCTTGTCGAAGGTCAGCTTCGACATCGTGTCGATCCCGGAGGCGATCAGGATGATGTACTTGCGGCCTTCAATGCGGTCCAGCCGGTCCATCGATTCGTAGAGAGCGTCAAAGACATTGGTCTCGCTGAATGCGGCCGGCATGAACATGGACATTCCCAGCGAGTTGATCGCCTGCTGAACCTGCTGTTTGTCCTGCGTGAAATCGACTTCAATGTGCGACTTCATGTCGAAGGTCATCAGGGCCACGTAATCCTGGGGACGCAGTTGCTGCGTGAAGGCCCATGCGGCATTGAGCATATCCATCCGGAAGACCCAGCCCCGCGCGGCATATTCGCAGAGAAGAAGCGCGGTGATAGGGGCTTCGACCCGTTTGAATCCCTCGATGTTCTGCTGGACCCCGTCTTCATAAACGCGGAAGTTCTCCGGCTTGAGGCCCGGTACGAACTGACCGGTCTTTTCGAGCAGCACGCCGACGTCCACGGTGACTTCGGGAACATCGATGTGCAGAGAGACGTTTCCCATGTTTTCCGGATTCTTGATCTTGGGCTCAGGCGGTGCGGCGGGCGCAGGCGGCTCCTCGTCGGGATTGTCCTTTTTCTTGGGCACGGCGATCACGCCGGTGTCGCCATTGGGACCGCCCGCATCCGGGGTCGTCTGATCGGACGGCTTCGGTTGCTGATTCGTCGGCTGGGCCTGGTTCTGGGCGTAATCGACGGGCGCTGAAAACTGGGCCGTGACCGCGAGCAGCAGGATGGCGAAGCATATTGTGCGGGGGGTTCGATTAGCCATAGCAACCTCTGTGCTCACAAGCATAGTTGATTTGGATCAACCGCCGTTCGGCGCCATCTGAGCGGCGGGCTGTACTCTAATAGACGTGGAAGCTCGCCTCGGGGAAATCAAGTTTCGGCTCACCGTGCTGGCGCTCGGGCTAGTCCTGTCTGTGGCTCTGCCCGGGGTGCGTTGCGCCACCGCTCAGGGTGCTAGGGCGCAGGATGCTCAGATCCAGAACGCGGCCGGCGGAGCTGCCGTGCCCGGCTCGCCACCGCCCAGCACCGGCGGCTTTTTTCCCGTGGCGCAGGTCCGGCGCGGGATGATGGGAACCGCCTGGACGGTCTTTGAAGGCAGCAAGCCCGAGCCCATGCAGGTGGAGATTCTGGGTGTTCTGCGCGGCGCGCGCGGACCGGGGCAGGACATGATTCTGGCGCGCCTGCGGGGGGCCAAGCCCGAATACACCGGCGTGGTCGAGGGGATGAGCGGCAGCCCTGTCTATATCGGCAACAAGCTCCTGGGTTCGCTCTCTTACCGCATCGGCGTCTTCAGCAAGGAACCGATCGCGGGAATCACGCCCATCGCGCAGATGCTCGAAGTCCGCAATCTGCCCATGGACGAGCTGCAACGGGCTTCGGCTGGGCCGGTTCCCTTTCCGTTGCCGGGCGTGCAGGCTCCCGCAAAGGACAGGGTTGGCGCCGCGGCTCCGGGCAGCGGTGAATTCGCCAGCGCGGCGGATGGAGCCGGCGCTGAATTGACGAGCGGTCCGATGAACTTCCAAGCGATGGAGACGCCGCTCGTGATGAGCGGTTTCCAGCAGCAGGCGATCGACCTCTGGCGGCAGCAGATGCGCGGCACGGGCCTCGATTCCATTGCCGCGGGAGGGATGGGGGGATCGTCCGATGCCGATGCCATGCCGTCGGCTGCGGCTGCCGCCACGCTGGAGCCGGGATCGGCGGTCAGCATGCAACTGGTGCGCGGCGATCTGGAGATTTCGGCCACCTGCACCGTCACCTACATCGATCCGAAACAACTGCTGGCGTGCGGCCATCCGGTTCTGCAGGCAGGCGAGATCTCGCTGCCGATGACCACCGCCGACGTGGTCGCAACGCTGGCGTCGCCCTTGAACGCCTTCAAGATCATCAACACCGGCGCCACGGTTGGCGCTTTCACCGAAGATCGCGCTGCGGCGATTCGCGGCGTGATGGGCGCCGCCGCCCACATGATTCCGATGCACATCGCAGTCGATGGTCCCGACGATCATCGCAAGCTCAATGTGCAGATTCTCGATCTGCCTTCGCTCACCTCTCAGGCCATGATGGTGGTTCTGTTCGATTCGCTGCTCGAAGCGAACGCAAGCACCGCCTCCACCAGCTATCACCTGACCGGCAACGTGGACATGCAGCAGTATCCCATGGTGCCGCTGGATTTCTGGGCCGCTCCCGGCGAAACCGCGCCGGCGCCGCTGCAACTCGCGATGCTGGCAGGTGAGCGATTCGCCGCCCTCTATACGAACAGCGCGCGGCGCGGCACGGTGCGGGAGATCAATCTGCACGTCGAAGAGGTTCCGCGCAGGCTGGGCGTGGAGCTCGAGAGCGCGCGGCTGGTTTCCAGTGACATAGTGCACGCCGGCGACACAATCGAGGTGGAGGCGACGATCCGCCCATGGCAGCAGCCGGAGCGCAACGTACGCATCCCGGTGAAGCTTCCAGCCAGGCTCGGGGCCGGCAATCTCCGCCTGCTGGTTTCAGACGCCGGCACCCTGGACCGCACGCTGAATCAGCCGCGTCTTCCCGCCCACCCTGCCGATATCAAGACCGTGCTTGAAGAGGCGCGGCACGAGCATTCGGCTGACCGCATCTACGTAAGCCTGCTGATTCCTGAACCGCAGGCGGGAATGGAAGGCGACACGCTGTCCAGCATTCCTCTCTCTATGGCCAATACACTCGAAGCGGTGCGCACTTCCCAGGACGTCAACCTGAACGGCGAGTCCGCCGTAGTAGCCGGAGAAGCCTCCGCCGGAGGCCTGCTCAGCGGGTTCGAGGTGCTCAACCTGCACATCGATCCCGGCGGCGGTTTACACTAAATCCGGCGATAAGAGGATCATTTTTGTTCCGCATCGGGACCGGACGCGGAAAGCGTACAACGCTCCGGGCCCCAAGCCAGCGAGGATTCCAGCAGATGGCTCAAATTCAAGGTCTTGCGGCTCATGCAGCAGGTGCAGAGCTCTTGTCTTACCACTACGACCCTGGCAAGCTCGGTGCGCAGGACGTCGAAATCGACATCACGCATTGCGGTATCTGCTACAGCGATCTGCATCTGATCGCCAACGACTGGGGCATCAGCCAGTATCCGTTCATTCCCGGCCATGAA
>DASXFB010000097.1:0-12167 GCA_036489815.1 Occallatibacter sp. | reverse complement strand
CGCCGTGTTCTGGGAGCCGCGCGATTTTGCTCCGGAAGAATTTGTCGCGGCCATGAAAGCCGAATCGCGGCTGCTGCCCGACAGCGGAATCGGAGTCCTGGAGAGGCTCGCCGCATCTGAGAAAGTAGACCTCGGGATGTTGAACAACGAAGCCCGTGAACTGAACGATTACCGGATCGAGGAATTCGGGTTCCGGGGATATTTCGATTTCTTCTTCAGCTCCTGTTACGTGGGGCTGCGCAAGCCCAGCGCGCAGATTTATCGTTTGGCTCTCGATGTGCTGCAGTGCGAGCCCAGCGAAGTGGTGTTTATCGACGACCGGGCCGGCAACGTGGAAGCAGCCGCAGGGCTGGGCATCCGCGCCTTCCAGTACACGGGTTCCGCAAAGCTGGCGAGCGCGCTGGCAGGGCTTGGAATCGAAATAGAAGTGGGCTGAAGGCCGGGGGCGGAGCAATGGAGCTGGAGTTGAACGCTCAACGCACAAGCTGGCTGATGCCGGCCGTCGTGGGCAGCGCATTTGGCGGGCAGGCAGGAAGAATTCGAGCATTGGGAACGGACCGAAAGGCAGGGAGGATCCATGGCGACGACTGAAGTGAAAATCGCTCCGGAAGATATCGCGCAGGTTTCACAGAAGAATGAACGCATTCCGGAGCCGGGCGTGGTGGTGATCTTCGGCGCGTCGGGCGACCTCACCAAGCGCAAGCTGTTGCCGGCGCTCTTCCACCTGGAGCAGGCGGGCCTGCTGCCTGAGCAGCTGCACATCGTTGGAGTGGCGCGCCGCGACCTGGGCGACAGCTTTGCCCAGGATATGAAGAGCGGCATCCTCGAGTTCGGCGGCGTGAAAGAAGGCGCGGACAAGCTCGAAAACTTCATTGGCAAGGTGAGTTATTTCGCCATGAACTTCGACGACGATGGCGGATATCAGGGCCTGAAGGCGCTGCTCGAGAAATACGACAAGGAGTACGGGACCAAGGGCAACCGGCTGTTTTACCTTGCCGTCGCCCCGGAGTACTTCTCCGACATCGTTCACCGGCTGGGCGAGCAGGGGATGGCGCATCCGGAGAAGGGCGCGGTGCGGGTAATCATCGAAAAGCCCTTCGGCCATGACCTGGAGAGCGCCCGCGAGCTGAACGACGACGTAAACAAGGTCTTCAACGAGGACCAGATCTTCCGCATCGATCACTACCTGGGCAAGGAGACGGTGCAGAATGTGCTGGTCTTCCGCTTTGCCAACGGCATCTTCGAGCCCATCTGGAACCGGAATTACGTGGATCATGTGCAGATCACGGCGGCGGAGAGCATCGGCATTGAAGGGCGCGGCCCGTTCTATGAGAAGGCCGGCGCGCTGCGCGACGTGCTGCAAAACCACATGATGGAGCTGATGTCCTTCGTTTGCATGGAGCCTCCGGTTTCATTCGACGCCGATGCGGTGCGACACGAAAAGGTGAAGGTCTGGCGCGCGATCAAGCCGATTGAGATGAACGATACCGTCCGCGGGCAGTATGGGCCGGGCAGCGTCGGCGGAAAGCCGGTGAAGGGATATCGCGAGGAAGAGCGCGTCGATCCCAACTCGAAGACCGAGACTTTCGCCGCGATCAAGCTGGAGATTGAAAACTGGCGCTGGGCGGGCGTTCCGTTCTACCTGCGCGCCGGCAAGCGACTGCAGAAGCGGGCTACTGAGATTACCGTCCAGTTCAAGCAGCCGCCAATGCTGCTGTTCGACCGCGCTTCGCGGGGACCGTGCGCGGAAATCCAGCCGAACCTGATTACCATGCGCATTCAGCCGGACGAGGGTATTTCCCTGCGCTTCGGCGCCAAGGTGCCGAGCCCGGATATGACGGTGTGCCCAGTGATTATGGATTTCAACTATGCCACGGCTTTTGGGGCCAACTCGGCCAACGGCTACGAGCGGCTGCTGCTGGACGCGATGCTGGGCGATGCGACGCTGTTTGCACACCGCGACGGCGTCGAGGCAACGTGGTCGCTTTATACTCCGGTGCTGGACGAGTGGGCGGCTGCGGAGCCGGGAGATTTCCCCAATTACGCGAGTGGCTCCTGGGGGCCGAAGGCGGCGGACGAGCTCATGGCCCGCGACGGCCGGCAGTGGCACAAGCTTTAGGATGTAATCAACGAGATGGCGAGAACAACGCAGGTAGAGTACAGGGTCTACGATGGGGCGGATGCGCTGAGCAGGGCAGCCGCGGAGCATTTTCTTGAAGCGGCGCAGGCTGCGGTCTCAGCCCGGGGCAAGGCGCGCATCGCAATCTCCGGCGGACATACACCGGAGAGGACTTTCCAACTGCTGTCCAATCCGGTGGAGGCTTTTCTCAAGTCGATGCCCTGGGCGCAGATGGAACTTTACTTTGTGGATGAACGCTGCGTTCCGCCCGACAACAAGGACAGCAACTACCGGATGACGCGCGAGGCGCTGCTCGAGAAAGTGCCGCTCAAGCCGGAGCAGGTCTTCCGGATCGAGGGAGAACTCGAGCCGGAGCTTGCCGCTGCGCGGTATGAAACCACGATCCGCAGCCAGTTCCGGCTGGAGGGCGCGGAGGTTCCACGCTTCGACGTGCTGGCGCTGGGCATGGGCGACGACGGCCATACCGCGTCGATCTTTCCGCATACCGCGGCCATCCACGAGTTGGGCCGGGTGGTGGCAGCCAACCACGTGCCGCAGAAGAATACCTGGCGGGTGACGCTCACGTGGCCGGTGATCATCGAGGCGCGCGATGTCTTCTTTCTGATCGGCGGCAAGGATAAGGCCGACCCGCTGCACCGGGTGCTGCAGGGGCCTTACGACCCCGAAACGCTGCCTTCGCAGCTGATCCAGCCGAAGACCGGCAAGCTGCTGATGCTGCTTGATCGGGATGCGGCTTCACTATTGCCGGCTCCCGGCCCGGATGGTCATGGAAGTCTGGAGATTACGCGATGATTCTGGCTGGAGATGTGGGCGGTACCAAAGTGCACCTGGCGCTTTACCAGTTCGATCGCGGCCAGCTCAGCCACGTGCGCGACGAGAAATTTCCGGCGCAGGAGCATGCGGGCCTGGAAGAGATCGTCAAGAAATTTCTGGAGGAGAGCAATCATCCAGACGTGACGGCGGCATGCTTCGGCGTGCCCGGGCCGGTGCGCGGCGGACGCCTGAAGCTCACCAACCTGCCGTGGGTGCTGGACAGCCGTGAGCTGTCGATCGCGCTGAATATCGAGCACCTCTTTCTGATCAACGACCTCGAGGCCAACGGCTACGGAATTCCGGAGCTCGCGGCTGATCAGATTTTCGAGCTGAGCGCAGGCGATTCGGGCGCGGTGGGCAATCGCGGGCTGGTCTCGGCAGGCACCGGCCTGGGCGAGGCCCTGCTGGTTTGGAACGGCAAGATGCATACGCCGATGGCTTCCGAAGGCGGCCATTGCGACTTTTCCGCGCGGAACGAGACGGAGGTCGATCTGCTGCGTTATCTGCAGAAGCAACTGGGCGGCCGCGTGAGCTTCGAGCGCGTGGTGTCGGGCATCGGCCTCAAGAATATCTATTCGTTCCTTCGCGACGAGAAAAAGCTGGAAGAGCCGGTGTGGCTGAAGGAGCGCATGCAGGAAGAAGACCCGAATGCGGTGATCGGCGAGCTGGGCGAGTCTGGAGAGAACGAGCTCTGCGCGCGCACGCTGGATATTTTCGCGGGAGCGTATGGAGCCGAGACGGGGAATATGGCGCTCAAAATCCTGGCCGCCGGCGGAATGTACCTGGGCGGCGGTATTGCGCCGAAGATCCTGAAGAAGATGAAGGATGGGGCATTCATGAAGGCGTTCACGGACAAGGGCCGGCTGAGCGACCTGCTGATCCATACGCCGGTGCGGATCATCCTCGAAAGCCGCGCTGCGTTGATCGGCGCCGCTGCTTACGCCGAGGCCCGTGCCGCGGAATTGAGCGGAGCATCGGTACGGGCGGCTTCTCTTTAACATCAACATGCCGACGCCCGCGCCGGCGAAGCAGGAGAATCAAGAGCAATGAAGAAGTTTTTCGTCAGCGCGACATTAGGATTTATCTGCCTCTTCGCTGGATCGCGCCTGGCCCTGGCACATGCGCTTCTGGTCACTTCAACGCCGGCCGCGCATGGGACGGTGCATGGTCCGGGCGTGGCAGTGGATCTGAAATTCAACTCGCGGGTGGACGGAAAGCGGTCGCGAGTGGTGCTGGTGCTACCTAACGGCGCGACGCAGGTTCTTGCGTTGACCGCTCAGCCAGCTCCCGAAGAGCTGGCCGCGCGCGCTGAACTCGAGCCCGGCGCTTACATGCTGCGCTGGCAGGCGGTTGCCGAAGATGGGCACATTACACGCGGCGAAATTCCCTTCAAAGTTCAGTAAGCCGATCAGACCGACGTGATCTGGCTGATTCAGGACTTCGACCTGCTGTCCGTCCTGCTGCGCGCGCTCACGCTTTCGCTTGAGGCGCTCACGGTGGGCGGCGTTCTGTTTCTGCTGCTCATTGCCACTCCGGCGACGGCCGAAGCGAATGCGCGCCAGGGGGCGATGCGTTTTTGCGGCTGGGCTGCGCTGGGGCTCGCCATCGCGCAGATTCTCTCCGCAGCTGAGAGCGCGATAACGCTGATGGGTGGCTCGGGGCTGTCGTTTCACGACGTGGCCACCGCCGATTTCTTTCTGGCCGATGTCGTCATCTTTGTCGCGGCGCTGCTGTTGTTTTTTCTGCTGCGCTTTCCTTCGAAATTTTCCGGATATGCAGCTCCGGTTCTTGCCCTCATCATTCTTTCCGGATCGGTGGCGTTGAGCCACGCCGCTTCGAGGCTGGATCACCGCCTGCTGCTGACGCTGCTCACCGCGGCTCATCATCTTGGATCGGCGGCGTGGATCGGCGCGATGCCGTGCCTGCTCGTGACCATGCGGCGTAGCCAGGATTCGGCGCGTCTGCATGCGCTGGTGCGCCGCTTCTCCAATGTGGCGATTGTGAGCGTCGCGGTGCTGGTGCTTGCCGGCGTCGGCATGGCGATTTTCTATGTCGGCTCGTGGAACGGGCTCTATGGCACGTCGTACGGACTGATGCTGCTGGCGAAGATTTATCTTCTTCTGCTGATCCTCGGCCTGGGGGCGAGCAATTTCTTTCTGCTGAAGCGCACGCGTCAGGAAGCGAAACCCCTGCTGATGCGGCTGCGGCGCTTCAGCGAAGCGGAGATCGGCCTGGGGTTCACGGCGATCCTGGTCGCAGCGTCGCTGACCTCGCAGCCTCCTGCGGCGGACATGACGGCAGGGCTCAGCTCGGATCGGCTCAGCGCGCATGAGATCGCCGAGCGCATGGCGTGGAAGGCGCCGACTCTTACCACTCCGAGCTTTGCGCAGCTTGCCAAGCGTGCTCCGCTCAAGCAGCAGCTCGTGGATTCCTCCTTCACCGGCGGCTCGGTCAACGATGCGATGGATCAGGCGTGGTCGGAGTACAACCACCACTGGGCCGGGATCATCGTTCTGGCTGCCGGCCTGTTCGCATGCTGCGCGAATCTTTTCAGCCGGCGGTGGCCGCGCAATTGGTTTCGTAACTGGCCGCTGCTCTTTATTGGGCTCGGCGTATTTATCGTGCTGCGCGCCGATGCCGACGCGTGGCCTCTGGGGCCGCGCCCGTTCTGGGGAAGCTTTGCCGAACCTGAGGTGCTCGAGCACCGCATCTTTGCGCTGATTATCACGGCGTTTGCCGTCTTCGAGTGGGCCGTGGAGACGGGCCGCTTGCAGAGCAGGCGTGCGGCGCTGGTGTTTCCCGCGCTCTGCGCCTTCGGCGGCGCGCTGCTGGTGACCCACTCTCATGCCCTGGGCGCGCTGAAGGAAGAGACGCTGGTGGAGATGAGCCACACGCCGATCGCCCTGCTGGGCGCGACCGCCGGCTGGAGCAGGTGGCTCCAACTGCGGTTGCCGGAGCCTCCAGCATCGGCGCGAGACGCGAAAATCATTGCCGTCCTGAACTGGATATGGCCGGTGTGCCTGGCGCTGGTTGGGCTCATCCTGCTGAACTATCGCGAGTCTTAGGGATCGGCCGAAGGCGGGCGTCGCAGAAGACTTCACCACAAAGGACGCCAAGATGCGCAAAGAATTCACCACAGAGGACACGGCGAGCGCGGAGGCGAACTGTTGCTTGTTTTTTGTGGCGTGAAGGTGGTCAGAGCGGCCGCGGCATGCGATGCGGTATGGTAAAAGATGGCGTTCCGGCGTCTGCAATCGTTGCGCGCCGCGCCGATCTTACTCCTGAGGCAGTCCATGTCTGTTTTTTCCGCCCGCATTTTTCGGGGCGCTCTTCTCGCCGTCCTTAGCCTTACAGCTATTCCGAGCTTTGCACAACGACTTCCCGAGTCGGTCCATCCCGAGCACTACCAGCTCACGCTCGTACCCGATTTGAAGGATGCGACTTTTACCGGCAGCGAGAAGATCGATGTGCTGCTCGATCAGGCGATGGATTCGATCACGCTGAATGCGGCGGAGATCAAGTTTCAGAGCGTGACGACGCGGCTGAACGGCAAAGAGGTGAAGGCGGATGTTTCTGAAGATACGACGAAGGAGCAGGTCACTTTCAACTTCAACCGGACGCTGCCGGCCGGCCGCCTGACTCTCAGCATCGAATACTCCGGCATTCTTAACGGCCAGCTGCGCGGCTTCTATCTTTCGAAGACGGCAAAACGTAACTATGCCGTGACACAATTCGAGCCGACCGATGCGCGGCGCGCCTTTCCCTCTTTCGACGAGCCGGCATTCAAGGCGACCTTCGATGTCTCGCTGGTAGTCGACAAGGGCGACACTGCAATCTCGAATACCAATATCGTCTCCGATACGCCGGGACCGATCGTGGGCGAGCATACCATTCGTTTTGCCACAACGCCGAAGATGTCGACGTATCTGGTGGCCTTCCTGGTTGGCGACTTCCAGTGCACGTCGGGGTCGAGCGACGGCATCCCGATCCGCGCCTGCGCCACTCCGGACAAGGTGCAGTATACGAAGTTCGCGGTATCGGCGGCGGAGTTCGTGCTGCATTACTACGACACTTATTTCGGCATCAAGTATCCGATGCCCAAGCTGGACATGATCGCGCTGCCGGATTTCGAGGCGGGCGCGATGGAGAATTTCGGCGCGATCACTTATCGCGAGACGGACCTGCTGATCGATGCGAATACGGCGTCTGTGGGCGCGAAGAAGAATGTGGCGCTGGTAGTGGCGCACGAGATGGCGCACCAGTGGTTCGGCGATATGGTGACCATGCAGTGGTGGAACAATATCTGGCTCAATGAAGGCTTCGCTACCTGGATGGAGAACAAGCCGGTTGCAGCGTGGCATCCGGAGTGGAATATTCCGCAGGATGTTGCGGTCGGGTTGAACCGCACCCTGAACCTCGATGCCCAGCGGACGACGCGCACCATCCGCGCCAAGGCCGATACGCCGGATGAAATCAACGAGATGTTCGACGGCATTACCTACGGCAAGGCCGGCGCGATGCTGTTGATGGTCGAGAATTACGAGGGCGAAGAGACCTTCCGTAAGGGCGTGCACAACTATTTGAGCGCGCACATGTACGGCAACGCGACGGCGGAGGACTTCTGGAATGCGCAGACCGAGGTGAGCCACAAGCCGGTCGACAAGATCATGGAGAGCTTTGTCGAGCAGCCCGGCGAGCCGATTCTTCACTTTGAAAACCCGCAGCAGGGCAGCGTTGCCGCCAGCCAGCAGCGCTTCTTCCTCAGCCCCAGCGTGAAGGCTCCAGCCGCGCAGAGCTGGTCGGTGCCGGTGTGCTTCAAGGCTGAGGGCAGCAGCAGCGATTGCGAAGTATTTTCCGGGGCCGACGGATCGCTCAAGACTCCGACCGCGCCCCTCTTCTTTGCGAATGCGGGCGGCAAGGGCTACTACCGCAGCAGCTATGCGGACGATGCTTACAACAAGATCGTGGCGCACGTGGAGGACGGCCTGACGCCGGAAGAACGCATCTCGCTGCTGGGCGACCAGTGGGCGCAGGTGCGCGCGGACAAGGTACCGGTGAGCTCCTACCTCAACCTCGCGGCCGCAGTGAAGGACGACAGCAGCTCGGAGGTGGTGGGCACGGCCCTAGGAGATGTACGCACGATCAGTCAGCAGATTGCGTCGACTCCTGAGGAACACGAGGCGCTCGCGGCCTGGGTGCGGAAGAACTTCAAGCCGGCGCTGGAACGCCTCGGTCCGTCGGCCCCCGGCGACTCGCCTGAAAAGAAGGAGCTGCGCGCGACGCTCTTCCTGTCGTTGGGCGAGGTGGGTAAAGACCCTGATGTCATTGCCCAAGCCAGGACCATCGCAGAGAAATATCTTGCCGACCAGAGCTCGGTGGATGGAACGCTGGCCCAGCCGGCGCTCAACATCGCTGCGGTAAACGGCGATGCCGCATTCTTCGACCAGTTGCAGAAGGTGGCGGAAGCGTCGCCGAACCCCGATCTGCAGGAGGCAGCCTTGCATTTGCTGGCCTACTTCAAGGAACCGGCGCTCGAGCGGCGTGCCTTCGACTATGCGGTGTCGGGCAAGGTGCGCAACCAGGACTCGCCGATCTTTCTGCTGGGCATGTTGCGCGGCGCGGAGACGCGCGACCTGGCGTGGCAGCTCATCCAGCAGAACTGGGACAAGGTGAATGCGCAGATGACGACCATGATGGGCGCGTACCTGGTGAGCGGCTCGGGGAGCTTCTGCTCCGCCGAGAAGCGTGACGAAGTGGTGAGCTTCTACACCACGCACAAGGTTCACGCGGCACAGCGTGCGCTGTCGCGGGCGCGGGACCAGGTGAACGACTGCATCGAGCTGCGCTCCTCACAGGAGCCGAAGCTGCAGGAGTGGATCGCGGCGCAGAAGTAGCGTGAGGGGCGAACAACGAGGCGGGCGGGGATCATCCTCGCCCGTTTTCGTTTGCGTCATCGAACTTCCCTCACGCTCTCTTATGCGACCGGCAAGGTGCGAATCCCGGCGATGGCTGTGTACCCGCATTGCTGAGATTCTTCGCTGCGCTCAGAATGACGGAACCTTACGTTATTGATGCTTGCGCTTTGAGGCGGCCTTTAAGATAGAGATCGTGAGCACGTTTCGTGACAGGCTGGCGGCGGTAGAAGAGAAGATTGAGGCGGCGTGCAGGCGCGCGGGCCGTGCGCGCGGCGAGGTTCGCCTGATGGCGGTTTCGAAGATGCATCCGGCCGGCGCCATCGTCGAAGCGGTGGAGGCGGGGATTTCTCTCTTCGGTGAGAATCGCGTGCAGGAGTTCGAGCGCAAGAGCGCGGAGTTGATCGCGGCCGGTGTCGGAGTGCGGGCCGGAGCCAACAGTGCCGGAGTTGAGGTTCACCTCATCGGGCATCTGCAATCGAACAAGGCAGCCAAGGCCGCGCAGATATTTTCCGCCGTCGATAGCGTCGACTCAATGCGGCTTGCGGAACGACTCAATGAGGCGGCTGCACGGCAGAGCAGTGTGCTTCCGGTGCTGCTTGAGGTCAAGCTGAGCGCCGAGGAGGCGAAGACGGGGCTCGATCCTGAAGGATCTAATCTGCGCGAGCTGCTGGAGCGCGCGCCTGATCTGGCCAGCCTGCGCATCCGTGGCCTGATGACCGTGCCCCCGTTCGACGACAATCCGGAGACGGCGCGGGCCTGCTTCCGGCGGCTGCGCGGGTTGCGCGATGGGCTGGCGCAGAGCTATCCGGCATTCGATTTGCCGGAGCTCTCGATGGGCATGTCGGGCGATTTCGAGATCGGCATCGAGGAAGGCTCGACGCTGATCCGCATCGGCACGGCGCTGTTTGGCGCCCGCGAAGCGCGGGTGTGAAGCTTGCGCTTGCGGTGCAGGATAGCCGCGAAGGCGCGTGGAGGCATCGCCGTTGCCGCCGGAGAACAATCGCGGAATAAGCGAATCAGAATCAGGGAACGTACTGCGGAGCAGGCGCGGCGGGTGCTGGAACAGATCGCCGATTGATCATCGGATTTTGGAGTATGAGGCACCCGGAGATTCGTTACTCCCACATCTCAACGGCGAGATGTGGGGCACCCGGCGTGTAGACTTGCATTTTTGCACCCTGCTGATATTGGGAGTCGAATGTCACCACTTTATGCAGTCGTTCTGGGCGTGATTGTTGTCACGTTGCTGGTCGTTTCGCTGGCCCGCGTGCGTACCGTCAAGACCAAGGCCGATTTTCTGGTTGCCGGGCGTTCGCTGCCGGCCTTCGTGCTGGTCTTCACGCTGCTCTCTTCGTGGATCGGCTCGGGATCGCTGCTGGGCGGCGCGGAGAACGCCTATAAGCACGGCTTCGTCGCGCTGTGGCAGGGCGGCGGTGGATGGGCAGGCCTGCTGCTGATCTACTTCATTGCTCCGCGCGCACGCCGCTTCGCTCAGTTCACCATTCCCGATCTGCTGGAGGTGCGCTACAACCAGACGGCGCGCGTGCTGGGCGTGATTGCGGTGCTCTTTGCGTACACGGCGATCACCAGCTATCAGCTCACCGGCGGTGGCGACATTCTGCATCTCGTCTTTCCCACGATGATCACCGCCAACCTCGGCAAATACATTGTGGCGGCCTTCGTGATTCTCTTTACGGCGATCGCGGGCATGTCGTCAGTGGCCTATATGGACGTGGTGATCGGCCTGCTGGCGACGGTCACCATGCTGATCGCGTTCCCGGTGCTCACCCACGCCGCGGGTGGATGGAGCGCAGTGACCCATGCTCTGCCTGCCACTCACTTCCAGGTGCTGGGCGACGATTCCTTCATTCAGGCGATGGAGCTGTTCCTGCCCTCCTGCCTGCTCATGCTGGGCAACCAGTCGATGTACCAGAAGTTCTTTTCGGCCAAGTCGGAGCGCGATGCGCGCGTCGCGGTGGTGGGCTGGATCATCGGGACGGTCATTCTGGAGACGGTGATCGTTGCGCTGGCCATCGTTGGATCGGCGCTCTTTCCCACCGGCGAAGTCTCGCATCGCCCGCGGGAAATCCTGGCCTACAGCGCGCTGCACGGCATGCCGGTCCTGCTGGGCGCGCTGCTGATGGGAGCGATCTTCGCGAAGATCATCTCCACGGCCAACAACTATCTCTTCTCGCCGGCGACCAATCTCATCGAGGATGTTTTTGTGCGCTACATCTCGCCCGATGCTTCGAACAAGCGGGTGCTGATCGTCTCCCGGCTGATGGTGGTGCTGCTCGGAATCTGGGCGCTCTACCAAGCGCTGCATACCGAGTCGGTGCTGAAGAAGACGCTGTATGCCTACACCATTTATGCGGCCGCGCTCACGCCCGTGATCCTGGCCACGTTTTATTGGCGGAGGGCCAACTCCGCCGGCGCGGTGAGCGCCATTGCCGCCGGAACCTTCGTCACCGTCTTCTGGGACACGCCATTCATTCATCATCATCTGCCGGCCGTCATCGCTGAGCGCGATGCGATCTTTCCGGCGCTGATAGCGGCGCTGGTTTGCCTGGTAGGGATCAGTCTTTTGACGAAGCCGCCGCGGGCTGAGCAGTTAGCTCAGTTTGGGGGCTGATGGCAAATTTTGGCAATTTATGCCATCATCATTGAGATTTAACGGAGATCTGCCATGCCAACCATGAACATTTCTCTGCCCGACGTGCTGAAGGATTTTGTGGAAGAGCAGGTGAGTTCGGGCAAGTATTCGAGCGCTTCGGAATATGTGCGCGAACTGGTTCGCGCCGATCAGAAGAATCGCGAAAGGGAAAAAATCGAGCTGAAGCTGCTGGAAGGATTGCATTCCGGCGAGCCTCTGGAGCTTAGTCCCGAGATGTGGGACGGCTTGCGCCGGAGGCTTCGTGCGGGCGCAAAGAAGGCCGTTTAGCTCGCATGCATCCGGCGCGATTCCGTGCTCCTGCCCGGCAGGATATTTCAGAGACTATTGAATACCTGGAAACCCAGGGCGGGATCTATCTGGCCGAGAGATTCCTGGATGCGGTATGGCGAGCGTGCATGCGCTCGAGAAAATGCCGCGCATGGGCGCACCCTGTTACTTTCACCGCGCGGAGCTCCACGATTTCCGGCGCTGGCCCGTGAAGGATTTTGAGCGCTGGCTGATCTTCTATCGCGTCGAAGCTACGCACCTTGATGTTGTGCGGGTTTTACACTCGGCGCTGGATATCTCCGAAATATTTGACTAAGACATTTCGTCGCGACTGCGGGTGGTGCGCATAGAGGTTTGC
>DASXFB010000052.1:0-34181 GCA_036489815.1 Occallatibacter sp. | reverse complement strand
GCAAACGGTCGCCGCGACGTCCAACGGCGTCACCACAAACACGCCCATCTGCGCACCGAATGTGCAGACCACCGCTTGCTTCAGCCCGACGATGCAAGGCTACGGCACAAACTTCGTCAGCTCAACCGGCTTCAGCACCGCTCTGGCCCAGACCCGCTATATCCCCTCAACCATCAAGACCGGTTACGTGCAGGCGTGGCACTTCGGCATACAGCGGAAGTTGAATGAGGGCACCCTCCTCGATGTTTCCTACGTCGGCGAGCACGGCGTGCACATCTGGGTGCTTGACGATATCAACCAGGCGCCGCCCAACACGGTGAGCCCCACCTGCCAATACAACACCACAACCAGCAGCTTTGTCACCACCGGCTGTGTACCGCTGCTCAATCGCCGCCCCATCGTTGGTTTTACCGGCATTGAAGGATCGGCCAATCTCGGCATGCTCATCTACGACGGTATCCAAGCCAGGCTCGAGCACCGTTATTCGAGCGGTCTCTACCTGCTTAACGCCTTCTCGTACTCGCGCGCGATCGACAACGCATCTGGCCACCTGGATACGCCCAACAACGACAACTCGCGCGTCAACCTGGCGAACCTCAGGGGCGAGCGCGGCCAGTCGGCTTACAATCAACCCCTCAACGACACGTTGACCGCGATCTGGGATCTTCCCTACGGCCGCGGGCGCCGCTTCGGCGCCAATGCGAACCGCCTGGTGCAAACCATCGCCGGCGGCTGGCAGTTTACGGTCATCAATACGGCCACCAGCGGAGCGCCCGTCAATCTCATCTACTCCGAGCCGGCGCAGATGGACGTGAGCGATCTGCTCAATTACCGGCCCAACGTCTCCGGCAACCCGAAGAGTCCTAGAGGTTTGTGGACCAAGACCAACACATCGCTGACCGGCTATCTCAGCTCAAGCACAGTCAGCATTCCCACCAACGTGGCGCAGCCCTACGGCAACGCAGGCAGAAACTCGCTCCGCGACAATGCGTTCTACCAGATGAATACCGGGCTGCACAAATTGTTCCCGCTGTGGAGCGAAACGTCCAACCTCGATTTCCGGTGTGAGGCGTTCAACGCCCTCAACGCAGTGAACTACAGCAATCCGGACTCCAACCGTTCAGACGGCGGCTATGGCGCCATAACCTCAGCCTTCCCGGCGCGGCAGGTACAACTGGCTCTCAAGCTGAACTTCTAGTCACTAACTTCGTGGAGCAACCTTCGCCGCTCATCGGCTGCGTGGGTTGCTCCGCGACTGGCCGGCTCGCCCGTCCAAGCCTTCAAGAACAGGAACCGCCATGATGATCCGGAAGCTCTCTCCACTCTGCTTCGCCTTCGGCTACGCATTCACTCTCCTGCCCCTCTCCGCACAGCAGAACGATTCGGTGCGCATCAACCAGATCCAGGTCATCGGCACCCACAACAGCTATCATGCAGGGTTTGCTCCCAGCGCAGCCCAGTTATGGCAGTCCAAAAATCCTCAAGGATTCCAGGGGCTCGACTACCGGCATCAGCCGCTGGCCCAGCAGTTCGACAGCGGCGTTCGCCAGATCGAGCTGGACGTCTTTGCCGACACCAAAGGCGGCCTCTACGCGCATCCGCTGGGACCGACCCTGGTGGCGGAAGCGCACCTTCCTCCCGATCCCAAGTTCGATCCTGACGGCGTGATGGCCAAGCCCGGCTTCAAGGTCATGCACATGCAGGACATCGATTACCGCAGCACCTGCCAGCCATTTACCGCGTGCCTTCAGCAGGTCCGCACCTGGTCGCACGCGCATCCGCGGCACATCCCCCTCTTCATCCTCGTAGAAACCAAGCAGGAGGCGCCGCGTCATCCGTATCAAATCACGCAGCCCGAGGCCTTCACTCCCGCGATCTTCGACGCGCTCGACGCCGAGATCCGCTCCGTCTTCCCTGCCGATGAACTGATCACGCCTGACGACGTGCGCGGCCGCTACGAGACGCTCAACCAGGCCGTGCTCGCCGGCAACTGGCCCACGCTCAAAAAAGCGCGCGGCAAAATCATCTTTCTGATGGACCAGCGCCCGATGGGCCCGATCTATCTTGCCGGCCATCCCTCGCTGCGGGGACGCGTTCTGTTCACCAATGCCGAACCCGGCGAGCCCGATGCCGCATTCATCGAGCGCAACGACGGCCCTGCATCGGATATTACCGAGCTGGTTCGCAAGGGCTACCTGGTGCGGACACGCACGGACGCCGACACAAAAGAGGCGCGCACGGACAGTACCTCTCGCCGCGATGCGATGGAATCAAGCGGCGCCCAGATTCTCAGCACCGACTATCCCGTCAACGAACCCGCGCGCTGGCCGGGGCATTTCGTCGTCACGCTGCCGGACGACGCGATCGCCCGCTGTAATCCCGTCAACGCGCCGCCAACATGCAACGCCGCGGCGTTGAAATAGCCGGACGGCGCTCTGGCCGTGCAGCGCCCTGGCTGTTAGCGCTCTGTATGCAGCTCCATCTTGACCAGAGGATAGCCAGATGGCCGTTCGGATGAAGGATATTGCGGAGGATCTGGGAGTCTCGCTCGTCACCGTCTCCAAAGTTCTCCGCAACAAGCCCGACGTCGGAGAGCGCACGCGCAAGCGAATCCTTCAGCGCGCCAAGGACCTGAACTACCGCCCCAATATGCTCGCCCGCGGATTAGCCTCGGGAAGAAGTTATACCGTTGGGTTGATCGTTCCCGATCTGGTGCACACCTTCTTCGCTGAGCTCGCCCGAGGAGTCAGCGCGAGGCTTCGCAAGGAAGCCTATCAGCTGATCCTCGCCTCGGCGGAAGAAGAGCCGGAGCTGGAACAGCTCCAAATCGAGCATCTTCTCGCGCGCGGTGTGGACGCTTTGCTCATCGCCTCCTGTCAGCACAAGGCAGCCGGCTTCAAATCGCTGGCCGGCTCCAAAGTTCCCCATGTTTTGATCGATCGATTCATTCCCCGGTTCAACGCCCCTTTTGTGGGAACAAATGATCGCGCCGCCGGCCGCATGGCAACCGAACATCTCATTCAACTGGGGCGCAAGCGCATTGCCCATATCGGCGGCGAGTTGATCAGCACCTCCGTAGGCCGGCTGAAGGGCTACACGGAAGCACTCAAAGCAAACCATCTGCCCTTTCGGCGCGAGTACGTCGCTGTCCGCTCCAGGCTCGAAGAGGCCGGCATCCAGATCGGATCCAACGCGATGAGCGACTTGCTTCGCTTGAAAAGCCCACCGGACGCGGTCTTCTGCTACAACGACCTCACCGCCGTGGGAGCGATCCATTGTCTGCTCGCCAACCGGCTCCGCGTTCCGCAGGATGTGGCGGTGATCGGCTGCGGCAACCTCCGGCTGTCGGAGTATCTTGAAGTGTCTCTCAGCACCATCGATCAAGCAACGCAGCTGCAAGGAGAGGAAGCCGCCGGGCTCGCGCTTTCTCTCATTACCGGTGGAAATAAGAAGCCGAAGCATGTGCTCATCGAGCCGACCGTCATCGCGCGCGCGTCGAGCTCCGGCATTCGGAAAATGTGAGCACCCGCACCCATCAGAGGCGGGGTTTTCCGCCCAGCTCAATTCTTGGGCCAAAGTCCGCAAGATTCATGATTTGCCATCTCGCGCCGATATTGGGGCGAACCTGTCGAGATTGTCGACAAGCTCCTGAGCGCGAGAGCAGTTTCGGCATGGCTATCGAGCCGAAGCGCGCAGCGCAGGGTGGCGTTTTCTCCAAGGAAAACGCCACCCTGCATTCCAGTCGAAATGGGGAGGTTCACTGCGAAGAAGCGACGAACAACAACAAAGTCGTGAAGACAGGCCTTAGTGATGGTTGTCCTGGCTGTGACGCCAGTCCCAGTAGGCTTTTTGGTCATCTCTGTTGCGCTTATTAAAGTCCTCATGCTGCCGATGAGTGTCGTGTTCCCACTGATTGTAGTAAACGGTCTCGCCGGCCCAACCGTGATAGTCACGGTGGTACGGGTCGTAGACCCGCGCATGAACCGCACAGCCAGTCGTAAACAAGGGAAAAGCCATCGCCGCTGCGAGTAACAGTGGCGCAACGTACCTGAATCGGGAGCCCATTCATCCTCCTCGGTGCTACGAATTAAGTTCGATGCAGACCTGTGAAAAGGGTTGTGGAGGAGGTGAACAATTGCTCGTCGAGAAGGAAATTATGAGACGGCCGGCGCTTCCACCTGCGCCTGCATGCGCGCCGCGAGAATCGCTGCGAGCCGCGCGTGAAACTCTGTGGTCTCGCCCAGGCGCAGCCGCGCTTCGGCCGTCTCCGCCGCCAACGCAAGATCGCCGCCGAGCAGAGCGCCGGCGGCCAGAATGTCATACAGCTCAGCGAATGCCGGAGCCTCGGCAACCGCCTGCCGCATTCGCTCGATCCCTTTCGCCACTCGGCCCATGTGAACCTCGCAGGCGCCCAGCTTGGCCTCGCTCAGCGGAGAAGCCTCTCCCAACGCCGCCACCTGCGCATAGCACTCCCGCGCTTCGGCATACCGCGCCGCCTGAAAGTGCGCGTCGCCCACCGTTTGATAGAACACGGCATTCCTCAGCCCCAGGCTGGCCGTCCGCTCCAACCGCTCCAGCGCCTCCGGCAATCTACCGAGCCGCACCAGGCATACGCCGGCAAACAGCCATCCGGCAGCAAGCTGCGCATTCAACGCGCACGCCCGCTCAAAATATCCCAGCGCGATGGCGGGCCGGCGCGCATAATCCAGAATCGCCAAACCCATTTCGAAGAGCGTCTGCGGATCATCCGGATTAGCCTGGAGCTTCTTCTCGCCCAACGCCTGATACAGGCCGTTCTTCTTCTCGCGCTCTGCCTCCGCATCTTCCGCATGGCCAAAATGGTGAATCACAAAATCGGCGCGCGCCGTCCTTCGATCGAGCGCCTCAAGCCGGTTCGTGATCGTCTCATGCACGCAGCCCTCGTAGTAGATGCCGAGGTCTCCGCGAAACAGGCGCGTCGTCAGGCATGGAACATACGCCGGATAGGCCCGAGCTTCTTCAAGTCTGACGGGATTCGGCCGCGGCGGCGCATAGCCCAGCCGCATGCTCGCGTCCTTCATATAATTCCAGCGCCAGTTATCGTATGCATGCACATCCGGCGCCTCGATCAACTCGCGGATGCGTGCGCCGGCCGCGCCATCCAACATCTCGTCCGCGTCGAGCACCAGCACCCAGTCGCACTTGCGCTCGGCCAGAACACGGTTACGCGCCCGCGCAAAATCCTGCTCCCACGGAATCCGGATCACCTCGGCGCCAAGCTCGCGCGCAATCGCCGCGCTCTCATCCCCAGAGCCCGTATCGCCCACCACGATCCGGTCGACAAACGACGCAACGCTCCGCAGGCACCGGCTCAACACCGGGGCGCCATCCTTCACGATCATGGAGAGTTCAATCGTCTGCCGCATGCGTAGGGGCGCGAAATCCGAGGCTCGCCTCATCCCCATTGAGGGATTCTTCCGCTGCACCTGGTCGATAGTAGAAGGTACTTTCGTTCGAAGCCATGACACGAAAGTTGGCAACGCATCGCGAGTCCGCATTGGCTGCGCGGCGCGCCGCCCGCTTCACATCCGCGCCATCGCCGGAGCGCGATAGCCAAATGCCTCGTCCACTACAGCCGCCACGCCCAGCGCGATCTCATCCGCGAAAGGCTGTGCCGCAATCTGTACCCCGATCGGCAATCCCTCTGGCGATCGTCCCACAGGAACCACTGCGCCCGGCATGGCCAGCGCGTTGAACCACTGCGTATACCGCACGGCGTCGAGATACTCCACGGTCTTTCCCTCGATCGTCCACTCCCGCTCCGCGTGCCGGAACGCGGGCATTGCCGCCACCGGACACAGAAGGACCGGATGCTCCTTCAACTCGAACAGCGTCTTCGCGCGCAACAGGTCCAGCTCCGCCCACGCGGCCAACACCTCCGCCCCAGTCAGCTTGCCTGAAGCCTCGGCAATGCCGAGGAACTCTTCGAAGAGCGGGCTCAGTTGATAGCGCTTGCCGAAGATCTCCGGCTCATACAACATTGCCCCGCACTGCACAAAAAACTTCCACCAGAGCTTGCGGATCGGCTCCAGCGTGCACGGCCGGAACGGTTCCACCCGGAACCCCGCCGCGCGCAGCGCCTGCGCAGCGGCCTGCACCGCGGCGCGCGTCTCCGCCGTCACCGGAACCAGTTCATCGTCTTCGAAAAATCCGATCGTGTGCGCCCGCAGCTCATCGCGTGTCGGTTCGCGCAGCGCAACCGGCGCGCTCACCGGATCGAGCGCGTCATAGCCGCTCAGCGTTCGAAACAGCAGCGTCACATCTTCGATGGTCCGCGCCATCGGCCCCACCACGCCCAGAATCGTGAACGGCCCCGCGCACGGCGGCAGGTGGCCACGCCCCGGTACGCGTCCCGGCGTAGGCTTCAGCGCGCAGATGCCGGTGCAATGCGCCGGCACCCGCACTGACCCGCCGCCGTCGCTGCCCAGTCCCGCTGCCGATAGTCCCGCAGCAATCGCCGCCGACTCGCCGCCGCTCGATCCCCCCGGCGAACGTTCCAGATCCCACGGATTGCTCGTGCGGCCATACAGCGCGTTGTCCGTCTCGTAGGCCATCAGGAACTCCGGGCAGTTCGTCGTGCCCAGAATCAGCGCTCCCGCCGCGCGCAGCCGCGCCA
This sequence comes from Occallatibacter sp., assembly GCA_036489815.1. GTDB lineage: Bacteria > Acidobacteriota > Terriglobia > Terriglobales > Acidobacteriaceae > Telmatobacter. The sequence goes on along the minus strand of DASXFB010000052.1, from coordinate 27,526 downwards.
CCGCAACGGCATCCTCCCGGGGCACTTCGCCTTTGTGAATTTGGCTGCCAGTCTCGCAGCGATAGCCGGCCGTGGCAATCGACGACTTGATCGTCAGGGGCAATCCGTGCAATGCGCCGCGCGGCTCCTTCAGCTCATCAAGCTTCCGCGCCTGCGTACGCGCGCGCTCCGCATCGAAATCGGCAAACGCATTCAGCCCCGGGTTGAGCCGCTCAATCTGCCGAATATGCGCCTCGGCCAGTTCCGCTACGGAAATCTCGCCTGTGCGCAGCATGGCGAGCTGCTTCATGGCAGGCTTCAGCACCACGTCCTGATCGATATCCCGGCCAATCGTGCCCTGCTGCATCATGTCCTGATCAATTTTTGCCATTCAATTCTTCCTTCGAACCATTGTGAGGCCCATCCTCGGCCGGTGTCGATGGCAAGAATTGATAATGGAAGCGGTACGAGTGAACCTGTTCGCCCGATTCAAAGCGATCGTTCCAATTCAACTGGTAATCGAGCGACCCCGCGTCATCGGGATACTTCTCTGTTTTTGGATACGGATACGTGCTCATCCCATGGAAAGGCAGTTGCGTCACAGTGAAAGGAGATGCATCCCACCAGTCCATGTCCTTCACAAAACCATTTGCGTAGAAGAAGTAATCGCGCTGCCAGTGCGCCGGCAGCGGCGGCAGTTTCGTAGTATCAAACTCCGCGGCAATCTCTTCGCCGCTGCCGAAGATCGCGAAGCGGTCGTCGATTCCCTTCACTAGCTCGGTCACATCGCCTCTTCGCGTGTAGCTGCCGCGTTCGTGCTGGAAAGGCCCCGTCAGGCTCACGCGAGCGTAGTTGTAATCCAGATCGCCGTCGCTCGCGCCCTCAATCTGCAGCGGGTATCCGCGGAAGCGCAGCGTAGCCGAGTTCAGCGGAGCCTCCGTGGTGCGCGACGCCGCATCGCGGCTCTGGTCGATCAGCACCTGGTCCCAATAGATCTGCAGGTTCGTCATCAACCGGATGCGCCGCGTGCCCCTCGGCAGCTTGCCCGTAAGGTCGACCACAATCGTGCGCTCCAGCCCGGCGGGAAATCCCGCATCGCCCGGCAGCCGCTGCCATGATCCATCCGGAAGCTGCGCCTCCACATACGGCGGAATCTCCTTCATCCCCGCCTGCCATCCCGCATAAAGCGACGTTGCGCTGAAGTAGTCCACATAGCCGGTCATCAACAGCCGCAGCGGCGCGTCGGGTTGCACCGCGCCCAAATCGAGCGTCAACGCATGCAGATTCGCGAAGCCGTCATACGGCGGCAGCGCCGTGAATCCGCTGGCGAACTGATGATCGCGCCGGCTGAGCCGGTCCAGCACATCGTGGCCCTCGCCGTCCCATGCCCCCATCGGCAACCGCGTACCGGTGCTGGCCACAACCTTGCCCGAGGCAAACGGCGGAGTATCCAGGAAACGTTCGTCCGGATTCACCTCCACATTCTCCGGATGATCGACCGCGACCAGCCGCAACTGGTCAATGTAATTCACCTCTTCCATCGGCTCCATGAAACGCACGCTCACCTTGCCATTGACCAGCGCCACGTTCCTTCCCTCCACCTTCACCCACTCGCCCGGCTTGGGAATATTACGTCGCTGGGGAGTAAACCAGTGCCCCACCACCGCCGCGCCAATCACATCCGTCACAAACTTGTATCGGTGCCCATCCCAAACAAACAGCACCGGGCACGAGCTGCCCCGCCGGTCTGCCTCTTTCATCGCGATCACCGGCGTATGCGGCAGATCGATCTCATCCTGCAACACCCCTGTCGGCCACAAGATACGCAGCAGATCGATTCCCTGTGCCGCGCCAAGCCCCACCAGAATCTGCGGCGCGGCCTGCGTCTGGTAGCCCGACGCGCCCGCAAGCTCCCACTTCTGCCATAGCCCGTTCGCAAACACCTCCACCTTCACGCCAATCGCGGTCTTGTTGTCCGCAAAGCCGGTCAGATCCAGGCGCACAAAGTGGTTCTTACTCGCGTCCTCGTTGCGCAGCAACACCGGGGGCGCATTCACCTGCGTCACAATCAAGTCCGCGGCGCCATCGCCATCCACATCCGCCGCGATCAACCCGCGCGGCGCCTCAAGGTGCACAGTGTCCAGTCCCAGCGCGTGGCTCACATCCTCAAAGCTGCCGTCGCCGCGGTTGCGCAACACACGCACCTCCGGCCCCGCCTTCGTCTCCACAACCGCGGCCAGGTCGATCCATCCGTCATTGTCGATATCAATCGGCGTCACTCCCCATCCCTGCACCGCGCCATCGAGCGGCAGGCTCACCCGTTCAAAACGTCGGCTGACGCCATCGGGAGCCATCACATTGCGCCAAAGCGTCAACCCCGGCGCACCCGCGTGCGTTACCGCGATATCCATCCAACCGTCTTTGTTGAAATCGAGCACCGCGATGCCCGCGCTCGCCGGCAACTGCGTCCCCTCGCCGGCCTGCGGTTTCGCTCCATAAAGCGGCTGCGTCGGATACTTCCCCTCGCGCGGATTGATATAGATCACCGGGGAAGAGCCATCCCCCGTCGTCACCAAATCCACCGCGCGATCATTGTTGAAGTCGGTAAGAATCACCGCCGCCGTCTTGCCATTGCCGCCCAATCCCGCAGGCTCCGTCCAGTCGGTGAATGTGCCGTTCCCGTTATTGCGCCACAACACATTCGGCACGCCGCCCGCTTCGAGCGGCGCTCCTGTCACCACCAAGTCCAGATCGCCGTCATGGTCGTAGTCCACAAACGTGATTCCCGACGGACGATTGCGCGCAGTGAGACCCGACTCTGCAGTCACATCCTTGAATTTTCCATGGCCGAGGTTGTGAAACAGCAGCACCCGATCCTCGAAGGCCACAGCCAGATCGTTCAGCCCGTCGCCGTCGTAATCGCCCACAGCGCAGGCCACGGCGTGCCCCGCCGCCGTCAATCCCGCGGCCGCCGCATCCAGATCGCTGAAGCTTCCGTCCTTCACCGCAAGCACACGGATCGCCCGCTCCCCCGACTGCACCAGCACCAGATCCATCTCGCCCGATCCAGTCATATCCAGCATGCAGGCTCCGCCCGTCGTCGCAAACGCAGACGCCGCGGCTCCCGATTTTGAGAGCTCCGCGACAAGCCGCACCGGAATCATCGCTCCCGCCTTCGGTTGAGTCTCTTCCACCGCCGTGGCCGTCGAATAGTGCCCCTCCTCGCCATAGGCCAATCCAATCGGCGCGGAGATCTTTGTGGTCGCAAGATGCTGGAACGTCTTAAAGTGCTCGCGCGCTTCGTCCGTGTGCCCTGAACGCTGCAGCGCCCGCGCCAGCCCGAACTCCGCCGAAGCGTGCAGCGGATTGATCTTCAAAGCCTGCTCGAAGACCGCGATCGCCTTGTCGTACTGCTTCATCTCCTGGTAGCACACGCCTTCAAAGTAGAACGAGTCCGCATCGCGCGGATCGAACTTCGCCGCTTGTTCAAAGCTCGCGAGCGCCGCATCCATTTCGTTGTCCGCGTGCTGCGCCAGCCCCAGGTTGTACCATGCCTGCGCGTTCTTCGGATCGAGAACCAGCGCACCCTTGAGCGCCTTCTTCGCCTCGTCCAGCTTCTGCTGCGTCAGCAGCGCAATCCCCTCGTTGATCTCCGCCTGCGCCAGCTTGGGATCTTTCTTGAACGCATCGGCAAAGCTCTGCGCCGCGCGGTCGGTGAACTGCTGGCCCATCTGCGCCACGCCGCGATTGTTCAGCCGCACCGCCTCTGCATCGAAGTGCGCCTGTGCCGCGCACAACGCGCCGCACGCGTGCAGCAATAGTGCCACCCATGGCATCGACTTGCGCATCCTGCTTTTTCCCTCTAGGTTGGGTAAGGAACAGCCTTGCGGCACCGTCCAGTGTACGCGAACCGATCGGGCCATCCGGCTCTCCGCTCGTAGCCGCTTGTGCAAAGAAAGTTGGTTGTCTCTCGTCCGGCGGCCTGTGTGTTGCCGCTCCTGCGGTCAGTCGCTCCCCAGCTTGTACGGAATGCCGAACCGCCCGATCTGGATGATCTCCTTCTCCTGCGGCGGCCAGATGTGCAAGCTCTCGATCCGCGTCGATCCCGCGATCCAGTGCGCATCCGTCGCGCCCACCAGGGCTCCCGTCGACGCCTGGTTGAAGTGCACTCGGAGCGAATCGCCATTCTCCGCGCGCGTCCATCCAAAAACGTACTGGCCGGGCGCCAGCGCGATGCCGCCAATCCGCACCGGAGCCTGCACGATCAGGTAATGCGAATACTTTCCGTCGGCCGAATACCCGGCCGTGATCAACACCACCCCAGCGATCACGCGCCCATGTTCGTCCACGATGCCTGACGCAGTCCGCATCTCCGTCTCAATGTGCTCATTCGCCACCGGCGCCCGCGACGGCAACACAGAAGACAACTCCACCTGCGTAGCCTGCCGCCACGCCGGAGCCTCAGTGACCGCGCGCAAGCCGCCGAGGGCCAGAATCGCCGCGCACGCAAGAACAATCGTGAAAATTCGCCTCGTCATCGTCCCGGCTCTTAGGAACCCCGCTTTCCCAGCGACTCCAGCGGCACAATACCGCGCTGGATGGCAGCCGTCGCCGCCTGCGTGCGATCCGTCACGCCCAGCTTGCCCAGCAGGCTGTTGATGTGCGTCTTCACCGTCGCTTCGGAGACCTGCAGCTCAACTGCAATCTCCTTGTTGCTTTTGCCGCGCACAATCTGCTCCAGCACGTCAAACTCGCGCGGCGTCAGCTCCTCGGCTCCCATCCGCCCGGCAAGCTTCTCGGCGATCACCGGCGGAATATGCGACTTGCCCGCATGCACCGTATGAATGGTTGCGATGAGATCCTCGCTGGTCATGCCTTTCAGTAGATACGCCTTCGCGCCCGCCTTCAGCGCCCGATAGATATCCTCATCGCCGTCGTACGTCGTAAGCACAATGAACCGCGCCTCCGGCGTCTCCATGCGAACACGCTGAATCACATCCACGCCGCCCATCCGCGGCAGACGCAGATCGATCAGCGTGATGTCCGGCTTGTGCTTGCGGAACTGCGCAATCGCCTCCGCACCATCCGCCGCCTCGCCCACCACTTCCAGCCCGTCTACCACCTTCAGCAGCGCAGTCAGCCCCTGGCGCACCACGGCGTGGTCTTCCACAATCAAAACCCGAATCGCGTCTTTCGTCATGGCGTCTCTTTCATGCTCCCCACCCCTTAGTTGCCCCGTCTTTTCGACTTCTTCCGGTCGAAAAGGCGGGAAACCCCGAAACCCATCCATAATCAGTCCATTGAAGACCGAACCGCTTCCGGCGCCGGAGCCCTCAGCCGCACCGTGGTTCCCTCACCCGGCACGCTGTTCACATCCAGCGTTCCGCCAATCGCCGCCGCGCGTTCTTTCATCCCGGTGATGCCAAAATGCCCCGCATGCCCACTATCCACGGCCCCGCCCCGCCCATCATCCCGAATCTCCAGCGCGACCGCATCCGGTCCATAATCCAGCTGCAGCCAGAGCCCACGCGCTGCGGCGTGCTTCTTTACATTATGAATCGCTTCCTGCGCGATGCGTAACAATTCGCGTTCCGTCTCCGGCGGCAGCGGCCGGTACGCGCCAAATACGCTGAAGTGCGGCTCCAGTCCGTCACTCGCCGCCGCCTCGGCCAGCCGCCGCAGCTTCACCGGCAGCTTTGTCTCGTTCGCGTCTTCGGTGCGCAGCGCCCAGATCGACTGCCGAGCGTCGGCCAGTCCCTCCCGCACGTAGGCACGAGTTTGGTCCAGCTGCTCGGTCGCCGCCTCCACCTTGCGCAGCCGCAGCAGCTCGGCCAGCAGCTCCAGTTGCACTGAGATGCCCACATAGCCCTGCGCCAGCGTGTCGTGAATCTCGCGCGCAATCCGGCTGCGCTCGCCCAGCACCGCGCGGAACTCCCGCTCCGCCCGCAGCAGCCGCAGCCGCAGCAGCAGAATCACCCCGCCGATGGCAGCCATCAGCAGCAGTATGTAAAACCACACCGTCTGGTAAAAATGCGGCCGCAGCTCAAACTCCAGCGCCGCGCCCTCCGTATTCCACACCCCATCGTTATTGGCCGCCTGCACGCGGAAGGTATAGCGTCCCGGCCGAATGTTGGTGTAGTAGGCGGCCCTGCGCGCGCCTGCATCGGTCCATGCATGATCGAAGCCTTGCAGCATGTACCGGTAGCGCACTTTCTGCGGCGCCACAAAGCTCAACCCCGCGTATTCGAACTCGAAGTGCACGTGCCCCGCCGCAACCCTCAGCCCGGAAGCCGCCCCATCCAAAGGTTCGGCAACATCGTCCACCGTGAAGCGCTCCAGCGCCACCGCCGGCGGCAGCGTGTTAATCGAGAAATGCGCCGGGTCCACTTCGACCAGCCCCTTCGGCGTGGCAAACCACAGCAGGCCCTCTTCAGAGCGCCACGCCGACGGATGGCTGTTGGAGGCCATCTCCCGGCTGCGCAACCCGTCCGCCGGCCCAAACTCCATCCAGTGCGAGCACACCGGCTCTTGGCCCGTCGCGTCCCGCCGCGCAGCATCGCACCGCGCAATTCCATCGTCGGTAGCAAACCAGAGATGCCCCATTCCATCGTCGAGAATCGCATGCACTGACCTGCGATCCACATCCGTCCCGGCACCGGTCGCTGATTCGCTTCCGGGCCCATCCACCCGCGCCGCAACAAAGCGCTGCCCATCCCACAGATTCCAGCCGCGGTCCTCGGTTCCGATCAGCAGCCTTCCACTCTTCTGCGCCAGCAACGCCGTGATCACATTGCTCGAAAGCCCGTCCGCCGTCGTGAAGTTCGTCATCCGGCCGCCATGCAGCCGCGAAAGCCCCGCCAGCGTCGCCACCCAAAGATCGCCTTGCGCATCGCGCGTCATCGCGCCCACCAGGTCGCTGCCCAATCCGCGCTCCTGCGTATAAATCTGCAGATGGCCCGCGGGTGAGCTCTCCTGCGCGGCATGCGGCCACAGCGCAAGTCCGCGCCTGGTCCCGATCCATAGTGCTCCATCCGCATCCACCAGCAGCGAACGGATAAAGTCGTCCGGCAGTCCGTCCGCCGATGTGTAGCTGCTTACCCTGCCTTCATGAATCCGGTTCAGCCCATCCGGCGTGCCCACCCAAAGGTTGCCGCCCCCCCCGGCGGCCAGCGAAAGAATCACGTTGCTTGTCAGGCCATCGCTCACCATATAGCGCCGCGCCACGGTCATGCCATCGCCGCTCCGGTGCAGCGCATTCAAACCTTCCTCCTGCGTTCCCACCCACAGCATCCCCGCGCCGTCTTCCACCACCGCAGTTGTCGCATCGGAAGACAACCCATCCCGCGTCCCGACAATGCGGAACCGCTGATCCCGCAGAATGTGCAGCCCGTCGTTCTCCGTGCCCACCCACAGATCGCCTTCCCGATCCTCCATCAGCGCCAGCACCGAGGCCCGCGCCAGCGGATCGGTGGCCGGCAGTAGCTGCACTTTGCCCGCAACCAGCCGCGCCAGCCCGCCATTGGTCCCAATCCACAAGTCGCCTTCGCGATCCGCCAGCAACTGCTCGATGCGGCTGCCCGGCAGCTCCTTGCCCGCCGTCAGCCGCGCCACGATGTTCGCGCCGCGCACCACCACGACCTCAGTCTTTCCGGCCACCGCGGTCACATCGTCGGGCAGCGCAGCCAAGGCGACCACATCGCCCATGGCCAAACCAGCCCGCGCCGCGGTCTTTTTCCATGATGAGCTGTTGTCCCCAGCCATCAGGCTTCCGACTCCGGCCCAGAACCCGCTGAAGCCCCGTGCCGTAAACCCGGTCATCGGCGCCGCATCGTCCGCATGATCGGCCGCTTCAAACCGTTGCCCCTTCAAGCGCGCCAACCCGCCATCCGTCCACGCCCAGAGTTCCAGGTTGAAATCCTGCGCCAATCCCCGAATCCCGTTCGCCGGCAGCCCATCCTGCGTCGAAAACACTGTCACCACGCCGTCTTTCCACCGTGCCAGCCCGGCCCCGGTCCCAATCCACAGCGCCCCGTCCGCCGTCTCCAGCAGGCATCGCACGTCGTTCGCGGGCAGCGCCGGCTTCGAGTTCCGGTCAAACACCTGAAACCCGACCCCATCGAACCGCACCAGCCCCGACTCCGTCCCCAGCCATACAAAGCCATCCCGCGTCTGCGCCAGCGCCTGCACCGAGTTCTGCGGCAACCCGCTCTCCATCGCCCACGATTGCCGCCCATAGTTGGCCAGCGGCGTGGAAGGCTCAAGCCCCCATACACCTGGTGCCGCCGCAAACAGCGCCCATGTCAGGATCCGGACCAAAATCAGGCAACCCATCCACCGCATCCCTGGCCGCCGTGCGCGGCCCGGGTGCGAGCCCCTGCAGCGAAGGCTCTGGATGAGACAAACAAAGGCTGTCGGATGCACGATTCCACGATACAGCTTTTCAACGATTCTGAGCCGCCGCGATCCTGAAGCCGCCCCGCATGACTGGAAGCCTGCCGATCAGGCTTTAACCTGAACATTCAAGGACATGCGCCCTGAATCTCATCACTTCTGCGTGCAACGCGCAGGCTTCAACCCGTGCCAGAACAGCGGCCCTCCGCACGGGCCGCGTGCCTCTCTTCAACCTGCCGGCGTAGAATGAAACCCGCTCCGGACACCCGCTCGCGGAGCACGCTCTCGCGGCGAGGCAAAGAGGATCCCCCCAGTCCCGCCGTGCGATGGAAAGGTGGCTTCAGCCATGAAGATGACCTGTTCCCGCAGAGATTTCCTCGGCGCCATGAGCATGGCCGCCGGCGCATACGTCGCGCAACCCGGCCTTGTCCAGGCCCAGCGCCTGCCCCCAACTCGCGTCGCCGTCGGCATGTGCGCCGAGTACAACCGCCAGGTCGTCGATGTTCTCTCCACAATGTTCGATCAGCTTGGCGGGATCGATCGATGGGTGCGCGGCAAGACCGTCGCCGTCAAGCTCAACATGACCGGAGGACCGAGCAACAAACTCGGCTCCATGCCCAACCAGATGACCCATTGGGTTCACCCCCACGTCATCGGCGCCCTTGTTTACCTGCTCGGCAAAGCGGGAGCGCGGCGCATCCGCCTGCTCGAAAGCGCACCCTTCGGCACCCGGCCGCTTGAAGAGTTCATGCTGGCCGCCGGCTGGCAGCCCAAAGACTTCGCAAGCGCCGCCCCGCGTGTCGAGTTTGAGAACACCAACTTCCTCGGCACCGGAAAAGCCTACGCCCGCTTCATGGTTCCCGGCGGCGGCCTGATGTACGCGGGTTACGATCTGAACCACTCCTACCGCGACTGCGACGTCTTCGTTTCCCTCGCCAAGCTCAAGGAGCACCGCACCGCCGGCGTCACCCTCTCGATGAAAAACTGCTTCGGCATCACACCCTGCACCATCTATAGCGGCCCGGCTCCGGAAGACGAGCCCAGCATCGTCCCGGCCGGCTTCCGCTCGCCGATGCACGATGGCTCCCGCGTTCCGCCCAGAAGCGCCCCGCCGCTCGTCGACAAAACCAATTCCAAAGATCCGGGCTATCGCGTTCCGCGCATCATCGCCGATCTCGTCGCCTCCCGTCCCATTCACCTCGCCGTGATCGACGGCATCTACACCATGAACGGCGGCGAGCTGCCCCAGCAGGAGCAAGGCTGGATTCATCAAGCCATTCATCCCGGAGTATTGATCGCCGGCCTGAACTGCGTCTCTACGGATGCAGTCGCCACCTCCGTCATGGGCTTCGACCCCATGGCCGATCGCGGCACCCCTCCCTTCGAAACATGCGACAGCACGCTGCGCTTGGCAGAAGGACTCGGCATCGGCACGCGCGACCTCACCCGCATTGAGGTCGTCGGCACACCCATCGCCAAAGCCCGCTACAGATTTCCGCCGCTCTCGACCCTGGTGGCATAAGGAAGCAATCAACTTCGATCAGCGCATCAACGACATTTCCGTCGGATCATGGCTCCCGCATACTGCGAGTACGTCGGGACCGGCCACAAGAATGGGTGCCCCAGGTTCCTCGCCTTTAGGGACCTGGGAAAGCGCATCCCCCTCCCAGCCACTCTCAACCAAGGCGCGAATTGGGGTGCGCACCTTCAGCGATGCGCGTCCCTTGCGCATCGGCTAAGGCGGGAAGCCACAGATCTCGAAGTGCCCGGTGCCCCAACCTCGGCGCGTCTTCGCTTGTGCGCCAAGGGTTGGAAAGCACGAACCCACCGGCGAATTCGAAGATTCAGCTCACTCCCCGCATACCGTAGAATTGCGTGGCCTGAAAATTCTCCTGGAGAAACCCACCATGCCCATCCCCCGCCGCGGCCTGCTCAAATCCATCGCCGGAGCCGGCGCGCTTTCTCTCATCCCGCGCTTTGCCCGCGCTGACGAGCAAGCCACCCGCGCCACGCAAGCCACGCCCGCGCCGCGGATCAAGGACATCAGTGTGATCGAGTGCCAGCCGGAGGGCGTGCGCCTTACGGTGGTCAAAATCACTACCGATCAGGATGGCCTCTACGGCTACGGCTGCGCCACCTTCACCCAGCGCGCCGACCTCGTCAAGCCCGCGGTTGAAAAATACCTCAAACCCTTCCTGCTCGGCAAAACGACTGACCGCATTGAAGACATCTGGCAATCCTGTTACGACAGCTCCTACTGGCGCAACGGCCCCGTGCTCAACAACGCCATCAGCGGCGTCGATCAAGCCCTCTGGGATATCAAGGGCCGCCAGGCCGGCATGCCCGTCTATCAGCTCGCCGGCGGCAAATGCCGGGAGGCCGTGGACACCTACGCCCACGCCAGCGGCGCGGAGTTCGAAGACGTCGTCGCCGACGCCAAAAAATACATGGCCCAGGGCTTCCGCAACGTCCGCGTGCAAGTGGGCCTGCCGGGCATGGCGGGCTACGGCTCCTCGCACAACAACGCGGATCGCCTCAAATCCCTCCACGACAAGCCGCTCTTCGAGCCCGCCTACCAGATGCGCCGCGCCCTCAAGCTTCTTGAAATCTGCCGCCGCGAACTCGGCGATGAGGTCGAGCTGCTCCACGATATGCACGAGCGCCTCACGCCCAACCAGGCCGTCCAGTTCTGCAAAGAGGCGGAGCAATACCGCATGTTCTTCCTCGAAGACCCGCTCTCGCCGGAAGACATTGACTACTTCCGCCAGATCCGCCAGAACTGCGCCACACCCATCGCCATGGGTGAGCTCTTCAACAATCCTCACGAGTGGCAGCCGCTCATCGCCGAGCGCCTCATCGACTACATCCGCTGCCACGTCTCGCAAGTCGGCGGATTCAGCCCCGCGCGCAAGATCGCTATCCTCGCCGAGCAGTTCGGCGTCCGCACCGCGTGGCATGGCCCCGGTGATGTCTCTCCCATCGGCCACGCGGCCAACGTCACCCTCGATCTGGTCAGCTACAACTTCGGCATACAGGAGTACTCGCCCTTCAATGAGCGCACCCAAGCCATCTTTCAGGGCTGCCCCGCGATGCGCGATGGCTACCTGTGGATCAACGAGAAGCCGGGCTGGGGCATCGAGATCGACGAGAAAGAGGCCGCGAAAGCTCCCTTCACCGCCAGCCCGCTCAATGGCGGTTGGGGCGAAATCCGCACCCGCGACGGCACGGTCATCAAGCAATAGGGTCCACCCGCACGAGGGCTCCGGTCAGCCGCGCCGCATTGCCGGCGCTGCATATTCCCGATTGAACTCCCTTGTCGCCGAATGGTATTCTTCTTCGCACCCTGACCGGCGCACTTGAACCGATTGCGGCAGATCGTTGGCCGCGCTTTCCATGGGCCAAACGCCTTTGTTCAATTTTCCTGGCGATTGCGGCATGTTCCTGGTTGCGTCCTGTTCAGGCGCTGTGAAACCCGTTCAGTCCTCTTCCTTGGGCCCGCTTCACCTCACAGACTCCTCCAAGGCGGTTCGATATGCCCAGCATTGTGAACTACGACGGCAGCATTGCCTTCTCGCCTCAACAAGTTGTCTACCCCACAACAGTCGCGGAGATTCAGGCCGTACTGCGCGACGCCGCGCAGTACCCCGCCCCGGTGCGGGCGATGGGGAGCTATCACTCGCTCACGCCGTGCGCTTCGACGAGCGGAACGATCGTTGATCTGGGAAAGATGGCGCAGGTGATGGCGATCGATGCCGCAAGCCTGACGATGACCGCGCAGGCAGGGCTGCAGGTGATCGATGCGGCCAAGGTGCTGCGTACGCGCGGGCTGCAGTTGATGACCAATATCGAGATCGGGAACATGCGCCTCGGCTCGGCCGCCTGCTGCCACAGCAAAGATGCGCTCGATGGCATCCAGTTTGGCCAGTTCAGTTCCTACGTCATTGAGATCAAGTGGGTGGCTCCAGATGGCTCGCTCCACTCCGTTTCCGAAACCGGCGATCCGGAGTTGCTGCGGAAGATGCGATCGAGCTACGGGCTGGCCGGGATCGTCTACGAAGTGACGCTCAAGATCAAGCCGATGGAAGCGCTGCACTTCAGCTATCTGCCCCGGCCCTTCGACGAGCTCAAGCAGGATGAGGTCGATCAGATTCTCGATTCGTCCGAAGGGCTGATCTGCTGGACGATTCAGCGAACCTGCGTCTTTCAACAGCGACACAAGGTGGAGTCGGCCGGCATTATCGGTGCTCTCTGCGCGGATGTGCGGCGCAATCTATGGAGCTACACGGGCGCACATGTGGGCCAATTCATCGCCCATTACTTCTCCGATCCGGCGGTGCGCAATGCGTTGCAGACCGGGGATTTCGATTCGGGCAAACTGCTCTATGAGGGACTGCATCTGGCCGGCGGCTTTACGGTGCTCGCTCCCGACAAGATCATCGACTATAACAATTCGCCGCCTTCGGCGCGCTACGCCTTCACCTTCTGGGCGTTTCCGCGGTCGCAGTGGCTCGCCGCGCTCGGGGATTATCTTGAGTTTGAAGAAAAGCACTTCCAACGCACGGGCTTTCGGTGCAATCTGCCGCTGGGCTCGTATCGCGTCCGCCGCGATACCAGTTCGCTGCTCTCCTACACAACCGATGACGAGGTTTTTTCGCTCGATCCCATTCATGCGGTCACCGACTTGGCGCCATGGCAGAATTTCCTGCGGGAGTTCAACGATTTCGCGTACCAGCGCAAGGGGATTCCGCTCCTGAACCAGAGCCCGTTTGTGGAGAGAAAGCATGTGGAGCAGGCCTACGGGCAGCGCTGGTTCGATTTTTCGGCCTGGGTGCGGTCCGTCGATCCCACCGGACGCATGCTGAATCCCTTTTTCGCGGAGCTGTTGTCGCCTGCGCCGTAGAGCCTGTTATTAACTTTCGCGGATCCTCGCCGGTTCTACGGAACGGAAGACCCCAGAGCTGTCCCCGTTCTGTCCGGGGCGATCTTCTAAAATTAACTGCATATGGAAATGAAAACGGGAGATGGTGCCCGGGCTGGCGAGATCTTTGACGGCAGCCGGTTTATCCGCGCCTGCCTGCGGCGCCCGGTGGATCGCACGCCGGTGTGGTTTCTGCGCCAGGCCGGCCGGTATATGCAGGAGTACCGCGACGTGCGCCGGCACCATACGCTGGTCGAGATCTGCAAGCAGCCCGATCTGGCCGCTGAGGTGACAATCACGGCGGCCGAAAAGCTGGATGTGGATGCGGCCATCATCTTTGCCGATCTGCTGCTGCCGCTCGAGCCCATGGGCCTCAACTTCGAGTTTCAAGCCGGCGAAGGGCCGGTGGTGCATCACCCGGTGCGCACCCCGGAAGATGTGTGGGCGCTGCGGACCGATCGCGCGGCGGATCTCGAGTACGTGGGCCGGGCCATCGAGAAAGTCGCCGCGCACTTTCGCGACCGGCTGGGCGTGATCGGCTTTTGCGGCGCGCCGTATACGCTGGCCAGCTACATGATCGAGGGCGGAAGCTCGCGGAACTACCTCCACACCAAACAACTGATGTATCGCGACCCCGTTGCCTGGAGCAGCCTTTTGGATAAGCTCGTGATTGTCCTCACCGCATACTGCCGGCTCCAGGTGCAGGCAGGCGCTGACGTGATTCAGGTCTTTGATAGCTGGGTGGGCTCGCTCGCGCTCAGTGATTACCGGCAATACGCGCTCGAGGCCACCAAGCGGCTCATCCGTGCCGTGCAGCAGATGGGCGTGCCGGTGATCTACTTCGGCGTGGAGACTGCGGGACTGCTGGAGGCCATGGCTTCCACCGGCGCCGACGTGATGGGTCTGGACTGGCGTCAGCCCCTCGATGAGGGATGGCGCGCCGTCGGCCACAGCCACGCCGTGCAGGGCAATCTGGACCCGATTACGCTCTTTGCGCCGGTCGAGATTCTCGAGCAGAGGGTGAAGGAGATTTTGCGCGCGGCCCATGGACGGCCCGGACACATCTTCAACCTCGGTCACGGCATTGTCCCCGGGACGCCGGTCGAGAACGTGCAGGCAGTGGTGAAGATGGTGAAGGAGTTCCGGCTGGAGGCTGCGCATGGCTAAGAACGCGGTGTTGTTGCTGGCGCACGGCACGCCGGAAACGGTTGACCAGATTCCCGAGTATCTGCGCAATGTCGTCAGCGGCCGGCCGGTTCCGCAGGCGGTCGTTGAGGAGATTCAGCACCGCTATGCGCTGATCGGCCACAGCCCGCTCACCGAAATCACCATGCAGCAGGCGCGGCTGGTGGAAGAGCAACTGGCCGCGGCCGGCGAGCCGGTGCGCGTCTACGTCGGCATGCGCAACTGGCGGCCGTATATTCCTGAAGTCGTGAAGCAGATGCGCGCGGAGGGAGTCGAAGAGGCGGCCGTGCTCTGCATGGCCCCGCAGAACTCGCGGACCAGCGTCGGCCTTTATCGCCGCGCCGTCGAGGCCGAAGCGCAAGGGTTGCGGATTGATTTCACCGAGGGATGGGCGCGGCATCCGCTGCTGATCGAGGCCTTCGCGGAGCGGCTTCGGCCGGCTTGGCAGAAGCTCAGCGCCGAGACGGGCGACCCGGTGCCGGTCCTGTTCACGGCGCACAGCGTGCCGAAACGCACTGTCGAACCGCCGTCTGGCGACGCAGGTCCGCGCCTCTGGCCGGGCACGGGCGCCGATCCTTACGCCGAGGAAGCCCGGCACACGGCCGAGCTGGTTGCGGCTCAGCTTCCGGAGATTCCGCGATGGTGGTTTGCCTTTCAGAGCCAGGGAGCGAGCGGGGGCGAGTGGATTGGACCCAGCGTGGAAGAGACGCTGGATGCGATGGCCGCAGCGGGAGTGCGCGCGCTGATGCTTCAGCCCATCGGCTTTCTTTGTGATCACGTGGAAATTCTTTATGACATAGATCAATTGTTCCGCGCCTATGCGGCCGGAATCGGCATACGCCTGGAGCGGCCCGAATCGCTGAACGATTCAAAGACACTGGCGCGGGCGGTTGCCGACCTGGCGCGGCAGGGCCTGGCGCGGCTCAGAGGCTGACGCCGGTAACGCAGAGGTGCATGCCTGCCGTTCTAACGCAATAGTCCTTTCGGATTTCCCGCTGGTTACGATCGAGTTTTCGAGGTGCGGTTTTTCCATTTGGAAAAGCGATGCCCCTGTAGTATGAAAGCTCAAGCCGGTTTAATTGTCCGACGTTCGCGCTTCTACACAGTCGTCGACCAGGCCGGTTGTCTGTCGGGCTGCTGCGCAATCCATAGAGTGAGTATTTAGTTTCGAGGAGATTAGGGTGGGATACATCGGCCGTTCGGCAAGCGCAGGAGAAGCGGTAGAACTCGCTGAACAGCCGGGTGTGCGGCTCGAATGCCCTGGCTGCGGCAGCCATCATCCCCACCGGCTGGAGCGAAAGGGCCTCCTGCAAAAAAAGATCCTGCCGCTCTTCGGGTACTATCCGTGGCTGTGCGGAGTCTGCAAATCCAGCTTCCTCATGCGCAAGCGATACCGCAGAAAAATCAAGCAGAACAAGCTTGCCAGTTGAAGATGCCGTGCGCTCTCATGAGCGGAAGAGATTGCGGACCAGGAAGGCCAGGTTGGCGGGCCTTTCGGCCAGCCGCCGCATCAGGTAGGGATACCAGGCACTGCCGAACGGGACATACACTCTGACCCCATAGCCCTCCTGAACCAGCGCCTTTTGCAGGTCGCGGCGCACCCCATAGAGCATCTGGAATTCGAAGCGGCTGGCCTCGATGCCGCGCTCCCGCGCAAATCTCTTCGCAGCCGCGATCATCGCCGGATCATGTGTCGCGACGGCGTGATAAATGCCGCTCTCGAGCAGCATCTTGCTCAACAGCACAAAGTTCGCATCCACTTCGCTCTTGCGCGCAAACGCGACATGCGCCTGCTCGTCGTAGGCGCCCTTGCAAAGCCGCACGCGGATGCCATCGGCCAGCAACTGCTCGATGTCCGCCTGGGAGCGGTAGAGATACGCCTGGATGACGACGCCGATAGCTCCGCGCGTCTCTACACGCGCGTTCAGCCGTCGAACGATGTCGAGCGTCATCTGCGTAAGCCGCGAGTCCTCCATGTCGATGCGGACGAAGTTGCCGAATGTGTGGGCGTGTTGCGCCAGGTCGCGGGCAATCGATTCGGCGAGAAGCGGAGATTGCTCCAGCCCCATCTGCGTGAGTTTCACGCTGATATTGGCATTGAGCTTCCGGATTCCGATGAGATCGAGCAGCCCGTGGTAGACCTCGGCCGCGGCATGGGCCTCCGCTTCCGAAGTGACGCTCTCGCCCAGTGAATCGAGCGTCACTGCCATGCCCTGGCGGTTGACGGTCTCCGCCACGCGCAGTGCATCGGCGATGGTGGTGCCGGCGACAAAACGCTCGCTCAGGCGCGCGCCCAGCTTCGATTGCTCCGAGAAGCGGCGCAATGTCCGGTTGCGCGAAAGAGCAAGAAAGGCGGAACGTAAAATGGCCATTCGGTGCCTCTGCGTGAAGGTGCGACCGACTCGCGCCTCAACCTATCGGCTTCCAGCTTCGCATACACGGGCGGCCGGAATTATTCGTTATCGCACCTGATAGAGCGCGCTGCCATGCGCCGGTAACGTTACGCTGATCTCTTTCGAGTCTTTTGTGGTCGAGTCGTCCCATAGGCTCTGCGCCGAATGCTTCGCGCTGTCGAGGCCGAGCTGCTTCCATGTCGTGTGGAGCGTGACTGCCTGGTCCCCAAGATTGAAGAAGCCAAAGTACTCGGCGTAGCCCCGTGCGCCCGGCTCATTGATGGTCGCTCGCCAGACCCGGGCGTTCCCAAACCCTGAGCCCAGCGTGGAGGAGTCGAGCGGATGACTGTAAGTCACGTTCTGATTCATGAACAGCACATCCTGGTTCGAAAGCAGCGAGCGCGTGAAATCGTCGAGACGGGTGAGATTCGCACCCAGAATCAACGGCGACCGAGTCACCGCCCACAGCGTGAACTCGGTGCGTTCTTCGTCCTGCGTATAGCGGGATTGGCGCGCCTCGCCCCATCCCGGATTCGGCCCCAGGTAGCCGATGGGAAGCATATCCGGATCGGGCCAGTTGCCCTGACCCGTGTACACATACCATTGCGCAATGCGATCGAACTCGCTGCGAAGCCCGAAGGGAAACTCGCCGTGATCCGGCGCGTGCGGAAAGCTCCAGCCATCCCAGTGGTCGTCGGCGAGCCGCCACATCTGCGCGTACTTCGCCACTTCGGCAGCGTGCTCCAGCGCAGTGGGACCCGGCGAGAGACTCAACACAATGGGCCTTCCGGTTTTGCGGATCGCCTCCGCGATCTGGCGGATTTCCGTGGGCCGGTAAGGACGGTCGCTGATGCAATCCACCTTGATGAAGTCGATGCCCCAAGCCGCGTAGAGCTTCAACATCGAGTCGTAGTAGGCCTGTCCGGCGGCATTGTCCTTCACGCCCCAGTTGCCTTCATCCCACGGGCAGGGGCTCGTCGTATCGGCAGCGTCTGCCGCCGTGAACCTGCTTCCGGCAATAGGCAGATTGGCAGCCACCACCTGGCGCGGAATGCCGCGCAGAATGTGAATGCCGAACTTTAATCCCTGCGCGTGGGTCCAGTCGGCGGCGGCTTTGAACCCCGCGCCGTTCGCCGCGGAGGGAAACCGGTCCGGCGCCGGAACAAGCAATCCGTTCGGGTTCCAGAGATACCGCTTCTCTTCCACGGTCTTTCCCGAAGGATTGGCCATGTACCATCCTTCGTCGATCACCGCATACTGCCATCCATATTGCCGCAGCCGGGCAAGCACGGTGGCATTAGCCTTAAACTGATCCTCATCGATGGTCAATCCGTAGGAGTCCCAGCTGTTCCAGCCCATGGGCGGTGTGGGCGCCAGGGTTTGCGCGTGGAACAGAGGGGCCGAAAAAAAAGCTGCGAGAAGAACAGCGGCAGGCAACAGGCTGCGGGCAATCATGTGCAAACGTATACCACACTCGAACTGGGATGGTTGAAAATCCAACCGGGCCATGGGCGCGATCTCCGGCGTCCCCAGCCGGCGTGCCTGGCGCTTCGCGTTATCCTACTCACTGCCGGAAGCAATCGGTCTCTTCGAAAGAAAGCCGCGCCGGGCGCGCAAGCGGCCGCTCCCGGCTTGCAAAGGCCGTTCAAAACGGCGCACCAGGAGTGGGTCATGAGACGGACGATCAAGATCGGCGCCGGTTGGGCTTTCACGATGTTGTGCTCGGTTTTCGCCGCGTCCTCTGCGGCGCAAACAACCTCTGTAGGCGCATCCACAGTCCCGGTGCTGCTGGTGAGCGACATTCATTTCGAGCCGTTCTGGGATCCGGCAAAGGTCGCCCAACTGGCCGCCGCGCCGGCGGAGGGATGGAAGGCGATCCTGGCGGCTCCGGATTCGGCCGGCCGGCAACAGCGCTTCAGTGATCTCGAGCAGAGCTGCCACGCGCGCGGCGTCGACACCTCCTATCCGCTCTTTCTGTCGAGCCTCCAGGCGATGCGCGCCAATGCGGCAGGCATCCGGTTCGTCACGCTCAGCGGCGATCTCATCTCGCACGCGTTCTCCTGCAAATTCAAGACGCTCTTTCCGCAAGCCGCCGCTGCCGATTATCAAACCTTCGTCGAAAAGACGATCGAGTATGTCGTCGGTTCGCTGCGCAAAAACTTCCCCGGCGTTCCCGTCTATGCGGCGCTGGGAAACAACGATTCCGATTGCGGCGATTACGAGCTCGATCCGCACAGCGAGTTCCTGCGCGAGACGGGTAAGACCATGACTGCGGACCTCGGCGCAGAGGAGCGGAAGGAAGCCTTGGAGACGTTCGCAGAAGGCGGCTACTACAGCGCCGGCTTGCCTGCGCCATTCGAGCACACGCGGCTGCTCGTGCTGGACGATCTCTTCATGGCGCGCCAATATACAACCTGCGCCGCTAAGCCTGACCGCACCGCCGCGGCCGCGCAGATTGCCTGGCTCCGGCAGCAGTTGGAGCGCGCGCGCAGCCATCACGAGCACGTCTGGGTGATGAGTCACATTCCGACCGGCATCGATCCTTATTCGACGTTGCTCAAAGGCGGGAACCTCTGCGCGGGCGAAGCGCCGCAGATGTTTCTCTCTTCTCAAGCTTTGACGGACGTGCTGGCGAGCTTCGGCGACGTGATTCAACTCGCCATCTTTGCGCACACCCACATGGACGAGATGCGGCTTATCGAGCCGGACAAAAAAGCCGCGGGGCATGGTCCGGTCGCGGTCAAGCTGGTCTCTTCCATCTCGCCCGTCGACGGAAATGATCCGTCCTTTACGGTCGGGGCCGTTGATCCCTCTTCAGGAGTGCTCAAAGACTATCGGGTGTTCGCGGCCTCGAACCAGACGGGGGTCGATACCCAGTGGACCGAGGAGTACGACTATGCGCAGGCTTATCGCGAACCGTCGTTCTCTGCTTCATCGGTAGCCAATCTTCTAAGCGAATTCAGCGCCGATCCCGTCGCCCACTCTGAAGCGAGCGAGAATTATCTGCGGCATTATTTTGTGAGCGACGTCTCGCGCCAGCTCAAGCCCTTTTGGCCGCTGTATGTTTGCGCGCTGGCGCACTACACGGAGGATTCGTACCGGTCCTGCGTTTGCCCGAAGGCTCCATAAAGCTATTGCTGCAGCACCACCTGGTCGCCTTCTTTCAAGCCGCTGGCAATCTCTGTCACCGACCCGTTGGAGAGCCCGACTTTGACCGGAATCTTCCGGGTGCCGTCTTTCTGGTGCTTGTCCGGGATCTCGACGACGGCATTCTTTTGCGCGTCGTAGATCACCGCGTTCTCCGGCACCGTGAGCACATTCTTATGTTCGTCCATCAGGATTTCGGCGTTGGCGGTCATGTTCGCCTTCAACTCGCCGCCCGGGTTGTTGATGGAGACCCGCACCTCGAAGGTGGTCACGTTGTCCTTTTCCACGCCCATGGGCGCGATCTTGGTCACCTTGCCGTAGAACGGGCGGTCCCGGAAGCTTTCCACCTTGATGCGGGCCGGCTGGCCGAGATACACGTGAGCGATGTCGGCCTCGTCCACCTTGCCCTGCACGTAGACCTGGCGGGTATCGCCTTCCGTCATCACCAGCGTGGCGGTTGAGCCGAGAACGAGAATCGAGCTGATCGCGTCGCCGATTTCAACATCGCGCGAGAGGATCACGCCGTCCATGGGCGCGACGATCGTCGTGTAGGAGAGCTGTTCTTCGAGCTGATTCAGTGTGGCCTGGCTGGCCAGCACCTGCGCCTTCGCTTGTTTGAGCCGCGCCGTGTCCACGCCGACCTGCGCTTGCGCCGAATTGCGCTTCGTCAACGCGGCCAGATAATCCCTGTTGGCGTCGTCGAGGGTCTGGCGGCTTACGATGCCTTCCCGCTGCATTTCGAGGTTGCGGTCGAGCGTGGCTTTGTACATGGGCAGATCGGGGGCCGCGGCATTCACCTTGTCCTGATCGATGTCGGCCTCGTAGGTGGAGACATTCGCTTCGGCAGAGCCCAGTTGGGCCCGCTGCGCGTCCACCTGCGCCAGAATCTCCTGCTGGTCGAGCTGGGCAAGCTTCTGACCCTTTGTTACGTGGTCGTTGATGTCGACAAAAAGATTCTCCACAATGCCGGAGGCTTTGCTTTTCACTTCAACCTGGGTGATAGGCTGAATTTTTCCGGTCGCGACGACCGATTGCGCCACATCGCCGCGCGTAGCCTTGGCCAGCTTGTTGGGATCGATGGCCGAGCCTCTCGCCACGCGGGCAAGCGCCAGACCGGCAGCCCCCACCACCACGGCAATCCCCAGGCTCAACCAGATCCAGAATCGTTTGTTTTTTCGCGATCCAGCCACAAAACCCTCCCGCAGGTTCTACCCCACCCATCGATTTCCGGGGAA
The DNA here is from genome assembly GCA_036489815.1 of Occallatibacter sp. Taxonomy (GTDB): domain Bacteria; phylum Acidobacteriota; class Terriglobia; order Terriglobales; family Acidobacteriaceae; genus Telmatobacter. The sequence continues at coordinate 6,278 of DASXFB010000052.1, read as the reverse complement.
AATGAGAAGCAAGGAAATGAGAAGCAAGGAGCAGTTCACCGGTGAGACGCCGCAACCGCACCCAGGGTCAACCGCTTTCGAGATTGTACGCACGCTGTGCGCCCATGGTTCCCCGGGGATTCACAGCATCGGGAACCAAAGCGGAAATGCGCGCGTATCCTTGTGCCGAGCGCCCTCCCCGGACGTCCAACTCGCCATGCAGGCCTTCTCAGACACGCTCGGCCAGGTCTACCGCGCCATTATGGCCAACAAGCTGCGCAGTTTTTTGACCATGTTCGGCATTGCGTGGGGAGTGGGCTCGCTGCTGGTGCTGGTCGGCTTGGGCGAGGGCTTCCGGTCAGGCCAGCATCGCCAGCTGGCCACCTTCGGCAACGACGTGGTGATGATGTGGAACGGCACAATTCCCGCCCTGGCCAACCAGCATACGGGCATGCGGCCTTACCAGCTGACGCCGGGCGATGAGGCCGCGATACGGGCTCTCCCACAGGTGCGCGCGGTCACCAGCTATCTCAACCGGAACGATCTTTACCAGGTGAGCGCGTTCTCGAACACGTCGGGGCAGGTGCTGGGCGTGGAACCGAATTACGCCGCGCTGCGCATCTTTCCTCTGGCCGAGGGACGGTTTATCAACGACGATGACATGGCGCAGCGGCGCCGGGTGGCCGTGCTTGGCTCCAAGAGCGCGACCCTTCTGTTCCCCGGCCGGCCGATGATGGGCGAGACGATCACCATCAATGACATCGCGTTCACGGTCGTAGGCCGCGTCGAGTCCATCAGCCACGGCAACAACGACAGCGACAACCAGAAGATTTATATTCCGCAGACCACGATGCTGGAACTCTACGCGATGAAGGGCGACAACCTGGCGACCGACGCGCTGAGCTCGATCCAGTACCAGCCCACCACCAAGGGCGACGCCACCGCCGCCATCGCCGCCGTGCATCGTGTGATTGGGGAGCGGCATGGGTTCGATCCTGCGCTCAAAGAGGCCTTCGAGGAGTGGGACACCATCCGCGAAGAAAAGATGATCGGCGCGATCTTCGACGCGATGGATATCTTTCTCGGCGGCGTGGGGATTGTGACGCTCGGCCTGGGCGCGGTGGGAATCATCAACATCATGCTCGTCTCCGTGACGGAGCGCACGCGCGAGATCGGCCTGCTGAAGGCGATCGGCGCAACCAAGCGAAGCATCCTGGCGCAGTTTTTCTGGGAGGGCCTGCTGTTGACGGGGATCAGCGGCTTGATCGGCATTGCGGTTTCAGCCGGGTTTATGGGGCTGCTGCAGTCGCTGCTGACGGGCAAGATGCCGGGCTGGGACCCGCCGCGCCTGGTGCCGTGGTCGGCCGCGCTGGCGCTGGGAACCTTGTTGGCGAGCGGCGTCGCAGCGGGACTTTATCCAGCCAGCAAAGCCGCGGAGCTGGACCCGATCGAGGCCTTGCGCAGAGAGTAAGCAAAACACCGGAAGCTGGGAGCTGAATTGCCATGCTGAAAGACATTCTGGGCCAGGCTTGGGAGGCGATGGTCTACAACCGCCGGCGCACCGCCATCACCATGATCGGCATGGCGTGGGGCATCGCCACCGTGGTGCTACTGCTGGCCTATGGCGCGGGGTTCAACCGGGCCATTGAGGCGATCTTTGCACAGTGGGGCACCAACATCATCGGCTTCTTTCCGGGACGCACCAGCCAGCAGGCCGGCGCCGACAAGGCCGGTGTGCAGGTGCGGTTCACGCTGGATGACGTGGACCGCGCGGCGAACACCGTGCCCGGCGTCTTTCACATCTCGCCGGTGGTATGGAAAGACGTGAACGTGCAAAACGATCTGCACGCCTACACCTGGACAGTGAATGGCGTGCGCCCCGTATTTCAAGACATATGGAAGCTCGATACCGATGCGGGACGGTTCTTCAATGGCATGGAGGACCAGCAGCGGGCCCATGTCTGCGTCATCGGCTCTGAGGCCAAGACGAAGCTCTTCTCCGGCGAATGGCCGATCGGCGAAAATATCCGGCTCAATGGCGTGATCTTTACGGTGGTCGGCGTGATGAGCCCCAAAATGCAGGAGGGCGACAGCGACGACCGCAACCGCCAGATCTACGTGCCCTTCAACACCATGAGCGATCTGGCCGATACGCATTACCTGAGCGGCGTGTGGTTCAACTACCGCGGCGATCACACGCTCATCGAAAAGAGCCTGCGCGAGACCATGGGCGCGGCGCACCATTTCAAATCGAGCGATCACAACGCGATCTTTGTCGCGAACCTGATGACCCAGCTCGCCCAGTTTCACATTCTGTCCATGGCGCTCGAAGTGCTGCTCTCCATGGTGGGCTCGCTCACGCTGGGCATCGCCGGCATCGGCCTGATGAACATCATGCTGGTAGCCGTGCAGCAGCGGACCCGCGAGATTGGCGTGGAGAAGGCGCTCGGAGCGCAGCGGCGTCACATCCTCCTGCAGTTTCTGGCGGAGGCCATGGCCATTACCGGCGTGGGCGGCGCGGCCGGCATCTCGCTGGCCTATCTGATCTCGGCGCTGGCCGGGCACATTACGTTCTATAGCGCCATGGCCAAGAATGCCTCGGACGCGGATATCCGGCTGATTATCTCTCCGGTCTCACTGATCGTGGCCACGGTGATTCTCGTCGTCACCGGCTTGGTCGGCGGAATGATTCCGGCCATCCGCGCCGCGAACCTCGATCCCATCGAAGCGCTGCGGTATGAATAACCGCACCCTCCACGAAGACCTCGAACGCCGTGCCTCACGAAAAAGACGATTTACTTTTCCGCATCGCGCATCTTGCCGCGCATCTTCTCGCGCATGCGGTCTTCCGCCTCCGTCGGCCAGTATTTGCAGTTAAGGCGGATGAAGACAGACGAATACGGGACAGTAAGATTCGTCTTGAGAATCAGCACGTGAAAGGTCTGGCCTGTCTCACCCACCTGCGCTATGAGCTTATCGTGCAGCTCAGCGCTGACCTTGTAGCCGCGCAGCACCTCGGCGATCTGCGTGCGGTAGCTGGAAGCGCCCGGCGCGTCCTGATCGGGAACGAAGGGCAGCTCGGCATCCATGAAAATCTCGGGCCGCACATGAATCGAGCCGTCAACCTGCTTGAGAACGTATTGGACCACGTCGGTCATGCCAGCGTTCGTCTCGATGGTCTCAACCCCGGGCGACACTTGCAACGGATAGGCCGAGTCCACGATAAGAATCCAGTTGCGATGGCCCAGCAACGGAAGGCGCTCGGCGAGGGTAGCCTTCCAATCTGCCTTCCCCTGCGGTTGTGCGCCGGCCTGCATGGCGAAGGCGGCGATGAGAAGGCTGAGAATAACCGGAGCTCGGCGCATGGATCAATCTCCTCGATGCAAAGATCGGGAGAAGTATATCGCCTGCTAGGAGCCGATGAAACGCGCCATCCAGGCAGCGAGAGCCCGCTGGTCGTCACCGCCGGCGGCATGCGCCGATTGCACAGTGCGCCGGTCGGTCTCTGAACGACTCTGGCTGAGCTTGAATTTACCTTCGATCCGGGCGACGGGAATGCGGAAGCCGACGATCCCGGCGAGCAGGCTGCTGCGGTAGCCCTCCGGCATGGCCTGCCATTTCTCTAAATAGGCCGGCTCGTGAGCCGCGATCAGCCCGGCGAGCAGCGCCTCTTTGCCGGTGGGGTCTTCCACCGGCAAGAGAGTTCCGTAGGCGTGGATGGCGATGTAGTTCCACGTCGGCACGGAAAGCTGTTCCTCGTAGAGCGAAGGCGAGACGTAGCTGTGCGGGCCGGGAAACACGACGAGCGTTTCGCGTCCGGCGAGAGCCTGCCAGTGGCGATTGGCGCGGGCGAAGTGCCCTTCAAGAACGATGTTGTCCGATCCATGCGGGCCCTCGTCTTTGACCACCAACGGCAGATGCGTGGCCTGCGCTCCTGCGTCTTCGTCCGCGGCCGCTCCAAAGAGAATGGCGAACGAGTAGGCGCGCATGGCCTCGATGAGCGTAGCGCGGTCGGCAACCTGGTTGAACTTCGGCGTGTACATCGCAGGGCTCGCTTCAGGCCTCGTTCGAGGATTCGGGCTTCTTGTGCGGCAGCAGGGAGTCGAGAAAGAGCAGGCAGGCGCCGATCACGATGCAACTGTCGGCAACGTTGAAATCGGGCCAGTGGTAATGAATGACGTGCACCTCGATGAAGTCGACGACCGAGCCGTAGACGATGCGGTCGTGGACGTTGCCGATGGCCCCGCCGAGGATGAGCGCCAACGCGACAGTGGTGGCTGTGATGCGGCTGCCGAGGCGAATGAGAGCGATGAGCACGACGATCGCGGCAACCAGCGTGAAGGTGATGAGCGCCCAGCGGACTGTGTGCGGCGAGGCCGAGTCGGCAAACATCGAGAAGGCTGCGCCGTCGTTCGTCCAGTGTGTGATGCGCAGCACACGCGGAATCACGGGAATCGCGCCGCCTAGCTCGATGTGGTGCGCTACCCAGGTCTTGGTGAGGCGGTCAGCGATGAGGACGAGCACGGAGATGAGTAGCAGCCAGGGTAGGCGGCGGGGTGGGGTCCAAGTCACTGGGAGACCTCTGCGCGCACGGAATGGCCGGGAGCCGTGGTATCCCAGGTCTCAAAATCGAGACCTGGGGCACCCAAATGTTGTGCTGGGAAAGCGTTCACCGGATGACCTCCGGCTGCGGCTCGTCGCCGTGAGGAGGATCGATGCCCATTTCGCGCAATGCGGATTGGCAGCGATCGCATACGTCTGCCCAGATGCCGTAGCTCGAGACATGGGGCATGAAGTTCCAGCAGCGGGCGCACTTGTGGCCGGAGGCCCGCGAGACCTTGATGTCTATCCATCCTTCTCGCGCAAGCTCTAGGCGGTTCTTCGTAGGTTCCATGGTCAGGTGTGAGGAGACAATCTCAACCTGCGAAACGTTCAGCATTTCTTTGAGGCTTGATTCGTATCGGCCTAATCGAGCCCGCATATCCGAGTCCGCGACGATGCGCACGCTGGCTTCGCTGGATTTTCCAATTAGCTTTTTCTGCCTATCTGCTTCGAGTGCTCTCAGAACCTCGTCGCGAACCCACAGAGGCAATTTCCACTCTTGGAGCGGCGGATCCGGATCCTCGGAGAATATTTCTTCCGGTTTGGGAAACTGCGCGAGATGCACGCTGGCTTCGCGTCCTTCCACCTTCGGCAGATACTCCCACACCTCATCGGCCGTGAAGCTGAGGATGGGCGCGACAAGCCGCACCAGCGCCTCGGTGATCTTCCACAGCACCGTCTGCGCCGAGCGGCGTTCATGGCTCGTCGGCGCGAACGTGTACATGCGGTCCTTGAGCACGTCGAGATAAAACGCGCTCAGGTCGACAATCGCGAATTCATTCACCGCGTGATAAATGCGATGAAACTCAAAAGCGTCGTACCATCCAAGAATCTTCTCGGCCAGCTCGCGCGTGCGTGCCAGCATGTAGCGGTCGAGGGGCAGGAGCTGGGCTTCGGCGACCGCATCACGCGCGGGCTCGAAGCCCGAGAGATTGCCGAGCAGAAACCGGAAGGTGTTGCGCAGTTTTTTGTAGATCTCGGCGCAGCGCTGCATCAGGTTTTCGCTGGCGGCCATATCTTCACGAAAGTCGATGGAGGCTACCCAGAGGCGCACGATCTCCCCGCCCATGCGGTTGGCGATGTCCACCGGATCCACGCCGTTGCCCAGCGACTTCGACATGGCGCGGCCCTGCTCGTCGAGCGTCCAGCCCGCCGTGGCCACGTGCGAATAAGGCGCGCGCCCGCGCAGCGCCACCGAGGTGAGCAGTGAAGAGTGGAACCAGCCCCGATGCTGGTCGCCCCCCTCGAGATAAAGCACCTCGATCTCCCGCTGGGCGCCTTGCTGGTTTTGAAAGGCAGTGTAGATGCCGCTGAGATCGGGGTCCGATTCGCAGACCGCGAACCAGCTCACGCCGGAATCGAACCAGACGTCGAGAATGTCGGTCTCTTTGCGGAAGCTCGTGCCGCCGCATTGGCAGCGCGCGATGCCAAGCATCCGCTCATCGGCGAGCAAGGCGCTGGCCGCCGGGGTATGCCAGGCCTCGATGCCGTCGCGCTCCAGGAGCTCGACGATGCGCTTGTTCAGGTCGGCATGGATAATCGGCTCATTGCAGGCTTCGCACAGGAAGACGGCAATGGGCACGCCCCAGATGCGCTGGCGGCTGATGCACCAGTCGGGACGCGTAGCGATCATGTTCGTGATCCGCTCCTTGCCCCACGCCGGGTCCCAGACGACCTTGTCGATCTCGTCGATGGCC
>DASXFB010000133.1:0-8242 GCA_036489815.1 Occallatibacter sp. | reverse complement strand
TCATCGCTGCGCCGTGCTCGGTAGAGATACCGCTGAACTTCAGGCACAGCTGGCAGCTCTGATCGCGATGGAATCCTCGGCATCGCCCGAGGCTGGCGTAGTCGCGGCTTCTCCGGTGCGCGTGGTTTTTGTTGCTCCCGGACAGGGCTCGCAGTGGGACGGCATGGCTCGAGAACTGCTGCGGGATAACCCGGCTTTCCGGGAAAGCTTCACCGTATGCGACCGCGCCATAGCGGCCGAGACAGGCTGGTCGCTGATCGAGCGCCTCGAAAGCCCGGAGGCATCGAACTTCCTGACGCAAATCGACTTTATCCAGCCAGCGCTGTTCGCCATGAGCGTCGCGCTTGCCGCCGTGTGGAGATCGGCAGGAGTTACTCCCGGCGCTGTCGTTGGCCACAGTATGGGAGAGATCGCAGCAGCCCATCTTGCCGGCGCACTGACGCTGGGGGATGCCGCAAAGGTGATTTGCCGTCGCAGCCGCCTGATGCGTTCGCTGAGCGGCTCGGGCGCGATGGCCAGTGTGGAATTGCCGCCCGCGGAACTTGCAAGGTGGCTCGAGCCGTTCGCCGGCAAGCTCTCAATCGCGGCGGAAAACAGCCCGGGTGCGACGGTCGTTGCCGGCGAGTCAGAAGCCCTGGATCAGCTACTGGAGTGGCTGGAGTTGAAGGAGGTCTTCTGCCGTCGCATCAAGGTCGATGTTGCCTCGCACAGCCTGCTGGTCGACCCCATCCTGCCTGCCCTCGCGGATGAGCTTGCCGGCATTCGACCTCAGGCCGGCACGCTGCCATTCTTTTCCACCGTTCTCGGAGCGATCACCCCAGGCACCGAGCTGAATGCGCAGTACTGGGTACGCAACCTGCGCCAGCCTGTGCGTCTGGCCACCGCAACGGCAGCCCTTGCGCGCGAAGGCTACACCTGTTTCGTCGAACTCAGCCCGCATCCCATTCTGGTTCCGGCGCTCGAAAGTACGCTACAGAGCGTGAAGTCCGGAGCAGACTCAGCGGCCTTCGCATTGCCGTCGCTTCTTCGCGGGGAGCCGGCATGGCCGACGTTGCTGCGCTCGTTTGGCCGCTATTGGATTCAGGGGGGAGCACTGGATTGGCGGACGTTGTCGGGTCACAGCTTGGGACCGGCAGCTCATCGCCTCCGGCTTCCCGACTACGCTTTCGAGCGGGAACGCTTCTGGCCGGAGGAGACGGACTCGGTTGAGGGAGGGGCCGCGGCCGCTTCCCGCCTCAGCCCGCTCCTGCTCAGCCGGACTGATCCCGCCAATGATCCGGGCGTGAGCATCTTTGCGGTGGACGCAGATCTCACCCGGCTGCCCTACTTGAAGGATCATCGCGTTGGGGGAGCTATCGTTTTTCCTGCCTCGGCACACGTGGAAGCGGCGCTGGAGGCAGCGCGCCTGCTGGCTCCCGGCAAGTCAATACGTTTAGAAAAGGTCTGTTTTCTCCAGGCGTTGTACCTGTCGGAGAGCGAGCCGCTGGACCTCCAGCTGGTGATTCGCAAACTTCCCGGGCGGCCCGACAACTCCACGTTTTCGCTTATGGGCCGGCCCGTGTCGAGGCACAGCGCAGGGGACGAATTCGCAGAGGGTGGATGGACCGAGCATTCCAGCGGAACGATCCATTTTGAAGAGCCGTCGCTGACTCCCGACGCGACAGCCGCTCTGCCGGAGCTGGAGGAGGAGCGAGTCGATCCGTCGATGCAACGAGCGAATATGCATCGCGGTACGCGGGAAGAGCATTACCGCATGGCCAGCCGCAGCGGGCTCGAATACGGGCCAGCCTTCCAACTGGTAGAGAGCTTCGAGGTGAGTCAGGTTTCCAATCGGCGCACGGCCCAGACTCACATTCGCTTCGACGAAGACGTTCGCATGCCTGGATATGTCATCCATCCGGGGCTTCTGGATAGCTGTTTTCAAGCCATGCTGCACCTGCGGCCACGAGGGGCTGGCATGTCGCTCCATGACGTGTATCTGCCTTTGCATCTGCGCAATCTCACCGTCTTCGGGCTTTCTTCGAAACTCGCGGCTGGAGAAACCAGCCGGCTGATCACGGAAGCGGTGTTTCTCGGCGAGGATCACGCTGCAGCGACGCTGGAAATGCAGCTACGCCTCAAAACCGAGGCAGGAGAGGTTCTGGCGGTCATCGAGGCAATGACCATACAACGGGTCCAGACCAGGGAGGGCGACGCCACCGCGGAAAATCTCTTCGCGATGGGCTGGAAGCCGCTTCGTGTCCTTCCTGGTCCGATGCCGGGCGGCTCCGCCGGGCGGCACTGGCTTATCTTCGCCGATGCGGAAGGCGATCTGGACGCTGCGGGAGCGTCCTATGCCGCGGCTTTGGCTCGTCGGCATGCTTCTCTTGCCGGTCGGTGCACGCTGGTCTGGCGCGGCGACGAATTCCGGCCGCTCGGAGCAGGCGAACGGCGTATCGATCAGCTGGGCGCCGACGAGTATGAGATTCCTCTGGGCGACAGCGCTGCGCTCGACCGGCTGCTTGGTCTTGTTACCGCGGAGGCAGGACGCATCAGCGATGTTTTTGACCTGTGGACGCTGGATGAGGAGTCAACTCTCCCAAATGCAGATGACCCTCTGGAAGGCATCCTGCAAGCCCAGCTCGCGGGTTCGAAGTTCATTCCGGCACTGGTGCAAGCCGTCACCCGCGCCGGGTGGTCAAATCCTCCCCGCTTGTGGATGCTGACGCAGGGAACGCAAAATCTTCCCGACGATCCTCCCTCGGCAAAGCTCGCCGGATCAACCGTCTGGGGAATGGGTCGCGCTGTTTCCCGCGAGCACCCTGAACTGCACGCGTCTCTGATCGACCTCAGTCCGCGAAGCGGCGGCTCGCAGGCAGAGGAGATAGAATCCCTGGTCCGCCTGGTCCTGGCCGAGCAGGGTGACTCCTTTCCCGTCGAAGATCGCGTCGCATTCCGAGGCAAACTCGGCTTCGCCGCGCGCGTTTTCCCGTGTCCGCTGCCGGTGAGCGACGATCGGGCGCGTCCGCTCGCCAAGGGCGAAGCGTGGGGTGTCGAGGCGGCGCTGCCCAGGGGCCTGGACCAGTTACAGCTGCGAGTCATGCACGGGGCCGCGCCTCAGGCGGGCGAAGTGGCTATCGAGATCGCCTACGCAGGGCTCAACTTCATCGATGTCACCAAGGCGCTCGGCATCTATCCGGGATTGGACCCGAAGGCGCCGGTGCAGATGGGCGGCGAATGCAGTGGCCGCATCGTTGCTGTCGGCGCGGGCGTTGAACACCTGAAGATCGGCGATGAAGTTGTAGCCCTCACTCCTTCGCCCACCCGCGTCGGACTGCTGGCGTCCCGCGCGAATGTGCCGGCGGCACTGGTGCTGCCGAAGCCGGCCATGCTTACCCTGGCCGAAGCGGCTTCCTTGCCGATTGCGTATCTGACCGCGTATTACTCACTGCTTGAGCTTGCCCGACTGCGCGAGGGCGAATGGGTGCTCATTCCCGCCGGTGCCGGTGGCGTGGGCCTGGCCGCAATTCAGATCGCGCTTGCTCAAGGCGCGCGTGTGATCGCCACCGCGAGCTCGCCTGAAAAACATGCCTTTCTGCATGAGTGGGGTGTTGAGCATGTCCTGCAGTCGCGCTCGCTGGACTTTGCGCAAGGTGTTCTGGAGATCACGGGCGGCAAGGGCGTCGATGTCGTGCTCAACTCGCTGTCCGGGGATTACATCGCCAGGAGCCTCGATGTGCTGGCTCCTTACGGCCGCTTTATCGAGCTGGGCAAGCGGGATATTTACGAAGACCGCCGCGTTGGCCTCAAGGCCTTCCGTCACAACATCTCCTATTTTGCCGTCGACCTCGCTGCGCTGATCGAAGAGAAGCCCCGGTTCGCCGCGGCCATGTTCGCCACGGTCATGCAGGCTATCGAAACAGGCCGCTGGGCAGCTCTCCCTGTTCGTCCCTTTGCAGCGACCGACCCCGCGCAGCCTTTCCAGTTTATGGCCCAGGGCCGGCACATCGGGAAGCTCGCGCTGCAGTTTGAAAATCTCGAAGAGGTGCGCGTCCTGCCGCCGCGATCCAGCAGCCAGAACCCGCTTTTCCAGCGTGACGCTACCTACATCCTGACCGGGGGCCTGGGCGGTATAGGCGCAGCGGTCGCGGAATGGATGGCGGAAAATGGCGCTGGTCATCTCGTGCTGGTTTCGCGCCGGACAGCGGGCCCGGCCGAGAATGAGGTTCTTCGGCGCGTGCGGGCGAAGGGAGCGATCGTCGAGCATCACCGCACGGACATCCTCGACCTTTCCCAAGTCAGGCAGCTGGTGAGCGAGATTAGCCGCACCATGCCGCCCTTGCGCGGCCTTATGCATGCGGCTGCCGTCATCGACGATGCACTTTTGACCAGCCTGGCCCCGGATCGTTTTGACGCGGTCTTCGGACCCAAGATACGAGGCACCTGGCACTTGCATCAGGCAACACTTGGATTGCCCCTCGACTTCTTCATGATGTTCTCATCGATCGCGAGTGTGCTCCCTCAGCCGGGTCACGGAAGCTACTCGGCGGCCAATAGCTTCATGGATGCTTTTGCAGGATATCGGCGCGGGCTGGGGATGCCGGCCTCGGCGATCAACTGGGCGGGATGGCTGGGTCTTGGCCTCGCACGCGAAACGGGCACCAGCCGAACCATCGAGGCCTACGAGGCCGAAGGCTTCGGCAGCTTTGAACGAGACGAGGCTTTGTATCTGCTGGGGCAGGCCTTGCGCGCCGATCCCGTGCAAGCTTTGGCAGCGCGGATTGACGCGGACAAACTGATTTCTACACATGAGGGCGTCCCGCCGCTCTTCCGCGAAGTGGCGAGCCTCGATCCCCGAAGCCCGTCTGCCAAGACAAGCTTCGCGGGGGGCGAAAGCTTTCTCGACGAGCTGCACGCCGCAGCTACCTATGCCGAAAAACTGCTTAAGCTCGAAACTCTGCTGCGTGCGGAGGTGAGCCGCGTACTGAAGCTGGCACCGGAGAGAATCGGGGCAAATCAGCCATTCGGGCAGATGGGCATCGATTCGCTCATGGCACTGGAGTTCATTCGCCGCGTCAACGGCGCGCTGGGGCTGGCTCTGCCCGCAACCGCAGTTTTCAACTATCCTTCCATCAACGCTCTTGCCATTCAGATAGCCCAACGGCTCGGTGTAATTCCGGCCGCAGCCCCGGCTCCGCCCTCGCCTGGCCGGCATGCCGAGGGGTTCGGCAGGCAAGCGGATTTCGAGGCGGATGTGCTGCAAGAGCTTTCTGAAAGCGACGCCCTGCGTGCGCTGATGGAACCCGGAGACCTGACCAGTGGCGACTGATCGTATCGAACCGCCGCTGAGCGCTGCACGGTTGACCGTGGCCGCGAAGCGCGCGCGTGCCGAAGCCGGAGCGTCTGCCCAACTGCTCATGGCCGAGCCGATCGCGATTCTCGGCATGGGTTGCCGTTTCCCCGGCGGAGCGGAGAGCCCAGCCGCATACTGGCGGCTCCTCGACGAGGGCCGATCCGGGATTCGCCAGATTCCAGAAGACCGCTGGCCCGGCGCCCGCGAGACATTCGAGCCTCACCTGCTCCTGGGAGGGTATCTCGACGGTGTAGATGGCTTCGACCCTGAGTTCTTTGGGATTGCACCCCGCGAGGCCCATTCTCTCGACCCGCAACAGCGGCTTCTGCTTGAGGTCTGCTGGGAAGCGCTGCTCGATGCCCGCATTCCGCCGAGTTCCCTGAGCGGCAGTGAAACCGGCGTCTTCGCGGCCATCTACAACACCGACTACTACCGTTTACAGATGCGCGAAGGAGCATCCTTTGACGCTTACACCGGCGTGGGAGCGGCCCATAGCGTGGCCGCCGGGCGAATATCGTTTCTCCTCAATCTGCGCGGGCCATGCCTGGCGGTTGACACAGCTTGCTCCTCCTCACTGGTGGCCATCCATCTCGCTTGCCAGTCTCTGCGCCGGCGAGAGTGCGGCGCTGCCCTGGTGGGCGGCTCAAGTCTCAAGCTGTTGCCAGACGAAGTGCGCATTTTCGCGGAATGGGGAATGCTCTCCCACGACGGCCGCGCCAAGACCTTCGACGCTGCAGCCGATGGCTTCGTTCCCGGCGAGGGTTGCGGGGTGGTTGTGCTCAAGCGCTTCTCCGATGCGGTTGCGGCGGGAGACCCGATTCGTGCCGTGATTCGTGGAGCCGCCGTCAATCACGATGGCCGCTCCAGTGTGCTCACTGCGCCCAACGGGCCGGCGCAGGAAACAGTGATCCGGGATGCTCTACGCGACGCGCAGATCCGGGCCGCCGATGTCTCCTTCATCGAGACCCATGGCACCGGCACTTCGCTGGGCGATCCAATTGAGGTAGAAGCCCTCGACGCTGTGTATGGGGCTTCGCCAGACGATGGCAGCTCAGCATGCGCGCTGGGCGCGGTGAAGACCAACTTCGGGCATCTGGAAGCCGCCGCCGGCATCGCGGGATTCATCAAGGTGGTGTTGGCTCTCGAAAATCAGGCAATCCCGCGAAATTTGAACTTCGAGCGGCTCAATCCGCAGATCCATCTGGGCACCGGCAGTCGCGTCAAACTAGCAACCGAGCCGAGAAAGTGGCCACGAGGCTCGCAACCGCGCTTTGCCGCAGTGAGTTCCTTCGGCCTCGGCGGGACCAACGCGCACGTCGTGCTCGAAGAGGCGCCGATCCTGCCGCGGACGGCGGAGTCGGCCGCACCCGAAGGCACGGCCCGCGAGTTTTGTCTCCCGATCTCCGCGCATTCCTCTGAATCCCTGAAGGCTCAGGTCCGCGCCTACGTCACATTGCTTAGGAAGCCTGGCGCCGGCCTGGCGCAAATCGCAACGGCTGCCGCGCGCGCTCGCGACCACGCGGCGTTTCGCGTGGCCGTGGTTGCAACAAGTGCGGTCGAAGCGGCTGAGAAGCTCGAAGCAAAGACCGCCCGCCCGCTCGCTGCCTCCGACGCGCAACCCAGCCTGGCCTTCGTTTTCTCCGGCCAGGGTTCAGTCTGGCCGGGCATGTTGCCGGCGCTGGCCTTTCCCCAGGCTGAGACTGTCTTCTCCACATGCGAAAGCTTTGTGCGAGAGACGGCAGGGTGGGATCTGCGGGCAGCTGCGCAGAACGCGGCCATGCTGGAGGATACGGCAAAATCCCAGCCCCTCTTGTTTGCCATGCAGGTGGCGTTGGTGCGGACTTTGGCGAACTGGGGCATCGTTCCGAGCGTTGTTGTCGGCCACAGCGTCGGCGAAGTTGCGGCTGCCGTAACCGCCGGCGTTCTGTCGCTTGAACAAGGCCTCCGGCTGGTGCTGAAGCGCGGGCAATGCATGGGCGAGACGAGCGCAGCCGGCGAGGAGCAGGGCCGCATGCTGGCCGCCGAGATGACCGTCACCGAAGCCGGCTCTGCGCTTTCTGCATACGCGATTTCCAATGATGAACCAGCGCCGGAAATCGCCGCCATCAATGCGCCATGCTCGGTGGTGTTTTCAGGGCCCGAGGCGAAGATGCAGGTTCTTGCCGGCATCCTGACAAGCCGCGAGGTGAATACGCGCTGGCTGGATGTGCGCTACGCCTTTCACAGCCAGGCGATGGATAGAGCGAGCAGAACGCTGGCGGCGGATCTGCGCGTTGAGTTGGCTGCTGCCCCGCGCTCTCGGCCTTCCGCGACCATGGTCTCAACCGTCACCGGCAAGACCTGGGACGAGAACGACGGTAATGCGGAGTACTGGGGCGCGGGCATCCGCAGGCCGGTTCTATTTCGCCAGGCCGTCGATCAACTCTTCCAACTCGGCTGCCGTACCGTCATCGAAATTGGTCCGCATCCCGTGCTCCTGCGCTCTGTGACCGATTGTGCCGGAGAGACGCTTCACGGGAGCGGCGACGGCAATGCAATTCTGACCATTGCCTCCATGCGGCGGAGTCAGGGAGCGCGCGCAACGCTTATGACCGCAACCGCTTTGCTCTATGAAGCTGGAGCAGCACTTGCGTGGCAGAGCATCTATCCCGGCTCCGTTGCTTCTGTCGAACTCCCATCGTACTCATGGAACCGCAGGCGCTACTGGCTTGCTGAAGAGAGCGTTGCGCCAACCGGTGTTTCGCACGTGGCACGCGGCAACGAACTGCTGCAGCAGGAGATTTCCTCGCCCTTTGTTGAAGGCAGGCTTTGGCAGTCTTTGCTGAGCACAAGCGCTCTGCCATGGCTGGCTGAACATTGCTGGAACGACCAGCCCATCTTTCCATTCGCTGCGTGGCTGGAGGAGGCGCG
>DASXFB010000112.1:0-1519 GCA_036489815.1 Occallatibacter sp. | reverse complement strand
GACGCTTTCGCACGGCGCGATGCTGCGCGCACCGCCGGCCTGCCTCCCGACACCTACGCGCAGAACTTCCGCAAGTAGAGCAGTTGATACACTCCGGATTGTGAAGCGCAGCGACAATGATCCGGAGCGGCTGGTCTCGGCAACGCGGGGCGAGGAGGATAGCTCCTTCGAACTGAAGCTGCGGCCGCGGCGGCTGGCAGAGTTCATCGGCCAGACGAAGGCGAAGGAGCAACTGGCGATTGCGCTCGAAGCCGCGAAGAGCCGTGGCGAGGCATTGGATCATGTGCTGCTCTTCGGACCGCCGGGCCTGGGCAAAACCACGCTCGCGTCCATCATCGCAAACGAGCTCGACGTGGGCTTTCAGCAGACCTCCGGGCCGGCGCTGCAGATCCAGGGCGATCTCACCGCCATCCTTACGAACTTGCGCGAGCGCCAGGTGCTCTTTCTCGATGAGATTCATCGCGTACAACCGGTGCTGGAAGAGAAGCTCTATACCGCGCTCGAGGACTACAAGCTCGACATCATCATTGGGCAGGGCCCGGCGGCGCGCACCCACGTCATGGAAATCCGCCCCTTCACTTTTGTCGCCGCCACCACTCGGCCGGGGCTGCTTTCGTCGCCGTTGCGGTCACGTTTTGGCATCCTGCTGCGGCTGGAATTCTACACCGAGGAAGAGCTCCGTTATGTCGTCGAGCGTTCGGCAGAGGTAATGCAAGTGCCCATCGATGCCGATGGCGCATCCGAGATCGCGCTCCGCTCCCGTGGTACGCCGCGCATTGCCAACCGGCTGCTGCGTCGTGTGCGCGACTACGCACAGGTGCGCGGCACCGGAACTATCGACCGCGCGACCGCGCAGGCGGCGCTCAAGATGCTGGAGGTCGATGCGCACGGCTTCGATGAGCTCGACCGGCGCCTGCTGCTGACCATTATCGAGAAGTACGACGGTGGTCCGGTCGGGCTCAACACCCTCGCGGCTACGCTCGCCGAGGAAGAAGACGCGCTCGAAGAGGTCTACGAGCCTTTCCTGATCCAGATCGGCTTTCTCGACCGCACGCCACGCGGGCGCGTCGCCACGCGGCTGGCCTACGAGCACTTCAACCTGCCCCTGCCGCGCAAAGCGAATCTGCTCTTCTAAATTTCTGGACTCCCGGGTTGACACCAGAACCCATCTTCCGATGGATGCGCCAGGGTGCGCCTTGTCCCTACGCTGTGAAGCAATCATTTCCAGCCAGATCTATGGATTGCTCTTTTTGGGGAGACCGCACACTTGTATCTCTTGCCGATCCGCCCTTCGCAGCGCTGCGCCCTCTTTGCCGGCAGCTTACTTTCAATGCTTTTCCCGTCTCTCACTGTTCTGGCACAACCTAGCAATTCCCCCGTAAGCATCACGGTGAACGACCGGACCCGCGTCGATGCATGGAACTGGTTTGCCGCACCGCCGAAAAATGAGACCTATGGTTACGTCGAGTCGCTGCTGCGCATCGGCTTAGCGCAGCGGATTCGCAATTGGGATTGGGCG
>DASXFB010000093.1:0-7222 GCA_036489815.1 Occallatibacter sp. | reverse complement strand
CGGGCGCGGCTCAATTGGAATTCGTCGAACAGGTAAAGCTCAGGCCGAGAAGGATCATGGGGAGAGGGGGGCATTGCGCGTCCTTGTGTTCCTCGAAAACGCGGGGGCCCAGGGATCTCTTCGATCCAGGTGCATCGAGGCAAACTTCGCCGAAATCTGGACAAACATCAGGCAGTCGTCAGACCGAAGCGTTTGCACCATCATGTACCGTTCGCTGATTCTCTGGCAACTCGCGATTCCTTCTATCTGGGAAACGCATTCACCGGCTGCCGGGAATCCATTCCAACCGCGATGGACTCAGGCCTGGCTGCCCCGCAGAGATGGTCTTGATGGGATGCTTGCGCGGCTTGCCCAACGGCCGCGGCTGACGCCGCTGTTCCCGGAAGCCCTGCGCGCGGGCCCGTCTCAAGCTCGGTCTTCGCGGCGGCCTTGCGGAACCGTTTTGTATAATCGTCTTCGCAGACGGAATGCCGCTCGCCTGAGACCCCAAAACAGAGACGCGCACGGCTTCGAATTGTCCTAACTCACCTCTCAGGAGCATCCCGCATGCGCGCACGGTCCCTCGTGTCTATTGTTTCGTGTTGTCAATTTATCTTTTTGTCCGCAGCTCTGACGGTTGCGGCCCATGCCGCGCCGGTCCTGATGATCTCCATCGACGGCCTCAAGCCCGAGTATGTGACCCAAGCCAACGCGCACGGCCTGAAGGTGCCTTTCCTGCGGTCGATGATGAGCAGCGGAACCTACGCTGATGGTGTAACCGGCGTCTGGCCTACGCTCACCTATCCCAGCCACACCACGCTCATTACCGGCGTCTGGCCCGCCGAGCACGGCATCTACAGCAATCTCGAATTCGATCCCGAGCTGCACGACTCCAGCGCCTGGAACTGGTACGCCGCCGAGATCCGCGTGCCAACGCTCTGGCGCGCCGCGCACAATGTCGGCCTGCACACCGCCAGCATCGGCTGGCCGGTGAGTGTGGGAACTCGTGACGTCGACTGGCTCATCCCCGAGTTCTGGCGCACTCAAGGACCTTCCAGCGCATCGAATCCTGCCGATCGTCTGCTGATTGCCGCGCTCTCGCACCCGCGCCGGCTTCTCAGCGAACTCGAACCGGCTGCCGGTCCGTACATGATGGGCAACGACACCACCATCGGCGGCGACGAAACGAAGACCCGCTACGCGCTCGAGATTCTGCGCAAGTACAAGCCCGCCCTGATGACCCTCCACCTCAGCTCGCTGGATGAAGCGGAGCATGTCCATGGCGTCTTCAGCGCGGATGCTGGCCACACCCTGGAAGCCATCGACGGCATGGTTGCGCGGCTCGCCAAGCAGCAGCTCGCCAACGATCCGGCCGCGGTGCTGCTCGTGGTCTCCGATCACGGCTTCATGAACCTCACCCATGTGGTGAATCTGCAAATCCCGTTCCTCAAGGCCGGACTCATGCAGTACGCCGCCGATCCCGCGACCAAGGCGCAGACCATCGCATGGAAGGCGCAGCCGTGGATGGCTGGAGGCATGGCGGCCATCATGCTGAAAGACCCCAAGGATGCGCAGACCCGCACCCAGGTGGGCGCCCTGCTCGCTGGGCTCGCCGCCGATCCAGCCAATGGAATCGCGCAGGTCTTCGATCACGATGCCGCCGTGCGGCACGGAGCCTTCCCCGATGCGGCGTTTCTGGTGGTCTTTCAGCCCGGCTACTACGCGGGATTCGCGACCAGCGGAAGACTCGTCTCTCGCGTGGGCAACACCTTCGGCTCGCACGGGTTTTCGCCGGACTATCCCGAGATGCACGCCTCGTTTTTTGCTGTTGGAGCCGGCATCGCGCATCATCGCGATCTCGGCCTCATCGATATGCGCCAGATCGCGCCCACCGTGGCCCGCATCCTGGGCGCGCCCCTGCAGACGGCCAAGGCCCCGCCCCTGCATCTTCAGCCGTAGAGAGGACCAGTGGCTCGGGCTCCCGGAATAGAGCAACGGGAACCGGTCAGGGTTTCTTCAGGGCGCCTTCCGCCACGAGCTTTCGGCAGACCGCTCAGCGAATCGGCTCGTGTTCATCCGGCTCCGTCGCGCCGCAACGGCCGCACTCTCAAAAGATCGTGTAGCTGATTCCCGCGCTGCCGCCATACGGCCGCAGCGTCGGCGTCACGCGCCAGTCCTGGTATTCGAAGTCCGCGGCACGGATCGTGAGTTTCCGCGAGAGGTGGTAATCCACGCCGCCGCCAAAGGCGATATTGAAGGCGCGGCCGTCGAGCCAGTTGCTCGTTCCGCTGCCCCAGCCGAAGAGGACTTTGCCGTAGGGCGTCCAGCCATGGAAGTCGTGAATCGGGATGCGCGGCCCGATCAGGTAGGTGTTCTCGCCGATCCCGGCATACTCATTGAAGCGCAGCCAACGCCCTTCGGCCTCAAGCTGCACCCAGCGCGAGAACCGTGCGTCCACGTACGCGCCGATTCCGTAGAGCCGGTTCGGGCTGGTCTGGGCAACGCCCTGGCCCGCGTAGTCGGGCTGGAAGACGGAGCCTTCGCCGCCCACCGAGAGGGAGAGCCCCGATCGGTAGGCCGCCGGCGCAACCTGGCCGTGGGCTACGAAAACTGTGGTGGCGGGGAAAACAATAAAAAGAGCCAGGGTAATTGCTTGTCTCATGTGCACTCAACACGTCCAGTTCTGGGAAAAATCTTCAGATTGGCTTTTCCAACCAAAATTCCAGTCCCGAAAATAGAAACCCTAAACCGAATTCATCGTTGCGAATCCACTCTTGTGAATTCCCCGTAGTGCGAATTCAGATTGTGGTGGCTTACGCGCTCACAACCGGGCCGCGCGTCAAGCGCGGCCGGCTTCCAGGAGCCTGAATCACTGGGGTGGGCTTTGTGCCGCGGCGGAAGGCTGCTGCCCCTGCGGTCCAGGTGCGGGCGGCGCATTGCCGTCCGCCGGCTGACCTTGCGGCGCCGCCGCGGGTTGATCGCCGCTTGCAGGCGGCGCGGTGTCGGGCGCAGGCGGGGCGGGCGTACCGCCTGCAGGCGGGGCAGGCGCCGGCTCGGTGCTGGCCAGGTCGTAGCGTTGCAGCTTGTAGAAGACCGGCGTCACTTCGAACGGCATCTTGTCGCGCGCGTTCATGGGCGCATAGCGCTTGGCGTTGAGTAGGTGTACCTTGTCGTCCCACGGGTCGGTCTTGAGCCAGCTTCCCAGCGGCAGCGCCGCGGTCTGCGTTAGATCATCCCAGTTCAGCTTGGGGGCCATGTGCTCCAGTTCCGACATCCATGGAGTGCCATCCGCTTTAAGCAGGGAATCGCCGAGCTTGGGTGAATTGAGCGCTTTCAGCACGCGACCGCGGTCTGCCAGTTGCTCATAGTAGAGCCCGGCCGTCGGCAGTTGATCCTTGTACATCGAAGCCTGCAGATACTCCATCCCCCTCTTGGCGGCCGAGAGGTTATCCACATCCGAGTGGTACATGTCGATCCTCTGGAAGGTCGCTTCGTCCGGGAACAGCAGCCGGTCATTGAAGGCGTAACGCGTGTCGATGTGGTGGCCCAGCGCAATGTGCGCCAGTTCCATCGCGAGCACAGAGGCGATCGCCGGCTCGTTGGGCAGAGAGTCGATAAGGCCCTTGCTCACCAGGATCGTGTTGCCCACCGTCGTCGCCTCCACCGTATCGGTAAGCAGAACGCGGCAGTGAATCTGGTCTGTGAAGGCGAGGTTATTGGGGACGATCAGGTTGATGACGATCTGGCCCAGGATCTTCTCTTCGTAACCGCCCTGCGTCAGCGGCGCGACCAGCCCGGCCTCGACAAGCCGGTCGATCACATTGTTTTCCGCCTGCGTTACCCACATCCGCGAGGCCTGCAGCGGCCCCACATCCTGCGAGTCTTCGCTCTGATCCACGGCGTCATCCACCTTCACGCTCACGTTTTCGCTGTCGCGCGTGGGCAGCTTGAGGGAGTAGCCCCAGAAGTGCGTCTGCGCCTTCAGGCCCGTGGATTTTGCCCCTTGTCCATTGAGCTGAGACTCCTCGACGTAGACCGCGACCGGCAGCCAGATGTCGGGCTGCACATTCATCCGCCAGCTATCGAAGTGGAAGTAATACTTGGAGGAGTCCTCCGAATTAGGCCCAGTGTAGGTGCCGTTGAACCGCACCACGTTGCCGTCCTGGTCCTCAATCCAGATGCGGCCGTAGAAGCGGCCCATTCCCTTCACGTCCGGTTTGGGATGCACATCGAAGACCCAGGTCCGCACTGTGCCGAGAAACTCGCGGCGCACGTAGCTGAATACGTAATGCTGCTGGTCGAAGCCAGTCGGATCCAGAAACATCATCTGCATAAAGCCAGTCGACGAATAGGTGAATTTCTCCAGCCCCAGCGCCTTCGTCAGCCCAGTAACCGCCGCCATCGAGCCTTTGAACCATCCATGATGCTCGTCGCTCCGAGGCACATAGCTCTTGTCGAAGAAGCCTTTGCCGAAGTCGACGCGGCTCAGCATGTAATGGTCGTCGATCGGCACCTCGTAGAGCTTCTCGTCGGGCCGCGTGTCCTGGATGTAGGTCTCCACCAGCGGCGTGCGCTGCTGGATGTTCTTGATCAACACTTTCTCGCGTGCAATGGCTTTCTCGACCAAGGCAGCCTGCTCCGGGGTAAGTTGGTGCGCCTGCTGATACTTCGGCTGCTTTTTCGCGTACGCGCAGGTCACACCCAGAGAGAGGAACAGGAAGGTTACAGCGAAACCGGAGACCATACGGCCCAGGCTTCGCGATAGGGGGATCTTCCGAAACGTCATGTAAAGCTCCTAGGTGGATTCTTGCCAGTCTACTTTGTGCCGCTTATGCCATCCCGGCATGGCTGCTGTCTGTAGACCCTTGCACAACGTTGATGTCGATGCTACGCCAGCTGGAATGTAATCACGATGTTCGTGGTCAGATCCACCGCGCGACCATCGCGGGTGGCGGGCCGGAAGCGGATTTGCGAAGCGACCCGGCGTGCTTCCTCGTCGAGCCCATGACCCAGTCCGTGGATGACACCCTCCACCACTACCCGGCCCGTCGCCAGGAAAGTCACCCGCAGCACTACGTCACCTTGGACGCGCAACTGACGCGCTTCGCTCGTATACTGCACCGGCGGCTTCGAGAGCACTTCGAGGGTCGTGGCCACCGGCTGCGTCACAGCCTTGGGCATGGCAGCGACGGCCGTCTCCGCAGGAATGCCCGCCGAGGCCACCTTGCCATAGCTGCCCCTATTGCTGGTTCCCGTCGCTCCAGGGATGCCCGCCGATGCCACCTTGCCCGCCATCCCTGCATTCGAGCCGGATCGGGTTCCGTTTCCGATGCCCGTCGATCCCACCACTCCATGCGGGGCAACCGCGGGACCTTGCATGCCGCCATACGGATTGCCGATCGCCGCTACCGTTGCCGGCCGCGCCGCATTCGGGTTGGGGGTAACGCCAAACGTCTCGCCCAAATGCACGGGCGCGGTGGAAGGATGCACCTGCGGCGTCTGCGCGGGCATGGCAGCCGTCAATGCGGCCTTGGGCTGAGGCGCCATGATGATGGAGGGCTTAGCCTGCTTCACCTCCGGCATCGCCAGCTTGGCTTCCAGCTGCACCGGCTTCGGCTCAGGCTTGGGCTTGGGCATCTCGATCCGCTGCTGATCCAACTGAATCCTGGGCGGGGTCGGCGGCGGAGGCAGCTTCGGCATCTCCGGCGCCTTGAGCTTGATCGGCGGCGGAGGCGTGGCGGGCACGATCAACTCCGTCATCTCGTAATGATGATCCTGGAATACATGCTTGGCGGTCATTCCCACCACCAGAACAATGCCCAGAATCGTTGAATTGATGACAGCGCTGGTGATGAATGAGGCGGAGTTCCGCTCTGGCTCAGGCAATAAGCCGAACGTCCGTCCGGTCGGGTATGTCATCGACATAATGTAGGTCCTCGCTTCTGGCAATCAATGGGGCCAGGGTTACTCAAAAACAGTGTCTAACGGAAGCCAACCAGGGGCGAGAGGCTGAACCGCTCGCGTTTTCCATCGCTGTCCGGTGATTGGACCAGGGCGGGGAAGTTCGAAAACTATTGCCATCCGGCCGCTCATCGCTTCCGGCCGTGGCAGACCCTCTCATCGCGAGGCGCGAACCTTGCCGTACGTAGCTCTCGGACATAGAAGCTTTCTCAATTCCTATCCAAGGCGTACGGCAAAAAGGTCCCACTGCTCCGCTTTCCGCGGGTCTCTTTCGAACTTGTGTCTCTGAGCAGCCTATCAGGCGCAGCCCTCCACTGCCGGTGTCGCGGCACGCGGTCGTCGCGTATGGCCCGACGAGCCGCAAGCCGGAACCCCGGCCATGCGCAGGACCGCCGGTCTGATAGCTTGCCTCTGTAATAGACTCAAGGTTACCGAAAGTGCTCGGGAAAGGACATACTTTTTCGTGAAGATCCTGGTTACCGGCGGCGCCGGATACATCGGCGGAACGGTCGCCGGCTTGCTTGCGGAGCGGGGGCATGAGCCGGTCATCTTCGACAACCTGAGCCACGGCCGGCGCGACCTGCTGCCGCCCGGTATCCCCTTTATTTACGGGGAACTGGGGGACCGAGCCGCCCTCGAAGAGATCTTCACCGCCGCCGCCCAGCAGAAAAGATCCTTTGACGGCGTGCTCCACTTCGCCGCTTTGATTGAAGCGGGCGAATCCATGGTGCGGCCGCAGATATTCTTTCGCAACAACACGGCCAGCACACTTGCGCTGCTCGAGGCCATGCTCTCCTGCGGACCGCGCCGCCTGGTTTTCTCCTCCACAGCGGCCGTCTACGGCGAGCCGGAGACTGTGCCGATTGAGGAAGAGGCGCGGCTTTTGCCCACCAATGCCTATGGGGAATCCAAGCTTCTGGTGGAGCGGATGCTCGCTTGGTTCAACCGTATCCACGGGCTCCGTTATGCCGCGCTGCGGTATTTCAACGTGGCTGGCGCACCGGAAGGCCCTGCCGGCGTGACCCGCGGCGAAGCCCACGACCCCGAGACCCACCTGATTCCGCTGGTGCTCGATGTGGCCCTTGGCCGGCGCAGCTCGATCCGCATCTATGGCGAGGACTACCCCACCCCCGACGGCACCTGCATCCGCGACTATCTCCATGTCTCGGACCTGGCCGACGCTCATCTGCTCGCGCTCGATGCTCTCGATGGCGGCGGGGAACGGCAAAGTCCTCTGACTTTCAATCTGGGAAACGGGCAAGGCTTCAGCGTCCGCCAGGTG
>DASXFB010000091.1:0-16159 GCA_036489815.1 Occallatibacter sp. | reverse complement strand
TCGGTTTGCCGGTACGCATGGTGGTGATCATCGTCACGCTGGCGAGCACGCACAGGCTGCCCACGATGGTGCGCGGCCCCAGCGCCTCGCCCCCCGCAAAGTAGCCAAGCAGCACAGCGACGACGGGGTTAACATAAGCATAGGTCCCTACCCTCGTGGGCGATTCACGATGGAGCAGCCAGAGATACGCCGTGAATCCGACTATAGAACCCGCGACGACCAGGTAAAGGAGCGCGAGCCAGGCGGCGGTTGAAATGGAGAACGGGTGAAAGCCGCGGAACTCACCGCGCACGGTCGCGACAAGCGCAAGCAGCGCGCCTCCGGCCAGCATCTGCGCGCCCGCGCTCATGGCCTTCGATGGGGGCAGCGGCAGCTTGCGTGTGAGCGCCGAGGCCAGAGACCAGCTCACCGCCCCGATGATGAGCGCCATCCCTCCGGCGCGGTCGACCGGTGCGCCGCCGAGATTGAGCGTTCGGCTCACCAGCACAGCCACTCCGCACATCCCGATCAAAAGCGCGATGGCCAGGCTTACGGTGAGCTTCTGTGTCCGCAGCAACACGATTTCAGAAAGCGCCATGAACGCGGGTATGGTGGCAAGCATTACCGCAGCGACCCCGGACGGCACGCGCTGCTCCGCCCAGAAGAGCAGCCCGTAGTCACAGACGAAGATGAGAAAGGCCAGCAGGAAGATTGAAATCCATTGGCGGCCCCTTGGACGGCGCTCGCCCTTGAGCAGCATCCACCCGTAGAGAGCCACGCCGGCAGCCAGAAAACGCATGGCGGCGAAGAGAAACGGCGGAACCTCATGCACGCCGATCCGGATGGCGAGGAAGGTGGAACCCCAGACAAAGTAGATAACCGCGAACGCCGCCAGCGTCTTGCTTTTCGCGGGATGAGCAGTGGAATCCATTTCAACCTCTCCGGCGCCTTCGAGATCTGTCTCAGCTTCGGAACGTGCGGTTCGATTCCTTCGCGGCCCTGTTTCTATTCCCCTTCTGTGCTTTTTTACCAGCTGTGCAGCCACTCTTCATCATGGCCGATACGCACCGGCGTATGGAAGAGCTCGCTCAATCTCGATTCGGTGAGCAGTTCCTGGCGCGAACCATCGCCGACAATCCGGCCATCGCGCATGAGAATAATCCGTTCGATCTCGGGAAGAATATCGCCGAGATGATGCGTGACCAGCACCAGGCCGGTACCCTCGGCGGCAAGCCGGCGCAGCGTCTCGCGCAGTTCCCGCTGCGCCGCAAGATCGAGCGCGTTCGAAGGCTCATCGAGCAGCAGTTGGCGCGGACGATGCACTAGCGCGCGGGCGATGAGGATCCGGCGTTTTTCTCCGGCGGACATGGTGCCGACGAGCTGTTCGGCAAGCCGCGTGGCCTCCATCCGCTCCAGCGCTTCCCGGGCACGGGCGCGCATCTCATCGGTGACGTGCAGATTGGGCCATAGCGTGGAAGCCGAGAAGAAGCCCGCAATCACGGCGTCCAACCCGGTGGTCACGGCGGTGCGTTCGCCGGGAAGATCGGTGCCCACCACACCGAAGTGGCGGCGCAGTTCGGTCAGGTCCCAGCGCTCGCGTCCGAAGATGCGCACGTGCATCCCCGGGCGAACAATCGGGTAGACCTGGCAGGTCACGGTAAGAATCAGCGTGGACTTGCCGCAGCCGTTGGGGCCGAGTATCGCCACGTGCTCGCCGGTGCGGATGTTCAGATTCACATCGTGCAGAACCACGCGTTCGCCCCGCGCTACATTCACTTCACGCAGTTCAAGAAATTCCGCCGGCTCCCGGTGGTCCTCGCCAGGAATGGATTCTCCCCGTGAGGATTCGCCGGCTTGGGTTGTTTCCGGTTCGCGCAGCGGATTGCGGCTCATCATCCTGTTCACTCAGTTCAGATTACCGTATGGCGAGGACCGGGGAACGCCGGCGGACAGCAGGCCCGCGGTCCACCTGCTAAATTGATTTGTTGATACTATGAGCGACGTTACTCCTTTCCTGATCCCTCGCGGTTTCCGTTTTGGCGCCGCCACAGCCGGACTGAAGGCCAGCGGCCGGCCGGACTTTTCGCTGATTGTGGCCGATGCGCCGGCGAGCGCGGCCGCGGCCTTCACCGCTAACCGCGTAACGGCCGCCCCATTGGTGGTGGACAAAGACAATCTGCGCATTTCGGGCGGCAGGGTGCGCGTAATCGCCATCAATGCCGGCAACGCAAACTGCGCCGCGGGCCAGGCGGGACTGGATGCGGCGCGAACTACCTGCACCGCCGCCGCTGAGGTCTTCGGTTGCCAGCCCTCGGAGGTCTTTCCCTCATCGACCGGCGTCATCGGCGTTCCGCTGCCTGCGGAGAAACTCGTTGCCGCCATGCCGGGACTGGCCGCGCGGCTCGGTTCCGAGTCCGACTGCTTTCTTGAAGTGGCGCAAGCCATTCTCACCACCGACACCGTGGACAAGACCGCCTTCGCGCGCCTCGAGGCTCAGCAATTGCCCGCCGCAGCGAATGGGCCGGCTCGCACTGGAAGCCACGACGTGCGCATCGCCGCGCTGGGCAAAGGCTCCGGCATGATCCATCCCCAGCTTGTGCCGCACGCCACAATGCTGGTCTACGTGCTGACCGATGCCGCGATTGAGCCGGCGGATCTGCATGCGTATCTGGTCAACTCGATTGAGGTCAGCTTCAACCGCATCTCGGTGGATGGCGACACGTCGACCAATGACACGGTTCTGGTGCTCGCTTCCGGCGCAAGCGGCGTCTCCCTAGGGGCGGGCCATGCGGCGTTTCAGGCGGCGCTCACCCAGGTGTGCACCTCTCTGGCGCGGCAGATCGTGGCCGACGGCGAGGGTGCCTCGCACGTGGTTGAGTTGCGCATCGCGGGCGCCGCATCGGACGCCGACGCGCTGCGCGTGGCCAAGGCCATTGCGCATTCGCCGCTGGTGAAGACCGCGTGGGCGGGCTGCGATCCCAACTGGGGCCGGCTGGCGGCGGCTATCGGCTACTCCGGCGCAGAGATCGACCCGGCGCGCATCGACATCAGCTTCGGCCCGCTGCCCATCTGCCGCAACGGAGGGCGCGCTCCCGCATACGATGAGGCCGCCGCCCATGCCTATCTCAGCCAGAAAGAGTTTTCGATCTCGATTGAGCTGCACCAGGGTGCCGGCTCCTGCGTGTTCTGGACGACTGACCTGACGGCCGAGTACATCCACATCAATGCCGATTATTCTACCTAGACATGTTGCAACTGCCTGAGCTTGAGCTTCCCCGGAGCCCGATGACTACACGTACAAGCAAATCGCCCGACGCGCCTGCCGGCAAGCAGGGGTTCTCGTTGATATCGAACGAAAAGCTGCTTGCCCTTTATGCCGCCATGCTGAGATGCCGCTTGCTCGAAGAGCGCATCGGCAGCCTTTCGGCGAAGAAGGAACTGGCTGCCTTCCGGGACCAGGAAGCAATAGCCGCGGGGATTGTGCCCGGCCTGCTTTCTGAGGACTCAATCTGCGCGCCTCGAGGCGATCTGGCGCCTCAGTTTCTCAAGGGTGTTTCTCTCACCGCGATTGTCTCGGCGGTTCTGGCCTCCAATCGCAAACGCGGTCGCGCGCCCATCGACGCGCTATCAGCGGACGCCGATCAAGTCAACGTGCTTCCCTCGCCCAAGATCTTCTCCGCCCGGCTGGAAGCCACGATTCGCGCGGCCCGGCTCGGTATGAACGGAAAGCGCAAGAAGATCGCGGTCCTGTTTTTGAGCGCCGAGGAATCGGCCGACGCGCTGTGGGAGGCGTCGCTGCGTTCAGCCGCCGCCGCGCGCCTGCCCGTGCTCTTTGTGTGCCAGGCGGGAGCGCGCGCTGCGGACTTGGCTCGACAGGCCCAACGCTGCGGTTTGCCCGGCATTGCCGTCGATCGCGAGGATGTGGTCGCCATCTATCGCGTCGCCTCGGAAGCGATTGCGCACGCACGCCGCGGCAATGGACCCACGCTAATCGAGTGGGTGCGCTGGAAGGTTCAAGGGACGCATCGGCGCTCGAGCGCGGGCAATGCCGTCCGCACCATGGAAAACTATTTGGCGAGCAAGGGGCTCTTCCAGCCCGAGTTTAAGGCTGAAGTCATTGCGGAGTTCACGCGCGAGCTGGACCGAGCCCTTCCGAAGGCCGGCCGAGTTTCCAGGAATCGCTCCGCTACGAAAGCCCGAACAGCGCAGTCAAAATCAAATCGGCGAGCCAGACTCGAAAAGTGACCGGCGCGATCAGGCGCGCCCTCTGCTATCCGCGAACGCGCGCCTGCGGGTCCGAGTCAACAGAGACCCGGGTAAGTTTCCCCGGCAGATGATCGCCCCTCAGCGCGGCCTGAGGGGCAGATGCCCATCAATGAAGTACCCCCTTCAGGGGATTGCTCCGGCCCATTGGCTGGAATAGACTGGCTGCCAGTCATCCCCACGATACCCCTGATCGGAGCCTATGAATGGTGCCGCGCAGCCATCCCCGCAAGGTCCCGTTTCTCGGCGGGGTTTTTCTGATTGCGTTCTCGATCCTGATCTTTCAGATTCTTGAGACCCGCATTCTTTCGGTCATCGCCTGGTATTACCTGGCCTTCTTTGCCATCAGTGTCGCCATGCTCGGCATGACCGCGGGCGCGGTCTGGGTCTATGTACAGCGCGACCGCTTCGAGTCCGCTCCGCTCCCGGTCACATTGACGAACTTCGCGATGCTTACAGCGGTAGCCATGCCCGTTTCGGTGATCGTTCAGTATTGCCTCATCACCACCCTGGCGGCCTCGTGGATTACGATCGCCGCCTGGAGCCTGCTGTTATGCGCCATGGCCATGCCTTATGTGTTTTCCGGTGTAGTCGTCAGCCTGGCGCTCACCCGCAGTCCCTTTCCCACCGGCCTGGTTTACGGTGCGGATCTGGTCGGAGCGGCGCTGGGGTGCCTCGCGGTCATCGGTCTGTTGAATGTCCTGGACGGCCCTACGGCTGTCTTCTGCGCGGGCGCTGTAGCGGGATGCTCCGCGGTCGCCTTTGCGGCCAGCGGCGCCGATCCGCAGCGCTGGCTGCACAAGCCGCGGTGGCAGCGGCCGGGAACGGTCATGCGCGTCCTCTTGGCGCTGACAGCGATCAGCGCGCTCGGCGCCGTGAAGCTCGAGCCGATTCTGGTCAAGGACCAGATCGAGACGCATGCCCTGCGCGTCTTTGAACGATGGAATAGCTATTCCCGCGTCATCGCCAGCGTGCCGGTGACCATGGCCCCGCCCTTATGGGGCCCCTCACCGATGATGCCGTCCAATCTCCGCGTGCCGGTGATCGCGATGAACATCGATGGGTCGGCGGGCACGGAGATGTTTCACTATACCGGCACGCCCGACTCCATCAGCTTTCTGCAGTACGACTTGGTTGGATTGGCCTACCGGCTGCCCGGCATTCACAAGGCGGCAATCATCGGCGTAGGCGGCGGCCGCGACATCATGACCGCTCACCTCTTCGGCGTGCCGGATATCACCGGCGTGGAGCTCAACCGGACTTTCGTCGATCTGCACACACGCGATCCATTTTACAAAGGCTTTTCCAATCTATCCCTGCTGCCGAACCTGAAGCTGCACGTGGATGACGGACGCAGCTGGTTCGCCTCCACGCCGGAGAAGTTCGACCTGGTGCAGATGAGCATGGCCGATACCTGGGCCGCGACCGGCGCCGGCGCCTTCAGCTTGAGCGAGAACGGACTCTATACGCTTGAAGGCTGGCGCGCATTCCTCCACGCGCTGAATGACAACGGCATCTTCACGGTGAGCCGATGGTATGGCACGGAAGATGTCAATGAGACCGGACGCATGATCGGGCTGGCCACTGCGGCGCTGCTGGATGCCGGGGTCAAAGATGCTCGCGCGCACATCTACGTGGCAACGGCCGGAAACGTGGCAACCCTGGTCCTATCGAAGTCGGCATTTACGGCCGCGCAGCTTGAAATTCTCAACCATACCGTGCAGCAATACGGCTTTACCGTGCTGATGGCGCCCGATCATCCGCCACAATCCGATCTGCTTTCGAGGGCAACGGCGAGCAGTGACCTCGCCGCGCTGAACCGCGCGCTGGACTCTTCTTACCTCGATCTGACCGTGCCCACCGATTCGCGCCCGTTCTTCTTCAATGAGCTGCGCCTTCTGGATCTTCGCAAGCTCGGCGGCGTGCTGCATCTGGTTGGATCGGGAGGCATGAGGCAGGGCATCCTGTTGGGCAACGTAGTCGCATCGCTCGCTTTGATCATGATCCTGGCCATTTCGGCGATCGCGGTCGTCGTAACCATCCTGATGCCGCTTAAAAGCACGGCACGCAATTGCTCGCCGCGCCTGGTGACCACCGGCAGCTTGTATTTCGGCCTGATCGGCATGGGCTTCATGCTG
The DNA here is from genome assembly GCA_036489815.1 of Occallatibacter sp. Taxonomy (GTDB): domain Bacteria; phylum Acidobacteriota; class Terriglobia; order Terriglobales; family Acidobacteriaceae; genus Telmatobacter. The sequence continues at coordinate 9,779 of DASXFB010000091.1, read as the reverse complement.
GCTGAAATCGCTCTGCTTCAATCCTTCAGCGTCTATCTCGGCCACCCCGTTTACTCGCTCAGCATCGGCCTTTTCAGCCTCATCTTCTCTTCCGGGCTTGGCAGCCTGGCCTCGGAAAAGATCGGAACCCACTCGCGCGTGAAGCTGGGAGCCTGGGGCGCGTTGGTGGTGACGTATCTCATCGTGCTCGAGCGGATTCTGCCGGCCGTGTTCCAGGCAACCACGGGCCGCGAGCGCATTGTGCGCATCGGCGTATCGCTGGCCGCGCTTCTGCCGCTGGGATTCCTACTCGGCTTCGCATTCCCCACCGGCATGCGGCTCATTGAGGCAGTCGACCGCGAGCCGACTCCCTGGTTTTGGGGAATCAATGGCGCCACTGGCGTTCTTGCTTCTGTCCTGGCGGTGTTGATCAGCATGTCGCTGGGCATGAACGTGACTCTGCTCGCCGCGGCGGGATGTTATCTTTTGCTGATTCCGGTCAGCTTCGACCTGCTGGCGCTGCAACGGAAGAGCGTTTACGAGGACCGGGTATTGCTGCTGCAAGGCTTGTAGATTGCTTCAGCCGCGATTCTTCACGGCAGATCGGCCCTCGCCCATGCGCAGGGAGCGTTACTTCGCGCGTGGATGCGTGCGATCGTAAACCTGGGTCAATTGGGCCGTTGTAAGCTGCGTGTACCGCTGCGTGGTCGAAAGGCGTTCATGACCGAGCAGCTCCTGGATCGCGCGCAGATCGGCTCCTTCTTCGAGCAAGTGCGTGCCGAAAGCGTGACGCAGCGTGTGCGGATGCACGTCTGACGACAGCCCGCGGAGCATCGCGATGCGCTTTACGATCCGTCCCACGCTGCGGGTAGTCAGCCGCGCCTGGCCTGCGGACTCAACGCCCCGCAATTGAAGATTGAGGAAAAGAGCCGGCGTCCCGGCTCGCGCTGCGGAAAGACGCGCCGAGCGTTCCGCGAGATAGGCGCGCAATGCCTGCGCCGCCGCATCGCCCAGCGGCACATAGCGCTGCTTCTGCCCCTTGCCGCGCACCAGCACGACCTCGTTCGCCCAGTGAAGGTCTTCGAGATTGAGCCCGGTCAGCTCGACATTCCGGATGCCGCAGCCGTACAGCATTTCGAGAATCGCCCGGTCGCGCGCGGGCCAGCTCGCCACATCGTCCCGCACCGAATCCACGACGCGGTTCATCTGTTCGATCGAAGGCACGCGCGGCAGATGCTTGGGCAGCTTGGGTGTCGATACAAGCGAAGCCGCATTCTGCTCGATATAGCCGGCCCGCGCGAGCCACTTGAACCAGCTCCGGATCGCGGCGAGCGAGCGCGCCGCCGACGCCTTGGAGAGGCCGCGCTCATAGAGCGTGCCCAGGTAGGCGCGAATGTGCGTGTGCTCGATGCGATCGATGGCCAAGCCCTTGTCCAAAGCTCCGACCCATGCAGCAAACCCTTCCAGCTCGCGCCGGTACGCGCGCAGCGTGTGCGCAGAGGCCCCGCGTTCGTTCGTCAGCACGCGCAGATACTCGTCGACCAATTCGCCGAGAGAGGAAGCGGTCGCCCCTGCAGATGCACTCATTCTGGTTCCTTAGCCGGACTGGCATGGGCGACTGCGTTCTGGAGCTCGGGCTCTTCAATTTTGGCCGCAGAGGAGACAAGATGCAGGTCCTTCGACTCCACGCCGCGCCGCTCAGACGGATAGGACGATGCGGACGGCGGAGCCGTGGATGAATCGAGATCGGACTCACCTGCTTCCAGCCGCCGCTGTTTTCCCCGCGGGTGATGCTCGCGATGGACAAGCTTGAGCCGGCCAAGAGCCAGGTGCGTGTAGACCTGCGTCGTAGAAATATCGGCATGGCCAAGCAATAGCTGCACGCTCCGCAGATCCGCGCCATGCTCCACCATGTGGGTGGCGCAGCTGTGACGCAGCGTGTGCGGGCTGGCGCCGCCATTCGCCATCTTCACCAGATGCCATACCCACTGGCGCGTCAGCGGCATGCCGCGCAGCGAGAGGAAGAGCCGCGCACCATCGGCTCGCATCGGCTGATGCTTGCGCACGGAGCTGATACGCTCCAGATGCGGCCGCCCCATGCGCAAATACTCATCCAACGCCGAAACGGCGGAGCAGCCGAGCGGCACGATGCGTTCCTTGTCGCCCTTGCCTCGCACCTGTACCCGCCCCAGATCGAGCGCCAGGTCACTGGTCGAAAGAGCGGTCACCTCGGACACGCGCAACCCGCCTGCGTACAGCAGCTCGAGAATCGCGCGGTCCCGCAGGGCGGTCGCCTGGGCCTGCGGATGCGAGGCGGCCATGCCGGCGCGCTCCAGCATCTCCGCCACCTCCGGCTCGGCGAGCGACTTCGGCAAGACCTTCCACGCCTTGGGCGATTCGATGTTGACGGTGGGGTCGTGATGGATCCGCCGGTCGAGCAGAAGCCATTTGTAAAATCCACGCAGACAGCTCAACTTGCGCGCCGCAGAGCGCGAATCGATGGCGTGGCCGCGGAGATGCTCAAGAAACGCCGCGACATCGCCCTGGATGGCCGTCAGCAGCACGCCGTTGCGGCTTTCCAGGAACTCGGCAAACGTGCGCAAATCGCCCAGGTAAGCTTCGCACGTGAGCGGACGAAGGCCTTTTTCCACGCGCAGATAGATCTTGTAATCGGTGAGAAGCACAAGATTGGGAATCACGTCCACACTCCCGATTATCCGCGCCGCGCACTCGCCGGCACGACCGCCCGGAAGCTCACCGTACCACGTTCATCAAGGAATCAACATCGGCAACAAAGCTGTTCCCGAAACATGCTTCGGTGCGCAGGCAGCCCAAATCGAGAACACGAACGTGCGGCCCGATATGCCGCATAACGGTTCCCAACTGCGATCTGCGCGTGCAAAACCGGCGTGTCTTGGAAGAGAATAGAAGTAGATGAGTGTTCCAACCAGGATTGAGGAAAGTTTGGCTCAGGCAGATTTGGAACTGCATAAATGGTCTCCGGAGGAATTTGAGCGGCTGGTGTTCGACTGCAAGCCGCGGGTTGCTGTCTTTGATTGCGACGGAACCCTGTGGGGTGGCGATGCCGGCTATGGATTCATGGTCTGGTCTCTCGAACAGGGGCTGGTGTCGCGTTCAACCAGCGATTGGATTGACACTCGGCATCGCGCCTACCGCGCCGGGCGGGTAAGCGAAGAGGATATCTGCGGCGAGATGGTGCAGATCTACGCGGGTTTACGCGATCAGGAACTTTCAGAAGCCGCGGCGCAATACTTCAGGCAATATATCCATCGCCATATCTTTCCGGAGATGGTGGCGCTGGTGGCGGGTCTTCGCCAGGCGGGCGTCGAGTTGTGGGCGGTCAGTTCCACAAACCGCTGGGTCATCGCGGAAGGAGTGCGCGATCTTGGAATTCCTCCGGAGCATGTGTTGGCGGCGCACGTTCGCGTAGCCAAAGGAGTGATCGGCAGTGAGATTGTGGACGTGCCGACGGGAGCGAACAAAGCCGTGGCGTTGCGACGTGTCGGACTCAACCATCCGGATGCCGTCTTCGGAAACTCCGTCCACGATCTGGCTATGCTCGATATGGCCCGCTGTCCCTTCCCGGTGAACCCGTCGCCGGCACTGCTGGCTGAAGCGGTAAAGCGCGGTTGGGGCTACTTTCGGCCGGCGGCTGCCGAGGGTCTCAATGGGGCTGTAGGCGGGGAATGAAATCCATCTTTTTTGTTTCGTTTACACTGAAGCCGTGGAAGAAAGTTCCTCCAATGCCAACTCCCGTCCTGCCGGTCCCGCGCTTCGCCTTGTGGCTGCAGCACTGATTGTGCGCCAGGGCGAGGTGCTCATCGGCCAGCGCCGCCCCGATCAACCCATGGCTTCCCTGTGGGAGTTTCCGGGCGGCAAGATTGAAGCCGGTGAAAGCCCGCAGCAGGCGCTGGCGCGTGAACTGACAGAGGAGTTGGGCATCAGCGCCAGTATCGGACCGCCGGTCACGCGCATCCGCCACAACTATCGCCATGGCGGCGCCGTCGATCTGCAGTTTTTCACCGTGCGCGAGTTTCACGGCGAGATCGTCAACCACATCTACCAGCAGATTCGCTGGGTCAAGCTCGAAGACCTGCCGAGCTATGAGTTTCTCGCCGCCGACCGTGGACTGATCCGGGATCTGGCAGCGGGCAAGCTGCTGTAACCAGCTTCCTCCCTTCGGCTGTCAGCGCCCCGGTATTAGCCCCCACAGCATCACCACCGTCATGCCGATCACTATGATGCTTGTACCCCAGGCAATCAGGTTCCAGATGCGCGAGTTCTTGTGTGCGCCCATCAAATCGGTGCGATTGATCAGCAGCAACATCAGAATGATCACCACCGGCAGCAGTACGCCGTTGAGCACCTGCGAGAGAATCGCCACGTTGATGAGCTGCGAATCCGGCAGTACCAGCACGGTGACCGCGCCGCCCGCAATCAGCAGCGTATAGAGCCAGTAGAAGAACGGCGCTTCCTTGAAGCTTTTGTCCACGCCCGATTCGAAGCCCATGCCCTCACACACCGTGTAAGCCGTTGACAGCGGCAGAATGGATGCGGCGAACAATGACGCATTGAGCAGCCCGAAGGCGAACAGGATGAAAGCGTAGTCGCCGGCCAGCGGGCGCATACCTTCGGCCGCATCCGATGCAACCTGGATGGCGCCCATGCCGTGCACGTAGAGCGTGGCCGCGCAGGCCACCACAATGAACCATGCCACAAGATCCGTAAAGAAGCTGCCCACGACCACATCGAGCCGCGACGCGCCATAGTCTTTCACGCGAATGCCCTTCTCCACGATCGACGATTGCAGATAGAACTGCATCCACGGCGCAATCGTGGTGCCCACAATGCCGATCGCCATATAGATATAGGCTTTGTCGCGCCACACCGCGGCGGACGGCATCTTCACCGTAGCCAACAGAGCATCATGCCAGCTTGGCTGCGACAACACGCCGGCAAAAATGTAAGCAATATACACAACAGATGCGAGGAGAAAGATCTTCTCTGTGCTCTTGTAGTCGCCCTTCACCACCAGAAACCAGACCAGCGCCGCACAGATCGGAACGGACACAAACTTGGCCACGTGAAACAGGTGCAGGGAACCGGCGATGCCGATGAACTCCGTCACGACGTTGGTGTAGTTCACCACGACGAGCAGAACCATCAGCACAAAGGTGAGCCGCAGGCCGAACTCTTCGCGGATCAGATCGCTCAATCCCTTGCCGGTGACCACGCCCATCCGGGCGCACATCTCCTGCACCACGATCAGCGCGATCGTAATAGGGATGATGGTCCAGAGCAGCATGTAACCGTATTGCGCACCGGCCTGCGAGTAGGTAAAGATGCCGCCCGAATCGTTGTCGACATTGGCCGTAATGAAGCCTGGGCCAAGAACGGCCAGGAACAGCAAGATCCGGGTTCGCCAGCGCTTCCACATGAAAAACGGGTTCCTATGGCGGGTTCATTTTGAGTATCTTTTCGAGAAACCAGAGATTCCTCACTGACCATAACAGGCGAGGGCCGCGTGCGGAAAACCGTGCCGGGGGCCATGGTCAGGCCGTCAAGTCGGTTGGCCGAATTACAATACGCTGTCGTTGATTTTCAAAATGAATTCGAGATCCGAGGAGTGCCTATGCATGGGATCGATGCGGACAAAAACTTCGGTGCACGGCGCAGATTGCTCGGGGCGCTGGCCGGCGGCGTGTCGGCCGCGGCACTTCTCAGCATGAACGCGCCCGCGGCCATCGCAGCGCCCGCGGAGTCGGAGGTCGCGGCTCCCGAAGAGCTGTTTGCCATGGCCCGATTGCGCAGTTACAAAAGCCGCCGTTCTTCAAGCTGGGACCGCACCGGCGGCAACGCCGACTGGGTCACGCTCGAACCCGGAGCGACGGCGCCACTTCTGCAGGTCTCGGGTCCGGGCGTGGTTACGCATATCTGGTTCACCATCAACTCGCCTGATCCAATGCATCTAAAAAACTTGGTCCTGCGCGCCTGGTGGGACGGCGAATCGTCCCCTTCCGTGGAAGTACCCCTTGGCGATTTCTTCGGCTTGGGACTGGGCGAATACTTCGTGTATCAGTCCGCACTGCTCGCCGTGGCGCCGATCAAGGCTCTGAATGCATATTTCGAGATGCCCTTTGCAGCCGCGGCGCGGATCACCCTCACCAATGAGGGCAACACGCCCACGCGCAGCCTCTATTTCGCCATCGACTACATAACTTTGCCCAGACTCCCTGATGGCCTCGGCCGCTTTCACGCGCAGTACCGCCAATCGGCGCCGTGCAGGGTCTCGGCAGGCAGCGAGAAGAATCTCAGCGGGCCGGATAACTACATCTTCTTGGAGGCGGCCGGCAAAGGTCACTTTGTGGGTGTGACCCAGGCTGTCGAGCAGAATCAGAATGGCTGGTTTGGTGAAGGGGATGACATGATCTTCATCGACGGCGACACGATGCCCACCATCAACGGCACCGGGTCAGAGGACTATTACAACGGCGCATGGGATTTCGGCGGCCAGCCCTTCGCTTACCAGCACAATGGAGCGCCGTACATCGTCGATCCCGAGCGCATCGGCGGGCGGTATTGTCTCTACCGCTGGCACACTGAGAGCCCCATCGCGTTCGAGAAGTCGATCCGCGTCACGATTGAGCACGGCCATGCCAATCATCGCTCGGATAATTTTTATTCGACGGCTTACTGGTACCAGACGGAGCCTCATGCTCCGTTCCCGGCGCTGCCCGCGGCAGCGGAACGGATCCCCAGGATTTATGCCGTGGGCGGCAACACCGGACCCGCGCCCGTGCCCGGTTCGTAGTCGCTGCGGGATCAGCGCGAGCCTTCGTGAAAGGGCCCGGCTTCAGTGGGACCGCAAGCACCGCGAAATGCGTGAGGGCTGAAGCCCCTGAGGGTAGGGACATCCGGGTCAGGGCGTTCCCTCATCCCAACGACGGCGAGTTCAAGGCGATTCTGCGGGGCGGTAACCGCAAATTCGCAAATTTTTTACAGTCTTTCGCGTAAAAAGCTGATCACCTGGTCGGCCTGGACCACGCCGACCATACGGCCCTGCGCGTCCACCACGGGGAGGGAGTGCAGGTTGTACTTGTCGAACATCTCGGCAAGCTCGTTCTGGCTCATATCGGCAGCGCAGGAGAGCACCCGCACCTCCGAGAGCACGCCCAGGTGCGCCTCCGGTTGCGACATGACCAGCCGCGCAAGGGAGATGGAGCCGCGCAGCACGCGCTTCTCGTCGAGCAGGAAGACCGCGTTCACGCTCTCCGGATCGCCATCGAAGCTGCGTAGTGCCTGGACGGCTTGCGCCACGGTCGCATCTGGTCCCAGATAGACGAAGTCGGTGGTCATGCGGCCCGCAGCGGAGTTCTCATCGAACTCGAGCAGATCTTCCACTTCCTGCCGCTCTTCCGGCTCCATCTCCTCGAGAATGGCGTCGGACTGATCCTCGGGGAGCTCGGCAAGCAGGTCGGCTGCGGCCCCGGGGTCCATCTCCTCGACGATGTCGGCGATGCGTTCGTCATCCAGCTTTTCCAGCAAAGCCTTTTGCAGCCTGGGCTCCACCTCTTCGAGCGCCTCGGCGGCCACTTCTTCATCGAGCGAGGTGAAAACCGCTTCGCGCTCGGCCGGCGCCAGGTCCTCGAGAATTTCGGCCAGGTCCGAGGGGTGCATCTCGGCCAGGCGCTCGTGCTCGATGCGGAGCTTGACCCGCCGCGCGGGATCGACCTCGATTACGTCGACGAACTGCCAGGGAATGCCGCGCGGGCTGAATTTGCGCGATATGGCTTCCAGCCGTGCGCGGGGAAGCACGCCCTTGAAGACGCGCCGGAAGGCGCCGCGCAGGCCAACCTCCACCTCCGCCACGCGCAGCAGGTGCGCCCCGCCCCTGCCCAGCCACTCAAGATCGACATCGTTGACCCGCACCACCTTGCGCCCATGGATGTCGATAATCTGCCGGTCGACCAGATCCTGCTGGAGGTAGAGAAAGCTGCCTTCGTCTTTTTTAAGCGGGACCAGCGCGTCGGTCGAGCGCAGTTCCAGAGTGCCCGCCGGCGTTTCCATCACGTCCTGCGAAGGCACAAGCGAGAGACCGGTTTTGGTCTTGAGCACCAGTCCGGCGACCCGTCCAGCCTCTGGGCCTGTGGCGACTGCGATGTCTTTGAGCCGGCCCCGCAGATGACCCTCTGCGTCGGTCACCGGCGTTCCCAGAAGAGCCGTCAAGCTGACACGTGTTGTGGTGCGCGGCTCCATCTCATCGAGTGTACCCCCCTGCCGTTGAGTGCGGCGCTTCGGCCGGTGCTCGGGCGGGTGCTGCAGGGGTAATGGAACGACGTCTTCCCCTCGCTGCGAATCGCGTGAGTTCCTGAGCCGCGCCATCGGCCGCTTGACACGAGCGTACTCAGACGTGAAACTGCCAGCAAGGTTTCTGATGGTGCAGAGGCCGTTCAAACCCACCTGAAGGCGGAACGTGACCCGGTGAGCGCAGTGAGCAAAGGGCGGTGGAGTTTTCGGCTCAACTCCACCATGGAGAGCGTCGGCGAAGTGGAAGCGACAGCGGAAAGGTTGGGCACAGAGGCCGGTCTTGACGAGGACGAGCTCTTCCGCGTGACCATGGCAGTGCGCGAGGCGACCATCAACGCGGTCTTACACGGCAACGAGTATGACCCGGCGCGGCAAATCGACGTAGTCTTTGAAAACACCGGCGCCGATTTCGTCTTCACCATTGCCGACCAAGGGCGCGGCTTCGATCCCGATCATCTCCCCGACCCGTCGGCGCCTGAAAACCTTCTCCGCGGCACAGGCCGCGGCATCTTCCTTATCCGGTCCCTGATGGATGAGGTACACTTTCGTCAACTGCATCCCGGGACCGAGCTGACGCTGATCAAGCATCTGGCCCCGGAGCCGGGCAACCGATGATTGTTGCCGGCCGGACTGGCGCGGAGTTTTACGGCCATCGGCGCAGGAAAAATGCTATAACCGAAATACCGAGAAGGAGGATCTTCCGTGGCACTTACTATCGCTTCGCGTGAAGTAGATGGCGTCACCGTTCTGGACTTAAGCGGGCGGATCACATTGGGCGAGGGCAGCGTGCAGTTGCGCGACGCCATTCGCGACCTCATCAGCAAAGGGCAGAAGCGCATTCTGCTCAACCTGGGTGAGGTCAATTACATCGACAGCTCCGGACTGGGCGAGCTGGTAAGCGCCTACACCACCTCGAAGAACCAAGGCGCAAGCCTCAAGCTGCTCAAGCTGACCAAGAAGGTCCATGACCTGCTGCAATTAACCAAGCTCTACACCGTCTTCGACATCTATGACGACGAGGCCAGCGCCATCGCTTCGTTCAAGTAATCCTCCGGCACTCCCCCCTCAACCGCTCCGCTTCGACGCCGCTCCGAGTTTCGCGCTGCGAAAAAGGCCATCCCACGCCCGGGATGGCCTTTTTGCACTGCCCGGAGGGCAATCAGAACTTGACCGCCGGCACCGACTGCGCCGCCGGACTGGCGGTGAAGAACGCGTTGTTCACGTGGAAGCCGACCATGTTGGCCCAGACGCTGTTGGGAAACTGGAGAACGAAGGTGTTGTAGTCCTGGAGCGCGTCATTGTAGCGCTTGCGCGCCACGCTGATGCGATTCTCCGTTCCGGCCAGCTCGTCCTGCAGGCGCATGAACTGGTCGCTGGAGCGCAATTGCGGATAATTTTCCGTAAGCACCAGCAGCCGGCCCAGAGCCGAATCGAGCTGTCCGTTGGCGGCGATCTTTGCCTGCGGACCCTGC
>DASXFB010000072.1:0-1690 GCA_036489815.1 Occallatibacter sp. | reverse complement strand
CGACAGTATCCGGCGGACGGAAGTGCGGCCGATGTCGAGGCGGCGGGCGATCTCGGCTTTGCTGATGCCGCCACGGTAGAGCTTCCGGATCTGGCTGGCCTGTTTTCCAACAGTTACGGGCCGGCCGAGATGTTTTCCCTTGAGCCGCGCTTCGGCAATGCCCGCGCGGATTCGCTCGCGGAGGATCTCGTGTTCAAAGGCAGCGAATACGGACAGAAGGCCGGCCATGGCGCGGCCCGTCGGTGTTGTGAGATCGAGCGCTTCCGTGAGCGATACGAAAGCGACACCAAGCTCCGCCAGTTCTTTTAACGTAACGACCAGATCAACGAGTGACCGGCCCCATCGATCCAGCCGCCAGACAAGCACGACATCGATCTCACGGCGGCGCGCCGCTGCAAGCAGATTTTCGCGAAGTTCACGCTCTGTCGCGCCCGAACCGACTTCCTTGATCTGCACCGCGATCGTCCAGCCGCGCTTTTCCGCGTACTCCCGCATGACGCGCATCTGCAACGGCAAGGTCTGCTGATCGTGCGTGGAGACCCGCGCATACAGCCCGGCGCGAAACATTTTGGCCGGTTCCTGGCGCTGGCCAAAAGCCCTGGTCGATTTTGCTTTTACGGATGTCCGTTTGGCGGCCATTTCAGAGTGTCCGATGTGCAGGGCTTTAAGCTAATGCTTTCGGCCATGCTGCCGAACCATGATATTACGCGGCCACCGCGGTTGCGTCGCGCCTGTAGTTCCAGGGCATCCACTCCGCCGGGTGTACGGTCACTTCCGCAGGATGCCGGAGCAGCTCCGCCAGGTAGTCGAACGGATTGACCTGATTCAGTTCGCAGGTGTGGATCAGGCTCATGAAGAGGTCGCCCACGCGCGCTCCGTTCATTGTTTTGTAGAAGAGCGCATTCTTACGATGCAGGATGGCTTTCTTCAGCATTCTTTCGGCGATGTTGTTGTCGAGTGGCGCCCCTGCCTGTCGTAAAAACAGTGTCAGTTCCGGCCAGTGCCGGAGCAGGTACGAGATTGCCTTGCCCAGCCCGGAGTTCGGTTCTGTCTTGTGCTCCGCAAACTGATTCTTCAGCCACCGGTGCAGATCGTCCATCACCGGCGCGCTGTTCGACTGATGAAACGTCAGCCTTTCTTCCGGTGTGAGACCGCGCTCTTTCGCTTCGGCGTCGAAACTGTATACCGCACCCAGCGACTCCAGCACATACCGGCATTCTTCGGGGAAGTTCGCGGCAACGTCTACAACCTGCCGCCTTCCATGCGCCAGACAGTTGGCCAGCAGAACTTCCACACCCGGCAGCTTCGGCGTGTTCCGCGAGAGAGCGTCGCACATCTGAATGGGTGCGTCGCGCTCCGCCGCGCGTTGCTTCAGAACATCGGCGAGATTCTCGCCCGCATGTTTCCAGCCGGTAAAGTACAGCGCGATCCGCCACTCCCGCCAGATCGAGACGATGCCGCTGGTGAAGGTTCCCGTGCGCCCGTCGCCGGTGTTGCGCACCAGTTTCAGTATCCGCATGCCCGTGTCATCGTTGTGAACCACGCTGCCCTGCGCCGCCTGCCGGATGAACTCGCCCAATATGCGTTTGAGCTGCTTCGCGGCTGCCTCCATCAACTCCCATTGGGTTGCGGCCGGTAATGGAATCCCGAGTTGTGTCTCCAGCCGCTCCATCCGGTTGAAGGGCACGCC
>DASXFB010000056.1:0-37878 GCA_036489815.1 Occallatibacter sp. | reverse complement strand
CACATCCTGCTGCTGCTGCGGTTGCCGTTTCTTCTCGCCGGGTGCGTGCTGGGCGGATGCATCTGGTGGGTCACGCGCCGGCTTTACGGAAATCTGGGCGGCTACACCGCGCTCGCGCTCTATTGCTTTTGCCCCGCGATGGTGAAGGCGTGCGTCTCGCCGAACACCGATGGACTTGCGGCGCTGGGCGTCTACGGGGGCGTGTATACATGCATCGGCGTGGCGCACGCCATGCAAGGGCCGCGCCGGCGATGGCGTCCCCGGCTGGTGCTGCTTACGCTGGTCTTCGGCCTGGCTGCCGCTGCGCATATCGCGGCACTGCCCGTGGCCGCGCTGCTTGGCCTGGTGCTGATGCTGTGGGTGGCCGAGGGGCACCGGAGCCAGGCGCTGCCCGTGATCTTGATGGCGTGCCTCGGTGCAATCTTCCTGCTCTTTGCCTGTTACGGCTTTTCGCCGGATGCGTTCAGTTATCTCTTCCGCTCCGCTGCCGGTTTTCTTTGGTTCTCTCTTGATCCGGCGCGCCGCTTTTTCTCGAGCTTCTCGAATACGGGCATCATTGTAGCGGTGGCTGCGGCGCTGGTGCTTTATTTAGCGCTGCGCAAGGCGCGCTACTTCGGCAACACCGCGCCGCTGCTCTGCGCGGTGGTTTGCATGACCCTGGTGATGACGGGGATGCCGGGAAGCCCGTGGGTGTGGTCGCTGCCGTTCATCTTCACCTTTGTCGGAGGGGTCTTCGCCGACGCCTGCGAGAGCCATCGAGGACGGCTGGCCCTGGCTGCGGCCGGCGCTCTGGTTGCGCTGCAAGCGATCCTTTGCCTGCTGAATTTGCCTGGGCTCGTGTAGAAATCCGGGCCTGGTTTTCGCTTCCGGCAACGGGCCGCCATGGAAGGATTCGAGGGCGCAGCCGGACCCGGCCCAAGTTGGCCATAAATTTATGTAAAATAAAGACTTATTTGCGCCACCCCGACTTGCTAAAAGCCCTTCCGAAAGCATAAAATAGACTAATAAGCCAGCGGACCGGGCCCCGCATTTCTCCGGACTTCTTCGCCGCTCTTCTGCGGGCTTAGCAAACCTTCTATGGCAGACGACAAGAACCCCCAGCTCCCTCTCGACGGCGGCGTGCCTCCCGGCAGCGGCACCAACCTCATCCCCATCAATATCGAAGAGGAGATGCGCCGCTCCTATCTCGACTACTCGATGAGCGTGATCATCGGGCGTGCGCTGCCTGATGCCCGCGACGGCCTCAAGCCCGTGCACCGGCGCGTGCTCTACGCCATGAGCGAGATGGGCCTGGAGCACAACAAGAAATACACCAAGTGCGCGAAAGTGGTGGGCCAGGCGATGGGTGTCTACCACCCGCACGGCGATTCGGCCATCTACGACACGCTGGTGCGCATGGCGCAGCCCTTCTCGCTGCGCTATCCGCTGATCGACGGGCAAGGCAACTTCGGCTCCGTCGACGGCGACCCTCCGGCGGCCATGCGCTATACCGAGTGCCGGCTGGAGCGCATCGCCGGCGAGCTGCTTGCCGATATCGAGATGGAGACCGTGGACTTTGTTCCGAATTACGACGAGTCCACGCTCGAGCCTTCAGTGCTTCCCTCGCGCATTCCCAATCTGATTGTCAACGGGTCGAGCGGCATCGCCGTGGGCATGGCGACCAACATTCCCCCGCACAATTTGACTGAGGTTGTGAACGCGGCCATTGCGCTGGTCAAGAATCCCGGTGCGGGCCTGATCGAAGTGCTCAAGCACGTGCAAGGGCCGGACTTTCCCACCGGCGGATTTCTCTACGGCAAGGGCGGCATCGCGCAGGCGTACAAGACCGGGCGCGGCCGCTTCATGATGCGCTCCAGGGTCGCGATGGAGAACCTGACCAAGGAACGCCAGGCCATCATCGTCACCGAGATTCCCTACCAGGTGAACAAGTCCAAGCTCATTGAGCGCATCGCCGATCTGGTGAACGAAAAGATCGTCGACGACATTGGCGACGTGCGCGACGAGAGCGACCGCGACGGCATGCGCATCGTCATCGAGCTCAAGCGCGGCGCGCAGCCTGAGATTGTGCTCAACCAGCTCTACAAGCACACCCAGATGCAGGAGAGCTTCTCGATGATCTTCCTGGCGGTGGTCAACGGCCAGCCGCGGGAGCTGGGGATGGACGCCGCCATCCGCGTCTTCATCGATCATCGTATTGAAGTGGTACAGCGCCGCACGGCCTATCTGCTGCGCAAGGCGCGCGAGCGCGAGCACATCCTCGAAGGCCTCCAGATTGCGCTCGACAATCTCGACACCGTGATCCGCATCATTCGCGGCTCCAATTCGCGTGCCGATGCTCGGGAAAACCTGTACGCGTGGGGCAAGGGCAACGAGATCGTGATCAATCTCGATCGCCCCCGGCTACCGGGCGAGGAGCGCGGCCTTACGCTGCGGCAGATTGACGCCATTCTCGAGCTGCAGCTCTACCGGCTCACGCAGCTCTCAATCGACGAACTGCTGAACGAGCTGAGGCAGGTGCGCGCGCGGATTGCCGAGTATGAATTGATCCTGGGGAGCGACGCCAAGCTGCGCGCAGTGATCGTGAAGGAGCTGGAAGAGGTTCGCGACAAATATGGCGACAAGCGGCGCACCGAGATCATCGACGAGAGCGCCGAGCTGCAGCTCGAGGATCTCATCGCCGACGAGCAGGTCGCAGTGACCGTAAGTCATCAGGGATACCTGAAGCGCACGCCCATCAGCATCTATCGCCAGCAGCGCCGCGGCGGCACCGGCCGCACCGGCATGAAGACGCGCGAGGAAGACTTTGTCTCGCAACTGATCGTCAACTCCACGCATGCGTTTCTGCTGTGCTTTACCAACACGGGCCGCGTGTACTGGCTGAAGGTCTACGAGATCCCTGACGTGGGCGCGGCAGGCAAAGGCAAATCGATGCAGAGCCTGCTCGATCTGCAGCCCGGCGAAAATGTCCGCGCCATTCTGCCGGTGCGCGACCTCGAGGAAGAAAACAAATACATCTTCTTCGCCACGCGCAACGGAATCGTAAAGAAGACGCCGCTCAAGGACTTCTCGAATGTCATGGCGCGGGGCATCATCGCCATCGGCATCGACAAGGACGATGAGCTGGTAGCCGCCGGCCTCACGAATGGCAAGCAATATATTTTCCTGGCAACGCGCGAAGGCATGGCTATCCGCTTCCAAGAGGAGTACGATCCCGAGCGCAGCGGCATTGGCCTGCGCCCCATGGGCCGCAATGCCGCGGGCAACAAAGGCATCTCGCTCAAGAAGGGCGATTATGTTATTGGCGCCGCCATCACCGACTCCGACGAGACGCGCGATGCCGAGCGCGACGAGTGCGCCAAAACCCGCGGCCTAACCGACAAGCTGGCTGCTTTGCGCAAAGACTACACTGCCGCGAAGGACGCCCTGCAGAAGGCGCGTGAAGATCTCCGTAACGGCGCCGCCCATGACGAGAAACTCAAGATCATGGAAAAGAGCGCCGAAAAAGCCGAAAAAGACGCCGACAAAGCGCTCAAGGAACTCGACCTCAAGCTCTGCGTGACACAATCGCTCATTCTCACCGTGACCGAGAACGGCTTCGGCAAGCGGACCGACGTGGACGCCTATCGGCTGACCGCACGCGGCGCGCAGGGCGTCAACAACCTGAAGGCCACGCCCAAGGTAGGCAAGAACTCCTCGATCCTCCTGGTCAACGAATTTTCCGAGTTGATGGTCATCAGCCAGTTCGGCAAGATCATCCGCATTGACACAAAGACCGTTCGCGCTGCGGGCCGCGCCACGCAAGGAGTCCGTCTGCTGAACCTGGAACCTGAAGACAAGGTAGCCGCAGCCGTAATCATTCCACCGGATGAGCTGAACGGCAAGGAAGACGAGCAGGGAACGCTGCTGCAGTAAGGCGCCGACTCGCGCCACGGCTTCAGTTACGAAGGTCGAGTGCCGCATGACCGCGACAGGCGCCAATCCGATGGGCACGTCCGACGAGGCGAGCGCCGCGCAGGCCGTGCGGCAGATGTTCGACTCGATCGCGCCGCGCTATGACCTGCTGAACCATGTGCTCTCGGCCAACGTCGACCGGCTCTGGTGGCGGCGTGCGGCGCGGCGCTTCCGCAGCGTGCTCGCCCGTCCCGACGCTTCCATTCTCGACATCTGCTGCGGCACCGGCGACATGACCATGGCGCTGATGAAGCATCGCCCGCGCGGCGCGAGGCCGGTGCTCGCCGCCGATTTTGCGCGCGGCATGCTGGAGCGCGGCGCGCACAAATTCCGCCGCGCGGGCGTCACCGTGCTCGAAGCCGACGCGCTGCACCTGCCCCTTCGCGACGCATCGGTCGACCTCATCGTGACCGCATTCGGATTCAGAAATCTCGCCAACTACAATGCCGGCCTGCGCGAGTTTCATCGTGTGCTGAAACCCGGCGGACAGCTCGGCATTCTTGAGTTCAGTGAGCCGGGCGGCCTGATCGGCAAAGCGTATGCCGTATATTTCCGGCGCGTGCTGCCCGCAATCGGCCGCATGGTCTGCGGCCGCCTGCCGGCCGATGTTGCCGGCCCTTACAGCTATCTGCCGGCATCGGTGGGCAATTTCCCCACGCCCGGCGAGATGCTCCAGTGGATGCGCGCCGCGGGTTATGACGAATGCGCCTGGCAGCCGTATACCTTCGGCATTGCCGGGTTGTACACGGCCTCGCGGCCGCCTGTAAGCTAGAGCTTGCCATGAAACAAGCTGCTTCCAGCGCGTCGGCAACCGGCGAAGGCGTTTCGCGTCATCCGGATTTCGATCTGGCAGCAATCTCCGCTGAAAAGCGACGCGTGGCACGGCATTCCATGCTGGCAGCCGCGGCCATGACGATCCTCAAGCTGGCCGCTGGCCTGTTCTCGGGCTCGCTGGGCGTGCTCTCCGACGCGGCGCATTCGGGACTCGATCTGATCGGTTCGGCGCTTACATTTTTCTCAGTGCGCGTCAGCGACAAGCCTGCCGACGAGGACCACGCCTATGGCCATGGCAAAGTCGAGAATCTTTCCGCCTTTGCCGAGGCCGGACTCATGGCCATCTCCTGCGCATGGATTGTCTGGCAGGCGATCCAGCGGATCTTCTTTCATGCCCAGGAGCTTCGTCACTCGGTTTGGCCGGTGCT
The DNA here is from genome assembly GCA_036489815.1 of Occallatibacter sp. Taxonomy (GTDB): domain Bacteria; phylum Acidobacteriota; class Terriglobia; order Terriglobales; family Acidobacteriaceae; genus Telmatobacter. The sequence continues at coordinate 32,725 of DASXFB010000056.1, read as the reverse complement.
GGTTCTGCTCGCATCCATCGGGGTGGATTGGTGGCGCTCGCGGCAGTTGCGCGCCGTGGCCCATAAGACCGGATCGCCCGCGCTGGCCACCGACGCCTTCCACTTTGCTTCGGACATCTGGGCCTCGCTTGCCGTGCTGGCGGGACTGGGCGCAACATGGCTTGGCGCACGGTTCGGTGTTCTTTGGCTGGGTTACGCCGATCCGCTCGCGGCCCTCGTGGTGTCGCTCATGATTTTGCGGATGACGGTTCGCCTGGGTCACGAAGCCGTGGAGGCGCTGGTGGATGAAACTCCGCCCGAGATCCGTCGCCTGCTTGCGCGCGAAGTGCAAAAGGTCCAAGGCGTGCTGGCTGTCGAGCAGGCGCGGGTGCGCAAATCCGGCGCCGGCTATTTTGCCGACCTTACGCTGGCGCTGCCGCGGCGAACGACCTTCGAACACACGAGCGAGATGGTGCAGGCAGCCACGGCGGCCGTGCAGCGCGTGCTGCCGGGAGCCGATGTTGTGGTACGGACGGTTCCCCGCCAAACCCGCGCGGAGAGCATCTTCGACCGCGTGCGCGCCGTGGCCGCGCGCAACAATGTATCGGTGCATGAGTTGAGCATCCAATCGCACAACGGACGCCTGCGGGTGGAGTTGCACATTGAGATCGAAGAGAACGTCAAGCTGAACGAAGCGCACGGCTTCGTGAGCGCTCTCGAAGAGGAGATTCTGCGTGACGTTCCCGAAATCGACGCTGTGCTCACGCATATCGAAAGTGAACCGGCAACGATTGAGCAGCCCAAGGAGGTTGCGGTCGAAGACCGCAGAATCGAGCAGGCATTGCGAGCGGCAGCCGCCGATTTTGCAGACATTGCCGATGTGCATGCGGTTGCGGTGAGCCACACCGGCGAGCACATCTCCGTCTCCTGCCACTGCACATTGGCCGATGAGATGCCCATGCGCCGCGTTCACGAGATCATTACCGCTCTCGAAGATCGCTTCAAGCTGGAGTGCCCCGAGGTCTACCGGGTCACCATCCATCCCGAACCGGTGACCGATAATAGGCGTTAGAGCGGTTCCCGGTTTACCGAAGGATTTTGCGCAGCATGAAGAGCCGGTCCATCGTCGGATTTTTCCGTGTCGCCTCGCTGCTGATGCTGCTGGTGGCGGTCGCCCTGCTTGCCGCCATCACCACCATGCACTTCGCCACGCACGGCGCAGAGGTGCAGGTGCCGGCCCTCAAAGGGATGACGGTGGCAGACGCGCGCAGCGAGACGGCGGGCCTGGGCCTGAACCTGGACGTGGACAATCGCTATTATTCGGGCGAGGTGGCCGCGGGCCATATTCTTACGCAATCGCCTGCGGCCGGCACCGTGGTGCGACGCGAGTGGCGCGTGCGCGTCTCAGAGAGTCTAGGTCCGCAAAAGGTGGACGTGCCGGACGCCGTGGGCTCCCAGGAGCGCGTTGCAGCGCTCCAGTTGCGCCGCGCCGGACTCGACGTGGGGGTGATTGCGCGCCTGCCTTACGTCCGCGCGCCGGAAGGAACGGTGCTGGCGCAGGATCCGCCCGCCCATGCACAGGATATCGAGCAGCCCACCGTAAATCTGCTGATAGCCGCTCCAAATGACGAGGGCGCGGATGGCTACGTGATGCCGGACATGATCGGGCTTCCTGTCGTGACGGCGCAGTTGCTGCTGTCCAAGGTGGGCGTCAAGACCGGACCGCCGGTGTATACCGATGGATCCATCCAGCCGGTGGGAAGCGGCGGTACGCCGCCCAGGATGCCGGTAAAGCCGGGCGCGGTGATCGCGCAATCGCCCGCAGCCGGAGAGCGCATTGACCAGAGCACCGTGGTCAAGCTGACAGTGGCGCGATGAGAAGGAGAGCAGCCCCATGGGTTTGAACGAAGATATCGATCGCATTGCGCTGCAGGAGCGCGAGCTGCACCTGCCGCGGTTCGACGCGCGCACAGCCTGGGAGTTGGGCACGCGCCTGAAAACAATGGCGGAAGAACGCGGCCTCAGCGTGGTGATTGACGTGCGCCGGTTTGGTCAGCCGCTGTTCTATGCGGCTCTCGAGGATACCACTCCCGACAATCCCGAATGGGTGCGCCGCAAGAGCAACGTGGTGGCGCGTTATCATCGCAGCTCTTATGGCATGGGCGCGAACCTGAAGAGGAAGGGCGAGACGCTGGAGGGACGGGGACACTCGATTGCGGACTTCGCCGCACATGGGGGCGCCTTTCCGCTGTTCGTGGAAGGAGCCGGCATTGTCGGCTGCGTCACGGTATCGGGGCTGCCGCAGCGGGACGACCACGAGTTGGTGGTCGAAGCATTATGCGCGATGCTGGGCCGTGACTATGCCGCACTCAAGCTCGGCCCCGAGTAGAGTGAAGTCCGCAAGCTGCATCGCGCCTTCAGCGCCCCGCGATTGAAGACCGCTCACGCGATTTTGTCGATCAGCGCAAGGAAGAATCCATCCGTGTGAAGAGCGCCGGGTAGCAAACGCAGAGCGCCATCGGGCGTAAGGCAGGCGCGCAGCGGTTCAGCAGCGTGCGGCGCAAGAATGCCATCGTTGTTCAGCAACTCAATCGCGCCTTCGAGCGGAATCTGGCGAGCACTGGAGGATTCCGCCAGAATCGCGGTAACTACCTGCTGATTTTCTTCCGGCTCCAGCGAGCATGTGGAGTAAACAACTCGCCCTCCCGGACGAGTTGCGCGAATCGCGGCGCGCAGAATAGCCTGTTGCCGTTCTGCGTGAGGCGGGAGATCATCGGCGCGCAGCCGGTGGCGAATCTCGGGATTGCGCCCCAGCGTGCCGGTGCCGCTGCACGGGACATCGACCAACGCGAGATCGAAGGCGCCTCGCTCCTCGAGCGCCGCAGCATCGGCCAGCCGGAAGTCGATCTGTCCCGCGCGGGCGGCGAGACGGTCACGCATCTGCGCGAACCGCTGCGGGCTGGATTCGCAGGCAACGATATGCGCGCGCGGATTTCGCTCGGCGAGAAGCAGTGTTTTCCCTCCCGGCGCCGCGCAAGCATCGAGGATATTTTCTGTGAGGCCGGCGCCGGCAACGGCAGCGATCTCCGCAATCAACTGCGAACCCTCATCCTGAATCCGTACGCGGCCCTCGCGAAACGCAGCCGTCGCTGTTACATCGCCGGAGATGACGACGCGTGACGCAGCGAGCAACCTGCCGGGAGCGAGTTCGATGCCGCTTTGGACAAGTTCGGCCTCGACTTCCGCATCTTCCATGCACAGCGACAACGCAGCCTGCGCCTGCCCGTGTCGGCAGATGGCGCAGGCAGCTTCCTCGCCGTAGCGGGCAGCCCATCGCTGCATCATCCACGTTGGATAAGCCTCGGCGGCCGCTGAGTCCACGCGCATATTTGGATTGGCCGCATCGGTGCTCCCGGTGTCGTCTTGAGGGCGCGCCATCTTGCGCAGAACGGCATTCACCATCCCCGATGCAAAGCGATGCCCTGCCTGCTTCACCAACTCCACACTTTCGCCAATCGCCGCATGCGATGGAATGCGATCCAGAAAAAGAAGCTGAAACGCGCCCAGGCGCAGCGCGATGAGAGCCTCGGGTTCGAGCTTCGCTCCAGGCTTTTTAAGCAGGCCTTTGAGCTGCCGGTCGAGTACGATCTGCCAGCGCAGCACGCCGAGAACCAGAGCGGTGGTCAGATTGCGGTCGGCAGGCGAGAGCGCATTGACCGCTTCGCCTCGCAACAAATCGTCTGCATGCGTGTGGCCGCGTTCCATGGTGAGGAGAATGCGAAAGGCGGCGCGGCGGGCGGGCGAAATCTCAGCCACGGCTCAAACCTACACGCGCGTCCGCGCCCAGTGAGTTGCCGCGCAGAAACTCGGCAGCCGGCAGGCGCTTCTTGCCTTCGAGTTGCACCTCCGTGAGTTCGAGCCACGTCTCTTCGGCGCACAGGACGAACAGGCGATCGTTCTCCACGCAGACCCCGCCGGGCGTTTTGGGACGGGCATGCGCGCCGGCCGGCTCGGCGGCCGCGACGGCCAAGCGGTGCACAATCAGTTTTTTTCCATCAAGAGTCGTAAATGCCCCGGGCCACGGCTGAAAGCCGCGCCAGCGATTGTAGAGCTCGCGCGCAGTTCGTTCCTGAAAATCCATGCGGCCGTCTTCGCGGTCGAGCAGTGGGGCGAACGTGGCCGACGCATGATTCTGCAGCTGCGGCTGGATGCTTCCGGCGGCGAGCCCGGCCAGCGTCTCCACCACCAGCGGCGCACCGGCGCGCGCGAGGATCTCAAAAAGGTCAACCGCAGTTTGATCTGTGCCGATCAGGTGCGTCTGTTGCAGCAGAATCGGCCCGGTATCGAGCCCTTCTTCGAGCAGCATGGTCGTGTTCCCGGTGAACGCGTCGCCCATCGCGATGGCCCATTGAATCGGCGCGGCGCCGCGGTACTTCGGCAGCAGCGATGCATGCAGATTGATGCAGCCCAACCGTGGCAGCGCCAGCATCCATGGCGGAATGATGCGGCCGTAGGCGACCACGACAATCGCATCCGGTGCAACGGCCTCAAGCTGCGCGCGGAACACGGCATTGCTGCGAATTTTTTCCGGCTGCGTGATGCGAAGGCCCGCGGCCAGTGCGGCCTGCTTCACGGGAGTAGCCTTCAGCAGTTGCTCACGGCCTACAGGTCGATCCGGCTGCGAAGCCACCAAGGCCACATCGTGGCTTGCGGCGAGCAAGGCTTCCAGCGCCGGCACGGCGAACTGCGGCGTTCCGCAAAAGACGAGCTTCACAGACCACCCGCAGCAGGGGGGCGAACTTCAGGTTCGCGGAGCGAGCTTACCAATTGCCCTCGTTTTGCAACTTGCGAATCTTGCGCAGGTTCAGGTTGCGTTTGAGCGGGCTCATGCGAAAAATGAACAGAATCCCGTCGAGATGATCGATCTCATGCTGGAAGGCGCGCGATAGCAGGTCTTCGCCGTCCATCTCGAACCACTTGCCGTATTCATCCTGGGCGCGGATGCGCACCTTCGCGGCGCGCACCACCTTCTCCCGGATATCGGGAAAGCTCAGGCAGCCCTCCTCTTCATAGAGCCTGCCCTCGCTCGAAATGACTTCGGGGTTGATGAGCACCAGTTTGTCTTTCGGCTCCTTGCCCAGGCTCAAATCGATCACCGTGAGGCGTTTCGATAGGCCAATCTGCGGCGCGGCCAGTCCGATGCCTTGCGCGGAATACATTGTCTCGCACATGTCGGCGATCAGTGTGCGCAGCTCGTCATCGAATTCGGTAACCGGTTCACCGGGCTGCGAAAGCACGGCCTCAGGATATTTCACAATGTTCAAAATCATCGCCGCTTCTTAGAATCTCCGTATCTGTTCGAGGTATTGGTCGAAGTTTCGCTTCAGCTCAAGCACGGAATCGCCGCCGAACTTTTGTCCGGCGAGGCCCGCAATCGTAATGGCCACCATCGCCTCAGCCGCCACGCCGGCCGCGGGCACCACGCAGATGTCGCTGCGCTCATAGCTGGCGCTGGTGGGCTCGCGCGTATCGAAGCGCACCGATTCCAACGGGCGGCGCAGCGTGGAGATCGGCTTGAGATACCCGCGCACAATCACATCCTCGCCGTTCGAAACACCGCCTTCGATGCCACCGGCATTGTTATGCGGCCGCGTGAACCGCGTCGGCTTGCCGTTAGATTCCGTCGCGTAATGAATTGGATCATGCACCTTGGAGCCGAACGATTCCGCCGCCGTCACGCCGCGACCGATCTCGACAGCTTTCACGGCCTGCAGGCTCATCACAGACCAGGCCAGCAGCCCGTCGAGCCGCTCATCCCAGTTGGCATAGGTGCCCAGGCCGGCGGGCACGTTGTGCGCCACCACCTCGAAGACGCCATTCACGGTGTCGCCGGTGCGCGCGGCCTCCTCTACTTCCCCCTTCATCCGCGCTTCAGCCTCCGGATCGACACAGGCGAGAACAACCTCGTCGTTCGCCGCGGTAGCGGCAATCTCATCCCACGCGGCTGTTCGGTCGAGCTCCACGCGGCCCACGCGGATAACGTGACTGAGAACCTCGATGCCCAGCGTCCGCAGAAAGAGCTTGGCAAAGGCGCCGGCGGCCACGCGCGAAGTAGACTCGCGCGCCGAGGCGCGCTCCAGCACGTAGCGGGCATCGGGGAAGTTGTATTTGAGCGCGCCGGCCAGGTCGGCATGGCCCGGCCGCGGCGAGGCAACCGCCTGGTGCTTGGCGGGATCGCCCGCCTCCACCGGCAGCTTCTCCTCCCAGTTTTTCCAGTCGCGGTTCACGATCTCGATAGCAATGGGAGAGCCAATCGTCTTGCCGTGCCGGACTCCGGAGAGCACGTGCGCCTTGTCGGTTTCAATCTTCATGCGCCCGCCGCGGCCATAGCCCTGCTGGCGCCGCCACAGCTCGCGGTTGATGAACTCCAGATCGACCGGCACCCCGGCCGGCAGTCCGGAGATCAGCGCAATCAGGGCCTCCCCGTGGGACTCGCCGGCGGTGGAAAAACGGATCATATTGATTCCATTGTAAAGGCAGATCTAGCTCTATGCAGCGGGTCGGCTTACCCCGGGGTTGGTGTATCCTGCTGACAACCGTGAACCGACCATGAGCTACTTTCTCTTCAAGAGCGAGCCTGCCGTCTACTCTTTCCGCGATCTTGAGCGCGATGGCGAGACTGTGTGGGATGGCGTAACCAACCCTACGGCTGTCAAGCACCTGCGCGAGATGAAGGCCGGAACGAAGTGGATCTTCTACCACACCGGCGACGAAAAGACGGCCGTCGGCACCGGCACGGTGGTCAGCGTGGACCCAAGCGATCCCAAGATACCGGTCGTCCGGGTCAAGGCGGGCAAGAGCCTGAAGCAGCCGAAGACTCTGGCCGCCATCAAGGCCGAGAAGCTGTTTGCCGATTCGCCCCTGGTGCTGATCGGCCGCCTCTCCGTGGTGCCGCTCACCCAGGAACAATGGGACTGGTTTGTGAACTAGCCCACAATTCTCATGGCTAATTTTGCAGTACGGGATCGGCGTGGGCAGCCAATACCCACGGCGCACTGGCAGTGCCCCTCGCGCTTACGGTCATCAAGAGTTCCCGAGCCCAAGAGAATGGTCATCGTCGACGGCTCGGCTCACGCGGAGTTTCTTTTCACCTCCGATCAAGGGCCACGGGTGATGCGCGAGATTCCGGCCTTCTTCGCCGATCGATAAAGTCGCGGATCGCCGCGGTTCGTCTTCCTGTCCCGCTCACTCTCTTTCGCTCAAGCGCTGAAGCTGCTATGCTGCGGACGCATAGAAAAGCGATTTATACAAAATGGAGGGAACAGCATGTGGTTCCTGGGCATGGATGTGGGCACGGGCGGCACGCGCGCGGTTGTGGTGGACGCAGGGGGTAAGCTCATCGCCGGCGCTTCAAGCGAACATGCGCCGTTTCGCGCCGAGCATCCGGGGTGGGCGGAGCAGGACCCCGAAGATTGGTGGCGGGCGGCGCAGGACGCGATTCGCAAGGCGCTCGAGAGTACTTCGGAGCCCCGCCAGCCGATTGCTGCCATTGCGCTCACCGGGCAGATGCACGGCGCGGTGATGCTCGATGAGAACGGCGCTGTGCTTAGGCCGGCGCTCATCTGGTGTGACACGCGCACGCAGCCGGAGTGCGACTGGCTGACCGAGAAGATCGGCTACGAGCGGCTCATCGAGCTCACCTGCAATCCGGCGCTGCCGAACTTCACGTTGACGAAGCTCCTGTGGGTGAAGAAGCACCAGCCCGCGATCTTTGCGAAGATCCGCCACGTGATGTGTCCCAAGGATTATGTGCGTTACCGGCTTACGGGCGAGTTTGCGATCGACGTCCAGGAGGCCTCAGGCACGCTGCTCTTGGATGTCACGCACCGGCGCTGGTCGCGCGAAGTTGCCGAGGCCGCGGGAATCGACGAGCGTTGGCTGCCGCGCGTCTTCGAGTCGCCGGAGATCTGCGCGCGCATCAGCGAACAGGCGGCGAGCCTGACGGGATTGAACGCCGGCGCACCGGTTGCGGCCGGAGCCGGCGACCAGGGCGCGGGCGCGGTGGGCATGGGGATTCTGCAGCCGGGAAGCGTCTCGGCGACCGTTGGCACCTCGGGTGTGGTGTTTGCTGCAACGGCCGAACCTACCAAAGACCCGAGAGGCCGGCTGCACACCTTCTGCCATGCGGTGCCCGGCCTGTGGCATGTGATGGGCGTGACCCAGAGCGCGGGACTGAGCCTGAGCTGGCTCAAGGAGACATTTTTCGCAGGAGAAAGTTACGAAGCGCTCAACGCCGCCGCGGCGAAGATTCCCGCCGGATCCGAAGGCCTGGAGTGGGCGCCCTATCTGCTCGGCGAGCGCACGCCCCACCTCGATCCGGAGGTGCGCGCCGGTTTTGTGAATATTGGCGTGCAACACTCGGCTGCGCATTTTGTCCGCGCGGTTCTCGAAGGCGTAGCGTATTCGCTCCAAGATACATTCGCGCTCTTCAGCGAACTGAAAATTCCGGTCAGCGGCATCCGGCTCGGCGGCGGCGGCGCGCGGGGCGCATTGTGGCGCAGGATTCAAGCCGGGATCTATGGGCACCCGGTGGAGATACTCACGGCCGAAGAAGGCGGAGCCTTTGGATGCGCGCTGATGGCTGGGGTGGGCGCGGGCCACTGGCGAAATCTCGACGAGGCCTGTTCCGCCGCCATTGAAGTGGCGCAACGGATCCAGCCCGAAGCCGGGGACCTGAAAGCGTATCAGGCCGGCTATCAGAAATGGAGAAAAGTGTATCCAGCCCTGAGACAGTTGCGCGGCTAGAGCCAAACCGGAATTCCCGTGCTCTCGGCAGGAGCCTGCAACGCGGCTTTTCTTGGGGAAAATGCCACTCTAGGGGCGTGCCATTGGGTACAGCTGCTCTGGTTCTAGTTCAGCGCCTCAACTTGAAAATCCATCAGGCGGGCGTATCGCGTGGACGCCCGCGTTCTTCTGCGCCTGCAGTTGCGCACATGCGGCGCGGTGCGTGAGGATGGCTATGCGGAAAAACGGAGGTTTGGGAATGTTCGATCTGACCGGACAAGCGGCCCTGGTGACCGGATCTGCCACAGGAATCGGCGAGGCGATTGCCTGCAGGCTCACCGAAGCGGGCGCGCGTGTCGCAGTGGCCGATATAGATCTGGAAGCGGCCCAGTCCGCGGCAAAGCGCATCGGCGGCAGCGCTTTTGCGGTGGAGCTCGATGTCACCCGCAAAGAGCAGGTAGCGGCGGCCATCGCGAAGGTGCTGGCGACAGCGGGATCGCTTGAAATCCTGGTGAACAATGCCGGGCTCGCAGGCAAGTCCGCGCCCATCTGGGAGCAGACGGACGAGGACTGGCACCGCGTGTTGAACGTCAACATCCATGGGCCGTTCTATCTGTGCCGGGCCATCTTGCCGCAGATGCGGGCGAAGGGTTACGGCCGCATCGTGAACGTCGCCTCCATCGCCGGCAAAGAGGGCAATCCGAACATGGTCGCCTATTCAGCCTCAAAGGCCGCGATCATCGGATTGACTAAATCGATCGCCAAAGAAGTCGCCACGGAAGGGATCTGTATCAATGCCGTGGCTCCGGCCGTGATCCGGACAAAGATTCTGGATCAGCTAAACCAGGCGCAGGTCGAATACATGATCCAGAAGATCCCGATGAGGCGCACCGGCAACGCGGAAGAGGTTGCGGCGGTTGTGCATTTCCTGGCGAGCCGCGATTGCTCCTTTGTCACAGGGCAATGTTATGACGTGAGCGGCGGCCGGGGAACATATTAACGACCCCAAGCTGCTCGTTCTGCCGCGCTTCTGCACCGCCGAGTCATCCAGCCAGCATTCCATCCTTTAGAAACCCTTCTTCAGGAGAGTGCCGCTTCTGAATTACGGGTAAAAGCCCCAGGCGCCCGGACGCCCAACCACAGGCTTCCCTTTCTTGGCCGCGCCGCTCCGAAGTCGCATCTAACCCATTGGCGCACTCTGAGTTGGCTCCCATGCCCATTCAGACGCCACAGCGTTTTAGGAATGACCGCAGGGCGAAGCCGCGATGCGCAGTGGGCGCGCCAACCGCGACAGGCGACCACGGCGCACTCGAGCGAAGCCCTCACGCTCTCTCCCGAGGCGCATCCATCGGAGGATGAATGACAGGCACTGGGGCGTGGACTCTTGCTTGGGTGTTGCTGATTGGGTTCTGCGGAGCGGCTAACGGGCAGGAGGCGCGGAACCTCGTAGGGCAGGCCGTCCAAACGGAGCTGGCTGCGGATGCCGCAGATCATACCCATTGGCTCTATCATGAAGCGGATCGCAAGCCAGGAGTTTATCTCGATCAGTGGGTGGCCGAGACGCGGGGCGGAGATCTCGATCGGGTGATTCAGAATGACGGGCACAAGCTGACGAAAGCGGAACAGCAAAGCAAAATGGACGCCTTCATCCACAACCAATCTTCGCAGGCAAAGCAGCGCAAGAGCGGACAGCATGATGACCGGCAAGCTACTGAGATGCTCAGCATGCTGCCCCATGCATTCATCTGGACCAAGACAGGCGTGCAGGGAAACTCGACTGTGTTGCACTTCAAGCCCGATCCGAATTTTCATCCGCCAACCTGGGAGTCGCGCGTCTTCGCGGCCATGGAAGGCGAGATGGCCGTGGACAACGGACAGCATCGCATCGTCAGCCTGAAAGGCCGGCTGATTCACGACGTGAAGTTTGCCGGAGGACTCTTCGGGATCCTCCAGGCAGGTGGCTCCTTCGACGTGGAGCGCCGGCAGACCGGCGCGCGCGTGTGGCAGATTACTGAAACCCACGTGCACATTGAAGGGCACGCGCTTCTCTTCAAGAGCATCTCCGAGGAAGAAGACGACTTTAAATCAAAGTTCAAGCAGCTTCCGGACAGTATCACCTTCGCGCAGGCGGAGAAGGAGTTGTTCGCGCAAGGCGAATGAGGCTGTTTCGCGTATCCCGCCGCGTGATCGGATGAGCGCGCCGGGGACTGCGGCCCCCTGCAGCGGCTTTCTCCCCAGGAAAAAGCCGCCTTGCAGGCTCGTGGCGAGCGCACGGGGAACTCTGGTCTTGCTTTAATTCAGCGTAACGGGCGTCTCCAGCGGCGTATTCTCGCTCGAGTCGCCCACACGCAGCACGAACTTGCCGGGATCGATGGTCCACTTGTGCGCGGACTCATCCCAGTAGCTAAACGAACGGGCATCGAGATTCAAAGTCACATGCTTGGTCTCGCCCGGGGCCAGTCGAACCTTCTCAAATCCCTTCAATTCGCGCTCGGGCCGGTCGACCTTCGCCGAAGGGTCAGAGACGTAAAGCTGCGCAACCTCAGCGCCTTTCACGCTGCCAGTATTGGTAACGTCGAAGCTGACCGGAACCTCTGACCCCGAAGCCGCCGTTGCCGGCGCGTGAAGGTTGGAGAATTTGAACGTCGTATAGCTCAACCCAAAACCGAAGGGAAACAGCGGATGCTTGCCCTTGGTGGTCCAGTACCGGTAGCCGACCATCAGCTTATCGCCATAGCGAACATGCTGGATCGTGTAATCGAGCGGCTTGCCGTTTGCGCCCGTCGTGTGCAGAGTCGTGTCGCTTCCGGGCGCACCGTAGTACCAGGGATACGAGGGATTGTCTTCCCAACTCCGGTCGAAGCTCACCGGAAGCTTGCCTTCAGGATCGTGCTTGCCGAACAGAACTTGAGCGACGGCCGTGCCGCCCTCCTGGCCGGGATAATACGTGTGCAACAGAACGGGCACCTTGCTCAGCCAGCGGGTCACATTCATGCCGCCTCCGCCCGTGAGCGTGACAATCGTGTGAGGATTGGCCGCAGCGATCGCTTCGACAAGCGCATCCTGGCCCCACGGCAACGTAAAGGTGCGATCGTGGCCCTCGCCCTCACTGGCCGCATCAAAGCCCACCGCGACAACCACAACGTCGGCAACGGACGCGAACTGTTTGGCATCCGCTGAGATCAGGTCCGGCTCATACGTCAACCCGAAACCGAAGCGGGAGCCCGCCGCGTGCGGCAGATAATCGGCTTCCACGCGCACCGCTTGGCCGGCGGCGAGGTCGAGCGAGGCATACTTCGGCACCTGGCCTTCGGCGTGGACCTGGTCGAGAATCTGCTTGCCATCCACAAGAACCTTGAACCCGTCTTGACCCGCAGCAGCGGCGATGAGCAGATATTTTCCGGAACTGCCGGCCTTGAAGCTCGCGGTGTAGCGAATGCTGCGCGGCGAAAGCTGGCCGGCTTCCCATTGCGCCTGTCTCCAATCGGCCACATTAGGGCGCGAGCCGGTTTCCGGTGAGCCGGTAAAGTCATTGCTCGGGAAGGTTTCCACCTTCACGTCTCCGTCCCATTGGGTGTTTTTGAAGACGTCATTCATCGCGGGCAAGCCGCGGCTGTAGAGCAGGTGCACATCGGACCCCAGAAGATTGCCGATGCCTGTCACTATATCGACCGGATCGAAAGCCGTGGCCGCCGACGAGCCGCCGCCTCCCGGCACGGCGGGCCACGCGTCCGGGCCGATGATCGCGATGGTCTTGATCTTTGCGGGATCGAGCGGAAGCAGGTTCCCTTCATTCTTCAGCAGAGTGATGCTCTCAAGCGCCCCTTGCAGAACAACGCTCCGGTCGGCGACCGAGTACGTCGAGTCCACGGGATCGAACTGCGGCCGGCTTGTAAAGCCGTAACGCAGCTCGGTGCGAAGCAGGCGAAGCACTTTATCGTCGATCGTCGCTTCTTTCACCTCACCCTTCTGAACCGCCGGAACCAGATTCTGGAGATTCATGAACTTCGGGCTCGGCATCTCCAGGTCAAGTCCGTTGTTCGCCGCGGCCACGCCGTCATAGGTGGCGTCCCAATCCGACATGAGAACCCCTTGGAAGCCCCACTCGCCCTTGAGAACCTTCCAGTTGAGGAATTCGTTCTGCGTCGCGTGCACGCCGTTGATGAGGTTGTAGGAGTTCATCACGGCATCGACATGCCCCTTCGTGACCGCCGCTTCAAAAGCGGGGAGATAGATTTCACGCAGGGTGCGCTCATCCACGTCCGAGCTGGCATTGTGGCGATTGAACTCCTGGTTGTTCAGCGCATAGTGCTTCAGGGTCGCAACCACTCCCTGGGATTGCACGCCCTCGATAAACGGGACGACCAGAGCGGAGTTGAGATAGGGATCCTCGGAGAGGTATTCAAAGTTGCGACCGCCCACCGGCGAACGCGCGATGTTGACTCCCGGCCCAAGCAGAAAATTGACGCTGCGGGCGCGGGCATCGCGGCCCAGGCCTTCGCCGATCTCACGAGCCAGATTCCTGTCCCAGGAGGCAGCCAGGGCCACGCCGCCGGCATAAGCGGTGGTCGGCCCCCAGGTGCGCACGCCCACGGAAGCGTCCGACATCTTGAACCGCGGCAACCCGATGACGGGCATGGCGTTCGTGTACATCTTGTCGACGCCGCCAATCAGCTCAATCTTCTGCTGGAGCGTGAGCTTGGCCAGCATCGCGTGTGCCTGGGCCTCGATCGAAGGAGAATCCGGCGCCGGAGCCTGAGCGGGCAAAACAGCGCCGCCCAGAAAGAGCGCCAGGAGAGGAGCCGCGAACCGGGAAATAAAAGATTGCAGGGAAGATCTGTGGGAGTTTTTCATCAGGCAAAAAGAGTAGCGCATCGGGCCAAGGGGTGTATAGAACCTGAGCGGGCGCCGCCGTGAGAGAACGAGCCTGCATGGAACGTGCCTGCAAGGAAAACAAGCTGAGAGGCTACGAGCCACGAAGGAATGCCCCACCAGGAGCTCGGTGTGATCCATATCACCACGAGGAGTGAATACAATCACTGCGGAGAGTTTGAGAGAGAGCGCAGACTCGGATTCGGGTGAGCTTCCAAAACCATTTCGGGCGGAAATGGCAGCGCCCGGGACTAGAAGGAGGCGAGTATGAGCTTTCGAGACGGGCTGAAGACGATCATCGTCGCAACGGACCTGGAAAGCCAGTCAGAACCGGCGCTCGAATACGCGCGCAAGCTGGCCGCGAGCTACGGAGCGCGGATCGTGCTGGCGCATTCCATCGACCCTGTCGACTACGCCCGGGCTGATGGGATTCCCGGCCGTATTCTCAGAAACCTTCCTGACGAAGCGCGCACGGCTCTGGACAAGCTTGCCTGCCGGCTCTTGCAGGAGGCCATCCCGACGCACTCCGAGGTGCGCCAGGGAGCCGTGGCGCAAATGCTGCTCGATGTAGCCCGCCAATATGAGGCCGGTCTCATCGTGATCGGTACCAGGGGCATGGATGGAATGGGTCCTCTGCTGGTGGGCTCCATCGCAGAACAACTGGTACGCCTGGCGCCGTGCCCTGTGCTCGCGGTCTCCGCCGATTGGAATGCTGGCCCTCACCGGCCGGTGCCGGGCGGCCCGGTGCTGCTGGCGATCGAACTCAATGAAACAGCCCGGGCCGCGGCGGCGGCGGCCTACTCGCTGGCCGAGACCTTTGCCCGGCCGCTGGTCGTGCTGCACGCGCGGACTCCAGCCGAGGCATGCGCCTTCCTGAATCCCGGCCCCACCAGGCTCGAGGAGTTCGGCATCGACCCTGGAGGCAAGGTACTGGTCCGCTTCATCGTGAAGGATGGCAATCCAGCCGATGCCGTTGCAGCCGCAATTGCGCTTTACCACCCCTGCATGCTGGTGGCCGGCGTAAAACGGTCGAGCGAGACCGGCGTAACCCACGGAACCGCCTTCTCCCTGCTGGCTGGCTCGCGGGTGCCGGTGCTCTGCGTGCCACCGGTCGCGGAAACCGTGGGCGCCCGATAACCAATGCCCGAAGTTATGAGGGGGCTGATGATGGAATCGGAGACGAGATTCCGGCCGGCTGCGAACGTCGCGGAACATCCGCTAGCAGAACTGCTGGCGTGCCCGAAGGAGGTGGAGAATCTACTATCCGCCTCCTCCCGGTACATCGAATGCAGCGACGGCGAAGTGGTGTTTTTCCAGCATGGCGTGTGCCAGGGCCTCTATTTGGTGATCGCCGGCGATTTCGCGCGTAGAGCGCGGCGCATGAATGCCCGGCTCGCGCTCGGGTTCCTCCACCCCGGCGATCTGGTGGAACTGGCTGCTGCACTGGGAGATGGACACCATACCTATACGTTGACCGCGCTCTCGGCTGGATCGTTGCTTCTGCTGCCCATGGCCGTGCTGCAGAGGGCATTCGAAATGTATCCTCCGCTGCGCATGCACCTGCTCGAGGAGCTGGCGCGGGAGGTCTCGCGGGTCTATCCCACCGGCTGCCTCACCCGGGTAAGCCGTACCAGACGGCGCCATCGGCTTCCCGCGGAGTGACGCCCGTCACAGCGTCGGATCGGAATCTCGCCGTACTCTTGGGTTCAACCGCCCCGAGGTGTCCGTATGGCAACTTTCCAATCTCATCACGCTCCAGAAGATTGCCTGAATTGCGCGCAGCGCCCATTGCGGATGTTCTGCAATCTCACGCCCGATGCGCTCCACGACTACGACGCGATCGGAATCATGATGACCCACGCCCGCGGCGCCAAGCTCTTCGCGGAAGGTGACACGGCGCGCAACGTTTTTGTCATCTGCTTTGGGCAAGTCAAGATTTCATCAACGTCGCGGGAGGGCAAGACGATGATTCTGAAGATCGCCGGCCCCGGGGACGTGTTGGGATTAAGCGCGGTGCTCGCCAATGTGCCGCACGAGGTGACCGCGGAGGCCATTGAGCCATGCCAGGTAAAAACCGTCCGCAAGCAGGAGTTTCTTGATTTCCTGGGCCGGCATGGAATTGCTTCGATGCACGCGGCCCAATCGCTTTCGAGCGAGTATATGACTGTCTTTCACGACGCCAAGCGGTTGGCGCTCTCCGGTTCGGCGGCGGGCCGGCTGGCTCAGCTGTTGCTCGACTGGGGCAGATCCGCCTCCTGCGGACGTCCTGAAATCAAGTTCACCATGGCTCTGACCCACGAGGAGATCGCCAATATGGCCGGCACCTCGCGCGAAACCGTGACGCGCCTCCTCAATCAGTTCCGGCGCGACGGGTCGATCACCATCAAAGGGACGAGCCTGACGATCGTCGAACCGGACAAGCTTGAGCAGCTGACCGCGTAGTTCCCTTTCCTCTAACTCCCGCCTCCGCCAATCCTCACCGATGCAGGATCTGGGCCCGGTCGGAAACGTCTTGCGCAATCGGATGCATGGGCTCACTCAGCGTCAGCACCGGACACCGGGCGTGAGCGAGCACGCGGTAGATGATGTGGTCGCGCGTGATCCTTGCCAGGCTCGAAGAGCGCACAGCGCCTAGCACGATAAGGCTCGCATGGCGCTCCGAGGCCTGGGCGAGAATCTCAATCGCCGGATCGCCGTGCCCGATCACGGACTCGATCTGCACCTGGCCTTCCATGCCGATCGAGGCCGCAAGATGCCGAAGTTCCCCGAGCACAAGCGAATCAAGGCAGATCGGCTGCCCATGGCTCGGCATTCCTTCGGCTGGGGGAAGCACGTGCAGCAAGGCCAGCTTTGCGTTTTGGCCGGCCGCGATTGTATAGGCAAGGGCTGCGCTCGGGCGCGAGGTCTCTCCGAGGGTGGTGGCATGAAGAACGACACGCGCAGTGACGCCGTCCACCAGGAGATGAGCCTCTGGTCCCACGGTCACGACCGGAAGGTTAACCGAGCGCAGCACCTCTTCTGCCACGGAGCCTAGTAGCAGCTTGGTAAGTCTACTCCGGCTCCGGGTCCCGAGAAGGAGGCGGTCCGCGCGGAATTGGCGGGCCACCATGAGAATCTGGTCAACGGCTCTGCCCTGACGCACCATCGAATGACACTTGATCCCCAGGCTTTCAGCCTGCTGGCGCCAGGGGAAGAGCATGTCTTCAGCTCTCTCGATTGCGCCGCACAGATCGTAATAGGGCATTCCAGCGGCATCGGCGGTGAGCGTCTCGGTAGAGCTTACGGTGTGCAAAAGAATGAGGCGGCTTCCGGTCTCCCGCGCCTGGGCAAAGGCCACAGGCATGAGGCGATCGAGATCGCTGAGATTGGTGGCAACCAGGATCATCTGGGGGTGTGCCCAACGGGTGACGACTGTGTCCAACATCGGATTAACCTCGCTTCTGAAAGCGTGGCACGGTCGCCCGGAAGGAGATGTGCGAGCAGGCACATTCGCAGGTGATTAGGCTCACCTGCCGGGGAATAACACGGCGTTGATTCGGCCCGCGCCGTGAAGACCTACAATCGTCCCATGCTTCTTGCGGTTCTCACCATCTCCGATCGCTGCTCCCAGGGCCTGATGACAGACACCGCGGGCCCCGCCGTCGTGGCGCGTCTCAAGGAACAGTGGCCCGATGCAGAGATTCGTACCGGCCTGCTGATGGATGACGAGGAAGCCATTGCGGGCGCGTTGCGCGCCCTGTGCGCCGAAGACGCGGACCTGGTGCTGACCGTGGGCGGCACAGGCCTGGGCCCCCGTGACCGGACGCCCGAGGCCACGCGCAAGGTGATGGACCGCGAGGCGCCGGGACTGGCCGAGGCGATGCGCGCCAAGGGAGCGGAGCGGAACCCGTATGCATGGCTCTCCCGTGGCGTGGCGGGCATGCGGGGAAAAGCCCTTATCGTCAATCTGCCCGGTAGCCTGCGTGGAGCCGACGAGGGCTGGCTGGCGATCGCGTCCCTGGTGCGGCATGGACTGGAAGTGGCCGGAGGCGGCCAGCGTCATCCGTAAATCCGGTTATCCAAGCTCCTTCGCATCCCCGCCAGCAAACGCTTTCTAAAAATGGCCGCAAAGCCCGCATCGGCGGAGCGGCAAGTTGGCTCCGCATCTCCTTAAGCCACGCCCCGGGCGGCGCCTGCAGTCTCGATCGGCTAACAGTTGCACGCTGAGAAACAGCGGGAAAAGCGTACAATCGGGGTGCTTATGAATAAACCGAGAAAGGGTTCGTCCAACCGGCGGCCCGCAGCCGTAAGCATCCGCGATGTAGCGCGGCGCGCCCGCGTATCCATCGCCACCGTCTCGCGCGCCGTAAATCGGATTTCCACCGTCGACCCCGAGCTCGCCAAGCGGGTATGGAAGGTCGTGGACGAGGTGGGCTACGTCCCCAATACCCAGGCGCGGGCGCTGGTCTCCGGGCGCAGCCGCATCCTGGGGTTGATTGTCTCCGAGATCACAAACCCCTTTTTCCCGGAACTGGTGCAGGAGTTCGAGAGCCTGGCTGTCGCGCAGGGTTACGAAGTGATGATCGGATCCACCAGCTACGATCCGGCGCGCACGGAGTCCCTCATCCGGCGGATGCTGCAACGCGGCGTCGACGGCGTGGCCGTCATGACCTTCGGCATCGAGGAAGAGCTGGTGAAGAAGCTCGTCGAGCGAGAGTTTCCCCTCGTCTTTGTGGACGCCGGACCCGAGCTGCCCAACATCCGCGTGCTCAAGGTGAACTACGGCGAAGGCATTCGCGAAGCCGTGCAGCATCTGGCCGCGCTGGGCCACCGGCAGATTGCGTTCATTACCGGGCCGCTGCGCCTGCGCTCGGCAATGGCCAGGCGCGACGCATTTCGCAAATCGATGAGCGAAGTTGGATTGACGGTGCCCCCCCAGCACATCCTCGAGGGGAATCACACCATGGAAGGAGGAATGACGGCGATCGAGCAGATCGTGGCCCTTCCGGAACTTCCCACCGCCGTGCTTTGCTCGAATGACATGACCGCGATCGGCGTCTTGCACGGCCTCTACGCAACCACCTATAAGGTCCCGAGAGATATCTCGGTGGTGGGCTTCGACGACATTCATCTTGCGCAGTTCATGCTGCCTCCGCTGACCACAGTGCAGATGTCGTGCAAGGATCTGGCGACCGCCGCCGTCCACGCCCTGCGTGCAGGCATTGAGCCCGATCATCCGAAGGCTGCACAGAAAGATTGGCTGATTCCCACGCACCTTGTGGTGCGCAAGTCAACCGAGTTTCCCCGCGGCACACTGCCGGCGCTCGGCAAGGCTGCGCGGCCGCGCCGGACAGCGCGCACGCGGTAACGGCTGCCCTGGAAGGGCGCGACGGCCGCGCGAACCTGCCGCCTACTGCGGTGTGACAAGGTGATGGGCGATCGCAAAGAGCGCCAGTTCCAGGCGCGTTGAGACTCCGGTTTTATCGAAGATATTCGATAAATGCCGCTTGACCGTCTCTTCGCTCAGCGAGAACTGCTTGGCGATGTCGCGGTTTGAACAGCCTTCCACGATGCATCCAACCACTTCCAGCTCGCGCGGAGTCAGGCCGTACGTCTTGCGCTGCGGGGTGGCGGCCTGCTGCATCAGATCGTGGAGCGCCGAGACCAGGTTGACCACGCGCTTGCCGCCGATCCAGTAATCTCCCGCATACACCGTGCGAATGGCGGTTTGAAGATGGCTGGCGAGAGCGTCTTTGAGGACGATGCCGCGCGCGCCGATGTGCAGCGCTTCAATGATCTGCTGCGTGGTAATGGTCGAAGTGAGCAGCAGGATCTTGGCGGTTGAGGTCCCATTCACAATGGCGCGCATGGCCTCAAGGCCGGGCAGGCGCGGCATCTGCAGATCGAGCAGAAGGATGTCGGGCGTGAGCTCAAGCGTCTGCGTAATGGCTTCATCGCCATCGGTGGCTTCGCCGACCACATCAAAGCCTTCCGCCTCCGCAAGCATGTTGCGCACACCAATGCGGACGACAGGATGGTCGTCCGCCAGAACGATTCGAATGGCACGGTCCATTAGAGCGGCTCGCCTCCGTCGGGCCCGGTCCACGGCGCAGGCGCTGTGGTCAGGCGGGCAATCCAGCATCCAGCATACCCTGCAAGGCACGGGTGGCGGAATGTAAATCATTGAGCAAACTGACGCTGTTATCCAACTGGTTACCTTCGGAATCAGGAGGTATCGCTTCAAGAAGCGCTCCCAGCCGCGCCGCCTGCTGGGCGCCGGCCATGGAACAGCCGCCCTTGATGGCATGCCCGATGCGGCGGACCTCGGCGCGATCCTCTCTGGCAATGGCGGCTGCCAGCTCCTCGGAGCGCCGGTTGAGATCCGCGACAATGGCCTGGTAAATCTCGCGGACGCCGGTTTCCGGCATCAGTTGGCGAAGCTGGGCAAGAACGACTGGATTGATGGCCGGCGCGTCTGGATTCGCGGCGAAGACAGCTTGCCCGGCAGGCCGGGCTCGTTGGCTTTCAAACAGCGCGCGCAGCGCCTCCGCGTCAAAGGGCTTCAGCAGGAATCCGTCGGCCGCTGCCTTGATCTGCGCAGAGGGATCGCTGCCGCTGAGGACAAGAATGCGCGCCCGGCTGCGCTTCCGGATCTCCGCAATGAGCGCCGTCCCGCTCAAGCCGGGCATCTGCGCGTCCATCAGAACGAGATCCGGCACCAGCCTTTCGGCAGCTAGAATCTCCAGCGATGCGGCGCCGCTGTCTGCAGTCTCGACGATATAGCCGTTCATGGTAAGAACGGTGGCCGTCACCTCGCGGCTGATGAGGTCATCGTCAATCAGCAGCACTATAAGCTGATCCCGCCGGACACCAAGGTCGAGCATGGTTCTAGTGTGCTCCTGCCGGCGCTGAAGTTCGACGATTATTCTCGCTCCCCGTTATCTCCTGGTAACGTGCCGCGATCGGCTTCGGGCGCGATTGGCTTCGGACGGGATTGGCTTTCTGGAGGACCCGCTCAGTGCGCAATCGCATCGGGCAGGCCGAGAGATGCCGGCGCAGGCAGGCCCCGGCCGTTGCGCCAGTCGCGAATCGCCTCCTGGAAGAGTTCGCCCCGGCGCTGCCATCTCTCGATCTCCAGGTTGTAGCGCACGGCGACATTGTCGAGCCAGTAAGGACGGTTTTCGTTGAGCCAGACCTGCGTGTACTCTCCTTTGACCGCCGAGAAGGCGTCGCGTAGATCCTGGCAGCGCCCGTTGGTGCCGCTGATCTGGTTCAGCAGGTTGCGGGCGGGGGAGCTCTTCGTTTGATCGTGTTGCTGGGCAAGAGCCTGCGCATACGAAGACGCAATCTCCTGGCTCAGCTCAAATTTCAGTCCGATCAGGTCGAGACGCCGCGCCCCCAGATCCATAGCCGCCACTGCGTCGGGCTCGCCCAATGCGGGATCGAGCTGGCGCGCCTGCGCAAGAAGAATCAGGGCCTGCTCGGCGTGCAAGCGAAGTTCCCGGGTCTCCGGCAGCAGTTCTGCCGAGACCTCCTGTCCCTGAGCGCTCCACGGGTCAAGCCAGAACAGGGCATCGCTGTTCATGTTGGTTTTGGCATTCGCGAGGGCCTCTTCGGAGGCCATCAGTTCTTTTTCGGCACTGTTGATCTTGCCGGTCGGATCGCGATGGAAGATGGGCCCGTAGGCCTCCTGATAATCGGCGATCGAGCTCTCCCCCGGCTGCCATGCGGCCGTTGCGCCAAAGAGCACGCCATACCAGTCCATGTTGAAGAGGCCCTCGCCGTCGTCGTTCCACACCGTGGTGAGCGCGCCCGTCGAGCCCAGCCGCTGGCCCTCACGGATGAAGCCCTGAATGTTCCAGAGCGCGTTTTTGGCCACCGGATAGACCTCATTCCAATTCGCGTCACCGGGAGCCACCCACGTCTCCAGGCCGGCCTGCGCGAAGGGCGCGATCAGTTTGTCGAAATCCGCATGGGGCGAGTAGTTCCAGGGAACCGCGATCATGTCCTTGGGCAGGTTCGGCACGGCGTCAGGATTCTCATCGCCGATGTCGCCCCAGAAAAGCAGGCGCCGGCCGAGCGGGGCAAGCTCATCGTGAATCTGCTTGAGGAAAGCCATGTAGACCGGCCCATAGCCCTGCGCCTGCACCTGATCGTGGGTGCGGCCCGCCCCCAGCTCGAAGGTTTCATCGGCGCCGATGTGGATGAAGGGGGATGGAAACTCCTGCGCGATCTCGGTAAACCAATCCTTGATCAGAGGCAGCGTGCCGGGCGCGCCCGGCGCAAGCACATGGCCGTGCGGCGTCTCAGCCATATCCTGATAGAGCTCGTATTGCAGCACATGATGAAGATGGCCAAAGGACTCCTGCTCGGGAACGATGGTGACGTGATACTGGCGGGCGTAGGCCACCAGCTCCGCGGCTTCTGCAGGCGTAAGCGCGCTGCCGGGAGGCGCCGCGAGCGGGTGATCGGAATAGAGCAGCGTGTGCTCAAAATAAGGCGAATAAATATTCACTTTGAAGGCGGCGAAGACGCGGATCTGATGCTTCTGGAAATCGAGCGTGGGAAACGGTCCGCGCGACAGATCGTCGTCGATGCCGCGATACCGCATGGCCGGCCAGTCGCGCACGGCGCCGGTGGGAACAACGCGCGGCGCGCCCGGCAAGGGCAGCAGCTGCTTGAACGTCTGCACGCCGTAAAAAACACCCGCGCTCGTAGCGCCTACGATGGCGGCCTCGTGCGCTTCGAGAACAAGAGCGTAGCCCTCCGGCTCCATGGCGGGGTCGAAGGTGAGATGCCGGCGCGCAAGCAGCACCTTGGCTTCCGCCGAATTGGTGCGAAGAAGCAGAACGCGATAGGCCGGCCGCGCAGCTTCCCCGCGGCGCATCTCCGCTCGCCCGTCCGCAGCCGCCCGCTCGGTCAACGGTCCGCCCGTTGGCTCACCCATTTGCTTGATGGCCTCTTCGAGATCCCCGGCGGCAAACTTGTCCTGCGGGTCGCGCCCGGGCGCCAGCACCGTGATCCGCGCAGGAAGCTCCGTTGTGCCAGCGAAATGGGCCTCGCGAGCGGCCGGGAGCAGATGGACCTCGACTGGGGTCTGGGTCTGGCTTTGCACTTGGGCCGTGGCAAAGGGCGATGACAGAAGGTGCAGGCCGAGAACGGATGCGGCCCCTGCGAACAAAAATGTGCAACGGCACAGACGAGGCATTTCAGCAACCTTCCGTGGACAGATTTTATGAGCGCCTAACGCAAGACCAGAACAGCTGTACCCAATAGCGCGCCCTACAGTGGTCTTTTTCCCCAAAAAAAGCCGCCTTGCAAGCACTTGGCGAGGGCGCGGGAATTCTGGTTTTGCTCTAAATTCAATCTCCTCATTGTAGACTGGTGGCTCAGCGCACCTTTTTGCTTGAGCCACGCGCCGGCCATGCCGCTCGAGCGGAACCACTGAGAGGAATTCGCACCGATGACCGCCAACCGTTCCTCCGACGCGGCTGCGACGGCCATAGCCGCTTCGACGCGCCGCTACAATCTGTTTCTTCTGCTGGTGGCGGGGCTCGGCGGATTGCTCTACGGCATCGACGTCGGCATCATCGGCGGAGCGCTGCCCTATCTTGAGGCAACCTCAGGACTGACACCGGCGCAGCTCTCGGTGATCGTCGCGGCCGTGCTGCTGGGCAGCGTCTTCTCCACGCTTTTCTCCGGAGCCCTCGCCGACTGGTTGGGGCGCCGCTGGCTGATGATCCTGAGCGGGCTCACGTTTGTGCTCAGCGTGCCGGTCATCGCGCTCTCCCACGGGTATGGGCCCTTGTTCTTCGGCCGGCTGCTGCAAGGCGTGAGCGCAGGACTGGTCGGCGTGGTGGTGCCGCTCTATCTCGCGGAGTGCCTGGGAGCCGCGAACCGCGGCAAAGGCACTGGGATCTTCCAGTGGATGCTGACCTTGGGAATCGTCGCCGCCGCTCTGGTGGGCATCTACTATAGCTACCGGGTCGAAGCCGTAGCCCGCATGGCCGGCCCGGCTGCGCTCCTCAACTTCAAAGACCAGGTATGGCGCCGGATCTTCTGGGTCTCGCTGCCCCCCGGTGTGCTGTTTTTCCTCGGCAGCGTGCTCGTCTCCGAGTCGCCGCGGTGGCTCTTCCGGCGCGGAGAAAAAGAGCGTGCCTACGCGGCTCTGCTCAGATCGCGCAGCCCTGAGCAGGCAACGGTCGAACTCGAGGAGATGGAGGCAGCGGCTCACAGCGCCGGAGCCGCCGCAGGACAGCAGGCAAAAGATTCCCTGCTGCGCAGGAAATATCTGGTCCCCTTTCTGCTCGCCTGCGCCATCCTCGCCTGCAACACGGCAACCGGCATCAACTCGGTCATCGGATACAACACGGGCATCCTGCTCCAGAGCGGGCTGAACGATCTCTATGCGCACTGGGGATACGTGATCTTCACCTGCGTGAATTTTCTGATGACCGCCGTGGGCATGTCACTGGTCGATCGCAAAGGACGCAGATTCCTGCTGATTCTGGGCACCGGCGGCATCATTCTCGCGCAGTCGTGCGTCGGCCTTCTGTTCAGAACCACCGAAGCCTCCGCGGTGGATTGCCGCCGAGCCGTGCAGGCCATGATCGCGCCGGGCAAGGAGCTGACGCTCCGCTTCGACCAAGCCGAAGCTGAAAAGCTGCTCGAGTCTGAAGGCTACACCGGCGGTCAAATCGACAGCCATCGCGCTTCCCTCGCCATTATCTATTCCTATGGCGACTTCACAGCCACCACCAGCTTTGTCCGATCGGACGACCCGGCGGCCGCACCGCTCGCGATCACCCGGGCAAGCTGCGTGCCGGCCAACCGCATCGAGGCGCTCTTCAAGAATCCCTTCGCTGATCTGAAAGCTGCCGAGACCGCTCCGCTCAGGATTCAAAAAGCCCTTGTAGGCAAGGTTCCCGATGCCGGATATGGCTGGCTCGTGGCGCTCGCGCTCTATGCCTTCATGGCCTTCTATGCCGTGGGGCCGGGGGTATGCGTGTGGCTTGCCCTCAGCGAGCTGATGCCCACGCGCATTCGCTCCAATGGCATGAGCATCGCGCTCGTCATCAACCAGCTCGTTTCCACAACCCTGGCCGCAATCTTTCTTCCTTTCGTCAGCAAGCACGGCTATTCATCGATGTTCTTCCTCTTCGCAGGCTTTACGGTGATCTACTTTCTGGTGGCCGCGCTGTTCCTGCCCGAAACCAAGGGCAAGACGCTCGAAGAGATCGAAGCTTGCTTCGAGAAACGCGCCCCAACGCCGTAGTCACCGCCAACGCCGCAGGTCCCTCTCTGGAACGAGGAATCTCGAAGGCGGCTACCGCTCCACTACAGCTTTGGAAAGATTCCTGGGCCGGTCCACGTCCACTCCGTGCTCGAGCGCCATGAAGTAGGCGAACAGTTGCATCGGGACGACTTCCAGGATCGGCAGCAGATATTCCGAGGCAGCCGGAATGCGGATACAATCCGTGACCAGTGCGGCAACCTGCGCGTCCTCGGCATCGGCAAGGGCGATCACCTGCGCGCCCTGGGCCTTCATATCCTGGAGAAGCTGGATCGTCTTCTCGTAGCGCCGCACCGACGCTTCCAGGTTCCGGTCGACGGTGGCGATCACCACCAGCGGCACGCGGTCGCTGACCAGCGCGTTCGGCCCGTGCTTGAGTTCGCCCACCGGATAGCCTTCCGCATGCACGTAGGAGGCTTCTTTCAACTTGAGCGCGCCCTCGCGCGCGATTGCATAGTGAATGCCGCGGCCAAGATAAAGAAACGTCGCGGCCGATTTATATCGCCGCGCCAGAGAGGCGCATTGCTCGCGCCAGGGATCCAGGCTTGCTGCGAGCAGTCCGGGTACGGCTTTCAGCGCCTCGATCGCGTGTGAGAGTGTCTCTGGATGCAGACGCCCGAGGTCCATTCCTTCGTACAGGGCCAGCAGATAAAGCACGGCCAGTTGGCAGGTGAAACTCTTCGTCGCGGGAATGGCTCGTTCCTTGCCGGCCACAAGCGGCATCGAGACGTCGGCCTCGTGGGCCATGGTTGAGGCAGGGGCATTGGTAATGGCAAGCGTCCTGTGGCCCTGCCGCCGCGCCTCTTCAAGAGCCGCAAGGGTATCGCTGGTCTCGCCGGATTGAGAGAGCACAAGCACGCTGGGGCGGCGCAGGTCATTGGCGCCGCGATAGCTGTACTCGCTGGCATATTCGACATCGACAGACAGGCCGCATAGATCCTCGAGCAGGATTTCGGCATAGAGCCCGCTATGACGGCTGGATCCGCTGGCGGCGATCAGAATCTCGCCGGCAGGGTTGATCCAACTGGAGAGCTTGCTCCCAACCTCGGGCTTCAGTCCCCGCTCGCCCAGGTAAAGGGAGATGGTGCGGCTGAGAGCCTCAGGCTGTTCGTAGATTTCGCGCAACATCTCATGCGGATAATCGGGCATCTTCTCTGCGCGCTGCGCCGTCCTTTTGCGGTTGAAACCGCGGCAATACCACTTCGATCATAGCGTCTGCCATCGCCCTGGCCTGTAATGGACGGAGACCACCCGCAGTTCTTCGCTCCAGGGACGCGGGGTTCCTTCAGCCGCTGCTTTCGAGATGTGGAATCGGCCGCACCACAAACGCGTCACGCGACCCGGTTCAACTGGGCCCCGAGCTGATTCCTCGCCATTCCACTTCGATGATGCCGGGCAGCTCCTCCAGCTCACGGACGATATGCGGAACATTCGCATTCGGTTGCGTGGAGGGCCAGCGAAGCTGGCAATCCAGCTTCTTGCGATGGGCGCTTAGGTTATGAATCTCAGAAAGCGACTTGATATGAAACCGAGCCGCGATCAACCGCTCGCGCAGTTCTTGCGCCGACAACCGGTCCTCCGCGATCGTAACCTTCAACTCGGCACTCTGATAGCGTTCCACCCGGCTCTCGAACCAGCGAAAACCCGAGAGAATTCCGAATCCGATCACTGCGGAGACGGACCCGAGAATGAGTTGTCCCCCGCCCAGGCAGAGCCCCACCACCGTGGAGAACCAGATGGTCGCCGCGGTCGTGATACCCAGAACCAGCTCATCCTTGCGGACGATGGCGCCCGCGCCAATAAATCCCACGCCGGTAAGAATGCCGAGCGGCAGGCGCATCAGGTCCATCACCGCGAACGAGTTCGGCGGCTTTCCATTGCTCTCCATCAGCAGATTCATCTGGATCATGGCCACGGACGCAGCCAGCGTAACCAGAAGCGTGGTGCGCAGCCCCGCCGCGTGGCCGGTTCTGCTGCGCTCCGTGCCCAGCAGTCCTCCCGCCAGAACGGTCAGCACGAGACGCAGCGCGATCGCTTGCCAATGGATTTCCGGCGACACATTGCATTTGATTCCGCAAATGCGATTGTGGATGTCGCGGAGAGGCGCCGATCTCGGCTAGCGAGTGATCCGGGTACGCCCTTGCCGCGTGTGAACATTGCAACGGCATGGGTTTGCCTCTAGACTGATTTTGGCTGTTCTCGATTGTGCAAGAAGCCGCCTGGCCGGATCGCACGCGAGATGCGGAAGTGGTGAAATGGCAAACACACTAGCCTTAGGAGCTAGCGCCCAAAAGGCTTGCGGGTTCAAGTCCCGCCTTCCGCACCAATTCTGTTGAAAAAAAGAATGCCGGCAAAATTTGAGACCAGCGGCCGAAATCATCTCGCCGCATCTCGGCCCGCAGCTTACCTTCCCCCGCGAGCAACGGCAACGGAGTTAGTCCACGTTGTCGTCAACTACTTGAATGCTCATTTTGTCGTCAACTACTCGAATGGTCATTCGGACGCGCTTCACGAGTAACTGGTTTCTCGCCATTTCGACAAGACGCGTCCCTCTCCTGCTGCATCCACCGGGTCCCATCCTCTCCCTGAGTCTCGCTCTTGGGATAACTAGGCAAAACTTGCCGGACTGTCCGGGGTAACGTAATCCTCTTGGTTCACAAGTTAGGCGTAAGGTGTAAAACAACTGACACGTTCGTTAAATTGTTCTTCAGCGCAGGAAGCCTTACATTGAGTAGGTGAAAGGTAAAAAGGCTATGTATAACTTCCCTATTGCGGCCCTCACGATCTTGGCCGTTGCCCCGTTACTCACGGTGTCGATCCGGATGCATACCATCCGTCATAAAGCCCGTGAGTCTGAAAGAGCGTGGAAGATCGTCGCGAAGTTTATTGTTTGATGATTCGCGCGTGCGCTCCCTCGCACGCTCCCTGGTACGCGCATCGAGATAGATCGTAGGAATAAGATTGTCGCGTCGCTTCAGCCGGGCATCGTCCATCCATGCAGTGATGGAATCCGCAATCTGGCGCTATCGCGTCGCGGCCCAGACGTGAAAGCTGTTGAAGAGGAATTGGCCGCCCAGGATCAACAGCCACACCCAAAGCACAAAGCGCAGCGGCCGTCGCGGAACGCGGGTGCTCAGAAGCGTGCCGCCAATCGCTCCCGCAATGCCGCCCGTGATGAGCTGCATGAGCAATTCCGGATTGGATGCGTGCGAAAACCAGTGCGCTCCGCTGCCGATGAGCGACACAATAAAGCCGAAGGTGATGTCCGTGCCAACCACCTGTGCGGGTGCAAGAGCGGTGAGGCTAAGCAAGGCGGCGCTGCCCAATGCGCCCGCGCCTGCAGAGGAAAAGCCGACCTCCGCGCCTACCGGGAACATAAGCCATGAGAGCCAGGGGCTATGGTCGCGGGCATCCGAGCGCTGCTGCATGGGGCGAAACGAATAAAAAATCTGCCAGCTCGCCATGCTCACCAGAATGGCGCCGAGAATTGCGTTGAGCGTATTCGCCGATCCGGCCGTAACCAGGTGCTGCAGGAAGAGCGACCCGAGAAGCACGCCAGGCGCGCCGCCTAGCAGCATATAGCCAAGGGTTCGCCACGCCACGTTGCGGCGGGCAATCTGCGCAGGCACAAGGATAAGTTTCACGGCAGTCGCAAACATCAACCCGATTCCCACCGCGATCGGCGCAGGAACGCGAAGAAACAGAATCAGAATAGGCACCGTGATGGTGCCTGCGCCAACGCCTGTGAGAGCGATAAAGAGCGCGATGACAAAGCCGATGAGATAGGGCACTCTGTTCCCTCGGTTCGATGGGTTGAAGCAATCGTGAGCCCTTCGCAGTCCAAGACCTGACGCGGAAGCGCCGATCATCTATGTCCCCGGTGCAGCCTGGATGTGAATTCCGCACTCCACCTTCGCGCCCTGCGCGCCGGCCCAGCGGCCGGAGCGAGGATCGTTGGGATCGAGTGGCAGCGAGGTGCATGGCTCGCAGCCGATCGAAGAATAGCCGCGCTCGTAGAGCGGCAGCAGCGGAAGAGCAAGCTCCTCGCACGCATACCAGACGTCCCGTGTAGTCCACTCCGCCAAGGGCGCGAGCTTCAGCACCTGCTTCCCGCCGGGCAGAGAAAACATCGCGGACTCTTCAAGAGCCGCGCGGCTTCTGGCTTGTTCGCGCCGTAGCCCGGTAATCCAGGCGCGATACCCACCCACTGCTTTAAAGAGCGGCTCGACCTTGCGAAGACCGCAGCAACGGTCCGGCGCCGACCTGTAGAGCAGGCCGAACTCCGCCTCCTGCTCGGCAACCGTCTTCTCGGGAAGCAGGTTAATGAGGTTCAGCTTCCACTCGTTCGCAATACGGTCGCGATACTCATAAGTTTCCGCGAAATGATAGCCGGTATCGAGAAAGAGAACCGGAATCCCAGGATCGATCGCGGTGGCAAGCCTGGCCAGCAAAACGTCTTCCGCCTGGAAACTGCAGGTGAGGCACACGTCGCCTTTGCCCGTCACCTCGCGCGCCAGCGTGGCTCGCACCGCGTCGAGCTTTGTCTTTACTGCCGCGGAGATATCGACTGTGCTCATTTAGAGACCCGCCCTTTCAGAGGAAATGAATATGCCTGCGCGATGCAGTAACTGGTGAACGGCAGACACCGCATGCATCGACTCATCGGCGTTGACGGCGATCCGCTCGCCTTCAATGCGCGCAGTCAGCGTTGGTTCTTCGCTGGCATGAACCACAAGCGTCAGCAGGCCGGATCGCGTTTGCAGCCCAGCGACCACATTCAGCAGATTCGGGTCATGCAGGAAGGCTTCCTCGCCAGTCTCGATGCGTGTGCTGATTACCCCGACCGCGAACAAAGCGCGCTCAATGGCATTGATCAAGCCCAGCGGACCGGAGAGTTCGAGAACGCCGCCGCGATGACCCCAGCGCGATTCCCGTTCACCCGCCGTCACCGGGCCCCAGACGGCAGACTCGTCTTCGACGCCCGTCGTTACATCGGATGATGCGGCCGTCACCATGCCGGCGGCGACGGTGGCATTCGTCTCCTGGTCGATGAGGATGAATGCGCCGGTGCCGCGGTTGTGGGCATAAAGGTCGAGCGCAATGGGCCGCAGCAGATTCAGCGAGACCGCGCCGATATCGTTCATGTTGAGCGTCGGCGCAGGCTCGCGTGTAAGCGTCGCGAGATCGGTACGATAATCCACGGAGGAAAGAAATGCGGGCACCGTGTGGCTGGTGTGCTTGAGCAGATAACGGCGAGTCAGATCAAGCGGGCGCTGATCCATCCACACCAGCGCGGCCTTCACGCTGCGTGCCACCGTTGCCTGCGCCTGCGAGGCGACGATGAGATCGCCGCGGCTGATATCGAGCTCGCGGTCCAGAACCAGTGTCACGGAAAGCGGGGCAATCGCTTCCTCCAGATCGCCGTCCCACGTCACAATCCGTTCTACCTGCGCGCTGCGGTTTGAGGGCAGCACAGTGACCTTGTCCCCGCGGCGCACGGTTCCCGAAGCGATTTGTCCGGCGAAGCCGCGGAAGGTATGGTCAGGACGAAGCACGCGCTGTACGGGGAATCGGAAAGCCGGAGCCGCGGCGGACGGGTTCTTATCCGCAGATGCGTTGCGGGTGTCGCGCGAAGACGGAAGCGACTCGAGCAGATTCAAGAGCGAGGGCCCTTCGTACCACGGCATATTCTTGGAGCGGTGCACAATGTTGTCACCGGCCAATGCGCTCACCGGAACAACCGCGCGCTCCACCGGAGTGCCGGTATCCGCCGCGATCTGATCGAGAACGGAGATGAAATCGGCTTCGATGGCGCGGAAGGCGGACTCATCGTAGCCGATCAAATCCATCTTGTTCACCGCAACCAGCACGTGGCGCACGCGCAGCAGCGAAGCAATGTACGCATGGCGGCGCGACTGGATGAGCACGCCCTTGCTGGCATCGATCAGCACAATCGCCGCATCTGCCGTCGATGCGCCGGTAGCCATGTTGCGCGTGTACTGCTCATGGCCGGGCGTATCCGCGATGATGAACTTGCGGCGCGCTGTGGAGAAGTACCGGTAGGCCACATCGATCGTGATCCCCTGCTCGCGTTCGGCG
The DNA here is from genome assembly GCA_036489815.1 of Occallatibacter sp. GTDB lineage: Bacteria > Acidobacteriota > Terriglobia > Terriglobales > Acidobacteriaceae > Telmatobacter. The sequence continues at coordinate 1,719 of DASXFB010000056.1, read as the reverse complement.
CGCAGGCCGTCGGTGAGCAGCGCAAAATCGATCTGACCGGGAGCCGTTGTTCCCTTCCCTTCAATCGAGCGCACCTGATCTTCGTAGACCGATTGCGTGTCGTAAAGCAGGCGGCCGATCAGCGTCGACTTTCCGTCGTCCACGCTGCCTGCCGTCGAAAAGCGCAACAGATCCTTTTCGCGCTCCTGAAGCAAAAACTCGTCAATTGAAAATGCGGGAGAAGCCAAGGCAGCCATTTAGAAATAACCCTCCCGCTTCTTGATCTCCATCGAACCTTCCTGGTCGTGATCGATCACGCGATTGGCGCGCTCGGAAGAACGGAACGAGATCAGCTCCGCGATGATCGCCGGAATCGTATCGGCATCGGAACGGATCGCTCCCGTGCAGGGACTGCAGCCGAGCGAGCGCAGCCGCGACTTCACCATCTGGGGCTTCTCGCCAAGCCGCGCAACAAAAGCCTGCTCGATAGGCAGCAGCGCGTCTCCGCGCACGTACATAGGCCGCTCCTTGGCGAAGTAGAGATCGACGACCGGAATCTTCTCTTCGTGGATGTATTGCCACACATCCATCTCGGTCCAATTTGAAAGCGGAAAGACGCGAATGCTTTCACCCGGATGAATCCGCGCGTTGTAGAGGTTCCAGAGTTCCGGACGCTGGTTCTTCGGATCCCACTGGCCGGCCGAGTCACGAAACGAATAAATACGTTCCTTGGCGCGGGATTTTTCTTCGTCCCGCCGCGCGCCGCCAAAGGCTGCGTCGAAGTTGTAGTGGCGCAGCGCATCGAGCAGCGCCTGCGTCTTGAGCAGCCCGCAGCAGCGCTTCGTATCGAGCGCTATCGGATTCGTGCCCGCTGCGATGGCCGGTTCATTGCGCCACACCAGCAGCTCCGCGCCGATGGAGCGCGTCAACTCATCCCGGAAACTGAGCATCTCGGCAAATTTGAAGCCGGTGTCGATATGCAGCAGAGGAAAGGGTATCGGCCCCGGATAAAAGGCTTTCTGCGCCAGGCGCAGCATCACCGAGGAGTCTTTGCCGATGGAGTAAAGCATCACCGGCCGCTCGAACTCCGAAGCCACTTCGCGCAGAATGTGAATGCTCTCCGCCTCCAGCAGGCGCAGGTGGCCCAGGCTCGGCGCGCGCCCAGTCTCGGCAGTATCGGATTGTTTCAACGGTGATGGAACGGATATTTCGCTCTCTGCGACCGGCATTGCATCCTCATTTTTGTTCAAGGGTTTCTGCTGAAAACCGGCAGGGACAAAGACAGACCCGGTCGTCAGCGACGAGTGTGTCTTCTGGATCGGTTGTGCTTGGAGATCAGAGACTAGCGCATACACCCGTCGAAAATGTTCGACAGGCGACAACAGCAACAGAATTGAAGCGCGCTACTCATGACTTCATGATGGTAACAAACGAGGTTAAAATGCGCAATCCGGCTCTTAGGGCGGTAGTGTCCTAATTTGAAATCCACAGGTTTACGCTCCAATCGTGGCAAGCAAAATGCCGCGCGCTAATTCTGAGACGGTTTGCTTCCGGCCCTTGGCCGCTGTCTCGATCCTCTTGTACTCATCGGCGCTCAGGCGCACCTGTAGCTTCATTCCCTTGGCCTGATCCTTGGGGAGCTTCGGACGGCCCGGTTTTCTAGGCTTCGGCTTGGGCATTTTTGAACTCCTGAAGTATGAAAGCTCGAACGGCTGTAAGTGGACTTAGGGCAGGATGGAT
>DASXFB010000042.1:0-38624 GCA_036489815.1 Occallatibacter sp. | reverse complement strand
GCGTAAAGGCGTCCGGCAGCGCCGGACGCCCGCTGAGGCAACCCGATCGAGTCAGGTTCTAGCTTGAGAACTGGCGGAAGAGCCAGAACAAGCAGCCGGAGAGCAGAGCCGCGGCCGGCAGCGTAAAGACCCACGCCGCAGCAATGTTGCGGATCGTCGAGAACTGCAGGCCGCTCTTGTTGGCGGCCATCGTCCCGGCGACGCCGGAGCTGAGCACATGCGTTGTCGACACCGGCAGGCCGAAGTTGTCGGCGGCGAAGATGGTAGCCATGGCAACGAGCTCGGCGGTCGCGCCCTGGGCATAGGTCAGGTGCTCCTTGCCGATCTTCTCGCCGACCGTGACGACGATGCGCTTCCAGCCCACCATCGTGCCCAGTCCCAGCGCGAGAGCCACGGCCACCTTCACCCACGAGGGAATGAACTTGGTCGCTTTGTCCACCTTGGCCTTGTAGTTGTCGAGTGCGGCCTGCTCGTCCTTGCTGAAAGGTACGGCCTGATTCTTGGCCATCACCCGCAACGTTTCACTGGTCACGTACATGTCATTGCGGACGTTGGTCTGCTGGCTCGGGGGCACGTGCTTGTAGTCGCCATAGGCTTGGACATCCCCTTCGAGATCGTGGATGTTCTCGCGCAGGGCGATCATGGTGTCGGGTTGCAGCTTCTTGGTGCGCAGGTATTCCGTAAGCTCGGAGCGGGGATCGCCGCCGAGGATCGCGTTTCTGTCCGCGTGCCGGTCGATGATGGAGACAGCTCTCTCTGAGGCGGCGAGGAAGTCTTGCATATCGCGCGCAGTGACGGCGTGATTCAAGGCATAGGCCGTGGGAACCGTGCCGATAAGGATCAGCATAATGAGCCCCATGCCCTTCTGGCCGTCGTTCGAGCCGTGGAAAAAGCTCACGCCGGTGCAGGTGAGGACCAAGAGCAGGCGGATAGGCCACGGTGGAGGCGTGTTGTCTTTCGGCGCCTCATAGAGCTCAGGGTACTTGATGGTGGCCTTCGCGACCGCGAACAGGATCGCTGCGCAGCCGAAGCCGACAAGAGGAGAAATCAGCAGCACCTGGAAGACCTTGGTAGCCTGCGCCCAGTCGACGCCCGAGGTGCCGCTGCCTGCGCCGCCGGCTGCATTGATCAGCTGATTGGCCAGGCCCACGCCGATGATGGAGCCGGTCATGGTGTGCGTGCTCGAAGCCGGCAGGCCAAGCCACCAGGTTCCCAGGTTCCAAAGAATCGCGGCGATCAGCAGTGCAAAGACCATGGCGAAGCCGGCGCCCGAACTTACCTTGAGAATCAGTTCGACCGGCAGCAGGGTGATGATGGTGAAGGCCACCGTGCCGGCGGAAGTGAGCACGCCGGCCAGGTTGCACAAGCCTGACCAGACCACGGCCATATTCGGCTCAAGCGAATGCGTGTAGATGACCGTGGCCACAGCGTTGGCGGTGTCGTGAAACCCATTTACAAATTCGAAGCTGAGCGCGATTAAGAGCGCGACTCCCAGCAGAACATAGGGCCAGACGCTGACGATCACGATATTACCGAGATCGCCGGCGATGTGAAAGCCGATATAGATGAGCCCGCCGAACAACGCGGCCAGCACCACGATCGTGCTGATCCAGCCCGGCGACTTCTTCATCTTGCTGTCGAGTAGCGATGCACCGGAAGATACGCTTTCGACGGTTGTTGCCAGATCCGCCATGGGTACGCTCCAAAGGAAGGGAATTCCGTCCGGCGAAGGGGACAGAGAGAATGTCCGGACCCAGCCAGTGATATAGGAGCGAGATGAAAGGAAAATAAATTGTTGAGAGGAAAAGGCGGTCGCGCGGCGTTTACACGCCCGCCGACGGTGTGGCCCAGAGCACGGCCTCTTCGTAACATTGCATGAGCTGGTTGGAATTCAGCTTTTGCCTGGCGACAATCTGATCGCAGGATTCCCAGTCGCCCCGCTCGTGGAACTCGAGCCAGCTCAGCAGAGCACGCTCGGAATTCACGGTCCCGGTGAGGGCATCGCAGATGGCGCCGCGCAAAGGCAGCTTTGGCACGATCTCTTCCATGGGCACGCCCAGCATGACGGGCAGAAGACTCATCATTCCCAGCAAATACTGTTCGGACGAATCCTGGCTGGATTTGGCTGCTGCCAGCTCGCAGAAGCGCGCGCGCACCAGGGCGATCTGCAGAATCTCGGCTGGCTGATCTTGGTTCATCTCGCTGACCACCGCGACCGACATGATGCGGCGGAAGGTCGACTCGCCCAGAATCATGATCGCGGTTTCGAGGGAGCGAACCTCCTGGTAGAGCGCATACATGGGCGAGTTCACCAGGCGAAGCAAACGATAGGTGAGCGAGGCATCGCGGCGAACCAGCTGGCTGACCTTGCGCACATCGATCGGATCGCGGTAGAGCTCGCGCACGATCTCAAAGTGGAACATCCGGTTGGCCGGCACCTTCCGTTCCTTCAAAAGAACGGGCTGGCACAGGTAACCGCCTTGGAAGAGAGTGAAACCTTCCGCGCAGGCGTTGCGGTAGTCTTCCTGCGTTTCCACCTTTTGCGCCACAAAAATCACAGACTTGGGAGCCCGCTGCTGCAACTGCTTTTTTTCGGCCGCGCCCATGTTCCGGAAATCAGCGCGGATGTAATCGGCCTGATCGAGCAACGGGTGTCCGGCCGCTTTGCCGTCGAAATCGTCCAGCGAGAGCCGGAAGCCGCGCGCCTTGAGCGCCCGGCAGGCATCCACCACCTTCGGCGCAGGTTCCACGCCGGCAGGAACGCCGAGAATAGTCAGTTCGGGAGCGAGAACCAGCACCAGGTCTTCGGTGAGCGCCTCTGCCGTGCAAGAGATGAAGGCGGGCAAGCCGTTCGCGAGCCGTTCCAGGCCGAAGAGGACTTCATTGTCGATCATCGTCTCGACGGCGGATTCGGCATCCCGGCGGAAGATGGTCTCGGGCGCGTTGCGGAAGAGCAGATCGTATCCGTGCACGCGGCCTTTCAGGTCCAGGATGGGCTGGCGCGCCATGTACCGCATCTCGCCGGAAGGTTCTGGTTGTGCAGCCCTGATCTCGATTACCTCTCCAGCTCGCGACGCCATGCGGTTTTCTCCCTGGAAGTTTTATCGACCCAGAGGGCGGTTCACTTCAATCCATCCTCTGAGGGCGGGAGTAGCCCATCCGTGGGATTGCGCGGCGCCGGTGATTGAGTGCCTCAGGGAAAGAAGCCCTGTCGGGCTCAAGGAGGGCTCAGCGCCAATCGTCGCGGGCGTTGGCGAGGCCCTGGTTCATGGCGGCCTCAAAACCGGTGTGCTTTTTAATCAAGATGTCGCTGAACTGCCGGTCCTGGCGAAGCAGGATCGCCTGCAGGCGCACCAACTCCAGCAACGCCAAGAACATAGCAATCAGCGCGCGCTCAGAGCGGGTGTGGCTCAGCAGCTTGCGCAGGGGAATGGGCTTGTCTTCCATGGTGAGCCGGCGGGAGAGGAACTGGATCATCTGTCCGACGGTGACCGAGTCCTCCTCCACGTTGAGCATGGGGCGGTTGCGGGCGCGCTCCAGAATCTCGCGGAAGATGCGGACTAGGTCGACGGTGTCGGCGGCGATCTCCGGCTCGGCGGCGGCGTCTTCGCGGAACTCGCGCATGCCGGGGTTGGTCCATGTGGCAGATTCGAGCATCTGCTTCTGCTGCAGCATCTGTGCGGCGTTTTTGAAACGCTCGTGCTCGAGCAGGCGCTCAACGAGTTCGCGGCGGGGGTCCTCGGCCGCGTCGTCAGGACCGGCCGCCGCCCGCGGCAGCAGCATTTTGCTCTTGATGTGGATGAGCAGCGATGCCGTGTAAATGAACTCGCCCGCGACGTCGACGTCGGTCGCGTTCAACTGCGCCACATAGGCGAGGAACTGCGCCGTGATCTTGGCGATCGGGATGTCGTAAATGTCGATGTCCTGCTTGCGGATCAGATCGAGCAGCAGGTCGAGCGGCCCATCGTAGACTTTGCCCACCAGAACAGAAAACGGCGACTGCTCGGCCGCTTCGCTACGTGCTTTGACTGCGGCGGCCACTCTTTCAGCAGATTTTTGCCCGGGTGTGGGTGTAGAGGGCGGCGCAGGCGCTTGAGCGGCCTCGGCCTCGCTGCCGGAGGGACGCTCGGCGAGCGCCTCGACGGCTTCGCGCTCCTCGATGGTATCGGGGGAAGCAGTCATCTCCGCTGGAGTTTCCGGCGGAACGCTTTCGGGATTTGGGAAGTCATCGGTCAATGCAGTTTCTTCTTCCAAAGTCTCTCGGATGGAGTGATCTTAAAAAAAAATCGTTGACACGGACCCCGCTGGCGGCCTCGATCTCAGGGTACGATTGAAGCCGCGCCTAACAGTCTTCGCCTTCGCCGGTAAGCGTCATCCGCATCGCGGCATGGACTTGGCCCATGGTCTCGGCGGCTCGCTTTCGCGCCCGCCGCGATCCTTCTTCCAGGATCTCCCTCGCCTGCCGCTCGCTGAAGCGCGCGCGCCGGTCCTGGATGGAATTCAAGATCTGCACCAGCGTGTCGGCAGCCCACCCCTTGCATTCGATGCAGCCGATGCCCGCCGACCGGCACCCATCGTAAACCTTGGCCAGGGTCTCCTGGGTTGAAAAGACTTTGTGCAGGTCGCCCACCGGACACTTGTCCGGATCGCCGGGATCGGTGCGTCGGACACGCGCCGGATCGGTGACCATGGTCTTGAGCTTCTTGCGCACCTCAGGTTCCGGATCGGTGAGCAGGATGGTGTTGCCGTAGCTCTTCGACATCTTGCGGCCATCGGTGCCGGGCAGTTTGGGCGACGGCGTGAGCAATACCCGTGGCTCGGGCAAAATATCCCAGCGTAGTTGCTCCACTAGCCCAATCCCCGGATGCTCGCTGTGACTGGCTTTGGGATAAAACTGATTGAACCGCCGTGCCACCTCGCGCGTGAGCTCGATATGCGCCACCTGATCCTGGCCGACAGGAACAAACTGCGGTTGATAGAGGAGAATGTCGGCAGCCTGCAGAAGCGGGTAGCCGAGAAAACCGTAGGTGCTCAGGTCTTTCCCGGTGAGATTCTCCTGCTGCTCTTTGTAGGTGGGCACCCGCTCAAGCCATCCCAGAGGAGTCACCATGGAAAGGATCAAAAACAGTTCCGAGTGTTGCGGAACGCGGCTCTGCAAAAAGAGGACGGATTTCTCGGGATCGAGACCCGAGCCGAGGTAGTCGAGCATCACTTCGAGCGTGTTCGGGGCGACCTGCGAGGTGTCCGCGTAGTCCGTGGTCAGGGCGTGCCAGTCGGCGATGAAGAAGTAGCACTCGTAGCTATCTTGAAGCTTGACCCAGTTGGCCAGCGCGCCCATGTAATTGCCCAGGTGGAGCTTGCCGGTGGGGCGCATGCCGCTCAAAACGCGCGGGCGGCCGGAAGAATGTGCGGTGTCAGGCATTCTGGTATCGATTCGGAGTGGCGCGGATGAAGCGCGCCGGCTTTCAAGAAAATCGCCGAAAGGCTTTTCCCATTGTAATGGGCGGCTAGCGCTCAGGCTCTAGAGCTTCACAAGCGCGGTGTAGACCAGTCCCAACGTGGGGCCCAGCAAAAGCCGCAAAATATAGCCGCCGACGAAGATCATCAACAGATAGCTCACCCATATATTGATCCGGTCGTACCGCTGCACGGCGCTGTAGGGCAGCAGATTCCGCAGCACGTGGCTGCCGTCGAGCGGAGGAATCGGCAGAAGGTTGAAGAAGAAGAGCGAGAAGTTGATCTCGATGGCCAGAATGGCCAGCACCACGATGGCCTGCAGTCCGGAGGGAGCGTTGAGCGCCAATCCGCCGCCCAGGCTGGCCACAACCAGCATGTGGCCGCCGGGTACGGCCACCGAAACCCCAGCCAGTAGAAGAAACGCCGCGGCCGCCAGAGCGAGATTGGAGGCGGGGCCGGCGAGGGTGGTCAGGTTGTCGTCGCGGCGGATCTTGTGAAAGTTGCGGGTGATGACCGGGGTGGGCTTGGCCCAGCCGACCAGCAGGCCGCTAAAGAAGGTGAATCCGATAAAGGGCCCGAAGATGATCAGCGCCGGAAAGAGCAGTGTTCCGATCGGATCGATGTGGTACATGGGGTTGAGCGTGATGCGGCCCTGAAGCCGCGCCGTCTGGTCGCCGAGGCGCGAGGCCATCCAGGCATGGGCGCACTCATGAAAGCTGAGGGAAAAGAGCAGCAGGACGAACTCGAAGACGGCAATAAGGAATGCGCTCGACGACAAACAGGTTCTCCAGGATCCACGCACCCCGCGCGGTGTGGGCATGCCGAGGTGGAGCGGAAGACTCAGGTTAGCACGGTGCCGCGATTTCAGCTCCGGTCGGAGGGGAACGCGCCCACCGATTGGCCGTCCGTCACGTGCTGGCCGGCGAGGACGATCGCGTGGCTGGCGATGCGGGCGTGGGCGCCGATGGTGGTCGGCGTGAGCGTCACTTTTTCATAGCTGGAGGAGTTATGCGAGTGCGAGAAGATGCGCGCGTAAGAACCGATCACGGCGTGGTCGCCGATGGTGATGCCGCCGCGATCGTTCAGCAGAGCGCGCTGGCGGATGATGACCCCGTCCCCGATCGAGAGATTGTAGCCATAGGTGAGATCGACGCCGTGGTAGATTTTGACGCCCGTGCCCATGCGGGCAAAGATGTGCCGGCCCAGCATACAGCGGAAGCGGAGGCCCAGCCAGTGATTGAGCCCGACCGGCGAGCGGTCGAACATCTGCCAGAACCAGAGCAGCGGCTTAAGCTCGCTGAGCTTTTTGCGATCGGCGTCGGCGAAGTGCTCGGCTTCAATGGTCACGTTTTCAGGATCGAGCGAGAGGCTGACCACGTTGCCTGGCAGCTCCGAGGTGAGCGTGAGATTGAGTTTGCCGCCGTGAGGGCGGCCGAGATAGAGCTGGTAGAGCTGATCGCGCACCACTTCGGCGCGGCGCGCCGCCGAGTTGTGGCGCGTGAACTCGTCGTCGAGAAAGGCGATCCAGCGGCGGTAAATCTCTTCGGCTTCGGGCGCGGGATGCGGAGCGCTCTGGTTCGTATTTGCCATACGCATTGAACGATAAACCAAAGGGGTTGGATGCGGCGAGAGGTGGCGAGGGCTCCGTCTCAAAGCAGTTCACCGCCTCCCATCCTTTCGCAACAACGCGAAAGGATGGGAGGCGGTGGCAGCATGGGAAGAGAGTGAGCTGGTGGTTCTACTTGCGGCCCTTCGCGGCGCGGCGGGCGGCGATGGCGTGCATCTCCTTGCCGATATGCGACTGATTGATGGCGACCTGCATGCCCAGGTAGATGATGTTGCTGGTGCCCCAGTAGAGAGCAAGACCTGATGCGTAGTGCCAGAGCATGAAGCCGAAGATGAGCGGCATCATGAAGGCCATCATCCGGCGTTGCCCCGGATCCATGCCCGGCGAGGGCGTGATGAACTGAGTAAGAAACATGGTGATGATAATGAGAATGGGCAGAATGTGCGTCGGATCGGGCTGGGAGAGATCCGGGAGCCACAGCCAGTGCGCCTGGCGCAGTTCGACCGCATTTTCAAGCACGCGATAGTAGGCGAAGAACAGGGGCATCTGCAGCAGCATGGGGAGGCAGCCGCCGTACATGTTCACGCCCTCTGACTTCATGATGGCCATCTGCTCGGCCTGCATCTCGGCGCGCTTGGGATCGTTCATCTTCAGGTTGGCATAACGCTTCTTGAGCGCGTCGAGCTTGGGCTGGATGCGCATCATCTTGAGCGATGACTTGGTCATCATCAGCCGGGTAGGCAACAGCGCCAACGTAAAGACGAGAGTGAAGATGAGGATGGCCCAGCCCCAGTTTCCCACGCCGTGGTCCACGATGAAACGCAGGATCAGGTAGAGAGGCTTGGCGATAATGGCCCACCAGCCGAACTGGATCAGCGGTTCGAGCGAAGGGCCGTCGGGTCTGCCATCCGCGCCGATCGAATGGACGGATTTGAGCACATCCGTTGACTTGGGCCCGGCGAAGAACCGCAGCCTCGTCATGCCGGTGGTTGAACCGACGGCGAGGCCGAGCACATCGGCGGGCGTCTTCTTGCTGTTTGGATCGCTTGAGTTGCTGGGCAGGTCGATCGCGTTGTGCAGCGTGACCACGGTTGCGTCGTCGGGGAAGTCGGGCAGGAACGCCGCGGCAAAATAAAGATCGCTGACGGCTGCGTATTGGTAGGGCGCGTTCAACGTGGCGTTGCCGCTCACCTTGGAGGCAGCCTGCGAGTCGCTCTTGCCGTTGATCGCCCATGCAAAGTACGACGGGGTCCGCGTCTGCGAGCGGAGCATGGACGATTGAGTGAATTCCTCCATGTCGCCCAATCCGGCAGGCCACTCGACGAGCGCGCGGACGGGAACCCCATCGCGCTTCACTTTCGTGTCGATCGAGATCGTGTAGCTGGTATCGAAGTGGAGGGTCTTCACCACGTCGAGTCCGTTGCCTGCGTAACGGAAGGTGATGGCGGCGGGCGCGAGGACGAGCCCGGTGGCCGATGGCTGCCCACCCGCCTGAACCGATACCTGATAAAGCGCCTGATCGATCTGTGCGGTGAGCGACGGGTCGTAGGTGAAGAGCGCGAGCGGAAGCCCGAAGCGTGCCGATGCCTCCGGCTGAACCAGGTCGAGCGGCTTGCCGGAATCGTCAAAATACTTTTTCAGGAACCAATGCTTCACCTTGGCGCCGCGGTTGGTGAAGACGATCCTGTAGAGTTCGTTCTCGACCGTGGTGTCGGTTTCCATTGCGGCGGCAACGGACGGCGTGGCGGCCGCCCCTGCCGCTGAAAGCGCCGAGGCATGAGACGGCGCGGCGGCCGATGACGCCGGCTGCACGCTCTGCGACTGGGTTTGCGCGGGCGGCTGCTGTTCGGGCTGCGGCTTGCTGAAAAAGTATTGATAACCGAAGAAGACAAGAATGGCCAGGAGCATGAATGTCATGGTGGAGCGCATGTCGCCGCCGCTTCCGCCACCAGGCCCCTGCGTCTGAAGATTGGGATTTTGAATTTCGGGCAAAGGATACTTCCTGTCGTTTCGAAAGGCGGCGCGCGCGGGCTGCCGCTCCTTCTATGGTAATGGTTCGTGGGGAGATGGTCCTTGAGCGCGTCGCTCTGCCGCGGATCGCATGGCAGGCACCGGGTCGAGACCGCCCCGCGCGAAGGGATGGCAACGCAACAGCCTCCATGCGGCCAATGCGCTGCCTCGCAGCGGGCCGCGGGAGGAGATCGCGATCTGTGCGTATTCCGAGCAGGTGGGCACGTATCTGCACCCACCCGGGTTGAACGAGTGCACAGCCGGCGAAAGCCAGCGCCGGTAAAAAGCGAGGATGGCGAGCAACAGGCGCGTCATGATGCGGGCGTAGCCGAAGCCGCGCGCGCACCTTGAAGAGGCGCTGCGCCGCGCGGTGCATCGGGCACGGCCAATCTTCTGGCCTCCTTAAGGATACGCACGATCTCCGCGTCAAGTTTCGCAAATTCGAGGGTCAGCACCACTCGCCGGGGATGGAAGATCAGATCGCATCCCGGAGGCAGCAGATCCAGATGGCGGCGAAGCGCTTCCCGCATGCGGCGTTTGATGCGGTTGCGCTCGTGCGCCTTGCCCAGCACCTTGCCTGCCGTGAGTCCGATGCGCGGAGCGCCGGCGGCTCCGGACGCGCTAGGCTCCCCTGCCGACTGCGGAGCCAGAAACCAGCTCATGGAAGCCGACTGCCGCTTGCGGGCCGCCGCATAGGCGCGCTGATAATCGGAGTGCTTGCGCAGGCGTACAGCCGAAATGGACTCGCGCGCCGCAGAGCTGGAACGGCTGTTCATGGCAGGGCACTGCGCCGGGATCGGCGTCTCAGCGGGCTTTCGGGCATCGGTCTTAGGGGATTGCCATGCGGGGGCGGGAATTCGCATGCCGGGCGGACCACCATAGGCGTTCTCTTCCGGAAAAGCGGGTTCCGACGTGAAGAGAAGCGCGCGGCCACCGGCTGAACAAGCCGCGCTTAGTCGCGGTAACCCGCGCTGACAGCGACGCGTTTGCGTCCCGCGGCGCGGCGGCGGCTCAACACGGCGGCGCCGGACTTGGTCTTCATGCGCGACCGGAATCCGTGTGTCTTCACGCGGCGGCGGCGGTTAGGTTGAAATGTGCGCTTGGGCATCGGTGTGCGCTCCTGTTTCTCTCACGAAAGATCTGCGCTTTGACAGCAGGTATGAGTATACCTCACAGTGAAGTTTGAATCCAGTTCTGCGGCGCCTTGCGCGAAAGCGCATGCAACCCGCAGAGGAGGGGCGCGGCATCATACAGAGACGAACGGATACCGACGCAATTCGAATTCTTTTCAAAGCAAGAGAACGAATGTTCCTCTCTTTCCGCAGTGACTCTGGTAACCTGCGCGGTAAGATTCACCATCCTTGGTGCAATTGACGCGAGCGCAAAAATCTAAATGAAAGAAGGGTTGCAACGCGCGCCAGATGTGCTACTATCGGGACCGTTCAAGAAAGTTTCACACACCGTCTTTTGGGACGTTGTTACCCAAGCCCCAAGATCCGTTCTTCAGGGGCAGTCCAGCGGCACACAGGTAAGCGGCTAACGGTCACGGAGACGGAAAGCTTCGCGCTTTGCGCCATAAGAGAGCCGTTGTCTTAAGCCTATAGAACAAACAGCCTGACGCACCGAGTTGCGGCACAGGCAAGGATTCGCACCATGGCATTTGCAGCTTCGCCAGCTTCGGCACTCAACCCCTGGCTCCAGATACTCGCCGCTCTCGAAAAGAAAGTAATTCGTCAGTCGTTCGAGACCTGGTTGAAACCTACACGCTATAGCCACGCCGCAGGCCGCACTCTTTATGTGCGCGTGCCTTCGCCGGAGTTTCAGCACATCGGCGACAAGTACGGCGACCTGATCCAGGAAGCCATCGACCTGCAATCGCTCGAATTCGACGATGTGAGCTTCGTGACGGTCGAAGAAGATCCTTCGATTCCGCCGCAGCGGAGAGATGGCGGCTTCGGCCCCGTTCCCTCGCATGCGCCCACGGCTCCGCCGCCCCCGCCGGTGCGTCTGCCGGAGCAGGGACGCTTCGACTGGTCCAGCGCGGCGCAGCTCAATCCGCGTTACACCTTCGACGCTTTCGTCATCGGCAATGGCAACCAGTTTGCGCGCGCGGCGGCGCTGGCGGTGGCCGAGCGGCCTTCCCGCGCCTACAATCCGCTCTTCCTTTATGGCGGCGTGGGCATGGGCAAGACCCACCTGATGCATGCGATCGGCCACGAGGTAAAGCGCCGGCAGCCGGTGGCAAGCATCTGCTATGTGTCGGCGGAAAAGTTCACCAACGAGATGATCAACTCCATCCGCAACGATCGCATGACCAGCTTCCGCGATCGGTTTCGTACGGTGGACGTGCTGCTGATCGACGACATCCAGTTCATCTCGCAGAAAGAGCGCACGCAGGAGGAGTTCTTCCACACCTTCAACGCGCTGCACGAGAGCATGAAGCAGGTGGTGATTGCCTCGGATCGTCCGCCCAAGGAGCTGACGGAGATCGAGGAGCGGCTGCGCTCGCGCTTCGAGTGGGGCCTGATTGCCGACATTCAGCCGCCCGACCTCGAGACCAAGGTTGCCATTCTGCAAAAGAAGGCTGAGAGCGAACAGGTGCAGTTGCCGACGGATGTGGCGCTCTTCATCGCCTCGAATGTCCGGACCAACGTGCGCGAGCTGGAGGGCGCGATGACGCGGCTCGTCGCATGGTGCAATTTGAATAAGATGGAGATCACGCTGCCTGCCACGCAGCAGTGCCTGAAGCAGTTCATCGATATGCAGGTGCGGAAGGTGACCATCGAAGCCATTCAGCGCGCTGTGGCTGAGCAGTTCGGCATGCGGGTCTCCGATCTCAAGCAGAAGAACAACTCGCGCAATGTGGTGGTGCCGCGGCAGATCGCGATGTATCTCGCCAAGCAGATGACCGAAGCCAGCCTGCCGGAGATCGGACGCCAGTTCGGCAACAAGCATCACACCACCGTGATGCACTCGATCGGCAAGATCGACGAGCAGCGGCGCGGCGACAAAGACCTGCACCGGACGATCAACAAGCTGCAGGATGTGCTGAGCGCTTGAGAGCGAGTCAGCGGGTTAGTGAAGAGCCCACGCGGGAAAAGCGCGGGCTCTTTTATTTCGTCATCAACTCGACAAACATCTTTTGAAATTTTGGCAGATCGAGATCGAGCTGCGCGTGAACGAGCCGCACGTGGGTCGCGGGTTTCAGCTTCTCTGTCCAGGTGAGCGTGTCGCCGTAAGTGGGACCACGGTTGAGATTTACGTCCATGTAGACCGCTTCTTCTTTCGTGACCAGCGACGGGGCGAGCCAAGCGCAGGCGGCGAATTCGTCCCACATGTAGTAGCGGTCATGGCTCCATGCGGCGATGTAGCGCGCGGCGGGCGACTGCGATTTTGAGATCGCGTCGAGCATGGCCTGCGTGAACGGCGCTTTGATCGAGACATCCACCGTCGTCACGTCGATGCGTGGCCACGCGGCGCGCAGCACGATGTGCGCGGCTTCGGGATCGAACCAGAAGTTGAATTCGTGGCGTGGGCTGGTGACGAATTCCGGATCGTCCGTCTGCGGGTTGAGGCTGCCGCCCATCAGCACGATGCCTTGGGTCAGCGAGGCAAACTCCGGATCGATGGAGATTGCCAGTGCGATGTTGGTCATCGGACCGGCAGCGTACATCGTCACCTCGTGCGGATGCTCGCGCACCTGGCGCACCAGGAAGTGGGCCGCGTCTTCCGAGACGGGCTTGATCGAAGGCATGCCTTCGGGCAGCGGCGGAATTTCGTAAGGGCCGTGGGCTTGCAATTTGTCCGGTGTCACCGGTGTGACGCCGTTCTTGGTTTCGACGAGCATGGTCGGCCCCTGTCCCCACGCGCCCAGCCACGTGGCCTTGCCATCGAGCGCGGCTTCGAGGCGGGTCTCCTCTTCATTGCGAACCAGAGGGAAGACTGCGCCTTTTGCCAGGGGCACGTCGGCGTGGCCGGTAAGCTCGAGCATGCGCAGGGTGTGGAGTGTCTCCTCGTCGCACCACGCGTTGCCGGTGACCATGGTGATGCCGAGAACCTTCACCTCCGGCGCCTGCAGCAGGGCGAGAATCGCCATCTGGTTCGAGCCTCCGGGGCCGGAGCCGTCCTGGTCAATGAGCACGAGGCGTTTCTGCGCAGCCGACACGGCGGCGCAGGCCAATAGTATGAGGCCGACCCATTGTCTTCTCATAGAGGGGTATTGTGGCACAACCGGCTCAAGGCGGAGAGGCGGGACCGGCTTATGAACCGGTGCGCCGGACTGCCGTATCGCGCGCTGCCGTATCTTTCAAGGGCTGAAGCCGTGCGTTCATCTGCGCCCGAAACCCCTCGGCTTCATCGGCGGCGTCACGGGCAGATTGGTTTTGCCTTCAGGATAGACCACCAGGAACCGGTTCGGCCCTTCGCCCATGCTGGCAGTCTCGATGCCCTCCAGTTCGCGGCAGGCGAGATGCAGCAGGCGGCGTTCGCGGCTGTTCATCGGCGGAAAGCTGTATGGCATGCCGCTCTTGCGTACCTTCTCGGCGGCCGTTTCGGCGGAGAGCCGCAGTTCCTGCGCGCGCAAGGCTTTGAAATTCGCGGCGTCGAAGCTGATCAGATCCTGCTCCCGCTGATCCAGCCGGAGCATCTGCGCGGCGATGGTCTCAAGGGCGCGCAGCAACTCGCCATTGTGCTGGATGACCAGCGGCACGTCCGGCCCGCCGAGCTCGACGTAGATCTGGCGCGCCTCAAGACCCTGCGGGTCACGTGCGCCGTCGCCGGCGGAGATGCGGAATTTGAGGCGCATGCCGCCGAGCTTGTTGAGGGTATTCAGAAATCCGGCAATCTTTTGCGCTGCCTGCTGCAGGTCGTCGATGGGCATAACAAACAAGTATCGCAGAGGGGGCGGGCGGATGGGGCGGCCGTCGGCAGAAAAACGCTCGCGGCTCCGGCGGCAGCAGGAACCGGTGCGGCATCGGATATGATGCTTTGTTCCGCCTTTGTGGGGTTCGTTTTGCCGTGATCGACACGCGGCGTGAATCGGAAGGGGAGGCGAAATGCCATTGCAACAGCGGCGGCAAACCAGTGACAGGATTTTGAGCCAGTGGATTCTTTGGGCCCTCCGCCTGCTCGGATTTTGCATCTTTGTGTGGGCGTTTTTTCTGCCGGCCATCCGAGCCGGCAGCGGTACATCGGCTATCGTGTTCGACGGGTGGAAGTGCGCCTCCATCGCAGCCACGGAGACGGTTGCGCTCTTCGGGAAGTCGGCCGGCGGGGCGCCGTCGTTCGAGGTACTGCTCGTCGCGATCAGCGGTTGGATCAACCCACTGGTGCCGCTGCTGCTGCTCCTCAGCTTCGCGCGGAGCCTCCTCGTCGTGCGGCGAGTCCTGGCGGTGCTTGTGTTGCTGTGCATCGCCGCGACTTGGACGTTCTTCGCGCTGCAAAAAGCGACGCCGCTGATCGGCCACATGCTGTGGATCGCCGGTGCGCTCCTGGTTGCTGTTTCGGCATCCGTCAATCGATCCGTCCCGGGGCCGGCGAAGGCCGCAGGCGGTCGCGTGGTAAATGAGCCGTAGCGGACGGAGTTCGGGCTCCGGATCGGGGTTCGAAATCGAATCGGCGATCCTGCCGGAGCCTTCAGCAAGAATTCAGGAACAGCCTGTATTCTTCTGGGTGTGATGAGGCGGGAGGACATCGGCTTTAGGTGCGGACGAGCGCGTCTGCATGGACGGGCCCTTGCCTGGGTTCTGGCCCTCGCGGCTGCAGCGGCATGGGCGCAGGAGCCGGCACAGAGTTCGAACGCCGCTGCAAGCGGAGCCCAAGCGGCCCCCGCGCAGCCGGTCGTGATCACGCTGGATGAGGCGATCCGGCGCGCGCAGGCCAGCGATCCGGCGTACACGGCAGCGGGGGCCGACCGGCGCGTTGCGGTTCTTGACCACTCGATTGCCGTGGGCGGCCTGCTGCCTGGTGTGGTCTATCACAACCAGGCCTTCTACACACAGCCGAATGGTCAGCTCAACCAGGCCGGCCAAGGCGTAGCGGCGCAGCCGGCGCCGCGTTTCATCGCCAACAACGCAGTGCGCGAGTACGCGAGCCAGGCATCCATCAATGAAATGCTCGGGCTGGCGGGTGTGGCCCGCATGCGCCGCACCGACGCGGCAGCGGCTCAGGCGGCGGCGGAGCTGGAGATCGCGCGCCGTGGATTAGTTGCCGGCGTGACGGGGTTGTTTTATGGCTCGCTTGCCGCCGGGCACAAAGCGGCCATCGCCGCGCAGGCCCGGCAGGAGGCGGTGGATTTTGCTTCGCTGACCGAAAAACGGGAGCAGGCGCGTGAGGCCGCACATGCTGATGTGGTGAAGGCGCAGCTCGCCGAGCAGCAGAGAGACCGTGAGTGGGAGGATGCGCGCGTTGGCGAAGAAAAAGCCCGTCTTGAGCTTGGCGTGTTGTTGTTTCCTGATCCACGCACGCCTTATACCCTCAGCGCGCCCGATGCTGCGCCCTCGCTCGCGTCGCGCGACGATGTAGAGCAGGCGGCGGCGAAGAACAATCCGCAGTTCCAGAGTGCGCTGGCCGTGCTGAACCAGGGCAATGCCGATGTGCTGGCGGCGCGGGCGGCCTATCTGCCCGATTTGGCCATCAACGTGACCTACGGCATCGACGCGCCGCAGATTGCCGTGAACGGGCCGGACCAGGTGCACAATCTGGGTTATTCCGCCAGTGTGACGCTCGATATTCCGGTATGGGACTGGCTCGCCACGGAGCACAAGGTGAAGCAGAGCGAGATTCGCCGCGATGCAACCAGGGTGGCCTTGAGCGCGGCACAGCGCCGCCTGATTGCCGACCTTGATGAGGCGTACTCCGAGGCGGCAGCGGCGCGCGATCAGCTCGCCTCCCTCGACCAAAGCGTCGCCACTGCGGCCGAAAGTCTGCGGCTGACGAAGCTGCGCTACGCCGGCGGCGAGGGCACGGTGCTTGAGGTGGTGGACGCGCAAGATCAGTACGTGCTGGCTGAAGATGCGCGCGAGGACGGCCGCGTGCGCTACGAGACAGCGCGGGCGAACCTCCAGACGCTGACCGGCACCATGTAAGTTGAGGCTGAATTGAGGATGAGCGCGAAGATGAGCGGGACAGTCAAAAAAGATCCGGCCGGCAGAACAATCCGTTGCAGGACGCAGTGGGTGCTGCTTGGAGCCATGGCGCTTCCGCTCGCGCTTTCGACGGGATGCAAGAAAGAAGCTGCGCCGGAGACCGAAGTGACGGTGCAGGCCGCGCATCCGGAGCAGGGTCCGATCGCCGACCAGATCACGGCGGACGCGGTACTGGCGCCGCTGGCGCAGGCGGCCATTGAGCCCAAGATCAGCGCGCCGGTAAAAAAGTTCTACGTCCAGCGCGGTGCGCGCGTAAAAACCGGTCAGCTGCTGGCCACGCTCGAAAACAATGACTTGACTGCGGCGGCGCTGGACAACAAGGGCGCTTACATGGCCGCGAAGGCGGCATATGCCACGGTGACCAAGGCGCAGGTGCCGGAAGATACGTTAAAAGCCGAGTCGGACATGGCGGAGGCAAAAGCCAATCTCGATCTGAACGAAAGCATCGTGAAGAGCCGCAAGCAGCTCTTTCAAGAGGGCGCCATTCCCGGCCGCGACCTGGATACGGCGCAGGCTGCGCTGGTGCAGGCGCAGGCCGCGCATGATGCGGCCAAAGCGCATCTCGATGCCGTGCGCAGCGTAAGCCGCGCCGCGGCGCTCGAACAGGCGCAGGGGCAGTTGACCTCAGCGGAGGGCAAGTACCAGGGCGCCGAAGCCGATGTGAACTACTCAGAGATTCGCAGTCCCATTGACGGGGTGGTCACCGAGCGGCCGTTATTCGCAGGAGAAACCGCCGCCGCGGGCACTCCGCTGATCACGGTAATGGAAACGTCGAGCCTGATTGCGAAGACTCACATCGGGCAGAGTCTTGCCCAACAGATGAAGGTGGGCGGCGTGGCGCAGCTGCAGGTGCCGGGGATCGCCGAGCCGGTGGAAGGCAAAGTCTCGCTGATCAGCCCGGCGCTCGATTCCGGCAGCACGACGGTTGAAGTCTGGATCACGGTGAATAACCGCGCCGGAACGCTGAGGGTGGGAACGCCGGTGAAGGTCGCGATCACTGGCGAGACAGTGGCCGAGGCGTGGAAGATTCCGAACTCCGCACTTTTGACGGCAGAAGATGGAAGCAAATCGGTCATGATCGTTGGCAGCGACGGCGCGGCGCATCGCAAGCCTGTTGCACTCGGCATCACCGATGGCAAGCAAGTGCAGGTGTTGAGCGGACTGGCGCCGTCGGACCTTGTCATCACCGGCGGAGCGTACGGGCTCGATGACGGCACCAAGGTGAAGATGGCGCCGGCAGGGGACGACGCTGGCGCCCCCACACCGGGCGAAGGCGGCGCCAAGGGCGGAGGCAGCAACTGATGCCCGGCGCAGCTCTCGATCCGGAGCCCGCGCAGAAACCCTTCTGGCTTGCCCGCTCCACGCGCACCATCTTCTTCTTCGCGGTCATGCTCACAGTGGCCGGCGGGTATCTTGCGTTTCAGGTGCCCATCTCCGTCTTTCCCGATACCAACTTTCCGCGCGTGGTCGTCGGGGTGGACAACGGCGTGATGCCGGTCGAGCAGATGCAGGTGACTGTCACCAAGCCGATCGAGGATGCGGTGAACTCCGTTCCGGGGCTCACGCTGGTGCGCTCGACCACAAGCCGTGGCTCGGCCGAAGTGGATCTGTTCTTCGACTGGAACCTGGACATGGTGCGGCAGCTGCAACTGGTGGATGCAGCCGTGGCCAAGGTGCAGCAGACGCTGCCGGCCACCGCGCGCATCACGACGAACCGGCTCACCTTTGCAACATTTCCGATACTCGGCTACTCCCTCACCTCCGACACGGTTCCGCAGACCCGGCTGTGGGAGATCGCCACCTATGACCTGAAGCCGCCGTTGAATCGCGTGGCCGGCGTGAGCCGCGTCGATGTGCAGGGCGGGCAGGTTCCGGAGTTTCACGTTACGCCGAATCTTGCGCAGTTGCAGGCGACCGGCGTCACCATTCCGGATCTGGCGAACGCGATCGAAGCTTCGAATGTCATCGACTCCCCGGGGCTCTACGAAGCCGACCATGAATTGATCCTGAGCCTGGTGGGCGCGCAGGTGCACGACGCCGACCAGTTGCGGCAGCTTGTGGTGAAGACCACGCCGGCCGGCGCGCCGGTGCGCGTGGCCGATGTGGCCACGGTGGAGCAGGCGACGATGCCGGTGTATACGACCGTGACCGCAAACGGCCGGAGTGCCGTCCTCTTCCAGATTGCGCGCCAGCCCGCGAGCAATGCCGTGACCGTTGCCGACGCAGTGGCTGCAGAGGTGAAGCAGCTCAAGGGCAAGCTGCCCCCCCATGTGAAGCTTGAGCCCTTTTACGACCAGTCGCAGCTTGTGCGCGACAGCATTGCCAGCGTCCGCGATGCGATCTTGATCGGCCTGGTGCTCGCATGCTTGATCCTCTTCTTGTTTCTGCGCGATTGGACCTCTTCGCTGATTGCCGGGCTGGTGATTCCAGTGACGATTGCGGTTACGATCCTCGCGTTGTGGGCGATCGGCGAAAGCTTCAATCTGATGACGATGGGCGGCCTGGCTGCGGCGATCGGTTTGGTGATCGACGACGCCATTGTGGTTGTCGAGAACATCGTGATGCATCGCGATGCAGGCGAACACCGCGCCGAGGCCGTGCGCAAGGCGCTCAGGGAAATTACAACGCCGCTCGTCTTCTCCACCGTCACGCCGGTGGTGGTCTTTCTTCCGCTGGTCGCGGTCAGCGGGGTGACGGGAAGTTTTTTTCGGGCGCTGGCCATTACCATGACGGCCGCGTTGCTCACGTCGCTGGTGCTTGCGCTCACCTGGACACCGGGTCTGAGCTACGTGCTGCTGCGCGCGGAGCGCAATGGTGCAAACCATGCCGGGCGCACGGCAGGCGGCTCCCTTGCCCGCGTGCTGCGCGCACACCGCGGCGTGCTCGAGTGGGCGCTGGCTGGACCGTGGCGGGTGGGCGTTCTCTGCGTTTTGCTCGTAGTTGCCACGTGGGCAGGCTATCGGGCGCTCGGCTCCGATCTGCTGCCGGAGATGGACGAAGGCGCCTTCGTGCTTGACTACATCATGCCCGCCGGCAGCTCGCTCGCGGAGACAAACCGCGTTCTTGAGCACGTGGAGCGCATCCTCCACGCCGAGCCCGAGGTAGACATCACATCGCGCCGCACCGGCCTGCAGATGGGGCTGGCCGCGGTGACCGAGGCCAACACCGGCGACTTCACGGTGAAGTTGAAAGCGCACCGCGGCCGGTCCATCGACGAGGTGATGGAAGATGTGCGCGAGAAGATTCACGCGACCGAGCCGGAGCTCGACGTGGAGTTCACGCAGGTGCTGCAGGATATGATCGGCGATCTTTCCAATGCGCCGGAGCCGATCCAGATCAAACTCTTTGCCGATGATCCGCAGCTTTTGAGCGAACTCGGGCCCCGAGTGGGCGATGCGATCGGAAAGATTGCTGGGGTGGTGGACGTCGAGAACGGCATCGAGAACACGATCAGCGGTCCGGCGACGAATTTCCAGATCGATCCCGTCGTGGCCGCGCGGCTCGGATTCACGCCCAGCGAGATCTCGGAGGACGCGACGGCGATTCTCGACGGCGTCACGACAGCTGATCCGCTGATCGCGAACGGACGGCCCTACAACATCCGCGTGCGCCTTGGCCCCGAGCACCGAAGCTCCCTCGATGCGATCGAGAACACGGTCTTCAATTCCAGCTCCGGGCACACGGCCACCCTGGGTTCGCTAGCGGACATTCAGCAGTTGCCACCGCAGAACGAGATTCTGCGCGAGAATCTGCAACGGCTCGTTACGGTAACCGGGCGGCTCGAGGGCTCCGACCTGGGCACGGCCATGGCGAAGGTGCAGCGGACGGTAGAAGCGATGCATCTGCCCTCCTCGGTGCGCGTGGTCTACGGTGGGACGTACGAGGAGCAGCAGAAATCTTTCCATGATTTGCTGCGTGTCCTGCTGATGGCGCTGGCGCTGGTCTTTGGCGTGCTTCTGGCGGAGTTCCGGAATTTTCCCGCTCCCATTGCGATTCTCACTTCGTCCGTGCTATCGATTGCCGGCGTGATTCTCGCGCTGCTGGTGACGGGCACCACCTTCAACGTGGCTTCGTTCATGGGACTGATCATGGTGATCGGCATCGTGGCGAAGAATGGCATTCTGCTGCTCGACGCCGACGAGCGGTTTCGGACCGGGGGAGCTTCAGCGAAAGAAGCAATGCTTGAGGCGGCGCAGCGGCGGCTGCGGCCCATCGTAATGACGGCGCTCGCCGCGGTGTGCGGCATGTTGCCGCTGGCCTTCGCGCTGGGTGCGGGTTCGCAGATGCTGCAGCCGCTGGCGATTGCGGTCATCGGCGGCCTAGTTATCTCTATGGTGTTGAGCCTCGTGGTCACACCGCTGGTGTACTTCCTGCTCACGCGCAATCGCCAGATCCTCGCGGAAGATGGGGAGTAGCTTCTCGCCTCGCCGCGGAGTGGGAAAATAGAGATATGAGTTCCGATGGCCCACTCCGGCTGACCGCCGCGGAGGCGCGTGTGCTGGGCGCGCTGATTGAAAAGGAAGTGACGACGCCCGAATACTATCCGCTGTCACTGAATGCGCTGGTCAACGCGTGCAATCAGCGCTCGAACCGCGAGCCGGTCATGAATCTCGACGAAGAGGATGTGCGCCTGGCGCTGCGCGGCCTGGAAGACGATCACCTGGCCGGCCGCGCGCGCTCAGCGGATGGACGGGTGACGAAGTACGAGCACTGGCTGGGAGAGGCCTTCAACTTCAGCCGCGCGGAGACGGCGCTCATCTGCGTGCTGCTGCTGCGCGGCCCGCAGACGCCGGGCGAGCTGCGCGGCCGTACCGAGCGCGTGCATCGGTTCGAAGAGATCGCCGACGTGACTGCGGGATTGCAGAAGCTGATGGAGCGCGAGCCGGCGCTCGTCGCCATGCTGCCGCGGCAGCCCGGGACGAAGGAGTCGCGGTACGCGCATCTGCTTTCGGGACCCGTGGAATCGATTGCGATGCAGCAAACCGAGGCGTCGCCGGCGAGCTCCGCCGATGGAGAGCGCATCGCGCAGCTCGAAGCCGAGATGGCGGAACTTCGCCAGGAAATCTCCGCGTTGCGGCAGAAGATCGACAGCCTCTTTGGCTGAGCGGTGCCGCTGCAGTAGTTTCGCCTCTGGTGCTTACAGAATGTGGAACGCCAAGTGGCCTTTTCCTGAAGAAAAGGCCACCTTTGGAGAGGCTAGCGATGTCGACACGTCAATTGAAACCGTTCTAGCGGACGTTGAAGCTGTAGACCACGCTATAGGAGAAGATGGGATAAACCTGTACCCTGCCCAGATCCTGCCGCCACTTGACAAGCTGCGCCTGCAGGGCGCTGTTGAACTCAACCGAGATCGGGTTCGAAGAATCGCTTAGGTTGCTGCATTGGGTTTGCGCCGCATCCAGGCAGATGCCGCCGGAGGCGCTCACGTCGGCTGTGGGGGCTCCCATGAAAACGACGCCAAACTCCGAGGGAAAAGACCAATGGCGCTTGGAGCGGGGAATGAACTTGCCGAAGCCGCCGGTGAGCGTGAAGGCCGGCTCGTGGGCGTGCAACCCCAGCACGCCCGTTCCGGTCAACGGCGTTAGCCCGGTTGCGGCGTTGGCGCTGGCGCTATAGAAGGTTTGCCCGTTCAGCTTGAAACTGTTTCCCGGAACGATCAGGGCGGTCATGGAAGCCTGGTTGCCATTGAAGAACATGAGGCCGGGGCTGAGCCGCCAGATGCTATTGAACGGGTACCAATCCAGGCAGGCTGCGGCCGAGGCCAGATGCAGTTGTGCCGTGGCTTTGAACCCATCCACCTCGAACTGGCCGCTGTTGAAGTGGAAGAAGTTGCCCATCAGGCGGGCATCGAAGTACTCCGTCAAGACCGTCGCGGACTTGATCCCGATACCGAGCGGAGAGATGTCCGCGCCGATTCCGACCCTGGAAAA
Source organism: Occallatibacter sp. (assembly GCA_036489815.1). GTDB lineage: Bacteria > Acidobacteriota > Terriglobia > Terriglobales > Acidobacteriaceae > Telmatobacter. The sequence continues at coordinate 16,515 of DASXFB010000042.1, read as the reverse complement.
TGGCCGCTGGTGGGCTGTTCCAGCGGGCGCCACCTCCCAAGGCTCATCGCTGCTCCCGGCCCCTGTGGGCCCGGAAAAGACATTCCGGCCGGCCAGGCTCGAGCTATAAGCATCGAGCGCCGGTGAAGGATCTGGCTCAGTGCGGTCCACTGATTGTGCGCGGGCCAGCAACATGCAGGCCGGCGATAAACCGGCTGTCAGCAAACCGGCAGTCAGACCCAGGGCCGGCGCGACGGAGCGAAAGCTCGAGTACACAAAAGCTCCTTTCGGGTGCAGTCTCCAAGGCATACAAGCGTCCTCGGCGGGTGGTTTCCAGATATGAGGCGGACTGACTCCACAAAGATGCCTGATTCGTGAGCCCGCGCGCGACAAGCGATGTGGCCGAGCCGGGGAACGATTGAACCGCGGGGCCCAATTCGGTCCCATTGCCGAATCTGCTTACAAGGGATAGTATTCCTTTGAAAAAATTTTCAGGAGGTTGTGGTCTATGCGGCGTTTCGCTCTGGCACCTCTCACTTTGTTCGCGTTGATAACGTTTACCGCCTCATCTCAGGCTGCTTCGGCGCCCAAGGCGCCGCACAAGCCTGATCACGAGCGCGCCGCATCGCAGGTGGCGCAGACGCCGCCGATGGGCTGGAACAGTTGGAACTTCTTCGCCGGGCGGGTGACGGACCAGGACATTCGCCACGCCGCCGACGAGATGGTCGCGACAGGGATGAAGGATGCGGGCTACGTCTACATCAACATCGACGACACCTGGGAGGGTGACCGCGGCGCGGATGGCGTGCTCCATACGAACTCGAAGTTTCCCGACATGAAGGCGCTGGCCGATTACGTGCACTCGAAGGGGCTCAAGCTGGGCATTTACTCATCGCCCGGACCGCAGACCTGTGCGCGTTATGCCGGCTCGCTCGATCACGAAGTGCAGGATGCGCAGCTTTATGCCTCGTGGGGCATCGACTATCTCAAGTACGACCTGTGCAGCTTCCGCGGCGCCGTGATGACCGCCAAGGCTCCCGACGACAAGGCCGAGCAGATGCGGATGATGGAAGCGGCTTACAAAAAAATGGACGAGGCGCTCAAGGCTACAGGACGGCCCATTGTCTACTCGCTCTGTCAGTATGGCTGGGACTCCGTGTGGGAGTGGGGACCGCAGGTGGGCGCTAACCTGTGGCGCACCACGGGCGACATCCGCGCGGAGTGGAACAGCATGTACACGATCCTCAACGAGCAGGCGGGGCTGGCGAAATACGCGGGGCCTGGCCACTGGAACGATCCCGACATGCTCGAGGTGGGCAACGGCAGGCTCACTCTGAGCGAGAACCGGGTTCATTTCTCCATGTGGGCCATGCTGGCCGCTCCTCTGCTGGCTGGAAACGATCTGCCGAATATGAAACCGGAGATCAAGGCGATCCTCACCAATCCGGATGTGATCGCAATCGACCAGGACCGGCTCGGCCGCGAAGGAACGCGCATCTATTCGGAGGGAGAAGTGGATGTGTGGACGCGGCATCTCTCCGGCGGAGCGATGGCGATTGCGGTGGTCAACGCAGGCAGCGATCGAGTTTCGACGCATCCGTTTCATCTCAGCTTGGCCAAGCTCGGCCTGCATGGAACCGAACACGCCAAGGATCTATGGACGGGTAAGGAGATGGACCTGACCGACAATATGCCGCTTGAAATTCCGGCCCACGATATTCTGCTGGTTCGGATTGCCACGCCGAAGTAGCATTCCTCTCCGCGAAAATTCCGGGCGCGCACCGGTCGCCGGTCGCGCTGCAGCGGTTTCGATTCGGGTGCTTAGAGAATGTAGAACGCCAAGGGGCGTTTTCTTCAAAGAAAACGCCACCTTTGGAGAGGCGAGCGCGGTCGACAAGCGAATCGAAACCGCTCTACGCGGCGCGCGCCAGGCAAACGGCAAACCACCCCTGGGAATCCGTCCAGCACCCGGAAGGAGCAAAGCCGGCCTGGGAGAGCAGCGCTTCGGCGTCGCTGAGTTGATACTTGTAACTGTTTTCTGTGTGGATGCTCTCGTCGGCCTCAAATTCCACATCGACGCCCAGCGCGGCCAGCCGCACCCGCTGTGGCCGCCGGCTGACGAGATGCATCTCCATGCGCGACTCGCCTTTATTCCACACAGCGCGATGCAGAAACGATTCGAGATCGAAGTCGGCTCCGAGCTCCCGATTCAGCCGCGCGAGCATGTTTTTGTTGAAGGCCGCGGTTGTGCCCGATGCATCGTCATAGGCTGCAAGCAGAGTGGATCCGTCTTTCACCAGATCCACGCCCAGCAGCAGGCTGTCGCCGGTTGCCAGGTGGCTCCGCAAGTTGAGCAGCAGACGCGCGGCTTCGTTCGGCTCGAAGTTTCCAATGCTCGATCCGATGTAGAGCACCAGGCGGCGCTGGCCGGGATCGGCCGGGTCGAAGGTGAAGCCGTTGGTGTAGTCCATAGCCAGCGGCATCACGCGCACGCCGGGAATCTCGCGTTCAATGCGGGCTTGGGCCACCAGAAGCGCTGTCGCTGAAACGTCTACCGGCTCGTAGGTGACGGCGCCCTGCTGCGCTACCGCGGCCCTCAGCAACAGGCGCGTCTTTTCAGCGGAGCCGGCGCCCAGTTCCGCGATGCGCAGTCCCATTCCGTCCGCCGCGCGCTCGATCATCTTGTCGGCGTGGCACATTAAAATCGATCGCTCGGTGCGCGTGAGATAGTACTCGGGCAACTCGGTAATCTCTTCGAAGAGCTGCGAGCCCAACTGGTCATAAAAGAGCCAGGCCGGAAGCCGCTTGGGAAAAGACGAAAGCCCGGCGTGCGCCGCCGAGGCAACCTGGGGATGGACTTGAATCTCGGTTGGAATGGAGAAGGCTATGGCCATGTCGTTAGTTGGATGCGGCGAAACAGTTTAGGACGCCAGCCGGATGCCGGAAAATTGCCAGCGCGTCTCCGGCGCAAAAAAGTTCCGATAGCTCGGCCGGATGTGCCGCTCCGGCGTGACGCAGGAACCGCCGCGCAGCACCATCTGCCCGCTCATGAACTTCCCGTTGTACTCGCCTAGCGCGCCTTCGAGCGGTTTGAACCCCGGATAAGGCAGATACGCGCTGCCCGTCCAGTTCCAGCAGTCCCCCCAGGGGATGAGGGCGTTCTCGGCGTGCCGCGCACCGGTAAGGCTTGTGCGGACGGGTCTCAAGTTGCCGGACTCCAGCAGGTTTCCCCCGATCGGGCGGCCCTCGGCCGCAACCTCCCACTCGAATTCGGTGGGCAGCCGACAACCGGACCACCGGGCGTAGGCCTCGGCTTCGTAATAGCTCAGGTGGCTTACCGGGGCGCCTTGCCATCGATCGAGAGGCAACGGGCCGCGCAGGGTGAATACACTCCAATCGCCGCTCGCCCCCTCTTCCTGGCTCCAGTAGAGCGGCGCGCGCCAGCCGTTCTGCCGGATCGCCGCCCAACCGGCGGAGAGCCACAGCTCGGGCCGCTGGTAACCGCCGTCCGCCATAAAGGCGAGATACTCCGCGCAGGTCACGAGCCGGGATGCCAGCGCATAGGGCCTGAGCCAGACCTGATGGCGGCCGAGCTCGTTGTCGAAGCAGAATCCGTCACCGGCATAGCCCACCTCGCGCAGCCCGCCTTCGAATTCCTCGAATCGGGCGGCCGCTAGGGGTTGGCTTTCGGTCGAGGCTGCATCGGGGCTCGCTCCATCCAGGTACGCACGCCGAAGCGGGTTGGTGAAAAATGCATGGAGCATGTCGGTGAGCAGCAGCTCCTGATGCTGTTCTTCATGGTTTGCCCCCAACTCGATCCGCCGGAGCGCTTCCGGCTCCGGGCCTGACGCGAGCAGCCTCTCCATCGCCTCATCCACGTGCGCCCGGTAGCGCAAAACCTCCTCGGCGCCGGGGCGGGAGAACGACGAACGCAACCGTTTCTCGGGGAAGGCCGAAAACCCTTCGTAATAGCTATTGAACAACCAGGGAAAATCAGGATTGAAGAGACGGTAGCCGGGGAGAAACTCTCTGAGCACAAACGACTCAAAGAACCATGCGGTATGGGCCAGATGCCACTTGGCCGGCGAAGCCTCGGCACAGGACTGCACCATCATGTCTTCGGGCGTGAGAGGCGAGCATAGTTCGAGGCTCCTTTGCCGCACGGAAGCAAACCGCTCAGCCACTTCCGGACCCGCTTCGATGATTGCCGCTTTCGTTCTTGCCATTGGATTTTCGATCTCCTGCCGTCTGTTGTGGTGGGTCCCTGGTCCGGATATCGCGCTCGGCGCGGGCTTAGGGGGGCGTCCTAAATTCTCGCATTCTTTCGTCACTTCGTCTTCAATTTGCCGTGATTCGGTGCTCTAATGGGTCCTGACGATTTCACCTTGAATCGCCTTCTCGATTTCCTGCCTGAGCGGCGGAATAGAAATCAAGGAGGGATCATGTTGAGCCTTGAAGGATATCGATTCTCTCCGGCCCTGGCCCTCGCCGGCGTGTTGCTCTGCGGGCTGCCGTTGGCGGCACTCTCGCCCGTGAGAGCGCAGGTTCCCGCAGCGACAACCTCGCCCACTCCGGCAACCGGCGTCCCCCCCAATCCAGCGCCCGCTAAACAGCCCACTCCTGAGGACCTTGGAGATGCGCTCACTGCGCATCAACGTTACCAGGCTGCGATTCAAGCTTATGCAAAGGCCCCACAGTCGGCGGCTGTCTGGAATAAGATGGGGATCGCCTATCAAATGATGTTTAATTTGAAAGACTCGACGCGCTGCTATAAAGAATCCATCCGGCTCGACCCCCGCAACCCGAATGTGCTGAATAACTTGGGCACCATCTACGACTCCCTCAAGGACTACCGTCAGGCAGAGCGCATGTACCGTAGAGCTCTCAAGCTCGATCCCAAGTCTGCCATCGTGCTCAAGAACCTGGGCACCAATCTGCTGGCCCAGCGCAAGCACGCCCGCGGTTGGGAGGCATACCAGCAGGCCTTGGCGATCGACCCTGATATCTTTCAGGACCGGAGCAGCCCCCAGGTGCAGAATCCCGGCAGCATCCAGGAGCGGGGGGCGATGAACTACTACATGGCGATGGGTTGCGTGCGCGCGGGGCTCACGGACTGCGCCCTGCAGTACCTGCGCATGGCGCTCAACGAGGGCTATACCAATTCCAAGAAAGTGGCGGCAGACGTAGCCTTTGCAAGCCTCCGCGATAACCCCGATTTCAAGCAGCTCCTGGCGGCGCAGGACAATCACTCCAAGGCTCAGCAGGCGCGTTGAACCGGGCCGCCTTGGCGCCCGCAGGCCGCCGTTGCGTCGCGGCGCAGGTCGTCTCGCGCGGCGAATCCCGCGTCTATGTCACTGGCGTCGCGGTGCTGGCAGGCCGTCTTCTGTTTCCAAGGGAGCTTGACCAATGAAGATTCATCTTGCTGCTGCATTTGTGCTTGCCGCCGCTCTTGCCGGTGTCGCGTCGGCCCAGGACCCAGGGTCCGCCCCTCAGTCGGGCCAGAACGCGGGAGGGGCACGATGGGGCCAGCGCGGCGGGGGCCGAGGCGGATTCGGCGGCGGTATGGGTATGATGGGCCGCGGGCTCTTGGGCACGGTGACAGAGGTCGCCGCAGATCACTACACCGTCAAAACGGATGCCGGCGAGGTTTATACCGTTCACTTCAGCGCCAACACCCGCATCTTTAAAATGCCCGCCGGCCGGCGCGGAGAAGGTGGGCAGCGACCGGGCGAAGGCTCGGGCATGGAACACGGCGGCAACCCGCCGGAACCACTCGAGCCCTCCGACATTAAAGCCGGCGACGTCATTGAAGCGCGGGGCGAAACGGACCCGGCGGCCAAATCGGTAGGCGCCGTGGCTATCGTTCAGCTCGATCCCGAGCGGGTGAACCAGATTCGCGAGATGGAGGCGAACTACGGCAAGACCTGGCTCATGGGAAAGGTCACTGCCGTCGACGGCGTAAAGGTGACGCTGACCGGGGCAGTGGATAACGCGCCGCACAGCTTTGTCGCCGATGAGAACACAACCTTCCGGCGGCGGCGCGACCCGATCACTCTGGCCGACATTCAGATGGGAGACACGGTCCGCGTGGACGGTACGGTAAAAGATGAAGTCTTCACGGCGGCCAGGGTGAGCGATTTGGGCGCCATGCAGGGCGACGGTTCCCGGTCCCCAGGCGATGCTGCCCCTCCAACCGGAAACAAGTAGCCTGGATCCAACATCATAGGTCCGAAGGTGACGGCGTCAATGCGTCTCTTGTTGCCCCGTGCGGGAAAATTCGGACTTCCGACCAAAAATCGTGCGCATCGTTGCAGGCCCGGCGTATAATTCCCGCTGGACAATGGATTGTCTTGGAGGTTCGTACTTCGGCCGAAAGTCCGGCCCTGTGCGAGCATCCGTGGCTGGCCGCGACCTTTGGCGGCTTCAAGGGCAGTAGGGTTTTCGGACACGAACTTTTTAGACACGAACAATGAGTCCGTGGAAATAACCGGGTAGAGGCTACCCGCAGCGGCACAACTTTTTGGAGGCAGTATGAACACACGCAGAACGGCGAGAAGCATCCTCGCGGGCGTCGGCACGGGCATTCTGGCAATGCTGGTTTTGCTCACCGCGCTCAGCATGACGGCACTCGGCCAGCAGATCACCGGCTCGATTACCGGCACCGTGAAAGATGGATCGGGTGCCGTAATATCCACAGCAAACATCAAAGCGACCAACGTCGATACCGGCTTCTCCCGGGCAGTGCCCGCGAACGAATACGGCGAGTTCCGGATCGATTACCTGCCGGTGGGCACGTACACCGTTGAGGTGACGGCCCCCAACTTCCAGAGATTCGTGCAGAAGAACGTCGTCCTCACCATCGACCGGACGCAAACCATGGAAGTGGCGCTGGCCATCGGCGAGCAGTCCGAGACCGTCACCGTCACAGAAGCGCCGCCGCTGGTCGACACCACTTCAGCCGAGCTGGGACGCACTGTTTCGGCTGCCGAGATCACCGGATTGCCGCTGGTGAATCGCAACGCCTACGCAGAACTGTCTCTGACGCCCGGCGTGATGAGCAACAGCGCCAGCGGGCAAAGTAACCCGAGCGGGACACCGAATTTCGTCATTGGGCTTCCCTCGACCGACGTGCAGATCAACGGCTCCATCGACGGCGGCAACCCTGAGGTCAGCTTTTATCTGGATGGTGGTCTGAACATCAACGGAATCCGCAATTACGGCAATCAATTGCCGAATCCCGACGCGCTCGAAGAGTTTCGCGTGGAGACAAGCGATTTTTCTGCTCAATACGGGCACATGTCTTCCGCAGTCGTCACCGCCGTTACAAAGTCGGGTACGAACCAGTTTCACGGATCGCTCTTTGAGTTCAACCGCAACACCGACTTCAATGCATATCCGTGGAACGCGCCCAAGAACGTTCAGGGCCAATTTATCAACGCGCCTTACCACCGCAACCAGTTCGGCGGCGTGGTCGGCGGCCCCGTCAAGAAGGACAAGGCGTTCTTCTTCTTCAGCTATGGCGGCCTGCGCCAGGTGGTGGGCCAGTACGTGAGCGGCGGCCGCGTCCCCACGGCAGCCGAGCGGCTAGGTGACTTCACCGGCGATCTGCCCAACCCCGCCAGCAGCAACGGAAAGTTCTCTTACTACGGGTCGACGCCGTTCACCATTAACATGCCGGGAACCAAGACCGCCTACACCGGGCAGACCAATAGCGGCCCGGGCTGCTCGTCGGTCGGCATCAAGTCGACGGATCCGACGAACCTGAACTGTCTGCCCTCGACCGCGGAGGATGCGCTGGCGGCCAGCGTGCTCAGCGGCAAGAACAGCAGCGCCTCGATTCCGCTACCCAACGTTACCCCCAGCGGCGCGACCGTCCCGCTCAACTGGTCTGGCTACTTCACCGGACCAACCGACGAAAACGAATACCTGGCCAAGTATGACCAGGTTCTCAGCGATAAGGATCACGTGGCCGCGACGTACTTCTTTGTGCGCACCACGCAGAACGCCTTCGGCGGCGGCAACGTCGCTCCCTGGACAACCAACCAGTCCTACACCAACCAGACCAACGCCAACGTCAGCGACGTTCACACCTTTGGCGCCACCACGGCTAACCAGGCCTGGCTGTCCTATACCCGGGCGGCGGGTGGACGCGTCAACCTGCCATCGGGCGCCAGCGCCGGCACGCTCGGTTCCAACTACACCATCCAGGGGCCGGCGACCATTCCGGATCTCAACATCTCCGGGTATTTCCATGCCCAGGATTCTCTCGCCGGCCCCGTCACGGATTCTGACTTCTACTCGCTCCGCGACATGATCACGATGACCAAGGGCAAGCACAGCCTTTTCTACGGCGGCGAGCTTGCGCTCGATAAGGGCATGTTCGTGGGCAACCTGTACAACTACGGCAACTTCTCTTACGCGAGCTCTGCGCCCACCACCACCGGTAATGCGCTCTCTGACTTCTTTACCGGCATGCTTTCGTCGATGGAACAGGATACTCCCTATCACACGCTGATGAGCGCGTGGCACGGCGCGGTCTTTTTCCAGGACAACTACCGCATCACTCCGCGTTTTACGGCCGACCTGGGTATCCGCTGGGATATCGACACGCCTCCGGTTGAGTCCTCGAATCTGACCGCGGCGTTTATCCCCAGCAAGGCCACGCTCACCAGCAACCCGACCGTCCCCGGTACGCAATCGACGGTGATACCGAGCGCCCCGGCGGGCATGTTCTTCCCCGGCGACCCAGGGGTGGGCCGCGGCATCGTTTCGACCAAACTGCACCATGTCGCGCCGCGCATCGGCTTTGCGTGGGATCCATTTGGAGACGGCAAGACCGCCATCCGTGCGGGGGCGGGCGTCTTCTATGGCACCACCAGCGGCAATGAGTGGAATCAGCCTGGCAACGCCAATCCCTATGCGGTTCGCCAGACCTTCAGCTCGGTCCGCTCCGCTTCTGACCCCTACAACCCCCAGATGGTGAACGGGGCAGTCTCTGCATTTCCCAATGGAGATCCATTCCCCTACGCCTATAACCCCAAGAACCCGCGCTTCCTGCTCCCGGCGTCCATCGAGACCATCGGAACGAACGTTCAGTGGCCCTACATCTACCAGTTCAACCTCGCCGTGCAACGGCAATTGCCGTGGCGGGTGGCTGTGACCGCGGCGTATGTGGGCACGCTTTCGCACGACGTGCCGACCATGATTGATGGCAACTACGCTCCGTATGTGCCTGGACTGGCGGGCGAGAACTCCGGTCAAACGGGCACAGGCGGCACCAATGCGCGGCGTCCTTACGACCAGAACGCCGCAGGCACCGGTACGCTGGGCCAGAACATCTATCTCATCACCAACCAGACGGCTAACTACCACTCGCTGCAGATCGCCGCGGGCCGGCCGCTCTCCCGCAACGTGATGGTGAACGGCTTCTATGTCTGGAGCCACGCCATCCAGAGCAGCAACGAGTCGGCCATCGGCCAGATGACCGCGCAGGACTTCGCCAATCTCTGGGAAGAAAAAGGCCCGATGGATGCCGATCGCCGCCACGTCGCCTCCATCTCCGGCATGTGGAACATCGCCTACTATCACGGCCAAAACTTCTTCATGAAGCAGCTCGTGAACGGATGGAGCTTCTCGCCGATCTGGGTGATGCAGAGCGGGCAGCCATTCTCCGTCACCACCGGCTCCGACAAAAATCTCGACAGCGCCAACGCAAATCGCCCCGACTTCGATGCGGTTCATCCGGCGAGCGCGTTCCTTGATCCGCATCGTACCCGCGCCCAAGCGGCAGCCGAGTGGTTCAATACTGCCGCATTCGTTGCTAATGGGCCGGGCGTGGCCGGCGGCATCGGCCCTGGCAACGCCGATGGCAACGTGCCGCGCGATTACCTGCGCGCTCCGGGTTACCGCGACGTGGATCTGGGAATATTCCGCAATATCACTTTCGAGCGCGGAATCACCTTCCAGCTTCGCGGCGAGGCCACCAATGTCTTCAACCTTGTAAGCCTTGGTACGCCGGGGACGAGCGGTCCGCCTTCAGCCGACGGCGCCGCCCCTTCGTCATCAACCTTTGGCGTGATCACCGGAGCCTCAAGCCCGCGCATCATCCAAGTGGGCGGGCGGCTGACCTTCTAAAACGGCAGCTTTTACACGGATCAGGCCGGATGAGTTCTCTCGTCCGGCTTGATTTTTTTGGACGCAGCGGGCTTTCTGAGCTGCTCCGGATGGCACCGGCATTTCGGAGTGGCCGGCTACAGAGGTTTCGACCCGGGTGCTTACAGAGTGTGGAACGCCAGGCGGCCTTTTCCTCGAGAAAAGGCCGCTTTTTAAAATGCGAGAGATGTGGAGAAGTGAATCGAAACCGCTTTAATCGAGATTCTTGATCTGTGTTCCCGCTGGATACGTGACGTGGAACTGATCGTCTTTGAGCGTCTGATTTTGAATCACGCTGGTTACCGTCAATACGGTCTGGGCATGATCGAGCGGGCGCTTGATCGTGATGGTAGCCGGATATTGCACGGCGTCGAACGCCCGGTATGCCGTGTAGAAGACCTGCGTCTCCACAATGCCGTCGCTGTTATAAATATCCTGCTCGTAAGGAAGCAGCGTAGTGCGATCGAAGGTGATCACGCGATCTGCGTTCTGCCGGCGGCTATTCGGCCTCGGCGTCATGATATTGAGCACGTATTCCGGTTTCACCAGCAGATGCTTTTTGGAGGGGTCTTCCACCGTCTCTGAATCGGCCGTCACCATGTAGACGTCGTCCGCGTCGAGTCCTCTCACCACCATCGCATCGAAGAAAAATCCCGGCCGCAGATTCTCCAGTGGATTGTCAGATCTTTTTTTGAGCGCATTGGACCCCTTTACCGCCTCTTTTCGCGAGGGAATATACACGGTGAAGTCCTTGTCGTCGCTGGCCATATCGAACATTTCGGTGCCCAGCACCGGCACGCGCCCATAGACCCGCACCATCTGCGGCTTGCGCAGCAGGATGCTGGCCGGAAAGGACGGGATCGTTGTTTCAACCTCTTGCTTGGGCTTATCGACCCTCACCTGGATATTCACCTTCGCGGTCAGGGTCTGCAAGGCATTCCAGCGCTGATTGAGCAGTGCGACCAACTGCTCCGCCGTCACGGTTTGCACAACTGCCGGGGCTCTGGGCACGGGAAGCTTGCGCGTGGTCGGCAGCAGCGAGCAGCCGGCCAAAGCCAGCGGCAGCGCAGAGGCAGCCAGAGAAGCCAGGCGGCGTGGAGACCTCATGGCTGACCAGCCTTTTTAACGGCGCGCCGATAGCCGGCCACATTGCGATTATGCGCATCGAGGGTTGCCGCAAACAGCGAGTGGCCCTGCGCATTGCTGCCCGCCGCCACGAAATACAGATAGTCGGTATGGGCCGGATGCATGGCCGCGCGCAGCGAGGGCAGCCCGGGATTGGCCACCGGTCCCGGCGGAAGACCTGAATGCAAGTAGGTGTTGTAGGCCGTGTTGCGGGTCAGATCGCTCTGGTAAATAGTGCCTCGCCACCAGCCCTGCAGCTCAAGGCCGTAGATCACTGAAGGGTCGGTCATCAGCGGCATGTTCTTTTCCAATCGGTTTTCAAAGACGCTGGCCACCAGCGGACGCTCGGAATCGATCGCCGTCTCCCGTTCGACCAATGAGGCAAGGGTCACCACCTGGTGCACATTCTCCTTGAGTCCCAGTTGTGCGGCGACGGCGCGAAAGCGGCGCACCATCGCTGCCACGATCTCGGTTGCCCGGGTGTTGCGCGCAAATCGATAGGTATCGGGGAAAAGATAGCCCTCCAGCGACGTCGCCTGGGGATCCAGGTCAGCGATCAGTCCCACCTGTTTGACTGCGGCATCCAGGAAATTGTGCCGCGTATCGAAACCGGCTTTTTCCACTCTGCCGGCGATATCGAAGATGTTTTCGCCCTCCGGCACGCTGAGAGCGTGGGTATACACCTCGCCGCGCACGATCTGTTCGTAGGCTTCGAGGGGGGACACCGGATGGTCGAACCGATATTCACCTGCCTTCAGCGTTCCCCGCTTCAAGACGCGCAGCAGATCGAACGCATACGGGCTACGCACGACGCCCGCAGACTGCAACTGCTGGGCGATTCGGAAAACGGACGAGCCTGGGGCGAGGTCCACGAAGGTCTCGGCTGCCGGCCCATACGGCGTGAGCAGCAGCCATCCGGCTCCGCCGAGCGCAATCAGAGCCGCAAGAAACACGCCGACCAGGAATCGAGCCGCCCCGGAGCCCTTCTGTTTTTTGCCCTTCCATGTGCGCCTGGCCATTCGGCTGCAATCAATCCTTCAATCACTTAGGACGCAAAAAGCCGTCCTCCCGACTCTCTATCTTTTTGATTGTATCGGGTGGGGCGGCGCCGGCCGCACGGGAAGCCGGCAGGCAGGGTGCGGGCGCGCCGGCCCAGGCGGATACGCGGCCTCATGGACCGGCAGCCTCAGCGGAGCGGTCTCAGCTTCGCGCAGGTTGGCGGCTTACAGGCGGCAGATGAGCAACTCCCGCTCGTAGATCATCTCGGGCGGAAGATGATCATGCAGGTCGAGGAACAGCTCTTCATGGCCCATGACCTCCGTTCGCCACAGCGCGCGATCGACGGTCTGCAGCCGGTCGAACTGCTCCTCCGAAAAGTCGAGACCCGTCCAGTCGATGTCCTTGTAATACGGTGTCCAGCCGATGGGCGTCTCCTTGCCCTGGGCGCGGCCGCGCACGCGATCCACAATCCACTTGAGAATCCGGATATTTTCGCCGAAACCCGGCCACATGAACTTCCCGTCTTCGTCCTTGCGAAACCAGTTCACGTGGAAGACGCGTGGCGTGGAGGTGAGCTTGCGCTGCATTTTGATCCAGTGGCGGAAGTAGTCGCCCATGTGGTAGCCGCAGAAGGGCAGCATGGCCATGGGATCTCGGCGGAGTTTGCCCACCGTTCCGGTGGCGGCTGCGGTCATCTCAGAGGCCATGGTCGCACCCATGTAGACCCCCGAGCTCCAGTTGAAGGCCTGGTAGACGAGCGGCATGGTGGTGGAGCGGCGTCCGCCGAAGATGATGGCACTCAACGGGACGCCTTCCGGATCCTGCCAGGCGGGGTCCATGCTGGGGCACTGCGCGGCCGGAGCGGTAAAGCGGCCATTCGGATGCGCGGCCTTGGCGCCGGTCTGGCGGGCGATCTCGGGCGTCCAGACATTGCCCTTCCAGTCCAGGCACTCCGCGGGGGGAGTATCGGTCATGCCTTCCCACCAGACACCGCCTTCGAGTGTGAGCGCGACATTGGTGAAGATCGTGTTGCGCGCCAGCGCAGCCATGGCGTTGGGATTCGTCTTGGTGCTGGTGCCCGGCGCGACGCCGAAAAACCCAGCCTCCGGATTGATGGCGCGGAGCTGACCCTTCTCATCGGGGCGAATCCAGGCAATGTCGTCTCCGACGGTCCAGACCTTCCACCCCTTGAAAGCCTTGGGTGGCACCATCATGGCGAAATTGGTCTTGCCGCAGGCGGAAGGAAACGCCGCGGCGACGTAGGTTTTCTCGCCCGCCGGGCTCTCCAGTCCCACAATGAGCATGTGCTCGGCCATCCAGCCTTCATCGCGCGCCATGTTGGAGGCGATCCGCAGGGCGAAGCACTTCTTCCCGAGCAAGGCATTGCCGCCGTAGCCTGAGCCGTACGACCAGATCTCGCGCGTCTCGGGGAAGTGCACGATGTACTTGGTGTCATTGCAGGGCCACGGGACGTCGGTCTGGCCGGGCTCGAGCGGCATGCCCACGGAATGCATGCAGGGAACCACGCGCTTGAGGTCCTTGTCGATCTGCGCGAAGACCGGACGGCCGATGCGCGCCATGATCCTCATGCTGACCACGACATAAGGCGAATCCGTAAGCTGGACGCCGATCTGCGCGGCCGGCGAATCGAGCGGGCCCATGCAAAACGGAAGCACATACATGACGCGCCCTTTCATGCAGCCCTGGAAAAGCCCCTTGAGCTTGCGGCGCATCTGGAACGGATCTTCCCAGTTGTTGGTGGGGCCGGCGGTGTCGCGCGAGAGCGAGCAGATGAAGGTGCGTTCCTCCACGCGGGCTACATCGCGCACATCGGAGCGGGCATAGAAACAGCCCGGCCATAGCTTCTGGTTCAGGCGGACAAAAGTGCCCCGCTCTTCGAGCAGAGAGCACAGGCGATCGTACTCGCGCTGTGAGCCGTCAACCCAATGGACCGACGACGGCTTGGTGAGTTCAGCCATCTTTTCGACCCAGCGCAGCAGATGCTTGTTGGTGCTAAGAGCCGGACTGGTGTGGAGTTTGGTTGCCATCGCTTCTCCCGCATGTGGAAGCTGTTTGTGGTTTCTCAAAACGTGAGACGTCGAATCGCGCCGACCTTTCTTGTATACATCATGAGCGATCCCCGGCAGGGCGAGCCGTACCACGCGGGCGTTCCGGCGGGAGTGAGCGCGGGCGGCCCGGCGATGAGGGGGACCAACCCCGGAATAACCCCAGGGGCCGGCCTCCCGACGAGCTTGGCGACCAGCCCCAGGACCACCCTGGTTCCGGCCTCCGCATCCTAGTGCGGTAGAACTGGTCGCACGAAAAACCCCAATGAATTGACCTCCAAAGAATGATTGCTTGCGACCGGATCAGCAGGTTGGTCATGCGGAGGATTGATGAGCCAGGGCCGTGTCGCACAATGGTTTGCCGTCTCGGTGGTACTCGCCTTCCTAGCCTGGCTTGCCTTCGTGGGAACGCTCTCTTCCCAGGAGCTCTGTCTCGGAGCGGCGTGCGCGACCTTCGCGGCGATGCTCTCCGGATTCGTGCTCAAAGAAATGGGCATTCCCGTCCGCCTGTATCTCGCGGATGTGATTCAGATGTGGCGCATCCCCGGGCACCTGGTCACCGGCGTGTGGGAGATTCTGGCGGTTCTGTTCAAGGACCTGACCGGCATCGCCAAAGCCGAGTCTCTCTTTCGCGTCGCTCCGTTCGAGCGCCTGAGCGGCGGCCGCGGCCTGATCCGGCGGGCGCTCGCGGTGGGGTTTACAACGGCAGCGCCCAACTTCATTGTCGTGGGAATCGATGAGCCGAAGGGCCTGATCCTCTTCCATCAGATCCAGCGTAGCGCTGTTCCCAAGATGACCCAAAAGTTAGGAGCAAAAGGATGAACCCCTGGCTAACCGCTGCGTACGCCGTGGGAGCGTGCCTGGTGCCCTGCGCCTGCATGTGCTTGCGCGGCGGTCCGGAGCGGCGCCTGGTCGGACTCGAGATGACCAGCGCGATCGTGTCGATCTTGTTGGCGCTGCTCTCGGTCGGAACCCATCGGCTCATCTTCATGGACCTGCCTCTAGCCCTGGCGATTCTTACTCTGGGCGGCGGCTTGGTGTTCGCGCGCTTCCTGGAGAAGCACCTGTGATCCAAACCATCCAAAACGTGCTGCTGGCCGCGATTGTCGCCTCTTGCTGGCTGGGCTGCGCCGGGATGCTGCGCATGCGGGAGCCTACCCAGGCCATGCAATATCTTTCCCTGCCCGCCGGCGTCGGAGGCGTGCTGCTTCCCGCCGCGTTTCTCTGTGTGAGCGGATGGTCCGTCGCCACGCTCAAAGCGGCCCTCGTCACGGTGCTGCTGCTCGCGGCCAATTCCATCGTGACACACGCGACGGTGCGCGCCATCCGCGTACGGAAGATCGGACACTGGGAGCCGCGCGAAGGGGACCGCATCGAGTTCATCCAGGAGAATCGATCGCAATGATGATCTTCGGCGGCCTGCTGCTGATGCTTATCGCCGTCGCCGCGCTTTGCGTCGTGCGGACGCGGGATGTCACCTCGCAGGTGCTCGCGCTCACCTTTTACGGCCTGCTGCTCGCCGTCATGTTTTTTGTTTTTCAAGCGCCGGACGTTGCGCTCTCGCAGATTGCGGTGGGCGCGGTGGCGTTGCCGTTGATGGTGATGCTCGCGATCGCCAGGATGCAGCACAAAAAGCAGCGGCGGGAGAAGGGCGCTCAATGACCGAGCGATGGCGCATGCGTATCTTCTTCGTTGCGGCTGCGGGCTTCGCCTGCCTCTATTTTCTGGGCGCAAGAAATCTGCCGCCGTGGGGCTTCTATCGCGGACCGTACGGCGATGTGATGGCCGCGCTCTCGGTTTATGAACGCCACACAACCGACGTGGTCAACGCCATCGATTATGACTATCGTGGCTTCGACACGCTGGGCGAAGAGTTCATCTTGTTTACATCCGTGCTGGGCGTGATGATGCTGCTGCGCGACCCGAAGCCCAGGCCGGAAGCCGCATCGCCCGATGGACGGCTGAGCGACGCGGTGAAGGCGACCGCGGCGGTGAGCTTCGCCGCGCTGGTCGTCTTCGGGCTATATATGTGTACCCACGGTCAACTGACGCCGGGCGGCGGGTTTCAAGGCGGAGTGATTCTCGCCTCGGCCCCCATGCTCATTTATATCGCCGGGGACTTCGCTGTCTTCAAGCGCATCACCTCGCACCCAGTCGTCGAAATCTTGGATTCCCTGGGAGCCGGAGGGTATGC
>DASXFB010000143.1:0-1509 GCA_036489815.1 Occallatibacter sp. | reverse complement strand
GAGCACTTCGTCCTGATGTTTGAAAGCGACATCGACCGCGCCATGCTTGTCGCCGCCGGAGCTATACGACGAGCGCGGTGCTCCTGGCCAATCGGTCTTGAACAGCGGGCTGGCAATGTCGGTCACGCGCAGGTTGTATTTAGCGAGAATCTTTTTCGACTCCGCGATTTGTGCGTCGCTAAGGTCCATGACGTTCTTGCCCCACATGGAGCGAAGTTCGATCCAGTTGAGACCGAAGTCATGGGAGACGACGTAGCAGACGTGGTCGAAATCGGGCGAGATTTCATCGTTGATGACGGAGATGCGGAACGGCGAAGCGGACGCCTGGGAACGGCCGATGAGGGGATGGACAGCGCAGGCCGCAGTGACGGCGGCTCCGCCAACAAGAAAGGTTCGTCTCGAATGGCATTCCATTTTTGCTCCTTTCGCGTGCGCATCCGGCGCGAGCCAGGGATGAATGAGGCTGAGGCCTGGAGCTTGACACGAGCGGCCGAAGAATCAGCGCGAGCGGCATTTTGTTCAAATACCGAACTAACGGTATCGAGAACGGTCTGGATTTGTCAAGCCGGACATCTTGTCGATTCGAAGATTTTGGATGACAGGGCAGTGAGAAGATCGGAGAGCGGCAAGTGCCGGCTGCGGCATCTGATGTTTACGGTCGTGACGGAGGCGTTGCGAAACGAAGATCGCCAGCCAGTGGACAGCCCGTGCAATTCGGCGTTCTGCCGCAGTGCATTTTGCCCACCGCGACGACCAGTGCATGCAGCTCATTGAATTGCTGGGCGTGCGTCGCGGAGGGGTCGGAGCCGAATGCCTGGCGTGCGAGGGTAGCCAGAGATTCATAGCCCTTCCGGCCGGGCAAAGGCTCAAGTAGTCGATGCCGTGCAGCGATGCGGCGCAGATACTCGTCAACAACCGGGACGGGATGTTCGAGCGCGTACAGCAGGATTGCGTCCGCGGTTTCAGGACCCACGCCGGGAAGTCTGAGCAGCCGTTCGCGTAGTGCCCCGGTCGGCACAGCGCGGAGCACCTCAAGCGAACCGGCAAACTCGCTGTCAAGCATGTCAATGAAGGCTTTGATCGATGGCGCCTTGCGGGTGTGAAAACCGGAAGGGCGAATGAGGGCCTGCAAATCTGCAAGCGTAATGGCCCGGACTCCATCGATGGTTAGAGCACCGGCCTGCCGCAGATTCTCAAGTGAGCGCCGGACGGACTTCCAGGCTGTGTTCTGGGTGAGGTAAGCGCCGAGGATGACTTCAAAGGCCGTCTCGGCAGGCCACCAACTTTGCGGGCCATACGCGAGCAGGAGATCGTCATGCATGCGGCGCAGGCGCTCAGACGGCGATGGCACAGGCGTCGCCGAAACCGGCTTCCGTGTCACCGCGGTTCCTGCGATGGAGGGGTCTGGAGCTGCGCCTTCCACTCCAGGATGCGGGCGCGGCCGGCGGCGGCTTCAGCCTCAGGAATTTGACCCGCGTGCTGCAGCGAAATGGAGAGCGCGGTGTGGGC
>DASXFB010000064.1:0-5230 GCA_036489815.1 Occallatibacter sp. | reverse complement strand
CGCTCCACGCCCTGCTCGGCAAAGGTGCCGTTGCGCTGATTAAGAAACAGCAGGCTCGGCGTCGAGTCCGAAGCAACGTAGATATCCGTCCACCCATCGTTGTTGAAGTCCGCCGCCACCGCGGTCATCGCATACGTCCGCTCCGCCTTCGCAATGCCGCTCTGCACAGTGACTTCGCGAAACGTCCCATCGCCCTGGTTGCGGTAAAGGTAGTTATGCGGCATAGCCAGCCCGCGCGGACCGCAGTTGACCGGCACTCCGTTGAAGTTACAGTAAGGATTCTCGCCCGGCTTCGGAATCTTCCCCACGCTCAGGTCGACATAGTTCGCCACAAAGAGATCGAGATGACCGTCGCGATCATAGTCGACGAAGGTGCATCCGGAACCCCACCGCGTGCTCCCTTCGTACAGCAGGCCGGCCTGTTTCGTAACATCGGTAAAGGTTCCGTCTCCATTGTTGCGATAGAGAACATTCTGGCCGTAGTAAGTGAGGAAGATATCTTCGAAGCCATCGTTGTTATAGTCGCCGATAGTGACTGCGCTGGCCCATCCGGTGCGCACGAGCCCGGCTTTCTCTGTAACATCGCTGAATGTCCCGTCGCGATTGTTCTTATATAGCCGATTAGTTGCGCCAGGAATCTTCTCGTCCACACGCGTGCCGCTCAGGACAAAAATATCGAGCCAGCCGTCGTTGTCGTAGTCCAAGAAGGCGACCCCGCATCCCACCGTCTCGAAGATATAATTCTTGTGCTCGATGCCGCCGTAGATCACCGGCGCGGTAAGTCCCGCCTCCGCCGCCACGTCAGTAAAGCGCGCCAGAAATGGAATGCCCGAAGGCTTCCCGCGCGGCAGCGGCTTCACCACGCGCCGGCTCACGCCCTGCCCGAACGCCGCAGCCGAGGCCGCGGCCATCCAAAGAAAATCACGTCGCGTGACGAAAGATCCCGGAGCTTTCATGCGGTTATATCTTGTCAGCGGGATCAGATAGGTTACTCCGTCCGCTTCGGCGCAGACTGGCCGCCGCCGGAGACCTTTTCGATCAGCGACTCTTCGGTCTTGGCGTGCAGGCTGCGCGTCTTGGCGAACTCTTCATTTGCTTTTTGTTTTTGATCGAGCGCCATGTAAACCCGCGCCAGCCGATAGTGCGCGTCTGGCTCGGAAGGATCGAGCTTCTCCGCACGCTGAAACGCCGCCAGGGCATCCTTGTTCCGCTTCTGATCCACATACACGCAGCCCAGATCGAAGTAGGCAAGGCGCAGATTGTCCTGCAGCTGCAGCGCCTTGCTGAGATCCGTCTCCGCCGCCGAATCATCGTTCTTGTGGAACGCGATATCGCCCAGGTAAGCGTAAGCCAGGGCGTACCCCGGATTGTTCTTGACCTCCAGCTCCAGCTCCGGCGCCGCCTTATCGTAATCATGCTGCGTGTAGTAGAGGTAGCCGAGCTCAAAATGCAGCATAGGCTCGTTCGGAGAAGTACGTTCGGCGGTCTCGAGCTCGGCAATGGCCTCCGGCTTCCGGTTCATCGCATCGAGCGCCTCGGCCAGCATCATATGCGCCTGCACCGCGTCCGGATTGACGGTAAGAATGCTCTTGAATTCCGCGAATGCGCAGTCATACTTCTTGCTCCACAGGCAGCTCTGCGCCAGCACGCTCTGCATTTCAAGATTGGCGGGATCGGCCTTGCTGGCTTGTGTGAGATAAGGCACGGCACTCGCGTATTGATGAAGGCCGTAGTAGCTCATGCCCAGCAGCACCGGCACGCGCCCATCCTGCGGCTTGGCCGCCGCAGCCGACTTGAACGGTGCGATCGCCTCCGCAAAGTGCCCCTGCTTGAATTCAGCCAGGCCAAGATTCATCGAGACATCAGGCTGATTCGGGTGCAGGGCCAGCGACTTGCGGTATTCCGCAGCAGCCGAGGCATACTCTTCCTGCTCGGCCAGCGCCAGGCCCAGGCTGGCATGGACCGAAGCGTTCCGCGGATCGCTCTGCGCCAGCTGCCGCCAGATCAACTCCGCGTCATGAAAGTTGCCGGCCTGCATCAGCTCCACGGCGTGCTGCGGAGTAGCAGTCTGCGCCAGAGCCGGAACACCCGCCTGAAGAAGACAGAAAAAAACAGGCAGCAGCGCGCCTCGTCCACCGGCAGCGGCAAAGCGACAAACCCGCTTCCACGCTCGCCAGGAAACGCCTGTCCGTCTCATGACGGCAAGCCTAATTTGCCTCCCTCACGAAAGGCAAGGAATCGTTTTCTTTTCCGTGCAATCGAGCCCCGGGATGTGCATCTCGGCCTCTATAATGAGGCGCACGCTAAATCGCTTTTTTACGACGCATCCGCAGGAGTCGGTCTCCTCATGTCCCATCGTTATGCACGCGCTCTGTACTGCCTCGTTGCCGCTCTCATCTTGATCCCGCAGTCCGGGTACGGCCAGCAGCCGCAGAAGTCTTCGGCTCTCCCTTATCTGAACCCGGCCCTGCCCATCGACAAGCGCGTCGACGACCTTATCGGCCGCATGACCCTCGAAGAAAAAGTCGAGCAGATGCGCGATCACGCTCCTGCGATTCCACGCCTCGATGTGCCCAGGTACGACTGGTGGAACGAGGGCCTGCATGGCGTCGCCTTCGCCGGCACCGCGACAAATTTCCCCCAGGTCATCGGCATGGCAGCCACCTGGGACACGAATCTTGTGCACCGCATGGCCGAGACCATCTCCACCGAAGCTCGCGCCAAGTACAACCAGGCCATGCGCCAGAACGACCACGAGATGTTCTTCGGGCTCACCTTCTGGGCGCCCAACATCAATATCTTTCGCGATCCCCGCTGGGGCCGCGGCCAGGAGACCTACGGCGAAGACCCGTTCCTCACCAGCCGCATGGGCGTGGCCTTCGTCACAGGCATGCAGGGCGACGATCCGAAATATCTGAAGGTCGTCTCCACGCCGAAACACTTCGGAGTGCACAGCGGCCCCGAGCCGTTGCGCCATCGCTTCAACGTTGACGTCTCGCCGCACGATCTTGAAGACACTTACCTGCCCGCCTTTCGCGCCGCAGTGACCGAGGGCCATGCGCAATCCGTAATGTGCGCCTACAACGCCATCGACGGCCAGCCCGCCTGCGCCAACACCATGATGCTGCGCGACCACCTGCGCGATGACTGGCACTTCGACGGCTACGTGGTCAGCGATTGCGCCGCCGTCGCCGATATCAACACCGGCCATCACTACGTTCCCGACATGGCCCACGCCGCCGCCGCCGCGGTAAAGGCCGGCACCGATCTCGAATGCGGCTTCGGGCAGGGGCAGGCCTTCCCTTTTCTGGTCGAGGCCGTTCAGCAGCACCTCATCACCGAAGCCGATCTGAACACCGCGCTGCATCGCCTCTTCCGTGCGCGCTTCCGCCTCGGCATGTTCGACCCGCCCTCCAGCTACGCCTACGGCCGCATTCCCTTCAGCGAAGACAACTCCACGCAGCACCGCGAGCTTTCACTCCAGGCTGCGCGCGAGTCCATGGTCCTGCTCAAGGACGAAGATCACACGCTGCCTCTCCGGCCTGACGTTGGCCGCATCGCTGTCGTCGGCCCCACCGCGGAGCTCGTGCAGTCGCTGCAGGGCAACTACAACGGTCCGCCCCCCGACCCCATCTACCCCATCGATGGCATGGAGATTCAATTCCGCTCCGCGAGAATCAATTATGCTCAGGGATCGACCCTCGTGGCGGGCCTCGCCATGCCTATCGAGCACACCGCGCTGCACCCGGCCAGCGGCTACGGCAACGGACTTACCGGCGTGTACTTCAAATCGAAAGATCTCAAAGGTACACCGGTGCTCATGCGCACCGATCGCCAGATCAACTTCAACTGGGATAAGGTAGTCCCCGTCGAAGGCATGCAGCGCGATAACTACTCTGTCCGCTGGGATGGCACGTTCACTCCGCCAACGGTTGGCAATTATAAGCTCGGCGTGCGCGTCAACTATTGTTATGCCTGCGAAAACGCCGAGGGATTCAAACTCTATCTCGACGGCAAAGTGCTCGTTCAAAGCGGCGCAGGAAAGACCGGCGAGCGCGGCTCGGTGATCGAAGCTCCCGTGCACTTCGACGACCTCAAGCCGCACCCGATTCGCCTGGAGTACTTCCACGGCACCGGCAGCGCCGGCATCGACCTGACCTGGCAGGCGCCGGACTACGCCCTGCGCGAAGAAGCCGTGCGCGCAGCCAAGCGCTCTGACGTCACCGTCGCATTCGTCGGCCTCTCGCCATCGCTCGAAGGCGAGGAGATGCCGGTGAAGCTCGACGGCTTCAGCGGCGGTGACCGCACCGCCATCGATCTGCCCGCCGTCCAGCAGGATCTGCTCAAAGCCCTCGCCGCTACCGGCCGTCCGCTCATCGTCGTGCTGCAGAACGGCAGCGCGCTCGCCGTCAACTGGGCGCAGCAAAACGCGAAGGCCATTCTCGAAGCGTGGTATCCGGGTGAAGAGGGCGGCACCGCCATCGCGGAGACGCTGGCCGGTGCCAACAATCCCGCAGGACGTCTCCCCCTCACCTTCTACTCCTCGCTCGATCAGCTGCCCTCTTTCGAGGATTACTCGATGAAGGACCGCACTTATCGCTATTTCTCCGGCCGGCCGCTCTATAGCTTCGGTTATGGACTGAGTTACTCCACCTTCACTTACAACGGACTCAAGCTCCCAACTACCAACGTCGAAGCCGGCAAGCCTGTAACCATCGAGGCCGATATTAAAAACACCGGGCGGATTTCCGGCGACGAAGTTGCCGAGCTCTACCTCACCCAGCCAAAGGGATTCGAGACGCCCATCCGCACGTTGGCAGGCTTCAAGCGCGTGCACCTCGCCCGTGGAGAGTCCACGCACGTCAGCCTCACCATCGATCCGCGCTCGCTCGCCCAGGTCGACGAGAGGGGCAATCGCGTAATCATCCCTGGTGAATACACCGTGTCGCTCGGCGGAGCGCAGCCGGGTGGAACCGCCACCGTTCTCACCGGCAGCTTCACCATCAGCGGAAATGCAGAACTGCCCAAATAGCAGACGTGTCTCCGGAAGATTTCGACAACCCGCAATGCAGACGGCGACGCAGGCTCTTCGCGCCGGCTGCAATTTGCATGCTCTACACTGATCACAACTTTTTTTGAGGGAGAACTCTGTGCGCCGTCGAACTTTCCTCGCCGCGCTTCCACTGGCTGCTGCCGGCTCCGCTTCGTTTGGAAATTCCATGCCCGGCAG
>DASXFB010000055.1:0-2130 GCA_036489815.1 Occallatibacter sp. | reverse complement strand
GTTCGCAACCAGCACAACATCGTAACGCCCGTCGTGAGCTTCGGCGGACGCTGCACTATCCAGATCGAAGAGGGTGAATTCCATCGCGTGTGAGCGGAATCGCCGGCGCGCACGCGCCAGAAAAACCTCCGAGACATCGCTGAAGGTATAGAGCACCTGTTGCGAATTCAATTGCGCAAGAACGGCGGCCGAGGTAGCGCCTGTCCCCGCACCCACTTCGAGTATCCGCAAACGTCGAGGAAACCCGAGGTTGGTTTTGACGTCGAGGCGAGCCCGAGCCGCAACAACAGCAGCCGCAATGCGGTTGGCGTAAACCGCCGCCGGCGAGCGCTCGTAAAGTCCCTTTGCCAGCTCATCCTCGCCGCCGGGAAAGAGCGTCTCCAGCGGATTGAGATCTCCCCGCAAAACGCGCAGAAGAAGGGCGGCACAATTGGCCAGGTAGTTACGCAGCGGCTTATCACCTAACTGCTCCGCCTCAGCCCAGATCGATTCCGGATGAGCCACGGAAACACCCGGTGCGAGCGCATACGCTGCATTCTCGCCGTCCTCCGCCGATATCAGAATTCCTTCGGTGCTCAGCCGCCGCAGCCATCGCTCCATCAGCCTTCGATGAGTCGGGACAACACCGTGCTCGCGGATGAGAGCGTCGGCAGTGACAGCAGTGTTTCCGCTCTGAAAGCAACCAATACCTTTAAGCGCCGCCAGGATGAGCGCCGCAGCCCAGCGATTCAACGCATCCAGGCCCTCTGCGATGCGAGTCGCTGGCAGCTCAATCGGGATCAACGATGCCTGATCAGCCGCGGCTTGTGCCATGGCAGCGACCCGTCCTTCGTCACAGCGCAATCCGTCGTTGAACCAAAATCGTTTTCGTTGGAAGGGGTAGCCAGGCAACGAAACCTTAAGATAGGGGCGCTGGCCGGCAACTGCGTCCCAATCGAGATCGACACCCTTTGCATAGAGACGCGACGCCGCGGTCAGCAGGCTGTGCCACTCGCCGGTCGCGACTCCAATAGACGCGACGCATCGATCGGCAGCAATGCCGTTGGCTTGCGCGAGCGCGACCAGATGCGGCTTCGGGCCGATCTCAAGAAAAGTGGGGACGTCCGTTGTCTGGGCTGCAACCAGACCTTGTGAGAACTCGACAGTCTCGCGCAGATGCCGCCGCCAGTATTCTGCATCGACTGGAAAATTGCGCTCGACCAGCTTGCCCGTCAGGTTTGAGATCCAGGGCACCTCAGGGACCTTGAACTTGATCGCCGCCGCCTCTGCTTGAAAGGCGTCCAGCATGCGATCCAGTGCGGAGGAATGAAATCCGTGTGTTGTGCGCAGGCGCTTGTAGCGCATCTGGAGCGAACCAAGCTGCTCCTCGAGTTGCTCGACCGCGCTGTGTCGACCACTTACGACCACGCTCTCCGGACCATTGACTGCCGCGATGCTCAACGCATTCAAGGGCATCATGACGAGCAGTGCGTCGACTTGATCCTTCGAGGCAGCAACGGCAATCATGGCGCCGGGTTCAGCCAGATCCTCGGTCAATCGGCCCCGCGCAGCCACAAGACGAATGCCTTCCTCGGGCGTCATCACGCCGGCCACCGTCGCAGCCACATACTCGCCCAGGCTGTGCCCCATCACCACCCGCGGCGCTACGCCCCAACTGTGCCACAATTCGCTAAGCGCCCATCCGTATGCGTAGAGGGCAGGCTGCACGAAGGATGCGCGCTCTTGCTCCTTTTCTTCATTAGCCCAGATTGCACGAATGCTCTTGCCCAACCGGCCATCGAGCGCTCGATCCATCCGATCGACTGCCGAGCGGAAGATGTTGCTGTGCGCGAGAAGTTCCAGGCCCATCCCGGTAGGCTCGCTGCCCTGCCCTGTAAACAGGAAGCCGAGGACGGAATCGCCTGAGTTTGTGCGCGCTCCGGCTGCGGCATGGGCTGAGTCGGAGCGCAATTGCTGCAGCAGCTCTTCACGTGTGCTCACAACGTGGGAGTGACGACACGAGTGATGCACGCGGCCGCGGCTCAGCGTATGGCAAACATCGCGCAGGGAGTGCCGGCCGTTGTTTTGCAAATACTGCGCAAGAGCATTCTGGGCGGCAGCCAACGCCTCTTCAGTCGCCGCGGAAAGCAC
>DASXFB010000043.1:0-6352 GCA_036489815.1 Occallatibacter sp. | reverse complement strand
CGCAATGGCAGATATCCGGTCTCCCAGTCCGGCGGAATCTCGCGCGCATCGATCTCATAACCCAGATCGCCATCCACAATCCAGCGCGCCCACGCCGCTGAGCCCAATGACACACGATCCGGGCATCCACCCGCAATCCCGGCAACAATCCAATAGGCATGACTGAAGTCAAAGCGCGGATCCATGCCCACAGCCATGAGGGTCGCCGCGGCGTGCGCGGTTCCCTGGCCGGTGAGAACCGCCATCTCGCCCTCTCCGTTCATGCGTACGCTGTGGTAAGCCGCCGGCAGCGGGTAAACGAGGTCCAGGTGATCGCGCTCTACCCAATATTGCAGCTCTCCCGGCGCATCGCCGGTGTCGGCGCCTACTTCGAACATGGCCACAACCACCACCTTCACCGGGATGGGCCGCGGCTTAGCCGCGCCGACCGCCGCAGACACGGCAAGAGCGAGAAGCGAAGAAAAAATCCGGAAGCGGATCGTCATTGATTGCGATGGTAATTGAAAAGCGGGCATCCGGCGTCAACGATCATCGCGCGCGAGGGATATAGCATGGTAACCAGAAGAATGGCTCAAATGGTTTGGATGGTCTGGCCAGGTGGTCCGGATTTTCGGCAGGATTGCGGGGCTGGGCAGAGCTCCATTCGAAGGAGAAAGACCCATGTTAGGAATGCTGCTGCAATGGTTACTGAGCGCGGTCGCCCTGCTGATCGTCTCGCGGATCGTGCCCGGCTTTTACGTGCACGGCTTGTGGCCGGCGCTGATCGCTTCGCTCGTCATCGGCCTGCTCAATGCCACCGTTGGCTTCTTCCTGAAGATCGTCACCTTTCCCTTGAGCATTCTCACCCTGGGAATTTTTCTGCTAGTGATCAACGGCCTGATGATCCTGCTGGCCTCAAGCGTCGTCCGCGGATTCCGTGTGCAGGGTTTCGTTCCGGCATTCTGGGGTGCGGTGGTGCTGGCACTGTTGGGAATATTGATTCGAGCGCTCACCCGGAGCGCCTGAGGCCGCCCCATCACGGCAGTCCGGAGCCCTGAGATCATCGGCTAAAAACCTCGGCGCTACTGTACGGGAGTGGCCTGCGCCGCTTTCCCGGAGACTCCGGAGGGCCTCTGCCCATGCACGGCCGGCTTCTTCTTTGCCGCTTTGCCGGTGGCAGCCAGCGGCTTTAGCGGGTGAGTCAGCACCGGACCGTTGAGCCTTTGCGGCGTGCGTATGGCCCCCGCGCTCGAAAAGCCTCCCGAGCTCTGAACAGGGAGCGGCATCACCACGCCCTGCGCGGGCTGTGCCGGCTGCACCCGCGAGTAGATGCCCCATCCGCCGCCGGCAATCAGAAACGCGATCGCCGCCGCTGCCACGCCACGCATCCAGCCGCTGGCCGCAGCCGGGGAAGGCCAAGCGAGCAAGGTGCCGCGGTGCGGAGCCGACCGCAACACCGCATGAATCCGGTCTTCCAAATCTTCGGGAACAGGAAGATTGGCGATCAGGCGCAGCGTCTCTTCCGCATCGCACCCTGCCGCATGAATGGCGCCGCTCGCAGCAGACGGATTTTGAGAGTTGGCATTCATCGCAGACTCCTCGAATGATCGAGCAGGCCCGCCATCAGGTTGCGGGCGCGAAAAAGTCTTGAGCGGACGCTCGACTCCGTGATGCCAAGCACCGCGGCAATCTCCACGCTGGATAATTCTTCGAAGGCGGAGAGCTGCAATACCTCGCGTTCCTTGGGCGGGAGCTGTTCCACGCAGGCCAGCACCTGCGCGTGATGTTGCGCGGCGGCGGCTCGCTCTTCGGCCGAAAGCCCATTGGCGGGCAATACGCGCGCCAGCTCTGTTACATCGTCGGTTTCAGGACGGGTCTTGGCGCGGCGCTTACGATCCAGCACAATGTTCCAGACGATCCGGATCAGCCACACGCGATGGTCGCGCACCTGGTCCAGCGTATCGCGATGGCGCAACACCCGCAGGAAGGCCTCCTGCACCGCGTCTTCCGCATCGGCCGGATTCCGGAGCACGGAAAACGCCACCCGGTAGAGCGCGCCGGCGTACTGGTCGACCAGGGCCGCGAGGGCTGCTTCTTCCGCCCTGCCATCGGCATCATCCCGTGCGGCGCTGTTTGGAATTTCCATCCAACCTGCGAAAATGACCTGGCTGGCGCTCATACACATCAGACGCAGGCAAATTGGAAAACGCTCACAGACGCGCAATCCACCTCCAGCGGGAATTTCCCTCTGGAGGAAAGAAGCGAGCAGCGGCGTCGGGCCTACTGCTTGGCGGTGAGCTTTTCAGCGGCGATGGAGCCGGCTGCCCCATCCTTGTCCGCGTCTTTGATCTTCGCCCAGAGCATGCGCGCTTGCTCCTGCTTGCCTTCCGCAGCATACAGATCCGCGAGATCAAGCTGGGCCACGCTGGACGAGACCGTCTCAGAAGGCTTGGCGGTCAGCTCGTTATAGAGATCGATGGCCTGTGCGTCGCGGCCCGTCTGTTGATACAACCCGGCCAGCGCCAGCTTGGCTAGATTCGAGAGGTTATGGTCCGACGAGCCGGCGGCCGTCTTCAGCTCGCTCTCCGCTGCGGCGGTCTGACCCAGATCCTGATCGGTCACACCGGCAAAATAGTGCGCCTTGGCCGCCGCGGGCAGCCAGCTATAGTCATGCGCGACGGCGGCAAACTCGCGATTCGCTTCTTTGGCGCGCGCGGCGGCCGTGGTGTAGACGCCCGGCTCCGAGGGCTCGCCCGGCTGTGCCAGCGGCCCATTGTAGACATCCATCGCCGCACCCAGCGCCAGGTCGGCGGCTGCGTTGCGCGCGTTCCAGTAAACCAGTCCGGCGACCGCGACCACAAGAACCACCGCACCGGCAATCGCCCAACGCATAACGCTGGAACGGTGACCACTGACCCAACTGGCGCTGGTCGCGGCGGCCTGGGCAAACTTGTCTTTCTTGAGGGCGTGACGGGTTTGAGTATCCACGGGGTTCGCTTTGTCCTTCGCTGATTGACTTGCAGGCGGGGCCGAACGGCTGACTCACACGGATGGGGCACGGCTACTGCAACCCTACTAGTCTATCAGCGCGCCGCCATCTTCATCCAGCCGGCAGCTTTTCGCCCGCGCGGGAGCTTTTCGGCTGGGTCCCTTGCCGCGCGCGAGCCGGAGCGATACGCTAAAGCTATGTACGAAGACTTCCACGTAGCTGACCGTTGGACTAGCGAGGACCTGCACATCCGCTGGAAGGCGAATATGGTCGCCATCGCCACGCGCCACGCCGACGCTGTCGACATCCGCTTTGACGTGAATGACCGGCCAATGTGGATCGCCCTGCCCTGCCTCGCCTGGGTGGAACAGAAGAAGCGCAGCGGCAAGGTCATCACCGACCAGCTCGCCGCGCAGATTGCCGGCCGCTATCTCAAACAGCTAATCGAAGAGGGCTACGATGCCCAGCGCGAAATGTACACAATGAGCGTGGAGGAAGTGCTGGCCCACCTGGACGCCGTAGTCGACGAAGCCAGACACCAGGGAGCCATGCCCACGCTGCCTGTCGGCGCCTGATCGCGGACGGACTACACTATTCGCAAGCATGAGTACAACTTCCAACCCAACTCTGTTGATTCTGGCCGCGGGCATGGGCAGCCGTTACGGCGGCCTCAAGCAGATGGATCCCGTGGGTCCCTCCGGCGAAACCATCCTCGACTATTCGATTTACGACGCGATGCGCGCCGGATTCGACAAGCTGGTCTTCGTGCTGCGCAAAGAGATCGAAGAGCCGTTCCGGGAGGCTGTTGGCCGGCGGTTCGAAAAACGCATCGCCACGGAGTATGTGTTTCAAGCCTTGGACAAAATTCCCGGCGGATTTACCGTCCCCGCCGGGCGCACCAAGCCATGGGGTACTACGCAGGCCGTCCTGATGGCCGCCGAAGCAGTGCGTGGGCCTTTCGCCTCGATCAATGCCGATGACTTCTACGGGGCCGAGAGCTATCGCCTGCTCGCGGAGCAACTCACGTCGGGAACAGACGACTATGCGATGGTGGCGTTCACGCTGAACAAGACTCTCTCCGAGTTCGGCTCCGTGGCCCGTGGCGTGTGCCGCGTGAACGCAGACGGTTACTTGGAGAATGTCGTTGAATTTACGGCCATCGAGCGCGACGGAGCCGCGGTGAAGAACACCGATGCCGAAGGCGGAACAACTCAGCTCACAGGCGAAGAACCCGTTTCGATGAACTTCTGGGGATTCACACCCAGGGTCTTCGACCAATTGCGCGAGCGCTTCGAGACCTTCCTTCGCCAATATGGGACCGAGCTTAAAGGGGAATGCTACATTCCAAACACCGTGGGCGAACTGGTCGCCGACGGAGAGGCTCGCGTGAAGGTACTGCGCACTCCGAATGCCTGGTTTGGCGTCACCTACCGCGAAGACCGTCCGCGCGTGGCTGCAAGCATCCAGCGCCTTGTCCGCGAAGGGGCGTATCCGGAGAGCCTCTGGTCATGAATCGCGCGCCAAGCCTCAGCGGCATCGCGCGCCAGTTTGAGATTGAGGGTAAATACCGGCATGCCGTTCCTTACGGGAGCGGCCACATCAACGATACCTATTGCGTGTTCTTCGATCGGCTGGGCTCCGCTTCTCGCAGTGTTCCGTCCCGCTGCATTCTGCAGCGGATCAATCAGAATGTCTTCCACGACCCCACCGCCGTGATGGAAAATATCGAGCGGGTCACGGCGCATGTAGCCACGCAGATCGCCGCAGAGCCCGATCGCGACCGGCGGGTGCTGACGCTGATTCCCAGCCGCGGCGGCCGCGCCTGGCACATTGACCGGGACGGCAGCTACTGGCGCGCCTACCGCATGATTGAAAACGCGCACGCCTGCGACGAAATCCACTCACCGGCACAGGCCTTTGAAGCCGCGCGCGCTTTTGGGCTATTCCAGAAGCAGCTCGCCAATCTGCCCGTGCCGCGCCTGCGAGATACGATTCCCGACTTCCATCACACGCCGAAGCGCCTCCGCGTCTTAGAGGAGATGATCGAGCAGGATCCCGCGTGCAGGGCGGCAGGCGCCGGACCGGAGATCGCCTTCGCCCTCGAGCGGAAACCCATGACGACCGCGCTGCTCGACGCACATCTGCCGGAACGCGTCACGCATAACGACACCAAGTTCAATAACGTGCTGCTCGATGATCAGACCGGCGAAGCGATCTGCGTCATCGATCTCGACACCGTAATGCCGGGCCTTGCTCCCTACGATTTTGGCGACCTGGTGCGCACCGCCGCGAGCCCGGCGAAAGAAGACGAACAGGATCTCTCTGAGGTGCGCTTGCGATTCGACTTCTTCGAAGCGATTGCGCGCGGATACCTGAGCATGGCCGGCGAATTCCTGACCGGCGCAGAGAAGGAATCTCTTGCCCTTGCGGGAAAGCTGATCACCTTTGAACAGGGCGTGCGCTTTCTGTCGGATTATCTCGCCGGCGATCTCTATTACAAGGTGCATCGCGCGGGCCAGAATCTCGAGCGCTGCCGGACGCAATTCAAGCTCGTCGAGTCGATGGAAGCGCAGGAAGCCGCGATGGAGCGGCTGGTGCGGTCGCTGAAGTGAAGCTACTGTCCGCTCACCGCCAGATTCATGAGTCGCGATCGCTCGGCGAATGCTTCGCATAACGCACAAAAGCCATCCCAAACGGGATGGCTTTTGTTTAAACTAATGCCGGCGATCACCTAATCTCCCACACAGTCGCCCGTGCAGTACCATCGGCCCAGCGAGGCTTAACTTCCGTGTTCGGGATGGGAACGGGTGATCCCTCGCAGTATGGTCACCGGCAAGCTGAGGCGTTTTTCGGGGCGTCCGAGCCCCGAGCCGAAGTCCTGAGTCCGCCGCAGCGGACGAAGGATCTGCGGTTCGCCTGAAACTTGGATGGCGCTTGGCGGATGGTTGTCCGCAGCCTGCCGCGGCTTCGACTCATGTTCCGGATACTTTCGCCCGGAAAACTCGAGGAGCGCGGTCTGCAATCTGGCGCCAAAGAAATTGCCGGAGCGCGTTCAAGAGCGCGCTCCAGAAACGAAATTGATTGAGTGACTACAAGGCTTGTAAGAATCGTGTCCGCGTTATTCATACTGCGCGGAGTTAATTCTATGGACAAGCCGAACGGGCGATTAGTACTGGTAAGCTTCACGCATTGCTGCGCTTTCACACCCAGCCTATCAACCAGGTCGTCTTCCTGGGCCCTTCAGGGAGATCTCATCTTAGAGCGTGCTTCCCGCTTATATGCATTCAGCGGTTATCACAACCGAACTTCGCTACCCAGCCGTGCCCTTGGCAGGACAACTGGAACACAAGAGGTTCGTCCATCCCGGTCCTCTCGTACTAAGGA
>DASXFB010000012.1:0-10184 GCA_036489815.1 Occallatibacter sp. | reverse complement strand
AAACAATACCGAAGACCCTCCGTAACTCATTAGCGGTAAGGGGATTCCGGTGACCGGCATAAAACCGATGACCATGCCTACGTTGACCGCAATCTGGAAGGTCAACACAGCCACGATTCCCATGATAATCAGCGAACCGGGCAGGTCAGCGGCTGTTTGAGCGTTTTGAATCAAACGCATCAATATGAAAAAGTATAGCAGCAGCACGAACAGAGCGCCCACAAAGCCGTGCTCCTCGCTGAAGGCGGCAAAGATGAAGTCCGTATAGGGAATCGGCAGAAAGTAGCCCTGGGTCTGGCTTCCCTTGTTTTGACCCTTGCCCCAGATGCCTCCATCGCCCACCGCGATCAGAGACTGACGGATCTGGTAACCGCTGCCCTTGGGGTCGTTGTCGGGATTGATAAAGCTGGTCAGCCGCGCCTTCTGATACGGCTTGAGAATCTTGCCGCTGGACCAGGCGCCGACGATCAGAGCCGTCCCGCAGACGATCAGAATCGCGGCCTGCCGCACGCTGATTCCGCCAAGAAAAAGGCCGGCGACGAGAATGGGCGCATACGTGAGCGCCGTGCCCAGGTCTGGCTGCACCAGCACCAGGAGCAAGGGGATGCCGACCATGGCAAAGGCCTTGAAGATCTCTTTCCAGGTGAGATTGCGGCCGCCCAGGTTGGCAAAGTAGCGCGCCACGGCCAGGACCAGCACCAGCTTGACCCACTCGGAGGGTTGAAACTGCACCGGTCCAATGGCGATCCATCGCTTGGCGCCCAGCGCCCGGCGGCCCACCAATCTCACCGCCACGAGCGCAAGCAGGAAAACCCCATAGGCCCAGGGCGACCAGTCGAGCAGGCGGTGGTAATCGATCTTGGCCAGAATGAACATGCCGGCCATCCCAGCCACAATAAACAAGATCTGCTTCGATTCGAAGCTGGCAAACCGGGTGTGCACGGTTGTCGAATAGATCTCGAGCACGGAGACGATGCTCAGAAGGAGCACCAGGCCAAGCAGAGCCCAATCGAAGTCGCGGAAGCTCAGAAAGCGGCGCATTACGGCAGGTCTTCCTTAAACCGCAGCAGCGAGGCGCCGAGCCATGCGGGCACGGGGAAACTGCCGGCGGCCACAGCAGTCGGGGCGGCCGCTGCCGGGGGATCGATGAAGAAGTGTCCGGCGCGCACGCTCGAAGCCTCTGCGCCCAATCCCTTGCGCCCGGCGGGCAGAGGCGCCGACCACACCGCGCCCACTTCGACGGGCTTTGCGGCCCCGGCCTGGTCCAGGATGTTTTTGTCCTCACGGCGTTTTTTGTTCACGTAGGCGATGGCGATCTTTTGGGCAATCATGGCCGAGCCGGAGCCCCAGTCGCCATGCTCCTGCAACACGACGATGGCGACCTCCGGATTGCGCCGCGGAATCATCCCCACAAACCAGGCGTTCGGCGTCTTGGCGCCTCCCTTGGTGTGCGTGTCACCACCCCCCACCACCTGGGCCGTACCGGTCTTGCCGGCGAAGTCCACCCCATCCAGGTGCGCCTCTTCGGCCGTGTGGTACAAACCGGGCGTGGTGGCGGCAGCCATGCCGTTGGTGATGGTCATCCACGTGTCGGGGTTGAGGGGCACGGTCTTATCCCCTGAGCCCGGAAAGCTATCCAGGATCGCTTGCCGGAAGTCGGGCGGCAGCTGGCTGGGATCGACGACATGCGGCCGCACAAAATGACCGTCGGAGGCGATTCCGCTCAGGGCCCGCAGCAATTGAACCGGAGTCACCTGGGTTTCGCCCTGGCCGATTCCCACCGAAATCGTGTTGCCGGGGTAATACCTCTGGTGAAAGTTCTTCAACTCCCACTGCGTCGAGGGCATGATGCCGGACATTTCATTCGGGAGGTCGATGCCGGTCTTTTGGGATAAGCCGAAGGAGATAGCGTACTTGGCAATCGTGTCGATTCCCAGCCGCTGCGCCAGCGTATAGAAGAACGTGTCGCAGGACATCGGGATGGCTTCGTTGATGGAGAGCATCCCATGGTGATGATCGCACTTGAAGAAACGGCCGTAGAAATCCGCTCCGCCGTTGCACATCACATGCATATTCTGCGCGATGCCTTCCTGGAGCCCGGCGGCTGACATGATGATCTTGAACGTCGAGCCGGGGGCAAGCTGGTCCTGGATCGCCTTGTTCATCAGCGGATGGCGCGGGTCGGTAATTAGCTTGGTCCAGTCGGCGCGGTTGATCTTTACCGCAAAATCGTTGGGATCGAAGTTGGGGTGTGAAACCAGGGCAAGAATCTCACCGTTGCGGGGATCCATGACCACCACTGCCCCGTTGGCGTCGCCCAGCGCCAGCTCCGCCTCGCGCTGCATGTCGAGATCGATGGTCAGCTTCAGGTCCTGCCCGGGAATGGCGTGCTGGGTCCGCAGATAGCCCACTTCGCGCCCGTGGCTATCGACAACCACGTCACGCGAGCCGTCGGTTCCGCGCAGCAGCGCGTCGTAGGTCTCTTCCACGCCGGCCTTACCCACCACGTCCCCCGGCTCGTAGTACGCATAGCGCGGGTTGTTCAGGTCATCCTCGCTCACCTCGCCCACATACCCGATCAAGTGGGAGGCAAAGCCATCGCGCGGATAGAGGCGGCGCTCCACGTCAATGGTCTCGAGCTCCGGCAGCTCGTTTTTGTGCGCCGCGATAAACGCCTGCTCATCGGCCGTGATGTCTTCCTTGATGGGAATCGGCTGGTAGCCGGGGGAGACCCGATAGTGCCGCAGCGTGGCGCGCAGCTGATCGAGATTGAGGTTCAGCCCCTCGGCGATCAACGGCAGGTCGGCATCGACACGGTGGCTTTGCTCGCGTACCAGAAAACAGGTGACGGAAGGATAGTTGTCGACGATCAGCCGCTTCTCGCGATCGAAGAGCTTGCCCCGCGGCGCCATGATCGGTTCTTTGCGAATACGGTTGGCTTCCGCGAGTTGCCGGTAATTCTGTGCGCCAAGCACCTGGAGCCGCCATAAGCCACCGGCCAATGCCAGCATCATCACTAAAATGCCGTACTGCACCACCGTAAGCTTGAGGGTAGGGAGCTTTTCTCCGCGGTTGCTGCCAGTTGAAACTCTATTTGAAACCATGGCTGTGCGCTTCTTCTTAGGATATATCGAATTCGATTTGGCTGCGAATTTAAGCGCCTGTGCGACATTAGAAGTTAGATGACCGAGCCAGCGCCGAATCACCGGAGCGTCAGGTTCCTGGGTTATGGCGCCTGCGCGTTGGCCGGAACCCTGTGGGGCTCGGGCTTCTATTTTGGCAGGCTGGCCCTGAACGAGATGAGCGTGGAGCACATGGTGCTCTACCGGTTTCTCTTCGCTACGCTGGGTGTGTTGCCGGTGGCGGTGCGCTACCGGGCGCGGCTGACGGGGAGCGAAATGCGCATCCTGCTGTTGGCCGCGGTCTTCGGGATTCCCATCCAGTTCCTGCTTCAGTTTCACGGCCTGGCACTGACCACGGTCAGCCACGCCTCGCTCATGGTGGGCGCCATGCCGGTGCTTCTGGCGGCGGCAGCCGCGCTGTTTGCCGGCGAATCGCTGGAATGGTTCGGCTGGCTGGCTCTGGCTGGGTCCACGTTGGGTGCGGCGCTGGTGGTTCTGGGCGGCAGCCACGCAAGCGCCGGCCGTGAAACGCCGTCCCTCGCCGGCGACCTGCTGGTGATCGCCTCGCTCGTCACGGCTCTGGCGTGGATACTGCTGAGCAAAAAGCTGATGGAAACCCATAGCCCGCTCGTCGTGACGGCCTACACCATCCTGGCCGGAACCGCGATGCTGCTGGTCTTGATCCTCGGGCCGTGGGTCCTGTCGCCCTTGACGCATCAACGAGTGGCGCCGCTGCCGTTTGGGCACGTCAGCGTCACGGCCTGGGTAGCGCTGGCCGTCAGCGGGGTGCTCTGCACGGCCACCACCACCCTGCTCTGGAACTGGGGCATCCACCACGTGCCGGCCTCGCGCGCCGGGGTATTTCTGAATATCGAGCCGGCGCTCGGCTCCCTGCTCGGCGTGGAGCTGCTGGGCGAGCGGCTGGGCCCGTATGCGTGGCTGGGCGGTGCGCTCATCATTGGCGCGGCCATCGTGCTTACCACGCGCGGCCACCAGCCGGAAGTGATTCTCGAATAGACGCCGAGCCTTGCAGTACCATCCTCTGATGGCGGAAGCCGTAGCTTGGCCGGAAACCCGCGCCGCAAGCGGACGCAGCAAAGGCCGCGATCTGGCCGAGATTGCCATCGTCTATTCGCTCATCCTGGCGGTTATCTGGACACCCCGGCCGTGGCAAAGATATCTGTGGGTGGCCGCCGCCGCCGGCGTCCTCATCGTTACCGCCATTTCCCGGGACGGCCTGGGGGCCATGGGGCTGCGCATGGCGAATTTCCGGCGTTCGCTGTGGATTGCGGGCGCGGCATTGCTGCTGGCCGGAGGGGCGGTTTTGGCCGCGCTCCATCTCCACACCCTGCGCCTTCCGCACGGCATTCTCGCATTTATCGAAGCCTACTGCGCGTATGCGGTCTGGTCCGGAGTGCAGCAGTTTCTGCTCCAGGGTGTCTTCCTGCTGCGTTTACTGCGCCTCATTCCCAACCCCGGGCTGGCCGCGCTGACGGCTGCGGCGCTCTTCTCGAGCGCCCATTTGCCCAGCCCGATCCTCGCGCCGGTTACGCTGATCTGGGGATTCGCCGCCTGCCTGCTCTTTCTTCACTACCGCAATCTCTATCCGCTGGCGCTGGCCCATGCGATCCTGGGCATCGCCGTCGCCGTCACCGTGCCGGGGCCCGTGGACCATAACATGCGCGTCGGCCTCGGCTACCTGACCTACGGCCATCACCGTCGCTGGGACCGGGCTTTTCCGCCGCCTCCGCTGTCACCGAAGCCATAGCGACCAGATCGCGTCGACCGTGGCATGGGTGACGGCCGATGTGCCGACGCGCCGGTCGCGCCGCCACGCACGGCCATAGAAGATGCCCGCCACGGCGGCCAGCAGCACGTAGCGCCAGTTGAAGTGGAGAGCCCGCTTGTTGAAGTGCGCCAGCCCGAAGAGCGCCGCTGTGAAAAACAGCGCGGGACCACGCCCGATGCGGCGTTCGAGCAGGTTCTGGAGCCATCCGCGGAAGAACAGCTCCTCGGGCACCGCGATGAAGAAGAAGGTGAAGAGCCACGCGCCCGCGATCGGCGCCACACCCGGCCATGCGCGGTGCACGTGCAGAAAGCCCAGCGCCAGTCCCAAGGCGAGCGCAATCGGCGTGTAGAAGGCGGCTTCGCGCAGGCCGATGCCGAGATCGGCACGGCGCAGGCGCAGATCGAAGCCCGTGCCCCCAAGTTGCCGGATGAGCACGAACCCGTAGATTCCCGCGTCCAGCAGGAGGATCTTGTTGAAGATGGCCATGCGCGCCGGCCACGCGCCTTCAAACCAGCGCAGATCGACCGCCAGGCCCAGAAGGGCGAGAATCAGGAAATCCCGCCAGTTGCCGCGCTGCCCTGCATCCACCACGGAGGCCTGCCAAAGCAGGGCTGCCATGGCCACCGGAAGCGCGGCATAGACCGCGAACCAGCCCCAGCGGAACATTCCGGCCCCGCAAACTACCAGTACATACGGAATGGAGAGCGCCACTGGTCCGAGCAGCTGCGCCCATAACGGAAGCCTGCGCACCTGCCGCGCCGCAAACTCCGGGAAGAAAGCAACGGCCAGCAACGGAATCAGCGTAAGCACGGCGGCCAGCAGGTTGGGCGCGGTGAGGAGGGGCGCGATGGTAGCCATCCCCTCCATTGTGCGTCAGCCCCGCCGCATCCCGCTTCCGCCGAGTACAGAGGTGTGCCCCGCCGCCCTGAGCCGGTAACCGGCGGATGACCGCGGGAGCGATTTCCCCTCAACTTCCCTGTCTCTGATCCGATATGTCCAGAACCGGCGGCTGCGCCGGCGGAGATTTTATGGCGCTTCTAACTTGGAATGACGATTATTTAGTGGGCGTTCAGAGCCTCGATAACCAGCACAACGTATTGATCGATCTCTTGAACGAGCTTGATGCCGCGATGTTGAACGGGCACACCCGGAACAGGGCAGTTCTCACCCTGCGCAAGCTGCTCAACTATACGCGCGGCCATTTTTCAACGGAAGAGGCCATGATGGCCTCCGCAGGCTATCCCGGTCTGGCCGGGCATCGTATCCAGCATCGCGGCCTCACCAAGCATGTGGAGGAGTTCGAGGCCCGGTTCGAGCGCGGCGAAGGCGCTCTCACCCCTCAGCTTCTCGGCTTTCTGCGCGACTGGCTAACGAACCACATCCAGGACGCGGACAAGCAATATGGTCCCTGGCTGAATCAAAAGGGAGTGCAGTAGATCTCAGCCGGGCAGGCTCTCAAAAGTAAGTTGCGCGGATCCCCAGCTCGCCGCCGCGTGAGGCTCCTGCGCCAGGTGATAGACCAGCCGCTCGAGCACCAGCCGCTTGTCCGGCGGAGAAGAACGCAGTTCCAGATCGGCGCGCGCAATCAATCGCAGAGCCCGCGTCAGCTCGCGCCGGCTCTTGTACCGACGAGCCTGCCGGATCAAATCGTCGGCCGCAAATGGCGGAATCCTGAAGCCCTGCCATAGCGCCTGCCAGATGGCCCGCGAATCGCGCACATTCTTTTCGAGAATCACCAGCATCTGGCGAAAGGTGCGGGCCAGCATGTAAAGATGTCCGATGGCCGCGTCCTCGCCCGCATCGGAGCTGTTCAGCAGGCCATTGAGCAGCGCCAGCGCGCGCACCCGGTCGCGGGCACTGATGGCGTCCGTCAGTTCATAGAGAGAGCGCTGCTTGGCGCCCAGCACCATCGTCTCCACGTCGCCGAGGGTGATCCGCCCTCGCCCCGTGGCATAGAGCAGCAGCTTTTCCAGTTCTGAAGAGACGAGCATCATGTCCGCGCCCAGCGCGTCCGCCAGCTCGCGCGCCGCATCATTCTCCAAGCGAATCGCGGACTCCTGCGCCGTCGCAATAGCCCACCGCATCGCGTCGTCCTCGCTTACGCGGGCCAGTTCCACCATGCCGCAGTGTTCGCCGAGCGTCTCGGTGAGCCGCTCATACCGGTTTTTGTCGTCCATCTCCATCCGCCGGGCGTCGTTCGGGATGCGTAGAAAATCGGCGATGAAGAGAAGGAGCGCCTGCGGGTTGGGGGAGCGGAAGTAGCGGTCGAGCGCGGCAAACTCGTCCTTCTTGGCGCCGCGCGTGTAAAGCTGTCGCACATTGCGCACGAAGATCACCTGGAAAGGCGCCATCAGCGAGGGCGTCTGCGCGCGGTCTAGCACCTCGAAGATCGACGTGCCGGCAAGGTCGAGGTCGGAGAGGCAAAAATCCCTCAGATCGGCCGGAACAAACGCCTTGAGCACGGCGGCGCGGCAGCGGTCGAGCAGAAAGATCTCTTCCCCCGCCAGCACATAGCCGGGTCGAAGAGGGCCTTTGCCCGAGGCAGCAGACTCGATCTCCGCCACAAACCGGCCGACCGCGGTGAATCCGGCGCCCCAGCGCTCGCCGCTCAAAACGCCAGCCTTCCGCTCTTCGGGTCATTTCCCATGCAGATCCAGAATAGCGTCAACCGCGCGGCAAAGTCAGCCTGGAAAAGCCGGCCGAAATCAAGAGATCAGGGAGATCGCGCCTCGCGCGATGAGGCCATCCTCACTGTTTCGGCGGATTGTCGCTGCGGCGGCAGGTTCTTTAGGCGCGGGCCGGAACTTTCGCGCGATGCACCGCGGCCGCAACGCTTCCCATCGTCTGCGGCTGTGCGGCAGCCGCCTCCGCCCCGTTTGCGGACTTGCCTCTCTTCGTCTTCGCCCCCGCGGCGGCCGCGGTTTTCTTCATCGGCTTGCCAGGTGTTTCCCCGCCGGCGAGCAAGGCAGACCAGCGCAACTCCGGCACGCCCGGTGCGGTTTTGGCTTTGTTGATAGCCATATCCGCAACCTGCTCCACAATCCACTCGAAGTTGGCCGGCCCCACGGAATGCAGGTCCGCATCCGGCGCGGGGTTCATGAAGTCGATCGCGTAGGGAATGCCGTTCTCCACCGCGAACTCGACCGTATTCAGGTCGTAACCCAGCGCGCGGCAAAGCTTCAGCGCGTCCTGCTCGATGCGTTTGAGCAGTTTCTTCGCGGACGGGCTCGCGTCCGCACTCTGCACATACCGCTCTTCATGCAGCCGGCGCGGATCGTACGGCATGATGCGCACGTTTTTCTGCGCCACCACGTAGCAGCGGAAATATTCAGTGAACTCGACCGCCTTCTGGTACATCATGCACAAGTCGCGCGACTGGTCGTAGGCGCGGAAGAACTCGAGCCGGTTGTGGATAGCATGCACATCGCGCCAGCCGCCGCCGTCGATCGGCTTCATGTAGCCGTGCTCGCCCACATAGGCAAACACGCTCTCCCAATCGAGCGGATATTCAAGATTGCGCATCGAGCGCTCCGTCGTTCCCTCGGGATGCTGCTTGTGCGGCAGGATCACCGTAGGCGGCACAGCCACGCCCAGCCGCGCGGCCAGCGTGTAGTTGAAAAACTTGTCGTCGGCCGACCACCAGAAGGGATTGTTGATGACGATGGTTCCATTCAGGACGGCGTGCTTCAGAAAGGCGCGATAGAACGGAATGTCATGCGAGATGCGGTCCACGATCAACGAGTACCGCGGCGCCTGATCCAGTCGCGCCGCGCCGGTCTCGACAAACTCCGCAGCCACCCCGGCGTTGCGCGCGTTGATGCGCTCCACCAGCGCGCCGGGAAAGCTGTTCTCCATGCCAAACAGGACACCAATCCGCTTCATGCCCCTAGCCCTCCAACCCAATTGTCTGGATTTGCCCGGCACCAGTGTACGCCAGATCGTTGTCGGCCTGTTCAAACCCGGAGCGTTCGTGATTCGTTATCCATCGTGGGCGCAGCTATTCATTCTGGTTCGTCAGCGGCACGTCCAGGTCCGTCTCGAACGACATCTGCGCAATCAGGCTGTCCAGGGTGGCCCGCGCCGCGTCCCGCTGCTTCTCAAGATCAGCGTGGCTCTTGCGCGCGGTCTCCAGCGCATCCTCGGCGCGATTGAGCTCGTCGACAAAGCGCTTGGCAGCTTCGTTGCCCTTGAGAGCGGTGATGTTATCCCGGTCGCGGGCCTCGTCGCCGGAGAGGGTCTTCTCATCCTGCTGCAGCTTCTCGATCTTCGCGTTCAAGCCGCTCAACGCGGTCTCGGCATCGATGAGCGGCCGGAGCTTCTCTTCAAGTTCAGGCGCATACCTGGCGGTCTGAAGAATGAATGCGCTCTGGTCGTTGTCCGGATCGATCTGCACCTGGGCCGAAAGCGAGGAGCGCTCGGCCACACGCAAATCCGCCGACTGGTGCGGGTCAACGCTTACTCGAAAACGGTAAGCCGTAGCCGTGGTCTCCGCCGGTTTCTGATCCGACTCGAGCTTCGCGCCTGGAATGCGCGTGTGCTCCACGATCACGGTGCGTGCCTCGTCCGATGCATTGGTGATCGTGTAGGTGTGCTCGGTCACCGCATCCGTAGTCCTGATCAGCACTCCCTTGCGCATGGCCACGTGGTGCAATATCTGCTTTTCCATCAAAGCCTGGGCCTGCACCTTCACCGCTTGATCCACCGCGTAGGAAAGCAGCCGCTTTTCGCCCGGATGAATCGGGTCGAGCAGCCCCTCGCCGGCAAATTCTCCGTTCTCGAAGATGGAAAAGCTACCCGCGTCGAGGGTGAGCTTCGATTGGTTGTCGAGCCAGACCGCGCGCAGCGGCACCCGTTTCCTGTCGCTCCAGAGCGTGACATGCTCGGCGGGAAGGCTCTCCTGCAGGATAGGCACCATCGCTGACTGATTCTTGTGAATCGTGACCGGCTGCGCCAGCGCATATTCGAAGTAATCGTCGAAGCCGCTGGTGGAGACGTCGCCTGCCTGGAGCGCGTCCGTGCCGCGATAGACGCCCTGGAGCTGGTAGAGGCCGCCGCCGGTATTACCGCCTGTGCCGGAGGCGAAGATGGCTCCCATAGCTCCAGCGGCCATCGGCCTTGGCGGAGCTGTCAGCGCGTTGTTCATCATCTCGGATTGCACGGTCGTACCCTGTGCCGCTTCATGCGTCTCCGGCATAGTCTGCTGGGCAACAGCAATCGGCACCTCGGGCCGGTGCGTATAAATCGGCTCCGATAGCGGCTGGATGAAGCTCTGC
>DASXFB010000121.1:0-11065 GCA_036489815.1 Occallatibacter sp. | reverse complement strand
CCAGGGGGCGGCGGCGAACCTACCCACTTCACTACTACTCCAACAATGCCCCAATCCTCGCTCGGACGCATGATGCGCACAGGAATGCGGATGGATACGTGCTGGGGCACCAGCAGATATATATCCTTGTCTTTTCGCAGCCACTTAATAGTAACCCCGTCATCTTCACGCGCGGCCACCATCTGCCCAACCAGATGCTTGGGGTCGCGCTGTTCGGCATCGATGATCACCGTATAGCCTTCGTTAACGATCGGCGCCATGGAGTCGCCTGTCACGCGGAACGCGAATAGCTTGCCGCCTCGCGGAAGCCACCGCCTGAGAAATGGCACTCGCGCCTGGATGTCTCTCTCGTTAATCGCGCGCGGGTTTCCGGCCGCCACCGGATCTCGCAGCAGCGGAATCTCCACAATCTCGCCCGAGTCGCGTGCCAGCGCATCGGCTACTGTCGCGGCCGCGGCATCACGCAGCTCCGGCAACATCGGTTTGCCATCGAGAAACTCCTCGGGCAGCCCGGCTTCCTCAAGGAAGAATAGTTTTTCCACACCCTGAGCTAGTCCCGCCAGGCGTACAAAGGCCTCCGATGTCGGGCGGGTCTTACCACGCTCCCACTTGGACACGGTTCCTTGATCGACGCCAAGCCGCTCAGCGAAGGCAACTTGCCGCATTCCAAGCCTCTCGCGAAGACCGACGATTTGCTTCACGAAATGCGCATTCTCTTTTTTTTCTAGCGACACACGAAATCCTCTTGACGTGAATATGCGTGCAGGCATATGCTTGCTCGCATAATCAAGGGGTTCAACTTGTCCGACCACTTTAAATGTATCGCGCCCGAGTTGGTACAGGCTTCGAGGTACTACGGCCTGTTCAGCCGGGTTGCTCGGAAGCTTGGGGTGTCCCCACAGCATGTTCGCCAGGTTGCGAAGGGCCTGCATACATCCAAGCGGGTCACGGCGGCGATCAACCGTGAAGTTCGCCGGATCCGCGAATCTGCCAGCGAGAAGGCGGCGTGATGGCTCAATCAGAGCAAGCATTGCCGTACCTCCTGGGCGGTTATCGCG
The DNA here is from genome assembly GCA_036489815.1 of Occallatibacter sp. Lineage (GTDB taxonomy): Bacteria > Acidobacteriota > Terriglobia > Terriglobales > Acidobacteriaceae > Telmatobacter. The sequence goes on along the minus strand of DASXFB010000121.1, from coordinate 10,007 downwards.
TGTGTGGTGATATCGCCGCCGGCACACGGATCGCGGCGGATGGATTGTGGGAGGGCTTCGGGGAATGAACTCATCTCGCTTTCTATCGTCTTTCGGCGGAACTCAAAAGTCACTGCCATTTGCGGCGGAGAGTTCTTCCAGCGAACCGCTCCCTGGAAGCTTTAACGACGATTCGATGGTACGGAACGTGATCACCGCTTCCATCAAGCGCTCCGGCAAGAGCCGCGAACAGATTGCGGATGAGATGTCGTCGCTGATCGGATCGACGGTTACCGCGCGCATGATCACTTCATTTACAGCCGAATCGAAGGAGTTGCATCGGTGGCCGGGCGCGTGGGATCGCGCCTTCTGTGTTGCCACAGGTGACGATTCGCTTATGAAGTGCCGCGTGGAAGCAGCCGGGTACCGCTGCATCCGCGGCGAAGAGCTTGAGCTACTCGAATTCGGCCGCCAGCACCTGCGCAGTAAGCGCGCGGCGGAAGAAGCTGAGGCACTTGAAAAGAGACTTCGCGGGGTGAACCTATGAGCGCCGCCGCCACGCAGCTCGCCCTCATCCCTTTCGCCACGCCGCAGGCAGGGCGCCCGCAGCGCGTGGGCCTTACCAACGCTGCCGACGACGCGCAGGCGGAGCAGCGGTACCAGGTTATTCTTCCCCTCCATGACTATCGCAGCGATCCCGCCCGTTACTTTGCGCTGAAGCTGCGCGACGGTTCTCCGGTCACCAGCTATAGCCGCATGGTGGAGTATGTCGCGGAAACCTCCGGCGTGAGTCGCGCAACGCTTTTCAACTGGCTCAAGGCGTTCAAGGAAGGCGGCCGCCCCGCCCTGGCCGACAGGCAGCGCAAGGACGCCAACACCAGCAGGTTCTTCGCGGCATATCCCCGTGCTGCGTGGCTGGCGGCTTACATACACCTCGAATGCCGCCTGAATGTGAGGGTCGCGCACGAGGCAATCCTCCGCCACCGCGAACTGCTGCAGATACCGATCGAGGATATGCCCAGCTACGAGACCGTGCGCGCGTGGCTCAAATCCCTTCCGCCATCGCTCACAACATACGCGCGCCTGGGCAAAAAGGCTTACCGCGAAATCATGGCGCCCTATCTCACGCGGGGCTACACGGATGTGTATGCGAATCAATGGTGGGTCGGCGACCACATGATCCACGACGTTGAGTGCGCCAACGATTGCTTTGAAAACATCGAGTGGGGCGCGCCGGTCCGGATCCGCTTTACCGCCTTTCTTGACTTCCGCTCGCGCATGTTCGTCGGCGGCTCCTGGTGCTGGGAGGGCAGCTCACGCTCCATCGTGGCCGCGTTCATGCGGGCCGTCAACCGCTTCGGCCTCCCCGATGAGTTGTACGTCGACAACGGCAAGGACTACCGCAAGATCGCGCGCGGCTCACTGCCCGGATATCTCCGCGAATCGCCGCTGGCGCCGGCGAACTGGTGGCGCAATGAGATGGACAGCTTTGCCGCTTCAGGCTTTGCCGCCCGTATGGGCGTCTCCGTTACGCATTGCCTGCCGCACCACCCGCAAAGCAAGCACATCGAGCGCGCCTTCGGAACCTGCCACGGCTTCGACAAATACTGGCCTACCTACACCAGCGGAAACCCGTTCACGCGTCCGGAATCCACAGAGCTGGCCATGGTGCAGCATCGCCGGCTGCTGAAAGCCGGCCGCGTGTCCGAGAGCAAGCATCCGCTGGCCAGTAAATTCATTCTCGCGTTTCTGGCGTGGCTTGAGGAATACAACAACACGCCGCATACCGGGCGCGGCATGGACGGTGGAACTCCCAGGCAGGTCTTCGAGGCCAACCTGAACCCCAACCAGAAGCCCGCGCCCGGCCCCGATGCGCTGGCCCTGCTCATGTTCGAGCGGCAAACGCGCCTGGTGCGCGAATGCGCAGTCACCTTCAATAACCGGCGCTACGTGCCGGTCGACCAGACGGGCTGGGCGGTGATGCACCAGGCCAACCAGCGCGAGATCGTGCTTGCCTACGATCCGCTCTACCGGGAGAATGCCGCCGCGCTCGATGCCGACGGCAACCTGCTCGCGTGGCTGCAGCCCGAGCAGCTCGTGCGCTTCGCGCCCGGCGACAAGGAAGTGCAGGCGCAGATCGCCGACTCCATGGCCACGCGCAAGCGGCTTGAGAAGGGCAACCGCGAGACGCTCGCCGTAGTTAGCCGCGCGGTTCGCGGCATGGGCATTGTCTCCCCGCTCGAAGAGCTGGTCTCGCGGCTGCAGCTCCCCGCCGGCGAAACCGGCGAAGGCGTCATCACGCAGCGCAAGCCGAAGCTCGAATCCGCGAGCGCCGACCCCATCAACACACTCATCCCAGGCCAGGCTGCGGACCGCATGGCTGAGCGTATTCGGAGGAACAGTGGGCATTCTTCATAACCGCAGGCCGCATCTGCAGGCGCTCGGCCTGCCTCCCGACGCGGAGGTCATCCGGCGGGCGCGCCACTTCGCGCTGCATTCGGGCCTGACGCTGACAGAGCTGGGCGAACTGGCCAACCTCAATCCCAACTCGCTGCGCGTCTATATGAGCGGTCATTACGACAAGCACAACGGCAGCACCGACAACACCCTGGCCGTTCGCGCCGCCCTCAAGGAATGCATCGACCGCTACGAACTCAAGCACGATGCGCCGGGGCAGACCACGCACTACGCGACGGCTGACTACGAGGCGGTGCGCCGCTCCATGTGGACCGCCCTTCGCCAGGGCACGGCGTTTCTGCTCGATGGACCTCCCGGCACGCAAAAGACCTACATCCTGCGCCGCGTCGCGGAGGAGATCAACGGCGGCAAAGAGGGCCGGGCCATCTACTGCTATGCCCGCGTCGAGCACTCGCCGCAATCGTTCCTCATGGAGCTCTGCACAGAGGCCGGCATTCCCAATCGCGGCACCATTGACCAACTCATTCGCAAGCTGCGGTTCTTTCTCGGCGGCCAGCGCACCGTGCTCATTGTCGACGAAGCGCAGCATCTCGGCACATCCGGGCTTGAGGTTCTGCGCCAACTGCTCGACCGGGCGCCCTACTTCGGCGTGGCCCTGAGCGGCTCGCACGACTTGAGCCTGCGCCTGATGGCCTGGCAGATGGAGCAATGGCGCTCGCGGTTGCGCCGCACGCACATCCTCAAGGGCCTCACGAAGGCCGAGGCCGAGTGGATCCTCACTTCGGAACTTGGCCCCATGAGCGCCCGCGACATTGCCGATTCGATCGCGGATATCACGGTCAAGTCCGTCCGCGACAAAAGGGAGTTCAACTACATCAGCGCACGCCATCTTTTCTTCGCCATTCAGGACGCGCTTGCTGCGCTCGCTGAGTCCGCGCCGGCCGCTGATCCGGCAGAAACTCTGGAGGCCATCGCATGAGCTTGCATGAGGTACTCGACATGGTTCGCTGGATCACCGTCGGCTTTGTAATTGCCGTCGCGGTGGCCTGCAACTGTTTGCTCAGAAAGCGTGACGAACAATGACCCCTGATCCCATCGAAGCATTGTTCGTCCGCCATGGCCGCTTTCTCAACTACACGCTGCTGGCGCTGGTCGTTCTCGGAGTGCTGTATGTCGCCGGGCGCGTCGGGGCCAGCTTCGCCGGCGGACGGGTCACGGTGATTGTTCAGCAGGTCCGCGGCGAACCAACCGCGGTGGATGCCTCGTGCCAGTGGGACGAGGACGAGCTGGTCTATCACTGCGACGCGAAGAAAGGCGGCGAGTGATGGCGAACCGCCCGGCTAATTGCGCTGCATGCAACACGCCAATTGCGCTCGCCGCCACGGTCTGCCGCGGTTGCTACCTTCTCGCGGTCAGAACGAACGGCGCGGTAGACACCGGCGATCTGCGCGCCTGGGCGGCGGAGCAAGCCGCCAAGAAAGCAGGCGAGTGATGTTCGTTTGCATGATGCAGATCAAATGCGACGGCACCGTTGAAGCGGATGGCCTGGTGTGCTTCAAGACGTATCCGGAGGACGGCGCCGAGGACGCGACGATCTTCACCCGCGCTGAGTTGCGCGCCGGCGCAAAGACGCGCGGCTGGACCCACAACCGCTCGCAGCAAACCGATCACTGCCCCGAATGCACGGCGGCGCTGCAGGCCGCCAAGAAAGCAGGCAAGTGATGGCCGAAGTAAACACCAAATCCTGCGACATCTGCGGCCGGCAGAAGCAGGAGACGAATCACTGGCTGGTCGCCATCACCAGGCCGGGCATGGAAGGCATCCTGTTTCTCCCGGCCGATGCGGTGGTCTCTAAAGAGGAGCGCGCGCCTGACTACAAGTCTCGGGATCTCTGCGGGCAGGCTTGCAGCACCGCGCTGTTCCAGCAATGGCTCGACAATCTCAAAAATCTCAAAAACCTTATCTACCCCAACGAAAGCGAGGCAGTATGACAGAGAACGCAATTACGCCCACGCAGGTCGACGATCTGTGCCTGGCGTTCGACACCGCCAAGATTGCCGTGGAGCAAGCGCAGCAAAAACTCTCCGCCGCGCAGGGTTCGCTCCTCGCCGCCATCCAGGCCAACGGCTACGCCCCGGAGCATGCGCCGAAGACCACCCGGCTGGAAGGCGCGATCTACATCGCCGACGCCACCACGGCATCGACCGTCAAGATCGTCAATTCATCCGTGCTTCAACTGCAGAAGGAACTTAGCCGGCTCAAATTTCCGAAGCTGTTTCCGCAGTTGTTCGGGCGCACCGTTAAGTACACGCTGCTCAAGGGCGCGGGCGATCTGCTGAGACTCGAACTCGGCGCGCTGAAAGACGAGGCGCGGGCGCGGATGCTCGGCATCTTCGCCACTTGCCTCGATGTCGATTCAAAAACTCCAAGCGTCAGCGTCAACCTGGTCGCCGCGCTCCGCCAGAAGGAAGCCGACGCCCAGGTCAAAGCCGAAGCCAAGGCCGCTCGCGCGGCGAAGAAGGCCGCCAAAAAGTAAGACGGCCGCACACCCCGGCGCGTGCCCGCTCAGCCCGCGCCCAACCCCTCGGAGGAAGTCATGACCGTAGCCCTCACGCCCCTGCAGCTCCGCATCCTCGATTGCCTCAACCGTCCGCCCCAGCCGAAACTCACAACGGCCAGCATCGCCTCTTCGATTGACGAAAATTTTTTCTTGGTGAACGCCGCGCTCCACACCCTTCATAGTTCTCTCTATGCATGTCTTTTCAACAAAGGCGACGGCGCTCCATCGACATGGCAGATATCAATACAGGGCGCACGGGCGATAGATGGCTTGGCGCGACCGGTTCCGATAGCAGGGTCTGCGGAGAAGCAGGAACCCCATGCGGTGCCGGCTGTTGAACTCCGCGCCCTGCGGATTCTCTCGGCGTCGGCCGACTGGATGTCTCAGGCGGAAATCCAGTTATGTCTCGCGTCTCGCGCGTGGAATCACGATCAGATCGAGGTCAACAGCGCTCTTTGCGCGCTGCATGGTAAAAATCTCGCCCGGTTCTCGGAGGATCCCGCCACGTCGCCTACGCTCTGGATCGTCACCCTGGCGGGCAACGAGTATTTGAAGCTCAATGACGACAATTTGAAGCCGCCGCCTGCCGCCGTGTGCAACACGCAGGAGCCGGATCTGGCCGATGTGGCAACCGTGTGCCTCACCGGCGCCGAGCTGGATAAATGGTGGAACGGCCTCGACGTGGAATGCAAGGCCGATGCGTTTATTGGATTGAGCCTCCGCATTCAAGGGCAGGCGGCAAGCCACATCGATTGCAGCGACACGCGCATAACCGTGAGCGGCACAGTCGGCGAATCCCCGGAACAGTGGAATCTGCTCCGCGAGAAGGTAGCGGCGGCGCAGGCCGGCGAGCCAGCCGCTTCTGTTGCTGAGGCCGTAGCTTCCTGGCGGGATGGCGTTGATACCTCCACGTATGCGTCCCAGGCAGGCGAGTGATGCCGCGCTCCGCACGTTCGACGCCGCCCGTCGACGCGCTCATTGCGCGGTCGAAGATGCTGACTACCGACCTGATGGCGTTGCGCCACGAGCTTAACCTCGCCCTGGCCTCGCGGACCCCTGTGGCCAATGTGCGCGCTTGCCGGGGCCGCTTGTCCCTCGTCTTGGACTCCGTCCGCGCCATGTCGAAAGAAATGCATGAGCTATGGGAAGAATGCGGCAACTTCGGCGTTCTCGATCGCTCTGCCGTGCAAAATGCCACCGCGCTCACCGCCGGGCATCTGCGGCTCACTTCGGGAGGTCGCTGACATGAACGAAACCGCAACCAAGATCGATGCGCTGTTGGCCACGGCTACGAGCCGCCTGCTGGCGAGTGCCACTGCCGCCAACGAACTGCGCCGCGCCAGCTTTGCGAACGACGTTCCAGCCGGCCTGGTGGCCACAAATGCGCTATGCGATCACATGGCCGTGGTCGAGGCCAGCTTCCGCGAAGTCAACCGACTCGCCAGGGCATACGCCGAGACCGACCTGATCTCACGCGGCATGTTGATGATGATGCCGAAGGGAGGGCTAGTCCATTGACAGCCGCCTACTCACCCAACCCCGCGCCAAGCCTGTTTCCGGAGTCGGAACTCGAAGCTGCCTCGCGCATCGCCGGCGAGCTTGACGCCTACATACTGGCGCTCATCACCGGACGCGATGGCGGACCCATGGGCCTGGCGCTCGACGACAACCAGAAGGCCGTGCTGCAGATCCTGCGCTACAAGCGCGGCATGGGCAACGCCATCGGACTGGCCGAGATTGTGCAGCGCCTCTCGCTCAACGGCCGCACCGTGAAAGGCATCATCCGCGAGCTGCGCATGAGCTGGCAACTGCCCATCGGCAGCAGCAAGCACGGCACTGAGGGCGGCTACTACCTGATGATCACCGACGCCGACCGCGCGGTGTGGACGAAAGACGTACTCGACCAGGTGCGCGCGGAGCTGGCCGTGCTGCGCGCCGCCGCCGGGCGCCAGGCCGGCCTTGAGCTGCTCGGCCAGCTCCACATGGAAGCCATGAGAGACCAGGAGGCCGCGCATGTCTAAAGCCGCGAAGGTATCCACCGGCGAAGTGCTGATTCTTCGCAAGGAATTTGAGGCAGTAAGCAACGACAGCGCAAAGCCCAAGGGCATCCGCGCCCGCGCCACCTGCATGGTCGCGCTGCTGGATGAGGTGCTTATGTGGCGGGAAAGCGCCGGATCGGAGACGCACGATGGATAGCCGCGGTGATCGCGCCTACAACGTCGCGGCGGACGGCCACGGCATGGATATTCGCAGCATTGCAAGGGCGCTCGGAACCAGCCGCGGCACCGTGTGGAACGATCTTCAGTCTGCCCTCAAGAAACTCCGCAGGCACAAGGGCTTTATTGAGGCACTTAGAGAAGTTGCTCGGATTGACGGCAGCACGCGACGTGAAGAGGCCGACAATGGATAGCCCCCGCATCATCGTCCCATCCGAGCTGCAGCGCCGCGTGCACGCGCTGCGCAGGGAATCCGACGCGCTGATTGTGTTCGTGATCCGTACCGACGATGTCGCCTTCAGCGCGGACCTCGATCTTGCGCCGCGCGATGCGGGCGCCATGATCGACAACGAACTGCCGCGCCTCGTGGAAGCGCTGGCCGAGCAAAGAAGGAAGAAGGTATGAAGCTGCGACAAAGCGATCCGCTCACCATGTTCACCTTCGCGATGTTGTATGTCGGCACCGTTGTGTGGACCGTTGTCGTTGCTGTGGTATGGAGGCTTTCCAGATGAGACCGAAGAAACGCATTTTGCTGATCGCCGCCCATGAAGACCGGGCATCCGAGCTTCGCTACCAGCTCGACCTTTGGGGATTCGCCGTGATGTCTGCCGCGACGGCCGGCGAAGCCCGCGAGTGGTTCGAGGCGGGTCGCGTCGAGTTGATCGTCGCCGAACACAACCTGGCCGGCTTCGATGTTGTGCCCCTGCTCGATGGGCTGCGCAGGGCCAACGGATGGGTGCCGCAATTGCTGCTGGCCCCGCGGCTCACCATGGCGCCGGAAGGCGCCGTCGCGGATGCGGTGCTGACCAAAGGCTACACGGCAGAGCAATTGCGGCACTCGGTAAAGGGCATGGCCGCGCGGAAACGCGGCCCGCGAAAGAAAGACCCCGCGCGCGTCACGCTGGCCGACATCGTCAACGCCATCGGCGATCGGCGGCCGGCATGAATTGGTCATATCGTCAATTGAAGGTAGGCCGCTGGGTAGAGTCTCGCTTCGGAGCGGTGAACCAATCGGACCCCGGCGAAAGGGCTGCGCGGTTTCTGGAAGAAGCGATTGAACTCGCGCAGTGCTTCGGCATGTCGCGCGGCGAGATTGAAAAGCTGGCGGCGCATGTCTATGCGAAGAGGCCTGGCTGTTTCTCGCAGGAGATCGCGGGCTGCGGCGTCACACTTCTGGCCCTTTCGGAATGCATTGCCATTGACTTTGAAGAGGTGGTAGACGCGGAAATCCATCGCATCTATGAACTGCCGGTCAATCACTTCAGAAAGCGTCATCAGCGGAAAGTCGACGCCGGCATCGCCGCACCGATGGGAGCTGCCGAATGAGCTATTACGAAGAATCCGTCGAGCAGTTCCGTCTCGCTTACCTGGTGAACGCGGTGATGGCCACGGGCGGCAACATGGGCCGCGCCGCCCAGGCCACGGGTGTACACCGCAACACCATCTCCCGTGTGCTGCGCGCGGGCGGCTATCCCGCCAGCCGCATCAAGCGGATTCTTAAACAGCGCAGCGCTGCACACGAAGCACTTCCCGCGGCCAAGCCGCCCGTATCCACGCACCACGCGCCGGCCGAAGCCGACAGGAGGATCGCATGAACGCTTCCACGTCATCGTTAGTTCGCCGCGTTTGCAAAGGTGGTTGCGGCGGCTTCTTTACGCCGCCTGCCTCACGCCCCGGCCAGGAATACATCCACGGCCACAAGCACGGGTGCGCGACCGCCACGCTGCCGAAGAAGGCTGCGGCAGCGCCGCTGGGCCGCAATGAGGATGAGAGGCGGATGCTCGATTACAGGCTCGCCCTCGCCACCATGCGCCGCGAAACCGCCGAGGTTGTGAAGGAGATCGACGGGGTTGACGACCAGATCGAGTTGCTGCGCGTCAATCTGGATGATCTCGACGGGCGAAAGGAATTGCTTACCGAACGGCATTTGAACCTGACCAGCACCATGATGGCTCTGGAAGCGCTATCCACCGGCAAGAGCTTGGTGCGGCAGTTGCAAGAGGGAGCCGGCCAGTGAACACCGCGCCCGCCATCCTAAGCCAGACTCAGCGCTGCGCGTGCGCGAAGCTGCTTTACCGGAACAACCTCGACGGCACGCGCGACTACAAGCTGAAGGGCGACCCCGGCTGCGACAAGTGCCGTGGGCGCGGCCTGCACACCGGCTGCGGCGATTGCTGCGGCGCCGGCATGCTGCCCGGCTCGCGGATCTGCGAGACCTGCCGCGGCACCGGCAAAGTCTCCGTGCGCGGGAGGATTGTCTAATGCCTCTATTCAATTTTCAGAAGCGTTCAGGGGAGAACGATGGCGTACAAGCGGCAATGTCAGCGAATGGGGTGCACAAATCTGATCGACATCAGGCGCAGGCTGCAGAAGTTCTGTTGCGACGCCTGCCGGCAAAGAGACGGGCGGGAGATACGGGCTGCGCTGAAGGCGAATAGGCCGCCCGTGCTATGCGACAGATGCGGGAGCGAGCTTAAGCGGAAGGAATAGCCATGCAGATCACCAGACCACAACTCGCGCGGCTCCAGGTGCTCTATAACCAGCTCGCCGCTCACGAAACCGGCGTCGGCCGCGACCGCGACTCGCGCCTGGCGTGGGCCTCGCAGCGGCTGCACAAGCCGGTGTCCAGCTTCAAGAACCTCACTGCCGACGACGCTGGCTTTCTGATCGACAACCTGCAGGGCTATCTCCAGGTGAAAGCGCCGCTCAAGCGCCGCCTCGACCGCGATCGCGCACGCCGCGCCGGCCTTGACGGCCGCAAAGACGGCCAAGAGTTCGCCGAGGCGCCCCAGATCGTCAGCGCCCAGGACATCGCCCGGATACAGAAACTCTGC
>DASXFB010000092.1:0-20190 GCA_036489815.1 Occallatibacter sp. | reverse complement strand
AGGTCGAACATGATCTTCTGGCCGGTCCATTGCATTAAATAGGTCTGCACAAACTCAAACAGATACCCGGCCAGAAGCGCGGCCAGGTAAATGCCGGCCAGTTCTGTGATTCCGGAATAGGGATCGACGGGCAGGCGCCGCGTGAGCCAGTTGGTGGCCGCGCCGGCCTGGCCGGTGAGATACCGGTCGATGCCCACCTTCACCAGGTATGGTCCCGTGACGTCGCACAGGGATTTGATGGTGACGGCGACCGCTGAAATCGTGGCCTGAACCCAGTAAGGACGCGCATAATGCGCCAGCCGTCGCGCCAGCCTCGCGTCGTAGACTTTGCCGACCAAATCCTCGTCGGACTTGCGTGCCGGCTCCTGCGAACCGGACTTGCGCGGCTTTTTCTTGTCGTCTTCCGCCATCGGTCGGGGTGGGGCTTACTTCTTCATTGTACGGGGAAGCAGGCTCTCGGGCCGACTCCCCCAAAGCCCGATCGCCGGCACCTATCCAAACAGATGGAGGCAGCCCGGTTCCCGGTGCAAAAATCCAGGCTCCTCGCGCTATGGATGCCTTGAAAATGGAGGAATCGAGGCACACGAAAGTTCGAAATCGCGCCGGTTATCGAATACGGATTCGGCTCAGCGCGGAGGCAGCGGCCCCTCGTGGTCCGGAGCGGAAGTTCCGGCGGACCGGTCCCCTGCTTCCGATGGGAACACGGGCCGGACCACAGGCTTCGTCGTGGGTCTCGAAACGCCCATGGTCAACAGCACGTACCCCAATCCCTTGCGCAGCCAATCGACGATGCTCATGCTCTTTCCCTGCCTTCGATCGCAAGTTCCCGCTCGCACCGCCCCGCCGGGCTCGGCCTCTATGAAGATGCTTCAAGGTTCAGTCGCCGAGGACGCCGGCGAGACCGGCGGCGTCGTCAGAGCCGGCTGCGCCGGGCGTAGATAATTCAGCGCCATGGGCGGTAGCGGCTTGTTGGCGTCGGCGAGTAGCAGGGCCACCTGCCACATCTGGGTGGGCGTCAATACTTTGTCATAGGCAGGCATGCCGGTGAGCCGGATGCCGTTAGCGATCTTCCAGTAGGTCTCGCCGGGCGGGTCGTCGCTCACGCCCACCACGTCGCCATTATGGTGCTTCTCCCAGAGCGGCGGGGCCGCCGGAAACATGTGCGAGCCCGCGGTGGAGGGCTGGCCATGGAAGCCGTGGCAGGCGGCGCACTGGTCGCGATAGATCTCGGCGCCGGCCACCAGGTTTTCTTCATTGTCCGCAATGGGCGCGCTCGTGATCATCTCGCGGTGAATCCGCGCCTTGAGCGGGACACTGGTGATCAGCTTTTCTTTTGGCAAGGGTGCATCGCCCACAGCAACCGGAGGATGGCCGAAGCGGAACCAAGCCAGCACAACAAGTGGCGCCAGCACCAAACCCAGAATCAGCCCCAGAAGCAGACGGCCCATTGTTAACTTCGTCCTCCGCTGCAGTTTATCCTACGGCACCCGCGTCGCTGCCGCCGGCATTTCACAAACCATGAAACAAATTCACTGGACAATTAACGCAGGAATCTGAAACGGTTTGGGCAGAGCTTCCACCATTACCATCAGCCGCGCCGCGCGCGACGATCTCGCCCGCAGGAAAGGACATTGCCATGGCGGATCACTCCGCGATGAAACTGGGCCGGAAGGCCATCAAGACCGACAGCCGCACCCTGGCGCTGGGTAAGTACCTCACGCCTGGATTGCCGCCTCCACCGCCCAAGGCCGATTGGACCAAGGGCATCACCTCGTGGGGCATGATGTTGAACAACACCCTGGGCGATTGCACCATCGCCGGGGTAGCCCACGCGATCCAGGTGTGGACCGCGAACAACGGCGGCATGGTCACCACGCCCGATGCCACCGTGGAGCAATACTACGAGCAATGGGACGGGTACGTGCCCGGGAATCCCAAAACCGACAATGGCGGCGTGGAGCTGGACGTTCTAAACGACTGGCAAAAGAACGGATTTGGGGACAATCCGCTGATGGCCTTCGCCGATCCCAAGCCGGCCAACCTGACCGAGGTACGGCAAGCTATCAGCCTGTTCGGCGGGGTTTACATTGGATTGTCTCTTCCGGTCACCGCCCAGACGCAGGATGTGTGGGACGTGGTGCCCAAGGGAGGCGCGAATGCGAAACCCGGCAGCTGGGGCGGCCACTGCGTTTTCGTCCCCCAATATGACCAGAACACCTTCACCTGCATTACCTGGGGCCAGTTGAAGCCGATGACGGTTGCCTTCTGGAACAAGTACTGCGATGAGGCACACGCACTGCTCTGTCCCAAATGGATTTCGGCCAAGGGATCGCCCGGCGGATTTAACCTGGCGCAGTTGCAGGCCGACCTCAAAGCGATTGTTTGAGCTCGACTTCGTGCCGATTCGCTCCGCGGCGCGTCCAAGCCACGTCAGACTCATGCACAAAGGTCCCCCCGGGATGGTTTAATACCAATTGGGGGGAGCACTGCATCGAGCCGTAGTGTGCTTCCGTACTCCCGTGGAGGAATTCCGATACCGATGGTTTCTTTTCGCCGTTTTGTCCTGGTCCTGGGGCTTCTGACTGCGCCCGCTCTCCTGGCCCAAAGTTCGAGCAGCAGTCTTGCGGCACTCCCGCCAACCCAGGATCAACCGGCACAGACTCAGGCAGCACAGAAGCAGGCGGAACAGCCTGCGCAAGAGACGCCGGCTCAGACCAGCGTGCAGGCGCGCATTCGTCTGCGCCGCCAGCAGCGCCGGGCCACGGCCATCCACGACGTCTACGACTATCTCTACGAGTCATTCGCCGGCATGGGGTATCTCCGCTTTGCGCCCGGGCCTTCGCTGCAGCGGACGACGTTCTACGGGTGGAACACGGGATTGACTCGCTTCTTCAACGAGCGGCTGGGCGTGACGCTCGATGCGCGCGGTTACTACGGCATTGCGTACACCGGATTGAATCCGTATAACTTCACCCGCCCCAAGATCAGCATGTATAACGTGCTGCTGGGACCCACCTACCGGTTTTATATGCAGCCGAAGTATTCAATCTCCGGCCGGGTGCTGGGCGGCATGGCCTTGAGCGACTTCTCGGGTGACACGAATGGCTTGGGGACGGCGGTGCTCGGCCTCTATCCCGATGCCACCACCTTTGCCGCGGCCGGCAGCGTCGTGGGCCAGTACAACGTGACTCCCGGCGTGAGCTTGCGGCTCACCGGCGAAGACTTCGTGACCGGCTTCGGCTCGACCGTGCAAAACAGCTTTGGGTTTACCGCAGGGCTGGCGTACCGGTTCGGCAGGCAATAAGCTCTCTTAGAGTGACGGTCCGGCGACGGGAGTGGTTACAACTTGATGGTTTCAAGCCCGGACTAATCCAACCGCGCAACGCAGTTTGGCCCCGACTTCGATCATGGAGAATCCCGCATGAGAAATACTCTTTCGCGCCGCGCGTTTCTGCAGTCGGGCGCACTCGTCACCGCAGCCACCGCGATGGGCGCCGCACCTGCGATGGCCGAGGCCGTTGCGGAGACCGGCAAGCCTTCGCCTATCAAGCTCGGTCTGGCCAGCTATACCTTTCGCAACTTCACCCGCGCCCAGATGATCGCTTATATGAAGCAGCTCAACCTGACGGCGTTGAACTGCAAGGACGCGAAGGATCACTTGCCGATGGATCCGGCGGGCGAGGCCGCGGCCTTGGCCGACTACGCAGCCAACGGCATCAAGGTGCATGCGGTAGGCACGGTGTATTTTCCCAAAGATGAGGATGACGACATCCGCGCGAAGTTCGAATATGCGAAGCGGGCCGGGGTCAAGGTGATCGTCGCCGGCGATCCGGCTCCTGCCACGCTGCCGCGGATCGAGAAATTTGTGAAGGAGTACGACATCCGGCTGGCCATCCACAATCACGGGCCGGAGGACAAGATCTGGCACTCGCCTTACGACGTGCTGAAAGTGGTCAAGGATATGGACCCGCGGATTGGCTGCTGTATCGACATCGGCCACGCCTGCCGCGCCGGCGCCAATGTGCCCCAGGCCGTGCGCGACGTGGGCGCGCGGCTCTTCAACATGCACAGCAAGGACCTGACCGACTTTACCAGCAAAGAGAGCCAGGTCGCCGTGGGCGAAGGCATCATCCCCTTCCGCGCCATCTTCGAGTCGCTGATCGCCATTGACTACAAGGGCTTTGTCGACCTGGAATACGAGATCCATGGCGACGATCCGATGCCCGGCGTCATCGAGAGCTTCGCCTTCATGCGCGGCGTGTTGCGCGGAATGGGCTATCTGACGAAGACGGCGAGTTAGCAATCCAGAATCTGCGGAAGATATCTTCGACCCGCCGCTTCACGGTCGCTTACTTGCCCTGGAATCGAACCGTGATGGAGTTGAAGTCGGTAAACTGGCCGGTGCCTTTACGGCCCCCTGGCTTGATGGGAATCCGGTGCTGTGTGCCGCTCGGGGCGTAGGCCACATAGTTCTGGGCGGAGCCAAAAAAGTTTGGGCCGAAGGTGAAGTATCCCCAGCCATCCTGATTGGTCCACACATCCGGTCCGTGCCCGGCGTAGTCATGCAGATGGCGGTTGGGTCCAAATGGCGTGTGAATCCACTCGCTGCGATGATTGATGGGGTCTGTGCTATAGCCGCAAAACAGCCCGCCGCTCCAGGTCGAGCCTCCGTCGCCGTCGCGGCTTCAGCAAAGCAGCGAATCGTCTACATATTCCCAGGCAAGCCTGCCGATCGCGAAGGTGGTGCCGATCCACATCATGTTCTGGATGAGTGGACCCAGGCCGTAAACCTCGTAGTCTTTGGCAAAGATCAGCGCACCCTTGCAAGGCATCGTCAATGCATCCAGATAGAACCAGAGCTTGTTATTGACAATGCCATCCGGCCCGTCGGTATCGTTCGATTCGACGTAAATATACGCGTGATCGGAGTCGCTGAAGCAATAGCCATTATTCACCAGCGTCGACAAAGGCGCGCCTTCTGAAACGGCACGATAGGCGAAATGCCGGGTGAAGTCCAAAACGGCCATGCCCGTCTGCCCGGCGAACCTGCCCAGCGCCGCCGGGTCGCCGTCATAAACCTCGGCATAGTTGAGCCCGGGCCGGGCGCGGTTCAATGCCGTGGTGACGCCCGTGGCTAGGCCCTTGGCCTCATCGAGACGAAAGCCGTCGATGCCGAGCACGGTTTCCTGCCACTTGCCCGCCTGGATCTTGCCGTTCAGCATATAGCCGCCGGTATGTTCGTAGCTGACGAGAATTCCGTCGTTCGCGCCATCGTTTCCCTCGAAGGGCGTGTCCTGGCCCGCAGGCGGAGAGAAGCATCCGGTCTCTTTCGGAAAAAGCTTTTGATCGGTCTGTCCGTTTGCACCCCGCTCATAAAGCGGCGCGGGGCCTCCGTATTGCCGGTTCACCCAATCCTGGATCACCAGAATGCCGTGCTTATGCAGGCAGTCGATCGCGGCCTTCAGATCCGCGGCGCTTCCTGTTATATGCAGCGGCTCCCATTGGCCTACGTCCAGGTCCGTGCGGGGGTCATAACCCAGGCTGTATGGATTCTTGGTATTCAAAAAGGGCGGAAACTTGAATGCATTGCAGCCATACTGAGCGAGCGCTGGCGCCATTGTTTTAACCCGATCGCAAAGACCGGGCTGCATCTGCGCATAAGTCGAGTCGTAGACGATCAGGGTTTGCCTCCTGCACCATGCGTTCTGTCGTGAAGGCACTCGATGTGCCTGCCTGAAAAGCTCGTTGCAGCCAGCATAACGCGGAAACCGGCGCTCCTCGTTGAGACTCCATCGCGACCTGAAGCGATTCGTGAGTTGCTGTATCCCCAGCCGGAAACGTCGAGTCGGCCCGGCCGTCCGGCAGTCGGCGGCCTGGCACGCGTCTTCAATGGATTCACCGACTCAGGAATTGCGATACGTTCTCGCCGTCCGGCTCCCCCGGCGGTCGCATCGCCAGTTCAGGGATTGGTGCGTGGAGTCTCACTCCGGATAGCGCGAAGCAACAGCCAGGCAAGTTCCAGCGCGATGGGCCAGACGATCACCATGCAGACGAACCAACCCGCTCTCGACCACGTGCTGCCGGTGGCTTCGCTGTAGACCACCAGGCACAGGGCCGCATTCGCGAGATAAGCGGTTTCAAGCCCCACGATGCAAGCCTGGAAGGGTGCAATAAATCGGCGTCGCAAGAAAAGCACGAGCGCACTGGCGAGAATAACGCCGAAGCCAAGGCTCAGTACGGCGAGGCGCTGCCAATTGCTGGTTCCTGCAAGATGCAGCAAAAACGGCGTCTCAACCAGAAGGGTGCCACAGATCGAGAGGGCAACGGCGATCCAAAGCAAACGCCGTCCGATCCTGGTGGAGGGCCGTGCAAAGAGCGACCGTAGGCGAAGCCAGAGCATGGGATACGCCAAAAAGAACGGGGTGCCGACCAGAACGTGCCACCAGTTGCCTTGATTGCCCGGAACCCGCAAGGTAACGGCGTCCCATGCCGAGGTATCGCGCGCAAATGGAATGAACGCGACGACCGCGGCTGTAAGCCACATAAGCACGGCAAGAGAGTCGATGCCGATCGGCAGGGAATCTTGCGAGACCGAAACAACCGGGCCCCTACCGGCAGCGGACGAAGAAGAACGCACTGTGCCCTCTCGATTGCGGAATGGAACAGCTCCCAGACGAGCATGGACACGAGCGCAGTCATTCCCCAGTTTTGTTTTCACTGGGTAGAACGTAAAGCGGGCCCACAATGTTCCTTACATTGGAATAAAATTATTTCCCGATGGGGATCATTTGGGGGACTGAAGGCTAGGTGCCCCAGGTCTCGCTTTTGAGGCCTGGGAAAGCATAAATCGAATCCAGCCGCGGCTTACTGCAAAATCGGAATGCCGGCGATGCGCTTTTGCCACTCGGCGGGGCCGGTGTTGTGGACGCTTGTTCCCTTTGAATCTACGGCGACGGTGACAGGCATGTTCTCGACGTCGAATTCGTAGATGGCTTCCATGCCTAAATCTTCAAAGGCCAGCAGGCGCGAGCCGCGAATGGCTTTGGCCACCAGATACGCCGCGCCGCCGACGGCCATGAGATACACGGCGCCGAACTCGCGGATGGCTTCAATCGCAACCGGCCCCCGCTCGGCCTTGCCCACCATGCCGAGAAGGCCGGTATCGGCGAGCATCTGGCGGGTGAACTTGTCCATTCGGGTTGCCGTCGTGGGGCCTGCCGGGCCGACCACCTCTTCGCGCACCGGGTCGACCGGACCGACGTAATAGATGAAGCGGCCACGGAAATCGACGGGCAATTTCTCGCCGCGGTTGAGCATGTCCGTCATGCGCTTGTGCGCGGCATCGCGGCCGGTGAGCAGCTTGCCGCTCAACAGGAGCACCTCGCCGGGCTTCCAGGAAAAAACCTCGTCGCGGGTAACAGTGTCGAGATTCACGCGCCGGGCGCCGGAGACGTCGTAAGTGAGTTTCGGCCAGTCTTCCAGCGAGGGAGGATCGAGATAAACGGGACCGGAGCCGTCGAGCACGAAGTGCGCGTGGCGCGTGGCGGCGCAATTGGGAATCATGGCCACCGGCAGATTGGCAGCGTGAGTCGGGTAATCGAGCACCTTGACGTCGAGCACCGTAGTCAGCCCGCCGAGCCCCTGCGCGCCGATGCCGAGGCGATTGACCTTGTCGTAGAGCTCGACGCGCAGCTTTTCGGCCGTGGTCTGGGGACCGCGGGTGAGGAGTTCCTGGATGTCGATGGGATCCATGAGCGACTGCTTGGCGAGCAGCATGGCCTTCTCCGCCGTTCCGCCGATGCCGATGCCGAGCATGCCGGGCGGGCACCAGCCGGCGCCCATGGTGGGCACGGTCTTGAGCACCCACTCGACGATTGAGTCGGAAGGATTGAGCATGGCGAACTTCGATTTCGCTTCCGAGCCTCCGCCTTTCGCGGCCACGGTGACCTCAACGGTTGAGCCTTTAACCAGTTCCACATTGACGCAGGCCGGCGTGTTGTCTTTGGTATTCTTCCGCGTCCCCGCCGGATCGGCGAGCAAAGAGGCCCGCAGCTTGTTGTCAGGATCTAGATAGGCGCGACGGGTGCCCTCGTCGACCATCTGCTGCAGGTCTTTCGCCTCTTCGCCGGGTGCGGGTTCAAAGCGCACGTCCATGCCCACTTTGACGAATGCAGTGACGATGCCGGTGTCCTGGCAGAGGGGGCGATGGCCCTCGGCGCACATGCGGCTGTTGATGAGAATCTGCGCCATCGCGTCGCGCGCGGCCGGCGACTCCTCACGCTCATAGGCTTTGGCGAGCGAGGTGATGTAATCCACCGGGTGGTAATAGCTGATGTACTGCAGCGCGCCTGCGACGCTGGCGATGAAATCTTCCTGGCGGATGACGGTCATGGTGCGAAGTACTCCTCGGTTCAACTCTTTAGGGTAAAGCACAAAAAGCGGGAGTGTCCCGCCAAGCACGGCGATTAAAGATTCGAAATGGCCGGCCGCAGATCGGTATGGATGAAATCATCGCCCGTGAACAGAATCGGCTCGCGCTTGGCGCGGGCGAGAGCATAGCTGAAACAGTCGCCGAAGTTGAGGTTAGCGCGGTGGCCGCTGCCGCGGCCGTAGTCGCGATAGGCAGCACGGGCAATGCGCGCCTGCTCGGGGGTTACGGGCTCGATAAGGATTCGCGCCTCTTCGATCAGTTCTTCCAGGTCCGCACTTAAAACCGGCTCTCGCTTTCTGTCGAGAACGATAGATGTCTCGAAATAGGAAGCAGCCGAGAGCCGGGCATGCTTGGCGGATTCGAGGGCCTCAAGGAGGATGAGCCAATCCGGCTCTTTCTTCAAGATCGCAACCAAGGCAGATGAGTCGACAATCATTTGGGCAGCCCAGTCTCTTCATCGTAGAGCTCGTCAAAAAGCTCCTTGGTGGACCTGCCATCGTTCATCAGACGAGCAGTCCGCTCAACTATTTTCATCAATCGTTCGAGACGGCCTTCACGCTCCGGAACTCGCTCGATATTCTCCAGCCGCTCTTTGAGAGCAATTGTCACTGCGACCGTCAGATTCTCGCCGGTCTTATCTGCCAATTCCCTTGCCAATCGCTCTGTTTCAGGGTTTTTGAGATTCAGGCTCATGATTCCACCTTTCTACCCTATATTTCTACCATTCTACCATCAATCGCCGGCCTTAGACGTCCCCTGCGCTGCGATGGCCTAAGCTAGAAAGATGAGCGAGCCGGAGTTGGACGCGGCGGAGGGCGAGGTTTTCGACCTGCTGGTGATTGGCGCGGGGCCGACCGGGCTGGCCTGCGCCATCGAGGCTCAGCAGGCCGGATTCCGCGTCGTGCTGGTGGATAAGGGATGCGTGTGCAATTCGCTCTTCCACTACCCGTCGCACATGACGTTTTTCACCACCTCGGAGCTGCTCGAGATCGGCGGCATTCCCTTCCCCAGCCCGAACGCGAAGCCGACGCGCAATGAGGCGCTCGAATACTACCGGCTGGTGGCGGCGCATTACCGGCTCGATGTGCGGCAGTACCAGTTGGTGGAGCGAATCGTGGGCGTGGAAGGCAATTTCACCGCGCACATCGTGGATCGATTTGGACGGACGGGCGCGCTGCATGCCCGCGCGCTGTCGGTCGCCATCGGCTACTACGATCTGCCGAACCTGATGAATATTCCCGGCGAAGATCTCAGCAAGGTCCACCATTACTACGACGATCCGCACCCTTATTACGGGCTGGACGTGGCCGTAATCGGGGGGAAAAATTCAGCTGCGATTGCGGCGCTCGAACTGTGGCGGCACGGTGCCCGGGTGACGCTGATCCATCGCGGCCCCGAAATGCACCGGCACGTGAAATACTGGATCAAGCCGGACATTGAGAACCGGATCAAGAACGGCGAGATCCAGGCTCTGTTCCACTCGCAAGTGATTGAGATTACCCCAGACGCAGTCATAGTCGACACGCCGGAGGGGCGCAAAACTCTGCACAACGATTTCGTCTTCGCGCTGACCGGCTACCATCCAGACTTCGATTTCCTGGAGCGGTTGGGCGTGACGTGCGCGGGGGTCGATCGCTTGCCGGCCTGCCACAAACAGACACTTGAAAGCAATGTTCCCGGGGTCTACCTGGCCGGCGTGATCGTGGCCGGCGAACGGACCAACGAGATCTTCATTGAGAACGGCCGCTTCCATGGCCGGCAGATCGCGGACGCGCTGGCTATCAAGCTACGGCCGCGGCAGAGTCAAACCAACCAGAGCCCGCCAGGGGATCTCTCCGAACGCAACCTACGGCGCTCTTCTCCGTCGAAATAGGTGAAAGAAAGCGCGGGATTTTGGGAGGGCTCTTCGCTCCATCCCATTCGGCCCTTTTTGCCTTTATGCCTTGCCAGTCGACGTTCCAACCGGCTTATCAACCAAGGATCCTGGGAGGTGTTCGCCTTGCGCATGCGCTGGTGGCCGCGATCGATTCGCTGGCAGATGCTGGCCGGGTTGTTGCTGCTCGAATCCTTGTCGATAGGACTTTTTGCGTTGCTGCTGCTGCGGCAACAGAAGCAGGAACTTCGCCAGATCGCGCAGCGGCGGCTGGCGTATGAAGCCTCGTCGCTCGCGCTCCAGGTGCACGAGGCATTGGTTGAAGATCAGCCGGCCTGGATCGGGATTGCGGTGAGGATGGTGGGCGATTCGCCCACTGTCGCCCTTGCCAAAGTGACTGATCCGTCAGGCAAGATCCTCTTCGGCAGCCGGACCGGACCGTTTCAGAAGTTCCTGTCGCCGACTGAACTCGCGCACCTTCCAGAGATACGGCGCGACCACGCCGCCTGCCTCAGCCTTGAAGGCAATCTGCTCGAATGCGCACAGCCCATCTACACCGGAAGCAATCTGCGCGGCGTGGCCTGGGTTGAACGCGACAACAGCTGGGCGCACGAACAGCTCAGATCTCTGCTGATGGACACGGCGATGTTCGGAGCGATCTGGATGGCGGCCTCCGGATTGCTGGTGCTGCTGATGGCCCGGTCGATCGCGCAGCCGCTCGCGGTTCTGCATCGCGGCACGAGAGCGCTCATGAGCACGCTCGAAGACGGCGGCCACTTCCCTTTGCCGGTCTCCGTGCACAACGAGATCGGCGACCTCATCGAGACCTTCAACCGCATGGTGGCCTCGCTCGCCGAGCAGAGGTCGGGATTGAACGACACGCTCTCGCTTCTTGACTCCATGCTGGCCAATGCGCCCATCGGCCTGGCGTTCTTCGACCGCGGATGCCGCATCGTGCGTGTGAACCAGATCTTTGCCGATCTGACCGGGGTGCCGCTCAGCCGGCATCTAGGCCGCACCCTGCCCGAACTGCTGCCGGCGCCTGTAGCCGACGATCTTGAAAGTGCTGTGCTGCGCGTGTTCGCGAGCGAGGCGCCGGTGCGCAACCTCGAGTTCAGCGGAAAGGACGCTCTCGCCGGGCGGCGGACCGGCGCGTGGACCTGGCTCACCAGTTGTTATCCTGTGCGCACAACGCCGCAACCGGTGCGGTGGGTGGGCGTGATCGTGCTCGATGCCAGCGAGCGAAAGCGGAGCGAAGAGGTTCTGCGCAAGAGTGAGAAGCTCGCCGTGACCGGCCGCCTAGCCGCTTCGATTGCGCACGAGATCAACAATCCCCTCGAGGCGATTACCAACCTGCTCTTCCTGCTGCGCAACCACACGCCTCTCGACGACCAGGCGATTCATTACGCATCGATGGCGGAGTACGAGGTTCGCCGCATCTCGGAGATCACGCAACAGGCGCTGCGCTTCTATCGCCAGTCGACGCTGCCGGCGCGGGCCACCATGGCGGAGTTACTCGACTCGGTCCTGTCGCTCTATCAGGGACGTGTCAATACGCTCAACCTCGAAATCGAACGCGACTACGATTCGGAGATGGAGTTGTTCTGTTTCGCGGGCGAGATCCGCCAGGTTTTTGCCAATCTGGTGGGCAACTCGATCGATGCCGTCTCGGATGGGTGCCGTCTGAGGGTGCGCGCTCGGCGCTCGCGGAACTGGAAGAATCCCGGCGAAGTAGGGATACGCTTTGCGGTGGCCGATACCGGTTGCGGCATGGAACCCGAGGTGCGCGAGCGGGTCTTCGAGGCCTTTTTCACTACCAAGGAAGCGACGGGAACCGGCCTCGGCCTGTGGGTAAGCCAGGAGATCGTGAAGAAACACCGCGGCATCATCCACGTGCGCAGCCGCGCGGCGCATGCGGATTCCTCCGGCCGTACGACGGGCACTGTTTTTGAAATCTTCCTGCCCGACGATCCCTCGCTCGCGAACGGAATGGGGCCGGCAGACGCGAGATCGAACGGGGGCCCGGTTCCGCTCCAAGCATAAATCGGCAGTTGAACCGCGGGCCCGAGGCTGGCTCAGTCTTCCAGGTTATTTCCCGAATTATTTAATTGACAGCTCACGGATTTCTTGTGCTACAGTCAGTAACATTATGACGAGTAACACTACACCCAATCACGATCCGGCGGAGCTGGGAGAACTCGAACGGAGCATTCTGCTCATCGTGTGGCGCATGGGAATGGTTACGGCCGAACAGGTGCGCGAAGAGCTGCCTCGGCCGCTCAAGGATTCAACCATTCGCACGGTGCTGCGGCGGCTGGAAGAGAAGGGCTACCTGGCCCACTCGGTGGAAAACCGCACCTTCCTCTACCATCCGGCGGAATCGCGGCAGCGGGTGGCCGGGCGCGCCGTGCAGCGCATTGTGGACTGGTTCTGCGAGGGCTCCGTGGAGGCGCTGCTGGTGGGCATGGTCGATTCCAAGGTGCTGGGACGGGCGGAACTACAGCGCCTGGCTGAGCGAATCGCCACCGCGCGCAAGGCCGCGCCTGCGTCCAAGAAAGAGGCGAAGTCATGATTCCTGCTGCTTTCGCGGTCTTACTCGAAGCCGCCCTGCGGGCCCTGGTGGCAGCTCTCGCTCTGGGTTTGGGGTTGCGGCTGCTGCGCGTGCGGAATGTGCTGGCGCAGAAGGCGGTGTGGGGCATCTTGCTGGGGGCAGCTCTGGCCATGCCGCTGTTGATGCGTTGGCAGTGGCTGCCGGAGTGGGCAGAGTTGAACCTCCCGGCGCCCCGATGGCTGAACACGGCACACGCCGCGGCACCGCCCGCGCAGATTGCCTCTCGATTGACGGTGGCCGCACCGAGCCAGGAGGCTCGGGTGGAAACAGACCGCTTCTCCGCACCGACGATCTCCACGGCTCCCTTCGATACCCCTCTCAATGTCGAAACGTCTCTCGATGCCCGCCAGCCCTCAAGTACGGGACGCGGCTCCGCGCCCGCGCCTGCCGCGATGGCCGGACCGGCGGCGCAGATTACGGCCCCCGCACCCTTCCGGCTTATCCGGCTGGGCGCGCTCCTCTATCTCGGCGTCTGCGCTGCCTTGCTGCTCCGGCTGCTGCTGGGTCTGCTCGCGTCGCTGAGTTTGTGGCGGAAGGCTGACCCCGTCGTAATTGAACCCAGGTTGGGATTGCCGCGCGGGATTCCAGTGCGCTCGAGCGGCCGTGTGCGATCTCCGGTGAATATCGGATCGGGCATCCTGCTGCCGGCTGATCATGCGCAGTGGGACCCGGAAAAGCTGCGCGTGGTGCTTGCGCACGAGAGCTCCCACGTGCGTCAGCGGGATTTTTACCTGCAACTGCTGGCCGGTTTTTACTCTGTGCTGATCTGGTTCAGCCCCCTGGGGTGGTGGCTCAAGCGCAAGCTCTGCGCCTTGGGCGAGGCCATCAGCGACCGCGCCGGGCTTGAGGCTGCCGCGAGCCCTTCCGCCTACGCCCAACTGCTGCTCGAATTTGCAGCCCTCCCCCGGCCCGCCCTCCTAGGAGTTGCCATGGCCCACTCGACAAATCTCTCCGAACGCATTGAACGGCTTTTGAACGACTCCCATTTCCGGCAGGCGTTTGCAGGCCGGAGGCGGGCACTGCTGGCCCTGGCGCTGGTTCCGGCGACACTGGCGGCCACCGCGCTGGTGCGTGTACAGGCCGCCGGAACGGCCGCCGCGCCGCAGATCGCCGCGCCCCTGCCGGATCAGGCGCCGCCGCAAGCGGCAAGCGCGGGGCAGGCGCCTCCGGAGAATGCCCAGGTGACAGGCCCACAGTTAAAGCAAGAGCCGGGAGAGGACTCGGGTCTGGCGGAGCCTGTAGCACCGCAACCCAATCCCGCACCTGCCGCAGCTCCCGCTCCACCCACGGCGGCCGTGACGCAGGCACTGCCCGCGCCGCCTGTTCCGAATCAGGAAGCCGCGCCTCCAGCGCCCGCGCCACCCATGCCCCAGGCGCCGGGCGACGCCGCTCCGGCTGCACCACCGGCGCCGCCTGTCGCGGACGGACACGGCTTCCACTACCACTACGATGGTCAGAATTATGGTCGGAACGGAGGTGAGGCCTATGCAGTCGTGGGCGATCCGGGGACGCACACCCGTTACTCCGGGGACTGGGACGACGATCATCAGGCCGCGATCGAGAAGGCACGCAGTCTGGCGCACGGCCACTTTCTCTGGTTCCGTCACGACGGCAAGTCCTATATCGTCGACGATCCGGCGATCGTGGCTCAGCTTGAGGCCATGGACAAACCGATGGAAGACCTGAGTGCGCAGATGAAAGAGATGGGCAAACAGATGCGCGACGCCGGCGAACAGTCGCGCGAGGCGGCCCGCCAGGCGCGTGAAGCCAGCCGGACCATCACCGTACCCGATCTCTCGAAAGAGATGGCCGACCTGAACGCGGCCATGACCGGCCTTCAGGCCAAGACGGGAACCATCATCTCTCGCGAGCAACTCGCGGAGATTCAACGCAAGCTGGCAGAGGTTCAACGCAAACTGATGACCGCGCAGATCAAGGTGGACGTGCATTGGAATGCAGACATGGGCCAGCTAGGCAGAGTCCAGGGCGAGTTCGGCGAAAAGATGGGCCGCATGGGCGAAGAGATGGGGCGCATGGCGCGGGAGAATGAGCAAAAGACCCGGTCGATCATCGACGAAAGCCTGAAGGACGGAAAAGCGCGCCCGGTGGATTAGTTTCTTGAGGCCGGCGACGCTCCGCCGCTGTTCAGAGACAGACCGCTAGAAGAGGTTGAGGCTCGGCGGGCGATGGATGTGGAAGGGATCGTCCGCAGGAGCGTGGCCCGTGACCACATGGCTCATGCAGCGGCTGCGCGACTCAAGGCCGGTTACATAGGAGCGGGTCACGTGCAGCCGTTCCATGATGACGTAGCGTACACGCAGGCCGTGGAGGATGGGCGGCAGTGTGGTGGGAACCTGGCGCCGGTCCACATAAACCACCAGCGCCGCTTCCCTGGGATTGTCGAGACTCTGACCCACGCCCACGCCGAAGAACGCGGGGTACTGCTTCATGAGGCCGGCGACGATCTGCTGTTTGGCCGCGATGGCCTGGGTCAGCACCGTGGCCGCGAGCGGGCCCGCGGTTTCGAGCGCAGCCTGCGGAGCCGCGCCGTAGGCCAGCGCCTGCGCGCTGGTGGGAATCACGATGGTTCGCACTCCGTTGATCGTCTGCGGGACGGACGGATTCATGTTTTGGTCCACATAAAGCGTGACCGCGCCTGCGCCGATGCGGTCGCTGCTCTTGCCGGTGGTCGCGGCGAGAATGCCGGCGGACGGGCTGACGAGCGCCCGGGCCGCCGCCAGCGCTCGGCTGGTGCGGGCGCTCTCGGTATCGGCAAGCGTATGCGTCTGCGCGGCGGTCGCCGTGGCGTTTCCGTAATCCAGGCAGCTCACGGGATGGTCGTGGCCGCCGACGAAAGTGTAGGACGTCCCATTGCCTACCTGCGAACTCAACTGACTGAGCACTTCAGAGACGGGATTCGCCACGCCTTGGCTCACGCCGGAGGAGTCCTGGCCGCCGGCGAAGAACAACCCGACCGGCTCGGCATCGCTGGTGTCGACCACGAGAGAACCGGAATCGCCCGCATCGCTGAATTCGTTGCCGGTAACCGCAATCTGGTTGGAGTAGGTCTTCGTATAGTAAGGGTCGGTTTCGGCACAGTTGGTGTAATAGGAGACCTGCACGCTCAGGTCGATGGCCGAGATGCTGGCGCAGGTCAATCCGGTCGTCCGGCCGCTCTTGGCCACGGTCATGTTGAGTGTGCCGGCCTCGCCCTTGCCGCCGGTGGAAGAGATTCCGGGAGGCGCGGCGGCCAGCGTGCCTTTCGATTGTCGCGCGCCCAGCTCGAGAATGTTGCCGCTGGGATTCACTGCGCCCGAGTTCACCTGCGCGATGGCCGCGTCTACGTTGCTGCTGGACTTGAGCGGCACAAAGCCGGTGAGCGTGCCGACCAGCGATTCCGTGCCACCCTGCCCGAAGGGAGCGCAGTTGTCGTCGATCAGGCCGGGCTGGACGATATTCTCACCCGCGCTGGCCTGGTCACTGCGTGCAAGCACGTGATTGTTGCTCAAAATATATTGCTTGCCGCCCCCATCTTGAATCAACGATCCGAGCGTTCCGCCGCAACAGTCGGAGACCTGCGTCTGGCCGCCGCTGGTTACGCTGTCGTAATCATTGTTGTTGCCGCCGGAGCTGCCTAGTGAGATGGGCGTGGCCAACTGCTGCTGATGCGCTGCCGGATTGCTGTCAACCCCCGCGGTGTTGAGCAGCACGACGGACGATGTCTTTGAGGAAGAGGTGCCGACCGTGGCGACCACATAGGTGGCCGCTGTGGAGGCGATGCTTGAAGGAGCTGTATAGGTGACGGTGCAATAAGTGAACGCCTGGCCCCCGCGCACGCAGTTGGGCGTCCCCACCGATCCATCGCCCCCGCTCGAACCGGTGGCTGCGCTCGATACGGCATAATTGATGCCCGTCGCGCCGCCGGCCTCAGCCAGGTAGCCGGTAATCGTGACCGTTCCGTTCGCGCCGAGGGCGACGTTCTCCGGCGTAAGGGGCTGCAGGAAACCTGGAGTTACGGTCACGACCGCGGTCGCCTTGTCGCTCGTCGCCGAAGTCGACACGGCCGTTATGGTGACTTGGACGCTATCGGCGGTGAGATAACCGGGAGGCGTGTACTGTCCGGTTGACGAGATGCTTCCCGCACCGGCAACCGCATCTCCGCCGCTCACGCTCCAGGTGACGCTTGCCGCGCCTCCGCCGGAGAGCGACGCGGAGAACTGCTGCACAGCGGCGCCTGAAGGGTTGGTGCCATTGCAGCCGGTGCAGTTGGTATCCATCGTCACGGTCCCCGGAGAGATGGAAAAACCGCCGCCCGACGATCCTGAACCGCCGCTTCCGTTGTTGGGCGCGCCGGCTACCAGGCCGCCTCCGCAACCCGCGAGAGCCAATAGTAGCGGCAGCGCTGCGATTGCCATCGCCCGCAGAACAAGACGCATCGCGTGCCCGGAGCTCATGCGACAGGGTCGGGAACCCGCGCGCCGCGCCCGCTTTCTCGTCCATTGGAGTGTCGATTGGGGAGGTGAGATCAATGTGCGTTCACAGCCTTCCTGTGCCGAAGAAATTGCGCGCCTTGAAGTTGCAGCGACTGCCGCTGCGCTTCACGCCTTTGGACGCGCCTTCAATTGCTGCCGTAAGCATCATCCTGCGGAAGCTTCAGGCCCGACGCCGCACACCCATCCCCTGATCCCATTTTAGACCCCGCTCCGGTGCGAAGAGTTGCTCGCATCTGCAGGGCCTGCATTAAAACACAGAGCAACTTTCCCGGGAATGGATTTTCCTCATAGTGGAATAAATGTTTTTCTCAGCAACAGGCACTTTCCTTATTCAACGAAAGTTGTAGAGACGGCATTCTTTCCAATCGGTTAATCTTTGTTCATTGTTCGACTGCTTGCTTCCCTTGATCGTCTCGTTGTAAGTCCCCAGGTTCTCTCGCGTTTGCAAGTCACCCGTTCTGGTTGAACGGCCCTTCGCTTTTTAATCCCTTCTTCATCCGTCTGAACGGTTTTCTCTACGCGCGGCGCATTTCTCCGCGCTGGCGTTACGCCGTAGACTTGGGGCAGGAGAAACGATGGACTACGTCAACTTCGGAAATACTGGACTCAAAGTTTCGCGCATCTGCCTGGGCTGCATGACCTATGGGAGCCCGGCGACAGGCAAGCTGCTTCCCGGCCGGCAGGCGTGGGCTCTCAGCGAAGCCGAAAGCATTCCCTTCCTGCGCCAGGCTCTCGATCTCGGCATCAACTTCTTCGACACGGCGAATGTCTACTCGGGCGGCGACAGCGAAGTGGTGGTGGGCAATTTTTTGAAGGCGCACACCAAGCGCGAGACCATCGTACTGGCGACCAAGGTGAACGGGCCGATGAGCGACGATCCGAACGGCCGCGGCCTTTCGCGCAAGGCCATTCTGCATGAGCTGGATCAGAGCCTGCGCCGGCTGCAGACCGACTTCGTCGATCTCTACCAGATTCACCGGTGGGATTATCAAACCCCCATCGAGGAGACGCTCGAAGCGTTGCACGACGTGGTGAAGGCGGGCAAAGTGCGCTACATCGGCGCGTCGAGCATGTATGCGTGGCAGTTCGCGAAGGCGCTCTATCTGGCCCGACTGCACGGATGGACACGCTTCATCTCCATGCAGGACCATTTGAACCTGCTCTATCGCGAGGAAGAACGCGAGATGATGCCGCTGTGTGAATCGGAAGGCATCGCCGTGATCCCGTGGAGTCCGCTGGCGCGGGGCCGCCTGGCGCGGCCATGGCAAAGCGAAGCCACTAAACGCGCGGAGACCGATCAGTTCGGCAACACCATGTACTCCCGCACCGAACAGGCCGATAAGAAGGTCGTTGACCGGCTTGGCGAGGTGGCGGAGAAGCGCGGCATTTCCCGCGCGCAGGTTGCGCTGGCGTGGCTGCTGGCGAAGCCGGCGGTGATCGCGCCGATCGTGGGCGCCAGCAAGCCGCATCACCTGCAGGACGCCGTCGCCGCCCTTGCGGTCAGTCTCAGGCCGGAAGAGACGGCGGCGCTCGAGGAGCCGTACGTTCCGCACCCGGTGCTTGGCTTCAGCTAGCCGTAAAATAGCATTACTCATCCAGCATCGGAATCAGGGAGTCATCCACCGAGGAGGCACGTCATCTCGACCCCATTGCGCTTAGGCGATCTGCTGATCCGCGGCAAGCTCGTCACGGTTGACGACGTGACGCGTGCGCTCGAGCACCAGGCCCGCAATGGCGGACGGCTGGGCGAGAATCTCGTGGCCATCGGCGCCATCACGCAGAAGGCATTCGATTCGTTTCTACACCGGCTTCCCGTCGAGCCCGCTGACATTGGAGCCACCGGCATCGAGGGCCCAGACCTGATGGGCCTGCTGCTCAAGCTCATCTACGTGGAGCGGCTGGAGACGGTGCGCCAGTTCGCCAACGCCATTAAGCTGCCCTATCACATTGTGATCGATCTGGTGCAGATGGCCATCGATCGCAAGCTGCTGATCAATCTCGGCTCGCGCGAGACAGGCGGCCTGGCCGATTTGAGCTACATGTTCACGGAGGAAGGACGGCGCTGGACCCTGGACGCGATCAATCGCGTGGGCTACACCGGGCCCGCCCCCGTGACGCTCGAAGAGTTTACCTACCAGGTGAATCTGCAGAAGCT
Source organism: Occallatibacter sp. (assembly GCA_036489815.1). Classification (GTDB taxonomy): domain Bacteria; phylum Acidobacteriota; class Terriglobia; order Terriglobales; family Acidobacteriaceae; genus Telmatobacter. Next base: position 627 of record DASXFB010000092.1, on the reverse strand, counting down.
CACCAACGAAGTGATCACCTTCGAGCGCATCCGCAAGGCCGTGGCGGCGTTCACTTTTGAAGACGCGCTGATCGAGCAGTGCGGGCCGGCGCTCAACTCCGGCCGCGCGATGCTTCTCTACGGGCCTCCCGGCAACGGCAAGACTTCCGTCGCGCACTGCCTGGCCAACGTCTTCAATGACGTGATCTATGTGCCTTACTCGATCAACGTGGAAGGCCAGATCATCCGGGTCTACGATCCCAGCATTCACGTGCCGCTCGACCGCGCGGACGTGGCTGAGGACGAGGCGACGCTCTCGGTGATGCGGCGCGAGATCTTTGACGCGCGCTGGGTTCCGTGCCGCCGCCCCTTCGTCATTGCCGGCGGCGAGCTCACCCTCGATATGCTCGACTTGCGCTACGACCTGCTGGGACATTTCTACGAAGCGCCGCTGCACCTGAAGGCGCTTGGCGGCTGCTTCGTGATCGATGACTTCGGACGCCAGCTTGTTTCGCCCACCAACCTGCTCAACCGCTGGATCGTCCCGCTTGAAAATCGCGTCGATTATCTCAAGCTGCATACCGGAAAATCGTTTTCGATTCCCTTTGAAGAGCTGATCATCTTCTCCACCAACCTCGATCCGGAAGA
>DASXFB010000033.1:0-1530 GCA_036489815.1 Occallatibacter sp. | reverse complement strand
GCAGGGACTGGTCGATGAGGTGGTGCTGATCGTCTATCCGGTTCTGCTGGGCCGGGGCAAACGCTTCTTTTCGGACAGCGTGGATCCCCGGGAACTCGCGTTCGTCAGCACCAAGACTTCACCCACGGGTGCGCTCATTAACACGTACCGGCACGTGGGACCGCTGACGATCCGAGATTAGTCTAGAACTCATATCAAAAGTATCGCCTTTGACTACACTCTTTGATAAGAAGAGCAGGCATGGAGATAGGCTTGCGGGAAGATCAATGGCAGAAGGTGGCGCATTTGTTGAGCCGGCAAGGCGTGATGGGCCGACCACGGGCTGACGACCGCAAAACGCTCAACGCGATCCTCTATGTTCTGATCACCGGCTGCCGGTGGAACGACCTGCCGAAGGAATACGGCAGCTTCATGACCGCCTGGCGGCGGCTCAAGCGCTGGATGGAGGATGGAACGCTGCTCAAGATTTGGCGCCATTTGCTGGCCGACCTGGATGCGGCCGGGCAAATTGACTGGAGTAAGTGCGCGCTGGATGGCTCTTATGTGAGAGCCAAAAAGGGGGCGACAAAGTCGGCCGCTCGCGGGCGGGGATGACCAGCAAGCGCCACGTCATCGTCGATGGGCAGGGCATCCCGCTGGGGCTGCATTTGGAAAGCGCCTCGGTCCATGAACTGCGAGCCGCCCTGCCCACTCTGGAGTCCATCCGTGTGCCCCGCCGGCGAGGTCGGCCCCGAACCCGGCCCGGCGGTTTGGCTGCCGACCGGGGCTACGACAGCATCGCCTTTCGCTCTTACCTGGCTTCGCGCGGCATCCGCCACAGCATCCCGATGCGGCGCGGGGCCGTGCGCCAGTTCCAGACCCACCGCGATCTCTCAGGCCATCGCTGGAAGGTGGAACGCTTTTTTGCCTGGCTCAACGGCTTTCGCCGCCTCGGCATCCGCTTCGAACGCCACAGCCTGATCTACCATGCCTTCCTCATCCTCGCGGCGATCATGATCACGTTTCGCTACTTTTGATATGAGTTCTAGAGCGGTTTTAGAAATCGTGCAGCCGTTTGTGCGCGCAGCAGCGCGCGGTAGCCGGGGCTGTCCCGAGCCCCGGAGCCGCAGCAGCGGCGGAATGCAGTTGGGCCTGTTCTCCCTTCGAAAAGGCAGGAAGGCATTCCGGTCGCTGGGGACAGTCCCGGCTACCTCGCGTTGCACGCGGAAAGACAGCCGAATAACGGCCATGCTTTTTCTCACACCGCTGTAGCCCGGGGACAGGCGATTAGCCGAGACTGACGGTAAGCTTATCGCCTGCCTTCAGCGTGATACCCGCGCCGAAGTCGAGGGTGATTTTCCCGTCGATGTTCGTCGCGGTCGCGGCTACGGCATTGGCGCCGAGCTTCGCTTGGACCCGCGGCGTTGCGGGCGCGCCATCGAGCATCAGCGCGAGCGTCTTCAGCTTGAGCTGCCCGTATTTCAAATCGACCGTCGCCTGCAGTTGATGATTCGCACTCGTCTGCGCGTAAGTGCCCCAGCCCTCGGCCGC
>DASXFB010000139.1:0-51155 GCA_036489815.1 Occallatibacter sp. | reverse complement strand
CGACATGATCGCCGCCATGATGAGCCTGGGCCAGGCGACACACCAGCTCTCGCACGATCCGGTCTTCGAGCGCGGTATTTCGCAGATGTTTCTGGCTCTCAACCCGGAAGCACTGGGACCTGAGCCGAAACTGGCCGAGATCGCCGACGGCATCGTCGCTTCGCTGCACGGTTCGAAGCCGGCGAGGGAAGGGAAGCGCATTCGCTACCCGGGCGAAGAAACGCTGCGTGTGCGCGCCGAGAACCGCAACCTCGGCCTTCCCGTCGAACCAGGCGTCTGGGATGAGATTTTGGCGTTGTAAACGCATCTTTGCCTTTGCGGCCAGGGGCAGGTTCGCGCGAACACTTCCCCTGTTCTTCCGCCATCCTTCGCTTACTTTGCGAGCGGGATGGTAAGCCGCCAACTGACTGCCCCGCGCTATTCTGACTCCATGGATCTCCGTGCTCTCCCGAAGATCGAGCTCCATCTGCATCTCGATTGCTCGTTGAGCTACAAAGCGGTCTCCTGCCTTGCGCCCGGCGTCACGCGCGAGGAGTACGACCGCGATTATGTCGCCCCCGCCCGTTGCACCAATCTCGCCGAGTTTCTCTCGCGGGCCCCCATGGGCTTTCGCCTGATGCAAACTGAGGATTCCCTCAGGCTGGTGACGGAAGACCTGTTCGAGCAGCTTCTGGAAGATGGCGTGGCCTACGTGGAGATCCGGTTCGCGCCGCTGCTCCACAATCTGAACGGCCTGAGCGTCGAGCGCGTTATCGCCGTGGTGGAGCGTTCGGTGCAGCACTTGAGCCGCGAAACGGGGATCGAGGCCAACCTGATCCTCTGCACGCTGCGCCACTTCAGCGAGGAGCAGAGCTTAGAGACAGCGAAGTGGGTCGAGCGTTTCAGGAGCAGCCGGGTGGTGGCCCTCGACATTGCCGGCGATGAAGCCGGATTTCCCCTGAGTGCTCACATCGGCGCTTACCGGTATGCGCGCGAGCGCGGCCTCTTTCGCACCGCCCACGCGGGCGAGGCCTGCGGACCGGAAAGCGTTTGGGAAACCTTGCGCCTTCTTGAACCGCAACGCATCGGCCACGGAACCCGCAGCTATGAGGACGAGAAGCTGGTGGACCATCTGCGCCGCGAGAGGATTCACCTCGAGCTTTGTCCCACGTCGAATGTCCAGATCATCCCGTCGATCCAGTGCTGGGAAGATCACCCGATCGACAAGCTCTATCGCGCCGGCGTTTCGTTGAGCGTGAATACCGACACGCGCATGTTGACCCCCGCCACGCTCACCGGCGAGTTCGAGAGCCTCTCCCGCGTCTTTGGCTGGGGAAGCGCGGAGTTTTTGCGCAGCAGTCAGATGGCGCTGGAGGCGGCGTTCGCGGCGGATCCCGTCAAAGAAAAGCTTCGGGCGCGGCTCACCGAGAGCTACGCCGCCATGGACGCGCCCCTTTGAGGACTGCCGCCCCTTTCCGCAGGCGATTGCTCTCCGGAAGACGGTAGTTACCATAAACGGAACTGATCAGAAAAGATGTAACTCAGAACCCCATGATGTTATATCCGCAATCGACGTAGATCGTCTCGCCGGTTACGGCGCTCGACAGATCGCTCGCCAGATAGAGCGCCGTGCCGCCCACTTCGAGCTGATCCACGTTGCGGTGCAGCGGGGCGCGTTCGGCGTGCGCCTTCAACATATCGCCCAGCGCGCCGATGCCGCGCGCGGCTAGCGTTTTAATCGGGCCCGCTGAAATCGCATTCACGCGAATGTTCTTCGGTCCAAGATTCCATGCCAGGTAGCGGACCGACGATTCGAGCGAGGCCTTGGCCAGCGCCATCACATTGTAATGAGGAACGACCTTCTCGGCGGCATAATAGGTGAGCGTCATGATGCTGCCGCCATCGGTCATCAGCGGCGCCGCGGCGCGGCTCACGGCGATGAGCGAGTACACGCTCACATCATGCGCGATGCGGAAACCTTCGCGGCTGGTGTTGATGAACTCGCCCTTCAGGTCTTCAGGCGGCGCGAAGGCCACGGCATGCACGAGAATGTCGAGCTTGGCATATTTGGTTTTGAGAGCGGCGAAAAGCGCATCGATCTCAGTGTCGCTCGAAACGTCGCACTGGAAACCGCTGGCGCCGGGCAGTTCGGGGATGAGGCCTTCCGCCTCGGCCCGCATACGCTCATTCTGGTAGCAGATGGCGAGCGTTGCGCCCGCTGCCTTAAGCTGTTGCGCGATGCCCCACGCGATGGAGCGCTTGTTGGCCAGCCCGAAGATCACGGCCGTCTTGCCGGTCAAATCGATCATGCTTCTCTTGCTCCCTGGAGCGGTGCTCCCTGTGCGGAATTGTGCAACGAATCGCCTCTTAGAATAGCAGCCGGCCAGCGCTACCCTCCCAGATCGACCAGTTCTACATGCCCCACCGGCCGGCCGAGGAACCGCGAGCCGAGCCGCTCGAATTTCTCGACCGAGTCGGTGGCGAAGCAGCGTATCTCGGTGCCGGCGGCGGCGCTCACGCCAGGCGACGGCGCGCGGCCATTGAAAAGCCGCAATGCGGCGTCAGCGGTCGACTCTGCCGAATCGATCACGCGTATTGCGCTCGGCGCAGCCTCGCTGAGAACGCGCTCGATCAACGGACGCAGCAGCGGATAATGCGTGCAGCCAAGCACCAGCGTGTCCGGGGTCAAGCCCTGCGCCTTGGCCTCGGCGCGGAGTTCGTCGAGATAGACATGGATCACTTCGGCGGCGACGGGATGATCGGTCCATCCCTCCTCGACCAGCGGCACCAGTAGCGGACAGGCTTTTTCGAGCGCCCGCAGGCCCTGCGCCCGGCACGCAGCCGCATACGCGTGACTCTGCACCGTGGCATCGGTGGCAATCACCAGCACATCGCGGGTCGCCGATGCCGCATGCGCCGCAGCGGCGCCCGGCTCGATCACGCCCAGCACCGGAACCGGAACGGCATCCTGGATGGTGTCCAGCGCCAGCGCGCTCGCTGTATTGCAGGCAATCACTAGATACTCCGCGCCTTGCTCGTTGACCAGGAACTGCGCGCTCTGGGCGGCATAGCGAGCGATGGTCCGGCGCGACTTGGAGCCATAGGGAAGCCGTGCCGTATCGCCGAGGAAGGCGAACCGCGCCTGCGGGATGCGCGCGATGAGTGCGCGCAAGACCGTGAGCCCACCGAATCCCGAATCGAAGACGCCAATGGTTGGAGCGCCGCCGGCAGCGCGGCTTGATTGGGCGGTGCTCGCGATTTCGTTCATGGCTGTGCTCCTTGCGCAGCAACCGGCACTTCGCTGGTGAGATACGTGCGGGTCAGATCGGCATGACCGGCCAGGGTTGCGTGCTGCTGGCCATCCACCAGGAAACGGACCTCGGCGATGCGCGGAAAATTGGCGTGCAGCGTGGCGCAGATCGAAAGCACGGTAAGGCTTTCCATCTCAATGCCGGAGGGATGGTTGGAGGCGAAGGCGCCCGCCAGGTTGATGACGGCAAGCTCCGGCCCGGTCTGCGGATCATGACCGGATGCGTCGGGCGCCAGCCGGTTGGAACTCAAGGTCCCTGCCGGGCCGGTGTCGCCGCCGGCAATGGGCAATAGAAAAACCTGGAGCACTGACGCCGCGCCGCCGGGCACGGGATGGCTCGCATCGGAGGCCGCGTAGAGGTCAAGTAGCTTGCCCAGAATGGCGCGGGCGCGGGCGCCTGGGCTTTGCGGCAGCGGGAGTGACAGCGTCCGGGGCGAGAGCGAGTCGTCGCTGTCGTTGGCCACCATCAGATTTGCCTGCTCGGCGGGAGCTACCAGCGGGGCCTGAGTCGGTGTCGACTGCTGGCCCTCGAGCACACGCTGGTGCGCGCGGTCCCGCAACTGCCACAGCAGCGCTCCCATCACGACTGAAGCAGCAAGCAGCAGAAAGAAGAGCACGGTCTGATGGCGCGGGATCACGATGGCCCGGCCCCCAGATGGCTCTCCTCATCGCGCCATTCAACCAGAGCTGCCGCGAGGGCTTCGGCTACGTGGGCCTGGTATGCGGGGTCGTTCAGGCTGTCGACCGAGGACTCGCCGGAGGTGCGATCCGGCGAGACCTCTACGGCCAATGCCGGGCAGGTCATACTGTCCACCACAGGAAGCGCCGTGCGGCCCAGGGTAATGGGCATTCCGGCGTGCAGCAGCGCTGAGTTGAGCACCCCGGCCAGCGCCAGGCTGCGGTCCACTGAGGCCGCCTGCGCCGTCCTCCAGGGCTCAAAGCGCGTGGGCGCCGCGGCCGCCAAGGAGGATACAAAGAGATGGATTCCAGAGCCGCCCAGAGAGGCATGCAGGCTCAGGCATGCCTGCGCGTTGGTGTGGTTGGCGGTTTCGGCCCGTTGCCCGGGTTCAACCGCGAGGTCGGATTCGCGGGTGGTTACCACCGGAATGCCGCGCGCCGCCAGCAACGAGCGCAACCGCACGCTCAAAGCCAGCGTGAATGACTTTTCCGTCCAATTGCCGCTGTGGCCGCCGGTATCGTCGCCGCCGTGCGCCGCGTCGAGAACCACCACGAAACGCGCTGTGGCCGGGACGAAGGGCGGTTGTTCCGGGACGAACGGCGCCTGCCCATGTCCGGAAGCCGCTCCGCAGACCGCGCAGAACAAAGTCAGCAGCCCAGGAGTCCAGACGGTTGCGATACGGCGACAAAATGTTCGCTTACTCCAGCGCATAGATGGTCAGACCGCTCAGCAGCTTGGGGAAGAAGTCCGTCGATTTCTGCGGCATCACCTCGCCGGCGAAGGCGATCTCCTTCAACTGCTCCATGCTCACTGGATTGGTGAGGAATGCCACGTCGGCATCGCCGCGGCGTACCTGCTCCACGGCCTCGGCCGGGTCGCGCAGATAGCGGAGATTGGATTGCTCGCGAACCTTTTCGGCATCCAGCCCGAGCAGCCGATCGAGCGCCAGCGCATGCAGTTGTGCGAGATCGAGCTGGCGCTGCCGTTCCGGTATGCCGGCCAGGGCCGCGCTTGACGCATCCGGCTTCGGACGCAGCAGCCAGGCGCCGGCCCGGGCGACCGCAATAAAGGCAGTGCCTTTTTGCTGCCTCAAGAGGGTAATCATGCTCTCGGTCTCGCCGGCAGAGAGTGCGCTTACCCTGAAGTACGCTTCTGCCGACTTGGCGAATGCGGCCGGATCGAATGGTTGCAGGCTGTGCACCACCCGATGCGTGGGAAGAATGACCAGGCCATCGGAATCCATGTTGACGAATGTCATCATGACGGCGGCCTCCGGATACGGGGGCTGCGAAAGCTGTGTCGCGCAGTGTTCAGTCCTAACCCTCCCGTTCGCGGAGTGCTTCCGGGAGTAGTGCAGCGCCGTCTCGTAGCGGTGGTGGCCGTCGGCGATAATCAGCTTCTTGTCGGCCATGGCCGTCGTTAGCAGGTTGATGGTCGCGGGGTCGCTGACGCGCCACAAGCGGTGCTGGACCCCAAATTCATCGGTGATCTCCGCGTCGGCTGGCCCGGTGCCGTCGTAGAGGATTTTGTCCACCACGCTGGCGGGATCGGAGTAGAGCATGAAGATCTGCCCGAAGTGCGCGCGAGTGGCTTTCAGCAGGTTGAGACGGTCGCTCTTCGGCTTCGAGAGAGTCTGCTCGTGCCGGAAGATGACCTGCTCGGCGTACTCGTGCAGCTTGCCCAGCGCAATGAATCCCCGCCGCTCCTTGACCGCGGAAGTTCCTGGAACCATGAAGCGCTGCGCGTAGGCAAAGATGCAGGGTTCTTTCTCCTGGACCAGCACGTCCTGCTCGCGCCAGGCACGAAAATCGTGCGCTGCGCGCGTATAGACATTCTCCCCTTGTTCGGCATCGAATAGTTCAGGAAGTCCGAGAATGATACGGACCAGGTTAAATGGGCTCCGTTGATAATAAGCCTGCTGCATGGCGGGAGATATCTTGTCGTAGGGCTGGGTGACTACGTCATCCAGGCGAACGGTTGAAGGGTTATATCGCCAGGCGCGAAACGGGTAAATGCGAGCCATGAGAAAGATCGTGCTCCGCTTTCAATCAGCAAACACTGCGCACCGGTATCGTCCCGCCGCTCATGTACCGCATCCGGGGCGTCCAGGCTCGATTGTATCTCAGTCTCCAGTGTCAACTGGATACCGGGATGCGGCGGCCCATCATGGCGGCGAGGGTCCCGGATTACAATCTGGTTACACCAAAGAAGCGCCAATCATGCTACTATCGCGTCCAACTCTAGGGTGTCCTCGTATGACAATGTTTCCCCTCCTGTTCGATCGGCGAAAAGGGGGCGGCAACCTGAATCCGGTCCGCCGTTGGATGGGTCTTTGCGCTGTGGCGACTTTCCTCTGTGTTGCCGGGGCGCAGGCTCAGGACGATCAGCTCAACCGCGTGCACGTGCAGCCCCCGGCAGCCACTTCGGCGCCGGCCATCGAGCCCAAAGGGGCGGAAGCCGCTCCAGAGACCGGCATCAAGGCGCTCAAGGTGCATCCCGGATCGTTCATCCGCATGGACGTGGATATGGTGCTGGTGCCGGTTACCATCACCGACCCGATGAACCGGCTGGTGACCGGCCTCGAAAAGACCGATTTTTCGATCTATGAGAACAACGGTGAACAGAACATATCGAGCTTTGCCTGCGAAGACGCACCGGTTTCGATCGGCATTATCTTCGATCTCTCGGGGTCCATGTCGTCGAAGCTCGTCCGCGCCAAAGAGGCGATCCTGCAGTTCATCAAGACGGCGAATCCGCAGGATGAGTTTTTCGTGATCGGTTTCAACGATCGTCCGGAGCTGATTGAAGACTTCACAGGCTCCGTTGAGGATATTCAGGCTCGTCTGGCTACCGTACACAGCGGCCATCGCACGGCGCTGCTCGACGCTATTTACTACGGCGTAGCCAAGATGAAAGACGCCCGTCATGAGCGCAAAGCTCTGCTGGTCGTCTCGGATGGCGGCGATAACCGCTCGCGCTATACCGAGGGCGAAGTGCGCGCCCAGGTGCGCGAGTCCGACGTTGAAATCTACTCGATCGGCATCTTCGATCCCTATGCCCCCACGCCCGAGGAGCGCACCGGTCCGCAGCTCCTGGAAGACCTGAGCGATTCGACGGGCGGCCGGCTCTTTCGGGTCGACGATGTGGATGAGATGGGCGATATCGCCGAGAAAATCTCCACCGAACTCCGCAATCAATATGTGATCGGCTACAAGCCCAAGGATCTGAACCGCGACGGCAAGTGGCGTAAAGTGAAGGTAAAGGTGAGTCCTCCTCCCGGACTGCCTCCGCTCACCGTCTATGCTCGCACCGGCTACTATGCGCCCTTGCAATAACGTACTCCACGCGGCTTTGCTTCTCGGAGCTGCGCTTTCAACCCAGCCGCTCCTCGCCTCCGCCATGAATCCCCAGGCTGTGCCGGGTCAGGTCGCGCCGGCGGCTCCGGCGCAGGCCGTCCACTTTCCCGCGGATGCCGACCCGGTGCATTCGCCGGAGGGGACCGCCTCCACGCCGCCGCCGGCTCCACTCCCCAAGCAGGGCAATGGGTACATCCTCCGCACCGACGTGGAAGAAGTAGTGCTCAACGCGACCGTGTTGAACGGAACGCAGCTTGTCGAGAACCTGACGAAGGATGATTTCCAGGTCTATGAGGACGGCGTGAAGCAGACGCTGCTCAGCTTTCAGCATACCGATCTGCCTGTGTCCATCGGCCTGGTGATCGACAACTCCGGTTCGATGTACCGGAAGCGGCCCTCGGTGAACAAAGCTGCTCTCGATCTGGTTCTAGCCTCGAATCCGCAAGATGAGGCCTTTGTGGTGAATTTCTCCGACGAAGCCTTCATCGACTCCGAACTTACCTCCGATCCCAACAAGCTGCGCGATGGTCTGGCCCACATCGACTCGCGCGGCGGCACGGCTCTCTACGACGCCGTGGTGGCCTCGGCGGACAAACTGGTGAACGACGGGAAGCGTCCCAAGCAGGTCCTGGTGCTCATCACAGACGGCGAAGACAATGCCTCCACGCTCAATCTGGAGCAGACCATTCGCCGCGTGCAGGAGCTTTCCGGACCGGTGATCTACTCGATTGGCCTGCTCTTTGGGGACGAGATGAGCCGTGCTGAAGTGCGCCACGCGCGCCGCGCGCTGGAGATGCTTTCCGCCGAGACCGGCGGCATGGCCTTCTTCCCCAAGTCGGTCGAAGAGATCGATCAGATCGCCGCCGAAGTGGCCCGCGACATTCGCACCCAGTACACTCTCGGCTACCGGTCCAGCAAGCCTAACTCGGTGCCCGGCTTCCGCCGCGTCGCGGTGACCGCCGAAGCCAAAGGCTTGGGCAAGCTCACCGTCCGGACGCGCACCGGCTACTTCCCGGTAGCTCGAAGAGAAAAGCAGCGCGCGGCCGGCGCAGACTAGCCTCCGCAGCCCGGAGATGCGGTCCAACTTCTGATCGTCTCCGCCGGATGACGGGCGAAGCGGCAGATGGCCCATTCCTTTCTATTTCCTGTTCGTGCACTGCAGATGGGAGGTGCCCCATCCGTTGCGCGGCTTCGTCCCGTCAGGATGCGCTCGAAGGATGGGCGCCCTGCGTGTCTGAAGATGAACCTGGGCCGCCCCGTAGCGCACCTTCTCCCGTTCCAGCACGATAAGCTAGAAAGCAGGAGCTAGAAGCTAAACCCACCATGTCCGACTACAGGTACTCGACCCTCGCCGTTCACGCCGGCCAGCATCCCGATCCGCAGACGGGCGCTGTGAATGTGCCCGTTTATCTCTCTTCCACCTTCGAACTCACCGGCATCGGCACGGACCGCGGCTGGGACTACTCGCGCGCCGGCAATCCCACCCGCGACCGGCTGGAAGTGGCGCTGGCGGCCCTGGAGGGCGGCACCAGCGGCCACGCCTTTACCACCGGCATGGCGGCGATCGCGGCGCTGGTGGCCATGCTGCGCGCCGGCGATCACCTGGTCTGCTCGCGGGACGTTTACGCCGGCACGGTGCGCCTCTTCGACCAGATCGTCAGCGGCTATGGCATCGAGATCGAGTACGTCGACACCAGCGACCTGGCCTCGGTCGAACGGGCGATGCGCCGCAATACCAGGCTCGTGCACATCGAAACTCCCAGCAATCCGCTGATGGTGCTCACAGATATCGCGGAGGTGAGCCGCATTGCCCATGCAAACGGCGCTGAAGTCAGCGTCGACAATACATTCCTCTCGCCGGTCCTGCAGAGCCCGCTGGCGCTCGGCGCCGACATCGTCATGCATTCGACTACGAAATATTTGAACGGCCACTCCGACGGGCTGGGTGGGGCGCTTATCGGCTCAAAGCCCGAGCACAAAGAGCGCTTCGGCCTGATCCAAAAAGCCGCCGGAGCCGTCATGTCGCCCTTCGAGTGCTTTCTTGTTCTGCGCGGCATAAAGACCTTGCCTCTGCGTGTCCGGCAGCACGAGGAGAATGGCCGCGCCGTTGCCGAATTTCTCTCGACGCATCCCAAGGTGAGCAAACTCGCCTATCCGGGACTTCCGTGCCATCCGCAATACGATCTGGCCCGCAAGCAGCAGAAAGGCTTCGGCTCGATGATGAGCTTCGAGCTGAAATCCCGTGAAGAGGCGGCGCGGTTTCTTGCCGCGATCAAGATATTCCTCAATGCGGAGTCGCTCGGCGGCGTCGAATCCCTGGCATCGCACTCAGCCACGACCACTCATGGTTCGGTGAGCGAGGAGGTTCGGCGGACGATGGGCATCAACGAAGGCCGCATTCGTTTGTCCATCGGCATTGAGGACAAGGAAGACCTGATCGCCGATCTGGACCAGGCATTGGCCGCGGTGTAGAGCGGTCATGCCCGGTTCCGCGCCCATTCCAGCCCTGATTCTGGCCATCGATACCTGCGGTTCCACGGGCTCGGTGGCGCTGGGCCGGCTCCCTGGACGGGACCTTGAGATTCTCGGCGAGGCTGCGCTCGAGGCCAGGACATATGCAGCAACCCTCATCGCCGCCGTCCGAGCTGTGTTGGAAGAAGCCGGAGTGGGGGTCGGCGACTTGGGCGGCATCATCGCGGTGCATGGTCCGGGCAGTTTTACCGGCGTCCGCGTAGGGTTGAGCGCCGTCAAAGGCCTTGCGGAAACGGCGCAGATACCGGTGGTTGCCCTCTCCCGGCTTCAAGTGCTCTCGCGGAAGGCTGGCGTGCCGTCGTCCGCGCTCGATGCGCATCGCGGCGAGCTGTTTTTCCGCTTCGAGCACGCCGGCCGCGACCCGGTCGAGCTGCTTGCCGGGCCTGCCGAACTTGCTGCTTTTGATCCGGTGCCACTCCGTGTCGCCGTCTGTGAAGAGGCCGCGGCCACGGCGCTGGCCGCTGCGTGGCCCACGGCACAACTGGTACACACATCACCGCCGGCGGCCCGCGATGCGCTGCGCTTGGGTGAATCCCGGCTGGTCGCGGGCGCCACGGTCGATCTGGCCCTGTTGGATGGGCATTACCTGCGCCGTTCCGACGCCGAGATTTTCGGCGATGCGGCCGGGGCGGGGCCGCGCAGGCCATGAGCTTCGACGCTGCCCAGATCGAAATCAGGCGCCTCCGGGAGACCGACCTCGCTTCTGTTTTGAGGATTGCGGAGGCCCTCAAGGACGCCCCACAGTGGCCCAGGCGGTTCTATCTGGAAGCGCTGGGCTCCGAAGGCGCGCGCTGGCGCATCGCACTGGTCGCTTGCGGCTCCGAGGGCCCGGAGGTGCTGGGTTTCGCAATCGCCGGCCTGATCCCGCCCGAAGCGGAACTCGAAAGCATCGCCGTCGCTCCCCATGCCCAGCGCCACGGAATCGGACGGCGGCTCTTCACCGCTTTGGCGGCCGAACTGCGTCAGGCGGGCATCGAGGATCTACTACTCGAGGTGCGCTCATCGAACCGTACCGCCCTCGAATTTTACCGCTCTCAAAACTTCAAGGAAACTGGAACAAGGCGCAGTTATTATGCTGATCTTAAAGATGATGCAGTTTTGATGTGTTTGCGGCTCGCCTAGGCTCGATCCCAACCTGCCGGCTTTCGCGCCTGCGCCGGACGCTTTCCTTCCTTTCCCACCCGGTACCGTTATTCACAGTCACCGTTACTTTTCGGTGCTTTTCCCCCTTGCAGGCTGGCCTCTTGAGGAGCTATATGTTACTGTTCTGCCAAACGGCGGTGCCGGGGAAGTCCGCCGTACCGGAGGTGCTTGATGGATGAAGTAAAGGATGCCACGCTGAGCGAAGAGATTGATCGCCTGCACGCCGAACATCATCGCTATGCTCAGCGGTTGGAGGAATTGCTTCAAAAGCCCTATCTCAGCTCGGACGAGCAGCTTGAGGAAGTACGTCTTAAGAAGCTCAAATTGCACGCCAAAGACCTGATCTACGCGATCGAGCGGCGGATGCCGGTCGCAGTTTAGGGTTTTTGCGGATCGTTTCACCAAGCCATGGGCTCTCATCGTGTCCCCGAGGGCAGTGTGTCCTCTCAGGCAGCAGCGGATGAGTGGATAACCGTATAATCATTGGGACGATGGTTCGCGATGGTTACATCTATGGTTTGAGCTTGCTGGCAGTGGCTGCGGTCGTGGCATGGTTTACCGGCAGCTGGATCTGGGCGATTGCTCCCGTTCTTCTGGCGGGCTTCTTTCTCTGGTTCTTTCGCGATCCCCATCGCACCATCCCCTCCGAGACCGGATTGATTGTTTCCCCTGGCGATGGCAAGGTGACGGAAACCGCTGCGATCTCGACCCCGGATGGTCCCCGCCAGCGCATCAGCATATTTCTCAGCGTCTTTGATGTGCATGTCAACCGTGCTCCGATTGGCGGCGTTCTCAGCCGTGTCCGGTACCAGAATGGCAAGTATCTCAACGCGATGAATCCAGATTCTGCCGAGCGCAACGAGCAGAATGTTGTAACCGTACGCGGCGAGGGGGTCGATCAGGGGATTGAGGTCACCTTCAAGCAAATTGCCGGATTGCTGGCGCGCCGCATCGTATTCCGATATCGGGAGGGCCAGACCGTGACCCGAGGCCAGCGCGTGGGCCTCATCAAGTTCGGCTCGCGCGTCGATATCGTGTTTCCCGCTGAGGCGGTTTTGCGTGTGGAAGTGGGTGAGCGGGTAAAGGGTGGAGAAAGTGTGTTGGCGGCCATGAAACGTGGAGAGGTCGCGTGAGTTACCCCGGTCCGGTTCAAGCCAGGGCGAATGCTCAAGCCCGCTTGCGCCGTGGGATGTATCTGCTGCCCTCGCTGTTCACGGCCGGGAATATTGCCGCCGGTTATTTTTCGATTATCCAGGCCATTGCGTCCATCAGCGGCAATGCCCAGATGCATCTCGACTGGGCGGCCATCGCCATTCTTTTTGCCATCCCGTTCGATGCGCTCGACGGCCGCATCGCCCGCATGACCAACACAACCAGCGACTTTGGCAGGGAGCTTGATTCGCTTGCCGACGTGATTACCTTCGGCGTCGCGCCGAGTCTACTGGCCTTCGTATGGGGATTCCATTTTCTTCCCGACTCGGTCAATCTGGAGCTGCACCAGCATCTGCTTCAGGCCGGGGCCTTCATCTGCTTCCTCTTTCTTCTCTGCGGCGCCTCACGGCTGGCCCGGTTCAACATCAGCCACGATGCGCAGCCGCGCAACCCCGGCCGGCCGGGGCGCAAGTATTTTGTTGGAATGCCGATTCCCGCGGCCGCGGGGCTGCTCGCGGCGACCATCCATCTTTGCTATGGAATTCCAGTGCAGTCGTGGTGGATCTCAGTGGGGTGGCTCTTGCTGGTTGGCCTGAGCGGCTTTCTGATGGTCAGCACCTGGCGCTTCTGGTCAGCCAAGGAGATCAATCTCTCGCGCCGGCATCCCTTTCAGTTGCTGGCGCTGCTTGCCGTCGTGATCTATATCGCGCTCCGTTATTCGAACGTCGTTCTGTTCCTGGCATCGCTGGCTTATATGTTCTCCGGGATCTGGGCGCGGGCGGCGTACGGTTGGTCGCGCCGCCGCCGGCGAAGGCCGGGCGTTGAATCCTCGCCGAGCGCCCCGGCGGAGCCCGACTCGTACGGGCCGCGATTCTCAGACTAACCTTGTCGTTCGCATCGTCGTTGTTCGCATCGTCGATCACCATGCGTAAACTCAGGCAGCAAAGCATCAACCCGCTGCTCGCAGAAAAGGACTCTCGTGTACAAGATTGTCATCGCCGGAGCTTCAACTCTTGTGGGCCGGGAGCTGAAAGAAGTGCTGTCGGAATCGTCCCTGGCTGCCGCCAACTTCGCCCTGCTCGACGAAGAAGACGCCCAAGGGCAGTTGGACCGGGTAGGTGACGAGGTCACGCTGATTGAAGCGATCGACGCCGACTCGTTTGATCGGGCCGACTTCACCTTTTTCTGCGGCAGTGAGGCGTTGACCCGCAAGCATTGGCGCGAGGCGCTCCGCGCGGGCTCGACGGTGTTCGATCTCTCCGGCGCGCTCGACCGGGAAACCGGTGTTCTGATTTGCGCTCCGTGGCTCGGAACAGAGACGGCATCGGTGGATCTTTTCACTCCTGCCGTTGTTCCCGCTCATCCCGCCGCCGTGGCTCTCGGGCTGTTGATGCAGCGGTTGCAGCAGTCGGCGCCCGTGAAGTTCGCGGCAACCACGCTGCTCGAGCCGGCCAGTGAATTTGGCCGCGCCGCGATGGACGAACTCCATCAGCAGACCGTGAACCTGCTCAGCTTTCAGTCGCTTCCCCGCGCCATCTACGACGCGCAGGTTGCTTATAACCTGCTGGGCGGCCTGGGCGAGACAGCTACCGTGAACCTCAGCGAGGCCGGCACGCGGATTCGGCGCCACTACGAGGCGCTCGGCGGCGGGCGGTGGCCTGCTCTGGCTCTGCAGGTGATCCACGCGCCGGTCTTTCACGGGCAGGCCTTTTCAATCTTCGTGGAGCTGGAGCACCCGGTCCAACTGGCAGCGCTCGAGGAGGCGCTCGGCGGCGAGCACGTTGACCTGGTGCTCGAAGATACCGATTCTCCCTCCAACCTCGCCGCAACCGGGCAAAACGATCTGCTGGTGCGGCTGCGTCCGGAGATGGGACGGCGCGAGTCTGGCGGAGTTTCGCGGCTGTGGCTCTGGGCGGCGTCAGACAATCTCCGCCTGAATGCGCAGAATGCCGTGGCCTGTGCACTCGATATGCGCCGCATTCGGCCTCAAGGATCCGTGCAGTAGATCGGGAGCAACGCGTCGATCGAAATTGTGCCGCGGAGAAGAAGCTGGGCGGAGCGCCTATTGGCCACGGCGCCGCGACCAAAGTTGCTCGGTGTAGCTGTCGGTCATTCCGGCAATGTAGTCGGTAATGGTCCGCGCCAGTCCCTCAGTTGGAATCAGCGCCTGATGGTCTTCGGGCATCAGGCCGGGGTCTTCCATAAGCGCCGCGAACAAATCGATCACAACCTGCTCCGCATGCCGGTGGACCTCGTCCATGTCCGGTGAGTTATAGAGGTTGTCATAAAGAAAAGTCTTGGTGGTGGCCCGGACGGCTTCCATCTCCTGGCTGAAACCCGCGAGCCGCGCCGGGGCCCGGCGAACATCGGCGAGCGTCTTCGCTTGCACGGCCGACACGCGGGCACGCACCTCGCACAGCAGGTCGGAAACGAACATATTCAGCAACTGGCGCAGCGCACCGTAGACCGCCAGCCTCGGTGCTGCATCGGGATAAGCACGGAGCGACGCATCGTGAAAGCCCGAAAACCGCGGCACCCCTGCGCGCACCTGCTCCACTGCAAGAATGCCCGAATCCAGGCCGTCGTCGAGATCGGCGGTGAGATACGCGATCTCGTCGGCGAGGTCGATAAGCTGCGCTTCGAGCGGCGGAAATTCGTCGAGGAAATATTCCGCCAGCTCCGGATGCTGGGCTGCCGAATAGTCGCGGGAGTGCTTGATGATACCTTCGCGCACGCCCAGAGTGAGGTTCAACCCGCGAAAGGCCGGATAGCGTTCTTCGAACCAGGTGACGATACGCAGAGCATGGAGATTGTGGTCGAAGCCCAGGGCATGCGCCTTGAGAACCCGGTCGAGAGCCTTTTCGCCGGCATGGCCGAAGGGGGGATGGCCGATATCGTGCACCAACGCCAGCGCCTCGGCTAACTCGACATTCAATCCCAGCGCTCCGGCGAGGGTCCTGGCGATCTGGCTCACTTCAAGGGTATGGGTGAGCCGGCTGCGGAAGTGATCGTTCAGCGGATCGCCGGGAAGCCGCGTGAAGACTTGCGTCTTGCCGGCGAGGCGGCGAAACGCGCGCGCATGCAGAACGCGGGCGGCATCGCGCGCAAAGGGAGTGCGGTAGGCGTGCGGAGGTTCGGCATGCGTGCGTAGCGTCAGTCCGCCTTGCGCCTGATCGCGGACGGCGATGCCTGAAGGCAGTTGCTCGGGATTTCGAGATTGCGGGTCCGTCATGGTCAGATCGATGCGCGTTCCTCTCTCTGGTTATACCGTACCCGCGGATGGTACGAGTAGCGAGCCGCCGCGGTGGCGTGAAATGAGACAGTTCATGATCCGCGCGGACGATCTGCGCCGGCGTTGGCGAACGACCTCGCGCGCTTTCGATTCACTTGTTGCTATCTCTCGCATCTTAAAAGGCGGCCTTTTCTCGAGGAAAAGGTCACGGGTTGTTCCAATTCTGTAAGTACCGGAATCGAAACCGCTGCAGGAAGAATCGTGAATGGTGACGGACAACAATGGTGTTGGACAGACGCAAGGATGCGAGAGTACTATCCTGCCGGAATTCGAACCGTTGGAGGCAGGTCTTCGGCGGCGACCCAGGTTTCGAACTCTCGACACGGAGGTTAGCCATGAAGATGACGAAGAAAGCGGCGCTCGTCCTGTTGTTGCTGGGTATTGCGTTCGCATCCGGATGCGGAGCGAGACAATCGAACAAAGAGGTCTACTATCTGGTTGCGTCGAATCTGGGGCTGCCGTACTGGCAGACCGCCGTGGCCGGATTCAATCGCGCTGCGGCGCAGTACCGGGTAACGGCCCGGGTGGAAGGCCCCGACGACCACACTCCGCAGGCGGAAGCTGCGGCGTTGCAGAAGGCCATCACAGCCAAACCCGCCGGTATTCTGATCTCGGTTTCCGACGAATCTGTGCTGCAGTCCGGAATCAACGCTGCGATCGCCGCGGGCATTCCGGTGATCACCGTGGACTCGGATGCGCCCGAAAGCCGCAGGCTCTACTTCATCGGCACCAACAATCTTGAGGCAGGGCGCCTGGGCGGACGCCGGGTCATCGACAAGCTGGGCGGCAAGGGGAATGTCGTCTTCTTCACCCTGGGTGGCCAGGCTAATACGGACGAGCGGCTCAAAGGGTTCAAGGATGTGTTCTCCACGAAGCCCGCACTCAACATCGTCGAGGTGGTTGACATCAAGGGCGATGCCCGGACTGCATTCGATAAGACGCAGACGTTCCTGGCTCTGACCGGCGCCAAAAAGATCGATGCTTTCGTTTGCCTCGACTCATCTTCCGGCAAGATGGTGGCGGATGCGGTTAAACGATCCGGATCGACAGACCGGTTGCTGGTGGCCTGGGACGCGAGCCAGGACACGCTGGATGGGATTAAGGCAGGCATCATCGATTCCACCATCGTGCAAAAGCCCTTCACCATGGGCTATATAGGACTAAAGGCACTGGATGAGATTTTTCACGCGCCGCCGAAAGATCTCGGCAAGACGTACAGCGCCGATTCCTTCTCACCCTATCCGGTGTTCGTGGATACCGGAACGACGCTGGTGGACAAGGGCAACGTCGATCTTTACATTGCGTCGGCGGAAGGGAGCCACTGAGGCTTCGGCGCGCGATGAGAAACGGCGGCCCGCGTTGGAGCGAGGCCGCCGTGCTTTCTTGAAGTTTGTCTTGGACCAGCGCCGGGCAAAGCGGCGTGGTGGTGTTGACTCTATTCCGGCTTCGGCTGGTTGATGGAGTTTTCTTCTTTGGCGAGCTTGACGCGCGCACCTTCCAGCTTCTTCTGAACCTTGGTCACATCGCCAGGCTCGAAGTCGGCTGGAGAGGACTTGGCAAATTCCGCCAGCGATAGTTGCCATTGCGCAGCCGCGAGGCGGATGCGGCCTGTCTTCTCGTAAAGGTCGCCCAGGTGCTCGTGCACGGTTGGATCGGTTTGATCGCGCTGGACCGCCTGGCGAAGATTGTCTTCGGCCAATTCGTACTCGCCGAGTTTGAAATATACCCACCCCAGCGAATCGAGATAGGCGCCGTTCATCGGCTCCATATCCACGGCCTTGCGGATGAGCTTCAGCGCTTCGGGCAGCCGCACGCCCTTATCGGCCAGCATGTAGCCGAGATAATTCAGGGTCATCGCGTTCGAGGGATCCAGATCCAGCGCCTGCCGGAAGATCTGCTCCGCCTGGTCCATGTGCTTTTCGCGGTCTTCCAGCTCGCCCCTCAGGAAGAGCAGATAGATGCGATCTTCTTTCTTTGTGGCCAGAGGCTCGCCCTTGTTGAAAGCGTCCTCCGCGTCCTTCCAGCGACGCAGTCGTATATCCATCTGGCCGATGGCGAACCAGACCGTGCGATCATTATCGGCGGAGTTATTGAGCAATCCCTTCGCCAGGGCCAGCCCCTCATCCGGCTTGCCATGGTCGGTGAGCTCCCCGGCCAGCATCAACTTCATATCGCGGTTCTTGGGATTGGCTTCGACCGCCTTCTGCGCGACTTCAATCGCCTTGTCGAACTGCTTGGCCTGGTGGTACGCGTCGACTTCCCCCTGGTAACCGCGCACGGCATTGTCGCCGCCCATGTCAATCATCTTCTGGTAGGTGGCAATGGCCAGGTCCGGTTTGTTCTGCTCGAGATAGACCGCTCCGAGACGCTCCAGGAAGATGCTGCGGTTGTTCTTTTCTTCGTCGGTATACGCGCCATTGGCGTGCGAGGTCAGGTCGACCATCTTCTGGTAGGCCTGTGCCGCTTCATCAAAGCGGCCCAGAACGTCCAGCAGAAGTCCCTGGTTATAGCCGGCCTCGAGAGAAGAAGGATCAATCTTGAGCGCCTTGGTGACGGTGTCGAGCGCATCCTGGTACTTGCCCTGCCGGCGTTGAATCTCGGAGATGTGAATCAGCGCCTCGTTATTCTCAGGGTCGTCTTCGGCGAGCTGCTTATATTGCTTCAGCGCCTCGTCGAGCTGGTTGTTGTTGAGCAGCGCCTGCGCCAGAGCATCAATCGTTCGCAGGTCGCCCGGTTGCAGATATTCCGCCCGTTGATAGGCGGCGATGGCGTCCTTGGGCTGCTTCAGCTGCTCGTAGGAGGCGCCAAGCGTGAACTCCATCTTGGGCGTGCGGTCGGATTCCGGGACCGCTTCGATCACTTTGACCGCGTGTTGCAGGTCGCCGCTCTCGGCATAGAGACGGGCGAGATTCAAGACGACGTCTTCTGACTCCGGCTCGATGGCCTGGGCGGTCTTGAACTCCTCTTCGGCTTTCTGCGGCTGGTGCTTCACCGTGTAAAGCTGACCCAGCACCATGCGATCCTCGACGCTCTTCGGTTGCAAGGTCACAATTTTTTCAAATTCGGCGACGGCCTGGTCAAGCACGTTGCCGGAGGGCGAGGACGACGAAACTCCGTTTCCCCCTTCGCCCAACTGGCGCAGATAAATGCGGCCCAGCAGCTTGTGCGCGTCCACGTTGTTCGGATGTATCTTGAGCAGGGTGCGGGCCGTCACTTCCGCGTCATGCTCGTGACCGGGGGTGCGGAAATAAAGATCGGCCAGCGCGTTCATCAGCTCAGGCGAATCCGGATCCCCATTCAGCGCCAGCTTGTACTCCTCGATCGCCTGGGTCACATCTTCTGAGCGGCCCTCGGAGAGGGCGTCATCTTCATAAGTTGCCGCCAAGGCAGCGTGATAGTAGGCCTGGGCGCGACTGGGTGCAATCTCGGCGTTGGAATCGGCCTTCGCGATCGTGGATGCGGGAGCCGAGGAGACCGGAGCATTCTGGGCCGGGCTGGCCGGAGCGCTTTGGGCGCATATCCCAACGGTCGGCAGAAGGACGAGCGTTGCTGTGGCGATCTTGAGCAGAGAGGTCGGCGAGAGGGATGGTTTTGTCATCATGAAGGACAGTTCCATGCACATTTTGACCTATGCACCCACCGGAGCCATAAGGCCTCCGCTAAGCCCAAAGGGCTGTACAGGCAGCCGCTCTGGGCAGCTCCGCCTACACATACAGACGATTTTACGCGCCATTAGTCGCACATGCGCGGCGGATTGCGGTATTTTCGCGAGGGTCCGTGGCGTGTCGCCTCGGCCCGCTGCGCAGCGGCGCCCAAGTCAGTGCCGGAAATGCCGCATTCCGGTAAAAACCATGGCGATGTCCAGAAGGTCGGCGGCGGCAATCACGTCCTGATCTTTCACCGAGCCACCGGGTTGGATGACGGCCGTAGCGCCGTTGCGGGCAACGGTTTCGAGGCCGTCCGGGAAGGGAAAAAAGGCATCCGAGGCGGCCACGCATCCTTGCAGCGGCAGCACCGCCTTCATCGCGCCGAAACGTGCGGCATCGACGCGGCTCATCTGCCCGGCGCCCACTCCCACTGTCTGGCTATCACGGGCGTAGACGATCGCATTCGACTTCACGTGCTTGCACACACGCCAGGCGAAGAGCAGGCTGCGCAACTCCTCCGCGCTCGGCGAGCGCCGCGTCACCACCTTCAGCTCTGATTCCGTCAGCCGGCCGGTATCGGCCTCCTGCAGCAACATGCCTCCCGAAACCTGCTTGACCACGGGCCTGGACGGCGCGGCATGCACCTTCACCAGGCGAAGGTTCTTTTTGGCTGCGAACCGCTCGCGCGCCTCGGGCGTGAAGGCCGGCGCGGCAATGGCCTCGACAAACAACTTCGCGATCTCCTGCGCCGCCGCTCCATCCACCTCGCGGTTGATGCCGATCACTCCGCCGAACGCTGAAACCGGATCGGCGGCGAGCGCTTTCTGGTACGCCTCCAGCACTGAGGTCCCCGTGGCTGCGCCGCAGGGATTGGTGTGCTTGACGATGATGACGGCCGGTTCATCGAACTCCCGCGCCAGGTCCCAACAGGCATCGAGATCGACCAGGTTGTTGAAGCTCAACTCCTTGCCCTGCAACTGCTCCGCGCCAGCGACGCCCAGGCCGGAGCCGTCTGCGTAGAGCGCGGCACGCTGATGAGGATTTTCGCCGTAGCGCAGCGGTTGCGCCATCGGCATGTTCAGGCGCAGTGCCGTGGGCAGACTCGTTTGGTCAAGAACTGCAGGAGCATCGGGAGCTGGCGCTTCGGCGATGCGATCGAGCTCGTTAGCGATGGCCGTGTCATAAGCTGCGGTGAGGGAAAATGCCTGACGCGCCAGCCGCCAGCGGGTCGAGCGGCTCAGCGCGCCGCCGTTGGACGTCAACTCGTCGATCAGAGCGGGATAATCGGCGACGCGGGTGACGATCGCCACGTCTTCAAAGTTTTTGGCCGCGGACCGGACCATCGAAGGTCCGCCGATATCGATGTTCTCGATCAGATGGCCGAAGGGCACGCCCGGTTGGGCGGCGGACTTTTCGAAAGCGTACAGGTTCACCACGACCATATCGATGGGCGCAATTCCATGCGCGGCAACCGAGGCTTCGTGTTCCCGATTGCCCCGAATATAGAGCAGCCCGCCATGCACCCGCGGATGCAAGGTCTTGACCCGCCCGTCGAGCATCTCCGGAAATCCCGTCAAATCGCTGATGTCGTTGACCGCAAGCCCGGCATCGCGCAGCGCGCGGGCTGTCCCGCCCGTAGAGACCAATTCCACGCCGAAGCCCGCCAGCGTCCGCGCGAATTCCACCAGTCCCGCCTTGTCGGTGACGCTCAATAATGCGCGCCGGATCTGCTTTACACCGCTCTCTGGATGCACCCTTTCACCCCTCGTAAGGATTCGGCGGCCCCGGATAGCGTTGGATCAGCCCGGGCGCTGCGCACTAGTCCAGACTACAACCCGCGCCGCCTCGCCGCCTCTGCGGGAAGCTTCACTGCATCCGGCAATGAAACCGCAGTGCCGCGACGATTCACGGCCATTCGCGGGCTGCACCTTTCAAAATGCATTAAAGTGAGAGTATGGGAAGCCATTCTCCCGTTCTTCCAGCCCATAACCAGGACTCTGTCCACGCGACAGAGTCGGCGCCGGAAATTCTGCCTCCGGACCGCAAGGATGGGTTGCCTGGATCGATGCCGCCGCACCCGGCGCGACGGCGGCCGTTATGGGCGGCTGTGCCCGCAACCTATCTTCTCGTGGGCATCAACTGCGCCGTTTTTCTGGCCATGCTCTATCACGGCATCAGCCTGTGGATGCCCTCGGTGGATCAGTTGATGCATTGGGGCGCCGACCGGCCGAACAATGTGCTCATCTACGGCGAGTGGTGGCGGATTGTTACTGCGATGTTCGTGCATGTGGGCATCATTCATCTGGCGACGAATATGTGGTGCCTGTGGAACCTGGGGCTTCTCGCCGAGCCGTTGATGGGCTCCTTCGGGTTGTTCGCGGCTTACATCCTCACGGGCGCTGCAGGCAATCTGCTTTCCACCTTCTACAACTGGGTGTGGCCCATCCATGATTCATCCGGCGCGCCATTTTTCCAGGCCGGCGCGGGAGCTTCCGGGGCCGTCTTCGGCATTGCCGGCGCGCTCATCATACTGCTCAAGTCCAATCGTCTGCCGGTGCCGCCGGCGGAGATCAAGCGGCTCCGGAAGTCGGTGATTTACTTCGCCGCCATCAACCTTGTCATTGGGTTTTCGGTCAACTTCGGCAGCGGGTTCACCGGGGTGTCGGTAGACAACTCGGCCCACGTTGGCGGCTTTCTCTGCGGCCTGTTGTTCGCCGCGCCGCTTGTGCCGCGGGTCGGCTCGCCTCGAAGCCTCTTTCAAACGCGGATGCGGGTGGCCATCGCCTTGATCACCGGGCTGCTGGTGCTGTTCGGGTTCTACGTAGCCCACGTGCCGCCGCCGCAGGGCTGACCCTGATTCGCAATCTATCTATCGGATAGCCGTAGCCCTAGCGCGTAGCCGTAGCCGCAAACTTCTTCACCATCGCAAGCAGCAGCTTGCGGTCGCTCTCGTTCAAATTCGAAGAGTAGCGGCGAAGCTGGGTGAGGAACTTCAACTCCTCGTCCGAGAGCTTCTGCGTGTTGAACTGGCGCCCGAGCGAGTCGTCGGCGAAGAACTGGGCGATGGATAGATCGAGCGCCTGGGCGATCTTCGAGAGCGTGTCCAGCGAGGGCACCGTGTGGCCGTTCTCTACCCGGGAAAGATAGCAACGCAGCAGGCCGGTCTTTTTTTCGATATCCCCTTGCGATAGCCCCTTCTGGAGCCGGTACGCGCGAATGGTGGTGCCGATTTTCATCCCGGTTCGATTCCTGTCTGATGCCTACCGTCATTTCGCGCGGTAGTGATCTCGATTGTGTTGGCTTAACAGTTAACATGCGGCGGCGGTGATTGCAAGCGCATCTTTCCCACAGCGCTGTCACTTAAGTGGTACTGAACCTTGCTAGGGCTGCAAGATCTGTGCAAAAAAGCGGTCAATCCTCATCAGCGCGTCCGAAGCGTCGGCGGGCCGATAGCCGGCGGTGTTGTTGGGATTCTCAAAGGCGTGGCCGGCGTCGGGATAGATTCGGACATTGTCCTGTTTGCCCAGCGACTTCATCGCGGCTTCGAAGGCGTGGACCGACTCCGGCGTAATGCCGCGATCCTGCCCGCCAAAGTTGCCCAGCACGGCCGCGTGAATTTGCGCGAGCGCGGACTTGTCTGTGGGCAACGCGCCATAATTGACGGCCACCGCCTTCAAGTTGGGCGCAGCCACGGCTAGCTGAATCGCGAACCCTCCGCCCATGCACCAGCCCACCGCGCCAAGACGGCTCGGATCCACATCCTTACGCGCTGCCAGCCATTTGAGCGCCGAAGTCAGGTCGCGGACGCCCTGGTCCTGCGGCAATCCGCGGGAGAGTTCGTGCGCCAGGTCGGGCGTGTCCGCCACTTTGCCGTGATAGAGATCGACGGCCAGCGTCACGTATCCCTGCGCCGCGTAGCCCGCCGCTTCGTGCTTGATCCAATCGTTCAGGCCCCACCACTCATGAATGACAATCAGGCCGGGATGGCGCCCGGCGCTGTGCGGCAGATAGAGCAGGCCTTGTCCGGTGGAGTCGCCGCTGGGAAACGTGACCGCCTGTTGCGCGCCAGCATGGACCACAGACGCCGCAATCAGCAACGCCACGGCGTAGAACCAGAGACGCAGATTCCTCACGCGGACCCCCCTCCGATCTTTCGACGAGAGAATACCGCGGAAAGACCCTCGTCAGTTAGAGAAATTTAACCATCCAGACGAGTCCCTCCACTGGATTGTCGTTGTAGCACGTGCACGGATGAAATCCCATCTCCAGGTAAAGGCGATGCGCGGCGCCCATGGATTGAGGCGCCGTGTCGAGATAGACGGCTCGGCGTTGCGCGGCGACAGCCCGATCGAGCACCGCCTGCGTCAACATTCGTCCCAGCCCCAACCCTCTGCCGAAGGGCGGGACCCAGAGGCGCTTCAACTCCCAGGATTCGGCTTCCACCGCGGGATGCGCCAAGGCGCGCCACGCGACGAAGCCGGCCGGCTCTCCGCGCGCGAAGGCGAGCAGGCTGCCGCCGCCCTGCTCAAGGAAACTCGCCGGGAGGTCATCGGCCTCCTTCTCGAGTGTCCCAAAACAGAAGCGGGCCGCGCCCGGTTGCGCGGTCACAAACCTGCCGTATGCAAGCATCAGCTCGCGCGCGGCGCGCAGCATCGGTTCCGGTGTGGTTTCGGTTAGCGCTTCAATGTGCGTTTCACCGTCGGCACCGCGGGGCAGACGTCCGCTCGAACCGCTCCCTACACCTGCGGATTCGCCGGGATGAGTGGCCATGCCTGAGTCTATCCTGTGGCCGGCGCTCTCCTCCGGTAAACCTTCACGGGCGATGCATCGTCAGTCTGCTAAAGGGCTATTGGGGAGATTGAATGCGGCGGGCAGCCAGGCGATGGGCACTTGCGGTCGGGATTCTTGTATGCGGCCTAGCCTGCTTCGCGGCGACGGGCCGGAACTCCGCGGCGTCCTCTGCCCCCCAACCCACTGCTGCACCGTCTCAAGCACTCGCGCCTTCCGAGCCGCAGATGGCGATCGGCGGGCGGCTCCACGGTGTCGTCAAGAGCGGCAACATCCCTCTGCCCGGCGTGACCGTCACCGCGCAAAACACGCTTACCGGCAAACGGTATTCCACCACGACGGACATCACGGGAACGTGGTCGATGAGTATTCCGCAAAATGGGCGCTATGTGATTCGCACGCAGTTTGCCGCGTTCGCAGTGGGATCAGAAGAAGCGGTGCTCAATGCCACCGGGCATGACCGCACGGTGAACTTTCAGTTGCTGCTGGCTTCGCGCGCCACCGAGCAGCAACGCCAGCAGGCGCTGCAGCAAGGGCAGGGGGCCGGGCAGAGCGCCGAGCCGACCACTGAGGAGCAGGCGGTCCGGCAGCTGGCCGGCGGTGGCGCGGAAAACCTGAGCCTCACGAGCGCGCTGAGCGAAGGCACCGAGACCGGCAATGGCGTGGCCGGCGCAGGCGGCGCGGCATTGCCTTCGATCGCCGGCAATACGGACTTCAGCAGCGAGTCGGTGGCCATCACCGGCCAGTCGGGGCAGGTAAGCCCGATGGCCGGAGTCAACATGGATCAACTGCGGGATCAGTTGGAGACATACCGCCAGCAGAATGGCGGCCAGATGCCGGGCACCGGCGGCCTCTTTGGGGGATTCGGCGGTGGAGGCGGTTTTGGCGGCGGAGGATTGGGGGGTGGCTTCGGCGGAGGCCGCGGCGGATTTGGCGGCGGCCGCGGCGGCGGGCGCGGCAACTTCCGCGGCTTCAATCCCGGGCAGCCCCACGGCGCAATCGGCTGGAATGGGACCAACTCCTTGTTGAATGCGCAGCCGTTTGGCCTCGCGGGCCAGCCGCAGGAACAGCCGCCGAATGGCAGCAACCGGTTCACCCTGACGTTTATGAGTGCGCCGTACCTTCCGCACCTCACCAAGCCCAGCGGCAAGGACACAGTCTTCCTCACGCTTTCCGGCACGCGCCAGTCCGCGCCGGAGGACGAATACGCCATCGTTCCGACGTTGGCAGAACGGCAAGGCGATTTTTCCGCATTGGGATTGCCGCTCATCTATGACCCGACCACTTTCCAGCAGTTCTCTTATAACGGCGTCCCCAACGTGATTCCGCCCTCGCGCTTTCAAGGGCTGCCGGGATACGCAGTTCTGAACTGTCCTGCCGCCACTCCATCGTGCCAGCCGCTCATCCCCGAGCCGAATCTCAGCCCAGGGGACGGGCTGAAGTACAACTACCATCTGCTGACCACCGCGCAATCGAACACCACGGCGGCTGGTATTCGCTACAACCGCAGCCTGGGCGCGAACGCAACCCAACCGGGCGGCCGCGGAGGATTCGGCGGATTTGGCGGCGGCCGTCGCGGAGGCTCCCAGAACCAGGGCCTGCGCCAGAGCATCAACTTCAATTTCAACTCGAGCCATGCGGCTTCGGACCTGGTGAACTTCATTCCGGAGCTCGGAGGCAAGAGCGAATCCGACTCCTATTCTCTGCAGGCCGGCTACACGGTTGGCTATCACCGCGTGACGAACATCTTCAACGCGAACTGGAACCGCAGCAACGCGCACACGACAAATTTCTTCACCAACACATCCGACAACATCGCCTCGACGTATGGTATCAACGTGCCGAACAACGTTCCGCTGAACTACGGCGTGCCCAGGATCCAGCTCAGTGAATTTACCGGAATCTCGCAGCAACAGCCCAGCTTTTCCATTGCGCAGACCCTCTCGTTTTCTGAAGTGCTGAGCTGGATTCATGGCAAGCACAATATGCGCTATGGCAGCGATTACCGCCGTGTTCATCGCGATTTTCTCGCGGGCTCCAATGCAACCGGCAGCTTCACCTTCAGCGGATTGTTCACCGAAGATGCCGCGCAGAATCAGGCGACCGGCTCGCCGGTAGCGGATCTCCTTCTTGGGTTGCCGCAATCCACCAGCCTGAACTCGTCGCTCGCGAAAGGCTATCTGCGCGACAACGTCTTCGATGCCTACGCCCAGGACGACTGGCGGGTTCTGCCCAGTCTCACTCTGCTCTATGGCGTGCGCTGGGAGTTCTTCGCGCCCTACACCGAGAAATATGGCCACCTTGCCGAAGTGGAGACCAATCCCGACGACGGTTTCACCAGCTTGACCGAGGTGCAGGCCGCAACGCCCGGCCTTCCGGACGCGCTGGTCTATCCCTTTCACAAGGCCTTTGCGCCGCGCGTCGGGATTGCCTGGCGCGTGCCGAAGATCAAGCAGACGGTTATTCGCGCAGGTTATGGCATGAACTATACCGTGGGTGAGTATGCGACGTTCGCGACCACGATGGTCCACCAGCCGCCGTTCACAAATGAACAGACCAACCAGGAGGCGACGGGCAACAAAGCCTCCTCGGCATGCGCGCAGAGCATGCCCATGACCTGCTTCACGCTCTCCAACGGATTTCTTCCCGCCGCGCAGACGCTGGGCAATTACGCGCTCGATGCCCACTATGGGCTGCCCTATGTGCAGGCGTGGAATTTCGATCTCCAGAAGACGCTGCCGTGGGGCCTGGTGATGAATCTCGGCTACAACGGCTCGCGCGGCAATCATCTCGACACGGTCCTCGCTCCGCGCGCGCTTCCCAGCAGCCCCGGAACCAACCCTTCCGTCGTGTGCGTCGGTTCGTTGCCGTGCTACCCCCTGAACTTCACCTATGAGGAGGCTGCATCGTTCTCGAAGTTCAATGCAGGAACATTTCGATTGAACAAAAGACTCTCCAAGGGATTTTCGGCGGGCGCGAATTACCAGTATGCGCACTCGATCGACGATGCAGGCGCAGAGGGCAGCGTGCTGGGCGGCGGTTCAGCCAGCGTGCAGGACTGGCAGGATGTGCAAGGCGAGCTGGGCAACACGGCAGCGATCCCGCGCCACCAGGTGAGCGGAACGTATCTGTACGAGCTCCCCTTTGGGCAGGACAAGACATGGGTGACGACCGGCGCCGGCGCGCATATTCTCGAAGGCTTCTCGGTCTCCGGCAGCTTCAACTTTGCGACCGGCGCATGGCTTTCGCCGAGCTACCAGGCGTCGGTGTCGAGCACCGCCTGCGGCACGGGCGGCGTCCTGCGGCCCAACCTTACCGGTGTCTCGCCCACGATGGGGGGAGGCACACTGCATCAGTGGTTCAATCCCGCGGCTTACGTGGCGCCCACCAACACACCGGGACTCTGCAATTACTTCGGCGACGCGCCGCGCAACTCGATTGAAGGCCCGGGAACGGTTTCAAACAACATGGCGCTGTCAAAGACCATGCAGTTGGGCGAAACGCGCAGCATGGAGATTCGCGCCACCATCGACAATGTGTTCAACACGGTGCAGTACGCCGGCGTGGGCACCACAGTGAATTCGCAGAATTTCGGACAGGTGACGGGGGTAAACGGCATGCGCGCGTTTCAGTTCCTGGCGCGTTTCAGGTTTTAGCGAGATGGGGTCTTTTCTGTCGGGGCACGGCTTGATTCAAGCTGCAAAGAGGGCGCGAAGGCGGGCTCTAGCCGTTAGGGAGATGCATGAGAGGTTTCACGCGAAAGATCGCTGCTGCGCTTGGTGCCATGGTGCTCGTCTGTCTGAGCTCGTGGATGGCGTCTGCGCAAAATTCAAACCAGGTATCTTCCACACCCCAGGTCGGATTCACGCTAAAGATGAGCGGCGAGCTTGTGCTCACCAATGTTGTGGCTCGCGACGCCAAAACCGGGGAAGTGGTGCGCGGCCTGAAACAAAGCGATTTCCGCGTCTACGAGAGCGGCAAAGAGCAGCAGATTTCCACCTTCGATTTTCAAAGCGTGGACATGGCTACGCCGCTGAACGAGGCAACCGTCAGCGGGCTGGCTGCCGGGCCGGGCATCAACGGGAGCAAGGCCGTGGTGGTGGCGAAACCGGAGGACCTGCGCAATCACCGGTTGATCGTGATGTTCTTCGACCTGACCTCGATGCAGCCGGAGGACCTGGAACGCAGCGTGGACGCGGCGCAGCAATTTCTGCGCACCAAATTGCAGCCGGCTGATTTGGTGGCGCTGGTTTCGCTCGGTGACACGCTGAGCGTGGACCAGGATTTCACCGCCGACAAGAACACGCTGATCCGCGAGGTGGGCGCCTATAACGGGACCGAGGGACAGGGCTTTGCGCAGGGAGCCAACGCCAACTCCAACCAGGTGGAGGACACGACGAGTTATACGGCGGACGAGAGCGAATATAACGATATCAATACCGACCGCGAACTCTTCGCGCTGAAAGCGATCGCACAATCCCTCTCGCGGATCGGGGAGAAGAAGTCGCTGCTTTATTTTTCCGGCGGCATCTCCCGCGACGGCATCGAGAATCAAGCTTCGCTTCGCTCCGCGATCAACGCAGCGGTACGCGCCAATCTATCCATCTACAGCGTGGACACACGCGGCCTGCAGGCGATTTCGCCGCTGGGCGACGCGTCCACCGGCAGTCTTCGCGGCCCCGGCGCTTACAACGGCGGCGCGCTGCTCAACAACATGAACCAGAACTTCGTCACGCAAGAGGTGATGTCGACCCTGAGCACCGACACCGGCGGCAAGGCGTTCTTCGATTCGAACGATTTCGCTCCGGCCTTCGCGCAGGTGCAGAAAGATACCTCGGCCTACTACGCCATCGGCTTCCACTCCACCAACGGCGCGCGGGATGGCAAATATCGCAAGCTGACCATCAAGATCAACCGGCCCGGCATCAAGCTCGAATACCGGCCCGGTTACTATGCGCCGGCGGACTTCCGCCACTCTGGCCGCGAAGACCGCGAGCAGGAACTGGAGGACCAACTCGCCAGTGATCTGCCGGCGACCGATATCGCCGTCTACATGGATGCGATGTACTTCCGGCTCGATCAAAACCGCTTCTTTGTTCCTGTCTCGCTGGTTGTTCCGGGTTCGCAGATCCCATTCGTGACGGGCGGTGACAAGGATAAGGCCACGCTCGACATCATTGGTGAAGTGATCGACGAGGTGAAGCGGCCGATCGGCCGAGCCCGTGAGACCGTGAAGCTGAATCTCGATCAGTTGCTTGGCGCGCGGCAGAAGAATATCGAATACACCACCAGCTTCGACCTGCCGCCCGGCAAGTACGATTTAAAATTCGTTGTGCGCGAAAACCAGACCGGCCGTATGGGATCGTTTGAAGCGACCATTACGCTGCCCGACCTGAAGAAAGCCCCGCTCAAGATGAGCAGCATTGTTCTGGCGGGGATGCGGCAGCCCAGCAAGAAACAGGACCCGCTGGTGCGCAATGGCGAGGAGTACGTGCCCAATATCAGCCACGTCTTTCGCCAGGATCAGCACATGTATCTGCTCTATGAGATCTACGATCCAGCCCATGAGAAACCCGAAGCGGATCAGCCAAAAGCAAACAAGCAGAGCATCAATCTGCTCAGCAGTCTCGAGCTCATTCAAGGCTCGACCAAGGTATACGAGACGCCGTTGGTGCAGGCGAAGGCCGTCAACGTGGAGAGCCGCGACGCAGTGGCGGTTGAACTCGATGTGCCCTTGACCGGCCTCAAGCCGGGATCGTATATCTGCCAGCTGAACATCATCGACGATGCCGGCGGCAGCTTTGCCTTTCCGCGTTTCGCCGTCTTGGTCAGAGAGCCCGCGCCCTCCGCACCCGCCGCAAGTCCATCCCCTGGAGGCGGAGATTGACAATGCCGAGCCGCATTCTTCTGTTCCACGGGATTGCGCCTGGTCAAACGAAAGGGAGAGCACGCATCTCAATCCATTGGCGTCGCTTCTGCGGTTTCCTCGCGATACGGACAATGCCTGCACCCCGACCCGCAGCAAAAGCCGCGCTTTAAGTGATACGCCGCGGTGAATACCAGGTACGGGCCTTCAAAGTAATAGTCCTCGGGTTCGAGCGCGGCTGGCGGCCGGGGCGCGTTTGGAGGCGGCTTCGGGTCCATGCTTCCATTCTCTCGTGAAACACCGCGCCCCGCTCCGACTGGAAGAACGGCACGCAGTCGCTACAATCGATGTATGACTGTTTCCATACACCCTTCCCTTGCCGATCGAGCCTGCAAGATCAAGATCATTGTCTTCGATGTGGACGGCGTTTGGACTGACGGGACCATCTGGCTCGTTCCAGGGCATACTCGTGCAAAGGGTGAGGATCTGGACGATGTTCTTGGATCCGGCAAGGACATCGCCTTCGGTGTGCAATCGGACACGCTCGTCGAAGCCAAAGGCTACAGCGCTCACGACGGCATGGGTATCTCGCTCGCGCGGATGGCCGGCCTCAAATGCGGCGTCATCACCAAGCGGATCAGCGAGACCGTGGCCACACGCGCCCGCGACCTGAAGATCGACTATGTCTATCAGGGGCAGGCCTTCAAGATGAAGCCGATCGGCGAGATCTGCGACAGGGCCGGCGTCACTCTCGATGAAATTTGTTATGTGGGTGACGACATCATCGATCTGCCGGTGATGCGCAAGGTGGGGCTTGCCGTGGCCGTGGCCAACGCGCGCGAGCGGGTGAAGGCCGAGGCGCATTACGTTACGCCGAACCGAGGCGGCTACGGCGCGGCGCGCGACGCCATTGAATTGATTCTTGAAGCCAAGGGCGTCCTCGAGCAGTGCATCGAATCCTATCTCGACGAGGGCACTTCCGTTGCGTCGTCGATGGATGTTGGCAAGGGCGGAGGGAACTCGCCGTCCAGGCAGTGATCTTTGCAATGACGATCCATTCCAAACGCGCGGTTGTACTGTTGAGCGGCGGCCTGGATTCGGCCACCGTGCTGGCGATTGCGAAGAACGAAGGCTACGAGTGCTTTGCGCTTTCGTTCTCGTACGGCCAGCGGCACGCCTGGGAGCTCGAGGCCGCGAAACACGTCGCTGCCACGATCGGCGCCAAAGAGCACCGCATTGCCGCTATCGATTTGCGCGTCTTTGGCGGCTCAGCGCTCACTGCCGATATCGATGTGCCGAAGGGCCGCGGGCCGGAGGAGATGGGGCAGGGAATTCCGATTACCTATGTGCCTGCGCGCAACACCATCTTTCTCGCCTTCGCGCTGGCGTGGGCAGAGGTGCTCGGTTCGAGCGATATCTTCATCGGCGTGAACGCCCTGGACTATTCGGGTTATCCGGATTGCCGCCCGGAGTTCATCGAGGCCTTCGAGTCGATGGCGAACCTCGCCACCAAGGCCGGCGTGGAAGGACGCCAGCGGCTCAAGATTCACACTCCGCTGATCGCGCTTTCGAAAGCCCAGATCATTCAAAAGGGAATGGATCTGGGTGTGGACTATGGCCTCACCAGCAGTTGTTACGATCCGTTTCCAGAGGGCCAGCCCTGCGGCGCGTGCGACTCCTGCCTGCTGCGCCAGAAGGGTTTTCGCGAAAATGGGGTCGAAGACCCGCTGCGGTATCCGCCGGCGGGATGGCAGGCGGGGTGATGAGCTACGCGGTCAAGGAGATTTTCTATACGTTGCAAGGAGAAGGCGCGCAGAGCGGCCGCGCCGCGGTCTTCTGCCGCTTTGCCGGATGCAATCTGTGGTCTGGCCGCGAGCAGGATCGCGCTTCCGCGATCTGCCAGTTCTGCGACACGAATTTCGCTGACACGAACGGGCCCGGTGGCGGCAGATTTGCTTCGGCTGAGGCGCTTGCCGCGGCGGTCGCAGAGAGATGGCCGGCCGAGGCTCATCATGGAAAGCGATTTGTCGTCTGCACCGGCGGCGAGCCGCTGCTTCAGCTCGATCCGGCGCTGATCGAGGCGCTGCACGAGCGCGGTTTCGAGATCGCCGTCGAGACCAACGGAACCATCGCGGCTCCCGCGGGCCTGGATTGGATCTGCGTCAGTCCGAAGGCAGGAACCAAGCTGGTGCAGCGGAGCGGCAATGAACTGAAGCTGGTTTATCCCCAGCCCCAGGCCACGCCGGAGATGTTCGAATCCCTTGGTTTTGGCCAGTTCTTTCTGCAGCCGATGGATGGACCCAACCGCGAAGCCAATACCAAACTGGCGGTAGAGTATTGCCTCGCGCATCCGCAGTGGCGCATGAGCCTGCAAACCCACAAGTTGTTGGGCATTCCGTAACACGTGTAGTCAAAACGCCGTCTTCGATACGCGCTTCGGAGACGGTGCCTAGGATACGCCGGCTCATCGAGAAGGCCACTTTTTAAGAGGCGAGTGAAGTCGACAAGCGAATCGACTCGGCGCTAGCCCGGCTTAGCGGTCGCTTTCCGGATCTCCGCCTCCGCCAGCCATCCTCGCCGCAACTTCTCCGCTGGCACGCTGGACAGATATGGCTTGATATCCAGCACCGGCGTGCCGTTGAGCATGTCCACGCCGCGCACATGGAGCGAGTTTCCCTCACAGCGCAGCAGCTCCACCACCGTGAGGCCGATCGGATTCGGCCGCCGCGGGGACCGTGTCGCAAACACGCCGTGCGGCCGGTTACTGTCGGCGGGCGGCCGCGCAGTGAGATCGAAGTCCTCTGACCGGTCGAAGACCCAAAGCACGAACAGGTGCGAGAAGCCTTCGACATCGGCCAGACCCTCCGCGAACTCGGGGAGAAGCTCGATTACCCCTTCGGCATCATGCCGGGCGCCGAGTCCCCTGGGAATCGCGGAGGTCCCCGTATACGGGGTGCGGACGTAGGCGATGGGCCGGGGTGTAAACATGCTCAGCTCGATTGTTTAGATATTTTGCTTGCTCATCTCGCCGGCCAGATACTCGGATGCGCGCATCGAGAGAGCGAGAATCGTCATGGTTGGGTTTTGCCAGCCGCCGCTGGTGAAGGCCGCCCCATCCACCACGAAAAGATTCTTGTGGTCGTGGCTCTGGCACCATGGGTTCAGCACGCTTTGCTTGGGATCGTTGCCCATGCGGCAGGTGCCGATCTCGTGGATACTGTAACCCGGCGGATTGGGCGCGGGATTCTTCGAGAGCACTTCAAAGCCCGCAGCTTCCGCCAGTTCGCAGCCCACATCCACGGCATCCTGGGCCATATTGAATTCGTTGTCCGTATATTTTGTC
This sequence comes from Occallatibacter sp., assembly GCA_036489815.1. GTDB lineage: Bacteria > Acidobacteriota > Terriglobia > Terriglobales > Acidobacteriaceae > Telmatobacter. The sequence goes on along the minus strand of DASXFB010000139.1, from coordinate 18,068 downwards.
TCGATGCGCAGCACGGGAATGTCCCAGGCATCCACTTTATCTTTGTCGATGCGGACGTGGTTTTCATAGCGGCTCAGGACTTCGCCCATCAATGTCATCTGGAAGCCGCTGCCGTAGTATTCGTCGAGCTTGCGCTGCAGCTCCGCGCCGTATGCGGCGAAGTTGCGCGGCGCGACCGCGCCGGTTATGCTGCTCACGTTGAACGCGTAGCCGCGCAAAAATTTGTCGCTTTTGGTGTCGATGTTGCGGAAGCGGGGAACAATTGCGGTTCCACCCATGAGCATTCCACGTGCCGCATCTTCAGGTTTGCGGCCACGCGCCTCGGGCACCGAGCACACGACGCCGGCGCCATAGATCTGGTCCGTGAGATAGCGGCCCACAAGCCCGCTCGAATTGGCGAGATTCGAGTTCAACAGCAGCCGCGTGCTCTCGAGAGTGCCGGCTGCCAACACCACCACGCGCGCCTTCACGCTCATCTCGCGCCGCGAGAGCCGGTCTACGAAGTTGCACCCATTGGGCAGGCCCGTGTTGCTGTCGACTGTGATCTCGCGCACGACGGCGTCGGCAATGGAGGTGAGATTGCCTGTGCGCCCAGCGTCAGGCAGCAAAAGATTCACCGAGCTGGCCAGGCCGTCCACGCCCAGCGCGCGCCTCTGTTTGCAGACGGGGATATTGCGCGGCTTGGCGGCGGCGATGAAGCGCTGCATCGAACCGGACCATCGGCTGTCGTCGAGAATGAAGCTCCCGTCGGGCATCTGCGGAGGGCCGTCGAGCGCGCCCGCTACGCGAAAGATCCTTTCCACGCGTGAGTAATAGGGAGCGAGATCCGCATAGCTGATGGGCCAGTCTTCGCCGAAGCCATCATGCGATTTGCCTTTGAACTCGTAGTCGCTCAAGCGGAAGGACTGCCGCGACCAGAAGAGCGAGCGGCCGCCGAAGAGTCGCACCCGCACCCAGTTGTAAGGCTGACCGGGGTCGAAGGTGTAAGGAACCTCCTCCTCATCTACCCACACGTTGGCATTGAACTCGTTCGACTGAAAGACGTGCTCAATGCGGCCGGGTGGTCTGAATCCACGATAGGGAAGCTCGTACGCAGGCTTGCGCGCCGCATCGCGCAGCACGTCGGCAACCGGTCCGGCGTTCAGCATCAGGCAGCGAATGCCCGCTTCGGTCAGCACCTTGGCCGCCATGCCGCCGGAGTGGCCGGAGCCGATAATCAGCACATCATAGGTTTCGTTTCTCATGGGTCGCTTCGTAATGTATAGCCGCAAAGCTATCGCGGGTAGGAGGGCATCGCGTGCGCCGCTTTGGGCGCCGCCTGCACGTGCGGCGGAATGTGTCCGGACCCCTCGGGTCCATAAATATCCGGCTCGATGGGAGACCAGTAGAGCGCGACCTCGGCGGACTCTTCCGCGCCTACCGAGGGAACGTCGCTCCATACCTTGGAATTGATTGTCGCCATGCGAATATCGTCGTGGGCGATGTTGATGAATTCGGCGTGAGGCTCTGTCGGCGGATGATCGCTCATCCAGGTGCGTAGCCAAGGTTTGAGCAGATCGCCCGCCTGGCTGTCATTAAGCTTGGCAAAGGCGGCCTGGAATTTTGCCAGCGACGCCGCTTCCAGCCAATCGAGACCGCCGCTATAGGTTTTCCGGCGCGGCTCGGGCGAACTTCCAATCAGGAAGTCGAGAAAGATGGGCGTCTGCGCCTCGACTGCGCCAGGCTTGCCGTTCAATGGCGGAAGCAGCACGTCGCTGAGGCGCATCAGCGTGGCCATCTGCTTTTCTGAGAAAAAGCGCAACTCGGTCGCCGCGATCTCATCTGGCAGTTGAGTCGCGGGTATCGGTGTTCGGGAGTTGAGGCCGAGAGTCCACGGCACAGGTGCGGGTGGGGGCAGTGTGGGATCGTTCGCCTGCTGAGCCCGGGAAACCTTTGCTGCAAACAGGAATGAGATCACGGCGCGTACAAAGTCACGGCGCAGCACAATCGCTCCTAGGGAACGAATCCAAGCTACACTGTCGGCCGTCTGCGAGTCCACTCTGCATCATTCGCCGGGGCCGCGCGCTTGCTCCAGCTCTTCGGGCATGCGCCGGCGAGCCGCTGTTCCCGCTCGCCTTTTGCCCGGAATTGTTATAGAAGAATCACAATCAGGTATCCGCGAATCCAACCGAGAGTTTGCAAGGAGGCCGAATCGATGCATGCTGCCGTCGTCAATGCTCTGAGTCAGGCGCCGAAGTACCAATCGTTTCCCGATCCAGCACCCCAGGAAGGCGAGGGCCTCATCCAGGTCCGCGCCGCCGGGCTGCACCCCATTGTGAAAGCTCTTGCCAACGGTTCACATTATGCGAGCGGCGGCGAGCTGCCTGCAGTCGCGGGCATCGATGGAGTGGGTGCCCTCGAAGATGGCCGCCGCGTCTACTTCGGGCTGGTGCGCAAGCCTTGGGGGCCGATGGCTGAACAAGCAGCCGCTCCGCTTGCGAAGTGCATTCCGTTACCCGATGGGCTGGAGGACGTGTATGCCGCCGCCATTGCGAATCCGGGCATGTCGGCCTGGATCTCTCTGAAGGATCGGGCTGCCGTCCAAGCTGGAGAGACGGTTCTCGTTTTGGGAGCCACGGGTGTGGCGGGGCAGCTTGCGGTCCAGTCCGCGCGCCTGCTGGGCGCCAAGCGCGTCATCGCCGCGGGCCGGAATGTGGATGCCATCGCGGAGGCGGACGTGGATGCGATCGTAGCCCTGGGCGAGCCGGAGGACGCAGTGCGCGAAGCCTTTGCGGCCCACGCGGCCGCGGGGATCGACGTGGTTGTGGATTACCTGTGGGGCCGGCCGACCGAATTGCTGCTCGAAGCGCTCGCCAAAGGGTTCAAAGGCAGTTCGACTCATCCGACCCGGCTGGTGGAGGTGGGGGAGAGCGCCGGCAAGACCGTCAACCTTCCGGGCGCCGTGCTGCGGAGCATCGATCTGAAGCTGATGGGCAGCGGGTTCGGTTCCGCGCGGCTGGATCTGATCTTCGCCGCAATTCCCACGCTCTTCTCCATGGCGGCGTCCGGCACTCTTAAAATCGCCGTCGAACCGGTTCCTCTCGCACAAGTTGAATCGGCCTGGAGTCGAGTGGAAAAGGGCAAAAGGATTGTATTTACCGTCTGACTGGCGATCCCGCCTTTACCTGACAGGAAAAACTTTGATCGTGACCGGGAACACTTGGGGTGGGTGCCGGTGTCTAACAAAATAGAGGGCCAAGAGCCGATCTCCCGGGCGGAGTTCGCGCTCAACGATTTCGGTTGATTCCGCGGTTCTTCAATGTGACTGCGCGCGTGTTCTCCGCGCATCTTGCGGCTCGCGTCGACCCGGATAGATGCCAAAGAGGATCGAGTTGCGGTAAGGTGGGAGGGAGAAAGGTTTGGCGGATCTCACCATGGGCAATCTGGCAAGTGCGTTCACCCTTCAATCGGACGAGGCAGCTCTGATCGAGGAGCTGCGCGTCGGCTCTGAAGAGGCGTTTGCGTGGCTCATCGCGCGCTATCATCAGCCGATCTATTCTTTGCTGGCGCGCACCGTGCGCGATCGCGCCGATGCCGCGGACCTCAGTCAGGAAGTCTTTGTCAAAGTCTTCCGTGGCGTTCGCGGTTTCCATGGCGAATCCTCTCTGCGCACCTGGATCTATCGCATCGCGCTCCGGGAAGCCTCCAACCAGAACCGCTGGTGGATCCGCCACAAGCAGCAGGAGGTTCCCATTGAGCAAGAGATGTTCGACCCCGAATCCGGAAGCCCGGTACGCCTGAAGGAGATGCTCGTCGATCCGGCGGAATCGCCCTTTGACTCCGCTGTGCACAGGGAAAACCGGGAACGCGTGGAATGGGCCTTGAGCCAGGTTCCGGAGCCGTACCGCACCACGTTGATCCTGCGTGACATCGAGGGCTTCGTCTACGAGGAAGTTGCGGAGATGCAAGGCATAAACCTAGGCACGGTCAAGTCACGGCTGGTGCGTGGGCGGGCTCATTTGAAGACCCTGCTGACCGGGCATAGGCGGGCCACGCACTCCTCCGTTTCTGCCCAATTGGACACCCCTCTCGGAGAGGAGGCGCGATGAACGGTTGCGATTCGGTACAGGCGGGCTTTGCAGAATATCTGGATGGCCGGCTGAATGGTCACGAGATGCAGGACATCGCCGCCCATCTCGACCATTGCCGCGTGTGCGCCCAGGAGTGGAACGCGCTGCGGCGGGCGCAGAACTCGCTTTCGGCGCTGGGACCTGTGCCGGAGCCGCCGGACCTGTTGCTGAGAATTCGTGTCGCCGTGAGCCAGGAGCGGGCCCGCACACGCCGCAATCGGCGGCAGGCCCTGGAACTGGCGTGGAAGAACACCGTGGGTCCGTTTCTTCTGCAGGCTTCAGCCGGCTTTGCCAGCGCAGTGCTGCTGCTGGGCACGGTCATTGTGCTGGTGAGCGTATTCACCCAGCCGGAGGCGGCGCAAGCGGTGAAGGATGAGCCGCTGGGGATGGCGACCGCTCCTCATTTTCTCTACTTATCAAGCGGTGCCGAGAACGATACCATTGGCGCGGTCACGGGTCCGGTGGTGGTAGAGGCCTACATCAATGGCGATGGCGAAGTGTACGACTATCGCATTGTCTCCGGGCCCACGGACGCGGCCACACGGTCGCAGGTTGAAAATTTGCTTCTCTTCAGCAAATTTGAGCCGGCCCGGTTTTTTGGGCAGCCGGTCCGCGGGCTGGCGGTGCTCTCGTTCTCCGGCGTCTCCGTGCGCGGATAGGCGCTCGACTGATTCAGGGGTATGCCGCCATTCCGCTCAAGCAGTCGGGCAGGCGTCTTCTTCCAGCAACTGGCTCGCTGCGGCCACCATCTCATCGGCCGCGATGGGCTTGGCGAGAAAACGCACGCCTTTATCCGCATAGTCACTGGCTGACTCCTGCTTGTCGCCGAGCACCAGCACGGGCAGCGCCGGCTTCCGGACGTGCAGTTCGGCTACAAATGCCGGTCCATCCAGACCGGACAGACGGTTTCCGGCGATGACCAGACCCAGATTGTCGGAGAAGACCGGCTGCTCGATCAGGCAAAGCGCTTCTCCAGCATCAGCCACGCGCCTCACCCCGGGGAACCGTTTTTCCAGTACCGACATGCGTACGAATGCCTGGATCGGGTCGTCTTCGACGAGCAAGATCGTCCTCAATGGATTCCCCTGAGCCCGGCCCGGAATCGAACTCCAAGCCAACCTATGTAAGATGGCCAGAAAACGCTATCGGGTTGCCTGCGATGTTCCTTCGACGTTCCATAAAGAGCGTTTTCCTTACCCAAAGAGGACTTCCTTCTCCCGCAAATCCTTGATGGTATTGCGCAGCTGGGCAGCTTTTTCGAACTCGAACCTCTTCGCGGCATCCCGCATCTCGTTTTCAAGATTCGCAATATAGTCGTCGAGTTGCTCCCGGGAGGTGAATTCCGGGATCGTCTCGCTCTCTTCCACCGCCAACTCGCCGTACTCTGCCTGGAGGATCTGCGCCAGGCCCATGTCCGCCTTGCTGATCACGGACTGGGGCGTAATGCCGTGCTCCTCGTTGTACGCTCGCTGGATAGCGCGCCGCCGGTCGGTTTCGTCGATGGCCCGCCGCATCGAGTCCGTCATCCTGTCGGCGTAGAGGATCGCTCTACCCTCGATGTGGCGCGCCGCCCGGCCCATGGTCTGGATCAGCGAGCCCGCCGAGCGCAGAAAGCCCTCTTTGTCTGCATCGAGGATGGCCACCAGCGAGACCTCGGGTAGATCCAGCCCTTCGCGCAGCAGATTGATCCCGATCAGAACATCGAACTCGCCCCTGCGCAGCCCGGCCAGCAGCTTCACCCGTTCCAGCGTCTCAATCTCCGAATGCATGTACCGGCAGCGCACGCCCACTTCGGTGTAGTAGCCGGCCAGGTCTTCGGACATGCGTTTGGTCAACGTCGTTACCAGCACGCGCTCGTTGCGCTTGGCGCGGTCGCGAATCTCCGCCAACAGGTCGTCGATCTGCCCTTTCACAGGCCGGATCTCGATCTCGGGATCGATGAGGCCTGTGGGCCGGATCACCTGCTCCACCACCACCCCGGCGGAGCGCGTGAGCTCATACGGGCCGGGCGTAGCTGAGACGTAAATGGACTGGTGCACGCGATTCTCGAACTCGTCGAATTTGAGCGGGCGGTTGTCCATCGCCGAGGGCAGACGGAAACCGTAGTCCACAAGATTTTGCTTGCGGCTGCGGTCCCCATGCCACATCCCGTGCACCTGCGGAACCGTGGCATGGCTTTCGTCCACAAAGAGCAGGAAATCGCGGGGAAAATAGTCCAGCAGGGTCGGCGGCGGCTCGCCCGGCAGCCTTCCCGAAAAATGCCGGGAGTAATTCTCGATGCCGTGGCAGTAGCCCATGGATTTAATCATTTCAAGGTCGAAGCGCGTGCGCTGGTGCACCCGCTGCGCTTCGACCATACGGCCTTCCGCTTCGAGGTGCGGCACCCACTCGTTCAGCTCCTTCACAATCGAGTCGATCGCCTCGGCCTTGCGCTCGGGCCTGATGACGTAGTGGCTCTTGGGATAGATCGGCAGGCGCGCATACTTCTGTTTCACCGTGCCGAAGAGCGGGTCGATCTGTGCCAGCGATTCAATCTCGTCGCCGAACATTTCAATGCGATACGCGCTCTCGTCGTAGGTAGGAAAAACCTCGATCACATCGCCGCGCACCCGGAACGTGCCGCGCCGGAAATCGTTGTCGTTGCGCTCATAGAGAATCTCCACCAGCCGCCGCGTTATGTCTTTCCGGCTCACCTGCTGTCCCTTTTCGAGCAGCAGCAGCATGCCGTAGTAGGCCTCTGGCGAGCCGAGGCCATAGATGCAGCTCACCGAGCTCACGATGATCGAGTCGTGCCTCTCGAAGAGCGAGCGCGTTGCCGAGAGCCGCAGCTTGTCGAGCTCCTCGTTGATGGTGGCTTCCTTTTCGATGTACAGGTCGCCGGCCGGAATGTAGGCTTCGGGCTGGTAGTAGTCGTAGTAGCTGACGAAGTACTCGACCGCATTGCCGGGAAAGAACTGCTTGAATTCGTGATAAAGCTGCGCCGCCAGAGTTTTGTTATGCGCCAGGATCAGCGCCGGCCGGTTGGATTGCTCGATGATCTTGGCCATCGTGAACGTCTTGCCCGAGCCGGTCACGCCCAGCAGCACCTGGTGCTTCTCGCCCGCTGCCAGCCCCTGCACAAGCTCATCAATCGCGCGCGGCTGATCTCCTCTCGGTTTGTAGCTGGAGACGAGCTGAAAATCCATAAATAAATTATAGCGGAATGGCGAATATAAGACGAAGAGTGCCAAGATGCGAATGCGTCAGCCCAGACGCAGAAGAGCGATCTCGGGGCTGATTTCCACCACCCCAACCGGAACCCCTACAATGGAAGCGGAAGTTTACGATTCGAGGGAAACAATCCATGCCTCTTTCCGGAGAAGCCATCCGCCTGATGAATTACATCGACGACGTCGCCGTCACGCTGCGCCGCGTGCTCGCCGCCGTCCCGACGCTCTCTTCCGAGGAGCGTACCCGCGTCGCCGAGCATCTGCAGCAGGTGAGGCCCAATGCCGCCGACGTTGCTCAGGCGCTCACCGCCAAGTAATCCTTCCGCTTGCCCGAAACCGTCGCCATCATCGGAGCGGGTCCTCTCGGCCGCTCGCTCGCTTTGCGTGCTGCCCGCGCCGGTTTCCGCGTTCTTCTCGAAGACGTGATGCCGTCGAACTTGCGTCACGCCCGGGAGCGCATTCGCAGCGAACTCAGCGCCGACGCGCTTATGGGCGTGGCCTTCGTCTCGACCGTCGAGGATGCCGTCCGGTCCGCGGATCTGATCATCGACTGCGTCCCCGATGAACTGGAATCGAAGCTCGAAATTCTCTGGCTGCTCGACCGCATGGCTCCGCCACACGCGGTCTTCGCCACTCCCACGACGAACCTCTCCATAGCCGACCTGGCCTCCTGCACCTATCGGCCCGGCCAGTGCGTAGCCATCGCCGCGGAGCCGGACGCGCTGGCCGAGGCCGCCGGTCCGGGCATCGCGATTCGCACTACCTCGGCCACCCTGCCCGAAACCGTCGCTCTTCTGGACCGGTTCTGGCGCGCGCTCGGTCTCACGCCCGCTTTTGATTCAGCTTCGGATCCGCCGCAATAAGAAGGCGCACCGCGTTGGGCGAAGAAGGCATGATAATTTCCCGTGCCCGCATCTCCGTCTCCCGCATCCCGCTCCTCGAACCGTTATTTCGCGTTCGGCATCGAAAGAACGCGCATAGTAGACTTGCCCTTTGGAGCGAGCTGCGTCGCGCCAAATGGATGGAGGGGAAGGCCGGATGCATATTGTCTTTGCAGCGTCGGAGTGTGTGCCGTTTGCCAAGACTGGAGGTCTGGCGGACGTAGTCGGGGCGCTGCCGCGCGAGATCGTCAAACTAGGCCACGAAGTCACGGTCTACCTTCCGCTCTACGCGCGAGTCCGTCCGCTTCTTGAAAGCGAGCCCCGGTACGCCGTGCGGTCCATCACCATTCCGTTCGGCTATTACAACCGGTTCGTCGGCATCGTCGATGGCGGCGTGCGGGACGGCGTGCGGTTTTACTTCGTTGATTCCCCGGAACTGTTCGACCGGCCGGAACTCTACGGACCTGCGGGCGGCGAGTATGCCGACAACGCCGAAAGGTTTGCGCTGTTCTGCCGCGCCGTGCTTGAGGCCGTCAAGCAGCTTGGCGTGCCGGAGATCTTCCATGTGCATGACTGGCAGGCAGCGCTGATTCCGGTTTACCTCCGCACCGTCTATGCCGCCGATACCGTGTTCCATGGGACCGGTATCGTGCTTACGATTCACAACGTGGCCTACCAAGGGAAATTCCCGCCCGCGATCACCGAACAGCTCCTGTTTCCTTGGGACGTGTTCACCATGGACCAAGTGGAGCACTACGACCGCTTCAATTTCTTGAAAGGCGGCATCGAATTCTCCGACTTGCTCACCACCGTGAGCCGGAAATATGCCGAGGAGATTCAGACTCCCGCCTTCGGCGAGCAGTTGGAGGGCGTGCTGCTTAAACGGGCAACGGATCTGCGCGGCATTCTGAACGGCGTGGACTACGCGCGCTGGGATCCCGCCGTGGACAGGAATCTGGCCGCGCACTACGCGCCCGACGATCTTGCGGGAAAGAATGTCTGCCGCGCGGATCTCCTGCACGCCTTTGGGCTCGAATCGGTTGCGGACACAGCGCTGGTCATCGGCATCGTTTCGCGATTTGCGACCCAGAAGGGTTTTGATCTGTTGTCGCAAATTGCCGAGGAACTGGCTACCCGCGATGTGGTCATCACGGCGCTTGGGTCGGGAGAGCCCATCTATGAAAACTTCTTCCGCGATTGGGCCTTCCGGCATCCAGCCAGTGTATCCGTGCGCATTGGTTATGACGATGCGCTCTCGCACAAGATCGAGGCGGGCGCGGATGCCTTTCTTATGCCCTCGCGGTATGAGCCCTGCGGCCTGAATCAGATCTACTCGCTCAAGTACGGGACCGTGCCCATCGTGCGCGCGACCGGCGGTCTCGATGACACCATCGAGGAGTGGGACCCGCAAAAAAGAAGCGGGACAGGCTTCAAGTTCGCCGGCTTCGATCCGCGCGACTTGCTCGCCGAGATCGATAAGGCTCTCAAAGTCTTTCAGGATAAAAAAGCGTGGCATCGCCTGATGCGGAACGGCATGGTGAAAGATTACGGATGGGAGGGGCCTGCGCGTGCGTATGTCGAAGTGTATGCGGAGGCGGCGCGGCGCAGGGCTTGAGGATCCAGAATAGATCGATGGTTGCGCAATCTTCATCCGCTTTCTGCTAGCCTGTACGTACTGAAGGACCCCATTCGATTGGGTCGGGAGGATTGCAGTGCATCTTCGGTTGATGGCATCGTGTTTCGTTTTGTGCACGGCTTCACTGGTTGCGGGGGCGCAGTCGGCGCCGGGCGGGGCGGCGACTGCTCCTGCGCCAGGAACCATCGTTGCGCCTTCGGCAGCTTTCGATTCGCAGTTAAGCGTGATCGAGTGGGAGATGATGGGCGTGGTGAAGGCGATGCCGGCGGAGAAGTTCGGCTTCGCGCCGAGCGCGGCCATCTTCGTGCCGGGGCAGGCGACCGACTTCGCCACCGTGAGGACGTTTGCGCAACAGGCGACGCATGTGGCGGAGGCCAATTATTTCTTCTATGGCACCGTCAGCGGGCTGAAGCCGACCGTGGATGTGCAGGGAATTGCGAAGCTGACCAAGAAGGACGACGTGGTGGCCGCGCTCGCCGGCTCGTTTGCGTTTGCCCACAAAGCGATGGCGACCCTGACGCCGGCCAACTCGTTTGAAGTGGTGAAGTCGCCGGAGCCGGGCTTCCAGACGCGGGCCACTCTGGCCGCGTTCGGGATTGCGCACGCGAACGACCACTATGGGCAGATGGTTGAGTATCTGCGCATGAACGGGCTTGTGCCGCCGGCCAGCGCGAAGTAGGAAAATTCAATCTTTGAACCTGAGCTGCGGAGCTGAAGCTGATCGTGTGTCCGCTGATGCAAGGAACTCCAGTCGACTCCGTTAATTGTGCTTGCCCTTCCATTCCGCGTAGGGTCCCTGGAAGTCTTCGATCCCGTCTTCTTTGAAATTCCATAAGCGCGTGGCCACTTCATCGATCAGATCGTGGTCGTGGGTCACCAGCAGCACTGTGCCTTCGTAGCGCTGAAGCGCGATGTTGAGCGCGTTGATGGCTTCGAGATCGAGGTGGTTCGTCGGCTCGTCGAAGATGAGGATATTCGGCTTCGTGAGGATCAGCTTGCAGAAGGCCAACCGCGCCTGCTCGCCGCCCGAGAGCGCCTTTGTCGGCTTGCCGCCCTCCTCACCGGAAAACAGCATCTGGCCCAGAATCCCGCGAATCTCTTCCACCGTCGCCTTCGAATCCCATCGGTGCAGCCACTCCGCCACTGTGAGCCCGTGCTCGATGGTCGCGCCCACGTCCTGCGGAAAGTAGCCCACCTGCGCCTCGTGGCCCCAGAAGACCGAGCCTGAGTCGAGCGTGAAATCCTTGTCGGCCAGGCCGGGATAGTTCGCAAGCAGGCTTTTGAGCAGCGTGGTCTTGCCTGCGCCGTTGCGGCCCATGAGGCAGATCTTTTCCCCGCGCAGCACGTTGGCCGTGAAGCCGTCGAGCACCTTCAAGTCGCCGTATAGCTTGGTCAGGTGCTTGAACTCCAGGATGTGCTTGCCGCTGGGACGCACCTGGTCGAAGCGAATGTACGGGCGCTGGATATTGGACCGGGCCAGGTCGTTCGTCTGCAGGCGCTCCACTTCCTTGCGCCGGCTGGTCACCTGCGAGGAGCGCGTGCCAGCGGCGAAGCGGGCTATGAAGTCGTTGAGCTGCGCGATTTTCTTCTCGCGCTGAACGATCTGCGATTCGAGCGTGGAGCGGATCTGCGTCTTGGCCATTACCATCTCGTCGTAGCCGCCGGTGTAGATGATGATGGTCTGGTAGTCGATGTCGGCGGTATGCGACGTCACGGAGTTGAGAAAGTGCCGGTCGTGCGAGATGGCGATCAGGGTGCCGTCGTAGTTGAGCAGGAAATCCTGGAGCCAGTGGATTGAATCGAGATCGAGGTAGTTGGTCGGCTCATCCAGCAGCAACGCCTCAGGCTTGCCGAAGAGCGCCTGGGCCAGCAGAACGCGCACCTTCTGGCCGCCTTGCAGCTCGCCCATCTTGCGCTCGTGGAGTTCATCCACAATGTCCAGGCCCTGCAACAGCACGGCGGCATCGCTCTCCGCCGTGTAGCCGTCCTCGTCGCCGATAATGCCTTCGAGTTCCCCCAGCCGCATGCCGTCTTCGTCGGTCATCTCGGGCTTCTCGTAGATGCGGTCACGCTCCTCGAGCGCACTCCACAGCGGCTTGTTGCCCATGATGACGGTATCGATGACGCGATACGCATCGAAGGCGAACTGGTCTTGACGCAAAACGCCAAACTTTCTGGGTCGGACGACTGTGCCTTTCTGCGCGTCGAGCTCGCCGGTAAGGACTTTCATGAAGGTGGATTTGCCCGAGCCGTTGGGACCGGTAAGTCCATAGCGGCGGCCGGGGACAAAACTGACGCTCACGTCTTCGAAGAGAATCTTCGAACCGTAGCGCATGGAGACGTTGCTGACGCTGAGCATCTGTGTCTGATTCCTATTCCAAGTTGCAATGGGCCGAACCCACGGACCCAAGTTCAAATCGCAGTCTTGCCCTCCGCGGCAAGCGGCGTCTTTGCCTGGGTTGCGGTGCGGATGCAGCGCGCCGAAGCAGGCCGCGCCGGAGAATGCCTACCTCTTGATTTTCTCACAGTGCGAAGAGGCGCGATTGGGGTCGCGGGTAGACTTGAGTCATGGGGCGCATTGCAGTGGTCGCGGCGCTCGCGGGGCTGGCATTCCCGGCTGCCCCGGGCGCGCGCCCAGATGAGCATGAACATGGGCGGCCCGGCGGCGACGTTGAAGCAGAATGTGCTGCGGCATGATGGCTCCGGCACAAGCCTGGAACCGGGCTCGAGCGCGCCGCCAATGTTGATGCGCATGAGCGGCCAGTGGATGGAGATGCTGCACGGCCAGGCCGAAGCAGCCGAGCAGCAGCAGACCGGACTGCGCGGGCGTGACAAGCTCTTCAGCGTGAACTGGGCGATGCTAATGGCGCAACGGCGCACGTCCCGTAGACAGTGGACGCTGGTGAGCATGTTCAGCCTGGAGCCGGCGACCATTACCGGCCGCTACTATCCCGAGCTGTTTCAGCAGGGAGAGACGGCATTCGGCAAGCCGATTGTCGATGGGCAACATCCGCACAATCTTTTCATGGCGCTCGCGGCGATCTACGATCAAGACCTCGGCGAGCGCGGGTTGATCACGCTCTATGCGGCTCCAGTGGGCGATCCCGCGCTGGGGCCGGTGGCGTATCCGCATCGCGCCAGCGCGGAGAGCGACCCGTTGGCGCCGCTGGTTCATCATCTCCAGGATTCGACCCACATCGCCTACGACGTGCTGACGGTCGGACTGACCTATGGGCCGGTGCGCGTGGAGACTTCCGGGTTTCATGGACGAGAGCCGGGAGAGAATCGCTGGACGATCTATCAGGGCGCGGTGGATTCGTGGTCAACCCGGCTCACCGCTGCACCGGCGCGCGACTGGCTCGCGCAATATTCGATTGGCCATCTGCATGAGCCGGAAGCGCTGCATCCGGAGGAGGATGTACTGCGCCAGACCGCGTCAGTGGGCGCGCATCATGCGTGGACCGCGGCCGAGCTCGAAGCGACCGCCATATGGGGACGCAATCACACCATAGGCACAGACGTAAATGCGAATGGCTATCTGGTGGAAGCCGATGCACGTCTGCGCGCGCGCCAGTCGATATGGACGCGGATTGAGAACGCGGACCGGACAACGGATCTGTTGGGGGCCGCAGCGCCGGCTGAGGAGATTGTCGCAGGCCGCGTGCAGGCGTATACGGGCGGCTATGCCCATCGCATCTGGCATAGTGACTGGAGCGCCGTCGAACTGGGTGCGCAGGTTACGCTCTACAACACGCCGCCGCGGCTGGTCTCTTTGTATGGAGAGCATCCCGCAGGCGTAGCCGGCGTATTGCACTGGCGCATCGGACGATGAGTGTGGCCGAGGGGAATGCGATGCGAAATGGGATCGGGCAAAGCTAGAATATTGCGCGCAACTGCGCAAACGAGTCGAGCTCGATCAGGCGCTGGCCGGCGGGCGCGGCATCGACCGCCGCATGTTCCAGAACCCACGTGTCTTTGTGGAAGAGAAACACCGCATTCAGCCCGGCGGCCAGCGCGGGGTTGATATCGCTCTTCGGGCTGTTGCCGATCATCCACACATCATGGGCGGCGAGGCAATGTCGGGCGACCACCTGGCGATAGGTGGGAGGATCTTTCTCGGCGACGATCTCGACGGCCGAAAAATGTGCCGCAAGGCCGGAGCGGGCAAGCTTGTCCGCCTGCTCGGCATGGTCGCCCTTGGTCATCAGGATGAGGCGGTGCCGCGCGGCGAGACCGACCAGCGTCTCGGCCACATGGGGAAGCAGCTCGATCTCCTGCGCGGCGATGGCGCGGGCAAATCCGCGAATGCTCTCGCGCTTTTCATCCGTCGCCTGGTGGGGAGCGAGGCGCTCGAAGCAGGCCACCAGCGAGTGCGTGAAGCTGTTCAGGCCGTAACCGAAACGGAGGATGGTTTCTCGTTCCACCGCGTTCAGCGCCTGGCGCACTTCCACAGGGGAATACTCGCTGTGATTGAGATAGCCGATGAACGCCGCAATGGCGCGCTCGAAGTAGATGTTGTTCTCCCAGAGCGTGTCATCGGCGTCGATGAGCAGCGTCTGGCCCGGCGGAAACTGCGGCATAACTTCGTATGGTACAGTCTCCGGGCGGCGGATGGGGCAAGCTCAAGTTCTCTTGCCGCGATGCGGCGATCTGGAAGATTGCATTCGAAATATGGGAGCCGATTGGACGAAAAACTACGCGCCCAGCTCCGTGCGGATCGCAGCCGCAATCGCCTCTGCATGCTTCTTCATCTTCCCCTCGTCTTCGGCCTCGATCATCACGCGCGCCAGAGACTCGGTGCCGCTATAGCGAATCACCACCCGTCCCGAGTCCTCGAGCTCGTCTTCGGCTGCGCGGATCGCGGCCTGCACCGCCGGAATGGAGGCGAGCGGCTTCTTCTCGCGGACCTTCACGTTGAGAATGACCTGCGGGAAGACCTTCAGATCGGCGGTCAGCTCCTCGATGGATGCGCCCGTGCGGGCCAGCAGATCGAGCACGACCAGGGCCGTCAGCATGCCGTCGCCCGTCGTCGCCAGATGCGGAATGAGAATATGGCCGGACTGCTCGCCGCCTAAAGCCGCGCCGTGTTTCTGCATCTCCTCAAGCACATAACGGTCGCCCACCGGCGCGCGCAGCATCCGGATGCCGCTGCGCTTGAGGGCCGCTTCGAGGCCCATGTTCGACATCGTGGTGGCCACGACCACATCGCCGGTGAGCAGGCCGCGCGCCTTCAGGTCGCGCCCCGCCAACAGCAGGATAGCGTCGCCGTTGATGACGTTCCCGCGCGCTCCAGCCAGCATGCACCGGTCAGCATCGCCGTCAAAGGTGAGGCCAAGATTTGCACCCCGCGCTTTCACCTCCCGGGCAACGTGTTCCGGATGCAGCGCTCCGCAACCCGCATTGATATTGCGACCGTCCGGTGCGACGTTGAGCAGCGCGACCGATGCCTGGCCCTTCGGGTTGAGCCGCTGAAAGAGCTCTGGGGCAATGGCCGCAGCAGCACCGTTGGCGCAATCCACCACGATTTCCAGGTCGGCAAGCGAAAGGCCTGGAACAGAGTCGATGAGAAATTGAATGTAGTCGCCTTGAAGCGCGTGATTGTCCTGGATCGTCGGCAAAGACTTGGGATCAGGCGCCTGAATCTGAGCGGCATGATGAAGGATCTCGTCCTCCATGGCCAGTTCGACCGCGTCGGGAAGCTTGAATCCGTCGCCGCCAAAGAGCTTGATGCCGTTATCCTGCCAGGGATTGTGCGATGCGGAGACCACGACCCCCGCATGAAAGCCGTGGGTCCGCGTAAGAAACGCCACAGCCGGCGTGGGCACAATGCCGGCGCTCTCCACCTGCGCGCCGGCCTCGCGCAGAGCGGCGGCCAGTGTGGCAGCGATCCAGGGGCTGGATTCACGGGTATCACGGCCAAGCAGGACGCGGGGCGCCGCAACGGTCTTTCGCAGGGAGTGCGCCAGCGCCAGGCCGACGGCGAAGATGGTCGTCGGATCAAGAGGAGATTCACCTGCAACGGCGCGGATGCCGTCGGTGCCGAAGAGTTGGCGAGAGTCAGTCACGGTCATGATTTGGATCGAACACCTTTTTTTCTTTGGGCCGTGTTCGGCGCGACAGCTTCCACGCGGCCGGTGAAAGCGCCGTCAGAGAGGCGCGTGGTGACGGAATCGCCCGGCGCGAGCCGGGTGACCGAGCGGACAAGCGCTCCATCGGCCGCGAGAACGAGAGCGTACCCGCGATCAAGAACGGCAAGCGGCGAAAGCGAGTGAAGCCGCGACTGGAGCGAGTTCAGCGTGAAGGCCGAGGACTGGAGCATGCGCTCCCGAGCCCGGTCGAGACGAGTGCGCAGGCCGACGAGCACTTCGCGGTTCTGCGCGATCGATTGGCGCGGGTCGTGAAGGAGCAGGGCGGCGGCAAGGCTGGCGAGCCGGCTCCGGCGCAGCCGAAGCTGCGCAGCCAGCGCGGACTCCTGCCGAAGCGTAAGATCGTCCAGGCGCTGGGCGCGGCGATGCAGCAGCATCGAAATGCGCGCTTCGGCCCGGCCGATCGATTGATCGGCAAAGCAGCGCCGCGCCTGCAGGAGCTGGAAGCGCACCGCCCGCTCCAGCCGGTGCGCCTGCGTGGCCAGATGCTCGAAAATCTTGTGCTGCGCCTCGGTGATGAGCTCGGCCGCGGCGGATGGCGTCGGAGCGCGCAGGTCGGCGGCGAAGTCCGCGATAGTGAAGTCGGTCTCATGCCCAACCGCCGAAACGACAGGGAGCCGGCTCGCTGCAATCGCGCGGGCGACGCGCTCGCTGTTGAAAGCAGCAAGGTCTTCGAGCGACCCTCCGCCGCGCGCGAGCACGATGAGGTCGACGCACCCCGGACCCCCGCCGGGAGCCGCATTGAGATCGGCAATCGCGGCTTCAATCTCCGCGGGAGCCGACTCGCCCTGCACGGAAACCGGGTAGAGCAACACATTCAGCCCCGAGTGGCGGCGGCCCACGATATGGAGAAAATCGCGGATTACCGCTCCAGTGGGGGAGGTGATGATGCCGACGGTTCGCGGAAAAGCCGGAAGCGGGCGTTTGCGCGCTGCGTCGAAGAGTCCTTCGTTTTTGAGGCGCTCCTTGAGCTGCTCAAAGGCGAGCTGCAGAGAGCCGGCGCCCACCGGCTCCATGGTCTCCGCCACAAGTTGCATCTGTCCCCGCTGCTCGTACACGCTGACCTTGCCGCGGACCAGCACATGCAAGCCATCCTCGGGCCGAAAACGCAGAAGCTGCGCCTGCCGGCGGAAGAGAACCACGGGAAGCTGTGCGCCCGCGTCCTTCAGCGTGAAGTAAAGATGGCCGGAGGGCGCTGGCCGGCAATTGGAGGTCTCGCCCTCCACCCACACATCGCCATACGCCTGCTCCACTGACTCGCGGACCCGGGTGACCAGCTCGTTGACGGGCCAGATGCGCCGGGAAGGCGCCGGTTCGTCAAAATCGAGGCCCAGCTGCGGGTCGAGCTGCGACGATCGGTTGTGCGGGGTCATTCCTCATAGAAGTGTAATTGGTGCGGAGATCATTTGCGGCTTTCAATTACCGAGTGCAACTCAGCCGTCATCTCTCTCAGCCGGGGCGAGGAATCCGGGTCGGGATGATCGGTAAAGACCATCTCGAGCTCGCGCGCTAGAACCGTGCCCCGCTCGAGATTGAAGGTGCCGAGCACGCCTGCCAGCTTGTGAGCGGCCGCATGCGCGGCTTCCCGCTGGTCGGGATGGAGCGATCCCGCGTCCAGCGATTCCACCGCCGATTCGACGATCGTGACGCGCTCCCGGACCTCCGGCAGAAATTTGGCCCACAGGCGGTCAAGTGCAATCACTAGATCGGGTTGCGCGATTTTGTTCGGAGACTCCATGAGGAATGTGCGGTCAGCGCCAGCCCAGCACGCCGGCGATCTGCGTGGAGAGCGTGAGCGGGTCAAAGGGTTTGAAGAGGATGGCTTCCACGCCCAGGTCGGCAAAGCGGCGCTGATCCGTGCTCTGCACCTTGGCCGTCAGCAGCAGCACCGGGATCCGCGCCGTGGCGGGATTCTTGCGCAACTCGCGGAAGGTGGTCGGACCGTCCATTCCCGGCATCATCACATCGAGCAGGATTGCATCCGGCTGGTGTTCGGCGGCGCGCACCAGGCCCTGGGCGCCGGAGCTGGCCACCACCACCTCCCATCCGGCCACGCTCTCGAGGCTCAGCGCCGCCACTTCCCGGAT
>DASXFB010000147.1:0-3421 GCA_036489815.1 Occallatibacter sp. | reverse complement strand
GGCCAGAAGATCATGTTCGACCTGCGCCGCGACATCTTCCGCCATACCCAGGGCCTGCACGTCGGCTTCTTTGACACCCATCCCGTGGGCCGGCTGGTCACACGCCTGACCTCGGACGTGGATGCCGTCAACGACATGTTCACAGACGGCATTCTGGCCATCGTGAACGATTTCTTTACGCTCACGATCATGGCCGGCGTGATGCTGGCCATCAACTGGTGGCTGGCGCTGCTCGCCTTTTCCGTGCTGCCGCTGATCCTGATTGTCACGCGCCTCTTCCGCAACCACGTGCGCGAAAGCTACCGGCGGGTGCGCGCGGCCATAGCCCGCATCAACAGCTTTACCCAGGAACACATCTCGGGAATGAGCGTGGTGCAGCTCTTTAACCGCGAGCAGCGCGCCTACCAGGACTTTGAAGCCGTCAACGAGCAGCACATGATCGCCTTCAAAGACACGATCTTTGCCTATGCGCTCTACTATCCGGCGGTGGAGTTGCTCTCGACCTTCGCGATTGCGTTCGTGGTGTGGCGCGGCGGATTCAGCGTTCTGGCGCGCGGCTCGGTGACGATTGGCGTGCTGGCCATGTTCATCCAATACTCGCAGCGGTTCTGGCGGCCGATCCAGGATCTGAGCGACAAGTACAACATCCTGCAGGCCGCCATGGCCGCCTGCGAACGCATCTTCAAGCTGCTCGACACCGCGCCTGAGATTGTGAGCCCGGCCATGCCCGTTGCTGGAGACGGATCGAACCGGATCGAGTTTGACCATGTCTGGTTCACGTATCAGAAGCTGACAGAGGAGCAGCAGGCCGCCGTGCGCGCCGCCACGGCGCAGGCTGCGGGTTCAAAACGCAAAACAGCGGAGCTGCTCGCGGCCATCGACGACATCGAGTGGATACTGAAGGATGTCTCTTTCGCCATCGAGGCGGGCCAGACGGTAGCCATTGTGGGCCACACCGGCGCCGGCAAGACCACGCTGACCAGCCTGATGATGCGCTTCTACGATGTGACCGCGGGCCGCATTCTGCTGGATGGCGCCGACCTGCGCGAACACGATCTGAACGCGCTGCGCCGGCACTTCGCCGTCGTGTTGCAGGATCCTTTCCTGTTCACCGGCACGGTGGGCGAAAACATTCGCCTGGGCAATGAGCGTATCGGGATGGATGCCATGCGTGAAGCTGCGCGTGATGTGAATGTGCTGGATTTCATCGAGAGCCTGCCCCTCCAATTCGAAGAGCCGGTCCGCGAGCGCGGCAGTTCGCTCTCGACGGGACAGAAGCAACTTATCAACTTCGCGCGCGCGCTGGCCTACAATCCGCACATCCTCATTCTGGACGAAGCAACTTCGAGCGTGGACACAGACACCGAGTTGCGCATCCGCGGAGCGCTCGAACGGATGGTTGAAGGCCGCACCAGCGTGCTGATCGCGCACCGGCTCTCGACCGTACAGCGCGCCGACACGATTCTGGTAATGCACAAAGGCCAGCTGCGCGAAATGGGCTCGCACCAGGAGCTGCTTGCCGCACGCGGCCTCTATTGGAAGCTTTACCAGCTGCAATATAAGGATCAGGAGATGGACGCGGGCGCGGCTCCGTTGGGCGAGCCTTCGGTGGCGCCCGCAGTTTGAAGGCGAGGGCTCTCGTTTGAGAATCGCGGCGAGGACTCAGGTTTTGCGGATCGAGAAATGCGAGAAGGTATGACGGAAAACAGAACCAGAAAAGTCGAGCTGTTCGACACCAGCCTGCGGGACGGATTACAGCAGCCGAATCTTGAAATCTCCGTGCCCAACGCGGTCATGCTGCTGGAGCGCATGGCGGCCTTCGGCGTGAAATTTGCGGAGATCGGCTTTGCCGGGGCGAATCAGTTTGTAAGCGACCTCACGGACGCGCTCGCTTCTGTCGAAACGGGCGCAATGAAGCTCGCGCTCTTTGGCAGAACGCGTGGACGCGGCGCCCGTGTCGAAGAATGGCCTGACGTGCAGTTCATCGTAAGGCACAAGAAGCGCGTGCCGGTGGCTGTGGTGGTGGTCAAATCGCGGCTGCTCGATGTGCAGAAGTCGCTTGAAACCACGCCGGAAGAAAATCTGCGCATGACGTGGGAGACGATTGACTGCCTGCAGTCCCACGGGCTCGAAATCATCGTCGATCTCGAACATGCAATGGATGCGAATTGCGGACGGCGGGAGAATGGCAAGCCCTGCGATCCGGAGTTCTCCACCCAGAGCCTCGACTATTTCCAGCAATTGACTGAGCAGTGCGTACGCCAGAAGGTGGGCCGGATTGTCGTGTGCGATACCAACGGAGGCGCGAGTCCGGAAGAGGTTTCCGCGGTGATTGGCGGGCTGGCTCGGGAATTTCCTGAAGCGCAGTTTGGATTTCACGGGCATACGGATCGCGGCCTGGGCATTGCGAACACGCGCGCCGCGATTCTGGCCGGCGCAGTGCAGGTGCAGGGCACGTTGCTCGGAACCGGCGAGCGTTGCGGCAACGTGAACCTGACCACGGTCGTGGGCGGCATGCAATTGCGCGGCGAGGCGGAGTTCGTTGCGCCGGAGTCTCTCACTGGGCTCACGAGTCTGGCCTACTCCGCCTATGGAGCTTTCGGCCTTGAGCCGCCGCATGGCGCGCCGATCGTTGGCGCCGGCGCGTTCGGCACCTGGGCGGGCATGCACGGATCGAGCGAGCGCAAGAATCCCGGCGCCTATCTCTGGTGCGATCCTTCCCGGGTGGGCGCGACCCCGGTCATCGGCGTAAACGCCCAGTCAGGCCGGGCGAACATCATTCTGCTCTCGGAAACGCTGGGCGTGCCGCTCAACTCCGCGCAGGCGCAGGCGCTGATGGACGCCAACCAGGCGATGATCGAAGGCGGCGGCTTTACCGCCAGCGAGATATCTTTTCGTCTCGCCTGCATGAAAGTGCTGGGCACCGCGCGCAACTGGTTCAGCGTAAAGAGCTGGCGGGTCTTCGATGAGTCCGACGAGATTGGGAGCCGATTTGTGCAGGCGTTCATTACCCTCACCGTGGGCGACGCGACCGTAGCTACGACGCGCGCTGAAGGCACAGGTCCTGTGGACGCGTTGACCAATGCCATGCGCAAGGAACTCGACAAGTGGTATCCGGCGCTGGCGGAGATGCGGCTGGGCACCTTCACGGTGGCGGCGCTCGATGTGTCCGCGCACGACTCGGCGGCGCATGTGCGCGTAACGGTGAGCTTCCACGCCGACGGCAAAGAGCCGTGGATCACTGCCGGCGTCAGCAGCGATTTGAACCAGGCGGCGCTCATGGCGATTGTGGATGGTTTCCACTACTGGCTGCTCAAGAAGGCCGAGGGCTCCAGCGTCTCGGAAGCGAAGCCTGGGACTCCGAGGCTGGTGAGCGAACTGGCCTGAACTGACTCGCTGAGATGCTGCCGAGGCATCGCGT
>DASXFB010000101.1:0-68416 GCA_036489815.1 Occallatibacter sp. | reverse complement strand
ACGATGACCTCGGCGGAGATCCAGTTGAATCCGCATCTTGAGGCTGCGGGCATTACGGTCTTCGAGACCGACCTGGCGGAGATTATTCTGCAGCTTGGGGAGGACGAGCCCTCGCACATCGTCGTCCCGGCATTACACGTGAACCGCAGCCAAGTGCGGGAGATCTTTGCGCGGCGGATGGGGATCGAGAACCTGTCGGACGATCCGCAGGCGCTCACGGCGGCCGCAAGAAACTACCTGCGCGGTAAGTTTCTGAATATCCCGACGGCGATTGGGGGCGCGAATTTTCTCATCGCCGAGACGGGTTCGGTGGCGGTGGTCGAATCGGAAGGGAACGGCCGCATGTGCCTGACGCTGCCGCGGACCCTGATCACGCTGGCTGGGATCGAGAAGATACTGCCACGGTACGAAGACCTTGAGGTGATGCTGCAGGTACTGGCGCGATCCGCCACAGGCGAGCGGATGAGCCCGTATACTTCGCTGTGGACGGGCGTGACGCCGGGAGATGGGCCGCAGCGCTTCCATGTGGTGCTGCTCGATAACGGCAGGTCGCGGATTCTGGCGGGTAAGACGGAGCGGCAGACGCTGCGCTGCATCCGCTGCGCGGCGTGCATGAATGCCTGCCCGGTGTACCGACAGACGGGCGGGCACGCATACGGCTCGGTGTATCCGGGGCCGATTGGAGCGATTCTGACGCCGCAGTTGATGCAGATGCACCACGCGCAGTCGCTTCCGTATGCCTCTTCTCTG
This sequence comes from Occallatibacter sp., assembly GCA_036489815.1. Taxonomy (GTDB): domain Bacteria; phylum Acidobacteriota; class Terriglobia; order Terriglobales; family Acidobacteriaceae; genus Telmatobacter. The sequence goes on along the minus strand of DASXFB010000101.1, from coordinate 67,666 downwards.
TGCGGCGCGTGCTATGAGGTCTGCCCGGTCAAGATCAATATCCCCGAGGTGCTGATTGAACTGCGTTCCCAGGTGACGGACCAGCAGCGAAAGCAGGCGCGGCGGTTTTTCGATCCCATGTATCTGGGGATGCGCGTCGCAAGCGTGCTCTTCAGGCGTGCGTGGCTCTTCCATGCCGCGCAGCGCTTTGGGCGTTTGGGCCTGCGGTTCTTTACCGGGAAAGACGGCTGGATTCATGCGCTGCCGGGGATGGGCGCGCAATGGACCCAGACCCGCGATCTGCGCGGATTGCCGGAGCAGAGCTTTCACGCGTGGTGGTCGGCGCGCGGGAAGAGGGCAGGATGAGCGCGAGGGTATCGAGCGGGGAGCGAAGCCGGGCGCGGATTCTGGAGCGTGTTCGCGCCGCGACAGGGCAGGCCGCCGGCATGGTGGAGAGCGAATCAAGTTCCTGGGCGGCACTGCCGCGCGGCTATATCCGCCGCGGCACGCTGTCCGCCGAGGGATGCGTGGAGCTGATGATCCATCGTCTGCGCGAATATGATGCCGAGGTGACGGAATGCGAGCCGGCGGCGTTGGCGGCCACGATCGCCACTGTGCTTGAGAGGAGCGGCCGGCGCAGGATGGCGGCTCCGGCCGGGCTGCCGCGCGAGTGGCGTGCGGGTGCATGCGAGTGGATGATCGACGGCGATTTGACGACCGCCGAAATCGAGCAGACCGAAGGCGTGGTGACGGCATGCTTTTGCGGCGTGGCGGACTCGGGCACGATTGTGCTGCATCATTCGCAGGCGGAGGGCCGGCGCGTGCTTTCGCTGTTGCCGGATTGGCATGTGTGCATATTGCGCGCGAACCAGGTTGTGGAGACGCTGCCGGAGTATTTCAGCCGTTGCGAAGAACCTCCAGCATTGGTTACCTGGATCTCCGGGCCGAGCGCCACGGCCGACATTGAAATGACGCGCATCAAGGGCGTGCACGGACCGCGATTTCTGCATGTGATCCTGGTTCGCAATCAGGGCGAGCCGGCCGTGCATCGAGCTGGGAATGAATTGAAGTCTCTCCATTGAGAAGAATGATGGGGGCAGGGGCGAGGGAACATCATGACGCTTTCCGATTCCGCGATCCGCGAGCCGGCGTTCAAGGCGCTGGACTCCTTTCAGATTGAGATTCCTTCTTGGGGATTTGCTAACACCGGGACGCGCTTTGGCAAGTTCGTGCAGGCTGCCGCCGCCACTTCGATCGAAGAAAAGTTTGCCGATGCGGCGGAGGTGAACCGGCTCACCGGCGTGACGCCCACGCTGGCTCTTCATGTGCTGTGGGATCTGCCCGATGGGATGAAAGATGTGCCCGAGGTGGGCGCGCTCGAGCGCCGCTTCGGCATCCGCAGCGGCTCGATCAATCCCAACCTGTTCCAGGACCAGGAGTACAAATACGGATCGCTGTGCAATCCTTCGGCGGAGATTCGGGAGCGGGCCCTCGAACATATGTTTCTCTCGATCGAGATCGGCAAAGCCCTGGGCTCGCGCGACGTCTCGCTGTGGATGGCCGACGGCTCGAACTATCCCGGCACGCAGAGCATCCGCAAGCGCATTGGATGGCTGGAAGAGGCGCTGCGCGCTGCCCACGACCGGCTGGGCCCGAAGCAGCGTTTGCTTGTGGAGTACAAGCCCTTCGAGCCGGCTTTCTATCACACCGATATCGCGGACTGGGGCATGTCTTCGCACTTCGCGCGGCAGGCCGGGCCGCAGGCCTGCGTCCTGGTGGATACCGGCCATCATTATGCCGCGCAGAATATCGAGCAGGTGGTGGCGTGGCTGCTGCACACCGGCATGCTGGGCGGCTTCCACTTCAATGACCGCCGCTACGCGGACGACGACCTGACGCTGGGCTCGATCGATCCTTACCAGATCTTTCGTATCTTCCACGAGATTCACTCGGCCGCGAGCGATGGGCTGGAGCTCGATGTGGCGTACATGATCGACCAGAGCCACAATTTGAAAGGCAAGATCGAGGCGACGGTGCAGACGGTCGTAACCGCGCAGGAGCTGTATCTGAAGGCGGCGCTCGTCGATCGCGAGCAGTTGATTCAGTTGCAGCAAAGGTGCGACCTGGTGGCGGCGGAGGAGCTGTATCGCGGCGCTTTCTGGCGCGACGTGCGGCCGCTCACACGCGCGTGGCGCGAGGCGCGCGGACTGCCGGCGGATCCGCTGGAGGCGCTGCGCACGGGCGGCTACGTGGAGCGCATTGCCCGCGAGCGAGGCAGCCGCAACTTGGCGGTGAGCCGTTATGCGTGACGATGTTCTATGATGTTGGGTTCTACGATGCCGGCCGCATTCTGTCAGGCTGGTCGCGCGTCGTTGCGCGTCCGATGAGAACCGGTGGAGGAAGGATTGGCCAAGGCAAAGATCAAGCGGCTCTACCTGATTCCGATTCTTTCGAAAGCGCTCGACGTGATCGAGCTGCTGGAGCGGGATCATGCATCGCTGACGCTTGAAGACGTCTACCAGAAGACCAATATCTCGAAGACCAGCGTCTATCGAATCCTGAAGACGCTGGTACACCGCGGCTATCTGGCGCAGACGCAGAGCGGCCACTACCGGCTGGTGTCGAGGCCGCGGCGGCTGCACTTCGGGTTCGCGGTGCAGAGCGCCGAGATGCCGTTCTCCGTGGCCGTGGCGCAGAGTGTTTCTGCGGCGGCGGCGGCTTCCGGCGTGGAACTGGTGGTGCTCGATAACCGCTTCGATCCGGACGTTGCGGTTCGCAATGCGGAAGAATTTGTGGCCAAACGCGTCGACTTGGTGCTGGAGTTTCAGGTGGCGGAAGCGGTTGCGCCACGCGTAGCTCACATCTTCAAAAAGGCGGACATTCCGCTGGTCGCGATCGACGTGCCGCACCCCAACGCCACCTATTTTGGGGTGGACAACTTCGAGGTCGGCTATGAAGCCGGCTCGCTGCTGGCCCAATATGCGCAGCGGAAGTGGAAGGGCGGAACCGACAGGGTGCTGGGCGTTGGATTCAACGAGGCGGGCAGCTTTGTCCAGAGCCGCATCACGGGCGCCTTCGACGGCATTCGCGAGCGGCTCGCCGATCTGAGCCCCGACCAGTTCTTCCAGATCGAGGGCCGCGGCATGCGGGAGGCGAGCCGCCGCGCCATGAGCGAGTTTCTGCGCGGCAGCAAGCCGGGCGCCTACACGCTGGTGGCCACGGCCACCGATTCGAGCGCCCTCGGCGTGCTGGACGCCATTCGCGAGGCAGGGCAGGAGCCGAACTTTGCCATCGTGGGGCAGGACTGCATTCCCGAGGCGCTGGCCGAGATGAGAAACGAGGCGAGCGCGTTGATCGGATCCATCTCGCACGAGGCGGAGAGCTACGGCCCACGGCTGATCCAGCTCGGCATCGCGCTGCTGCGGGGTTACAGCGTGCCTCCTTATAACTACGTGCATCACCGCGCTGTTACAGCGGAGACGTTGAAGGCGGAGCACCTTGGGAGGGAGCCGGCGCGCGCAGATTGGGCCTCTCCGGGCGGAGCGCCGGATTCCGTTTGAGAAAGCGATTTACTAGTGTTTGCAGCTGTATGATGGTAGTTGGGCTCGACAAAATTCGCATTGAAGACTGGTTCTTATGACATCGGCAACAGTTGTTTCACCTGCATTGAAGTTTCTCGAAGACCGGTGGGATGCGAATGTCGCCGGCACGCTCGATGAGCCGGAGTTGCTGCGCTACCGCTCGAATCTGCTCGGCTCCGATTTACGCATCACCAACTTTGCCGGCGGCAACACGAGCTCAAAGATTGCCGAAATCGATCCGCTGACCGGCGAGCCGGTGGAAGTGCTTTGGGTGAAAGGCTCGGGCGGCGACCTGGGAAGCATCAAGCGGGCGGGTTTCGCCACGCTCTACCAGGAGAAGTTGCTGGCCCTGGAACGCAGCTACCGGGGCGTGGAGACCGAGGACGAGATGGCAGCGATGTATCCGCTGTGCGCTTTCCGGAATAATCCGGTGGCCGCTTCCATCGACACGCCGCTGCATGGTTTTCTGCCCTTTCCGCACGTCGATCATCTGCATCCGGACTGGGGTATCGCGCTGGCCGCCTCGGCGAACGGCAAGGCGAAGATGGAGGAGTTCAACCGCGAGTTTGGACATCACCTGGTCTGGATACCCTGGCAGCGCCCGGGCTTCGAGCTGGCGATGATGATGAAGCGCGCGATCGAAGAGAATCCCGGCTGCGACGGCATTGTGCTGGGCGGCCATGGCCTCTTCACTTGGGGCCAGACGCAGCGGGAATGCTATCTGAACACCATCGGTCTCATCGACAGCATCGGCCAATTCATTGAACGCCACGGCAAGGGCAAGACGCGCTTCGGCGGGCAGGCGGTTCCGGCGCGCGAAGACCGCAAGCGGCTCGCGGTGCAGGTTGCGCCGTATCTTCGCGGCCGCGTCAGTGTGCAGCATCGCTGGATCGCGAGCTTTACGGACGCGGCGGATGTGCTCGAGTTTGTGAATTCAGCTCATGCGAAGGATATGGCTTTTCTGGGGACAAGCTGCCCCGACCATTTCATCCGCACCAAGATCCGTCCGCTGTTTATTCCGTGGGCGGCGGAGGAGGGGCTTGACGCTCTGCGCCAGCAGGTCGACCGCTCGCTGGCCGAGTATCGCAAGCAGTATCGCGCCTACTATCGCGCCTTCGCCACGCCGGGTTCGCCGGCGATCCGCGACGCGAGCCCGACGGTGGTGCTGATTCCAGGGCTGGGGATGTTCAGCTTCGGCAAGAACAAGACGGAAGCCCGCATCACCGGCGAGTTCTACACCAACGCCATTCATGTGATGGGAGGGGCCAGCGTTCTTGCGGAAGGCGAGATCGCGGGCCCGGTTCCGCAGTGCCAGCCGGGAATGGAGCCAGCCAGCTTCAAGGTCTTCACCAACTACGTGGCGCTGCCCGCGCTGGAAGCGTTCAAGATCGAGTATTGGGCGCTGGAAGAAGCGAAGATCCGCCGCCAGCCGCCGGAGAAAGAACTCAGCCGGCGCGTGGCGCTGGTGATTGGGGGAGCGAGCGGCATCGGCAGGGAAGTGGCGCGCCTGGCTGCGGCCCGCGGCGCACACGTGGTGGTGGCCGACCGCGATGCGGAGGGCGCGGCCCGCGTTGCGGACGAGCTGACGGCGCTGAGCGCGGCGGAGTTCAACACCCATGCCGCGGTGGATATTCGCAGCCGCGAGGCGATTCGCGCGGCGCTCGATGTGGCCGTGGCCGCCTTTGGGGGCGTCGACATCCTGGTTAACACCGCTGCGTTGTTTCCTTCTTCGCCGGACGGCACCATCGCCGACAGCGCATGGACTTCTACGCTGGATGTGAATGTGACTGCGAATTACCTGCTGGCTACCGAAGTGGCCAAGGTGTTTGAGGAGCAGGGGCTGCACGGCAATATCGTGTTTACAAGCTCGGCGAATGCGGTGGTGGCCAAGCGCGGGAGCGAAGCGTACGACGTGAGCAAGGCCGCGCTCTCGCACCTGGTGCGCGAACTGGCGGTCGGCCTGGCGCCGAACGTGCGCGTGAACGCCATCAGCCCGGCGACCGTGGTCAAAGGATCGACGATGTTTCCGCGCGACCGCGTGCGCGCCTCGCTGACAAAGTACAAGATTCCTTTTCAAGAATCGTTCAGCGATGAGGAACTCCGCAGCCGGTTGGCGGCTTTTTACGCGGAGCGCACGCTTACGCTCAAGACGATCGACCCGGCCGACTGCGCGGAGGCGATTCTGTTCCTGGCCAGCCCGCGTGCGCGCTGCACCACCGGTCACGTTATTCCGGTGGATGGGGGCTTGACCGACGCGTTCCTGCGCTGATGGATCTTTATCGAGAGCTAGGTGCCCATCCCTTTTTGCATGTTTGCAGGAAGGGTGGGAGAGTACGAAACCAAGATCCTGGCCGCATGAATTCGTTCCATTCGCATCGTGGTTTCCCAGGTCTCAAAATCGAGACCTGGGGTACCCAAAGATAGAACAAGATCAAGCGGTGAGAAATCCGGGGGCCGCGGCAGTTTTGAATCATGCAGGCAATTGACCATCCGGCATTGACCATCCGCCGTGGAGTTCAGGTTCCACCATGCAAAAACCTGCGCGCGTTGCCCTCGACCTGGGCGCTGAAAGCTGCCGTGTCTCGCTGCTGCGGTGGCACGGCGAGAAGCCCGTCGCCGATCTGATTCATCGCACCCCCAACGGCCCGGTTCATCGCGGGAATGCGCTGCATTGGCCGATTGCGTCGATCCTGGCGGGCCTCGAAGAAGGATTGCGCAAGGCCGCGGCCGCTGCGCCGGAAGGCATCGCGTCGATTGCCGTGGATAGCTGGTCGGTGGACTATGCGCGTCTCGCGCCGGATGGCAGCCTCTTGCGCGAGCCTTTCTGTTATCGCGATGAGCGGACGGTTCAAACGAAGGAAGCAGCAGACGCGTTGATTGCGCCCTTCGATCTTTATCAGCGCACAGGCACGCTACCGCTGCGCATCAACACAATCTACCAACTGCTCGCCGATGCGGCCGTGGGCGCCGAAGGAAAAAATCAAAGCATCGAAGCGCGCGCGCCCTGGGCGATGCTTCCGGAGTACGTTCTGTATTGGCTGAGCGGCTGCCGCGTGGCCGAGTTTACCAATGCCACTCACACCGGCCTCGTGAACCTGAAGACCGGCGACTGGGACGCCGACTTGTTCCGGAGGCTTGGCCTTCCGCTCGAAGCCGCGCCGCGGATTGTGCCTACGGGAACGATTCTGGGACCGCTGCGAGGACCACTTCAAGACGCCCTTGCATCGCTCGACGCGTACCGGCACACGCAGATCATTGCGCCGGCGACGCACGATACGGCATCGGCGATCGCCGGCATTCCCGCCGACCTGGGCGCGGCGGCATACATCAGCACCGGTACCTGGTCCCTGGTGGGCACCACGACGAGCGTGCCGGTGACCTCGCAGCAGGCACTCGACGCCGGCTATACCAACATCGGCGCGGCGGGCGGCGACTTCCTCTTTCACTCGCTCATCAACAGCATGTGGGTGCTGAAGAAGTGCATGGATGCCTGGGCCGAGCAGGGGCGGGTTTGGGCGATCGAGGATCTCGTCCAACAAGCGGCTGCGCGCGACGCGACCACCGGGGTGCTCGACATGGATGCGGAAGCGCTGATGCTCGATACGGAGATGCCGCAGCGCGTAAACAGGGAACTGGCGCGGCTGGGCGTCGGCCCGATTCCCGACCTGCCCGGCAACGAGCCCGTCTTTGCGCGGGTTATCTTCGAGAGCCTGGCAGCGCGTTATGCGGCGGCGCTGACGAATCTCGAAAAGATGCTGGGCCGCAAGCTGGAACGCATCCATATGATCGGCGGGGCGGCACGCAACAAACTGCTCATCCGGCTGACGGAGCAGCGGACGGGGCTGCCGGTGGAGATCGGCGAATGCGAGAGCGCGACCACGGGCAGCTTCGCGATACAACTGGCGGCGAGCGAGGCCGCGGGAAAGGCCGTGACGCCGGATTCGATCCGGCATTGGGCCAAGCGGCTGTGCGAACGGTGTTAGGTGAGGAATGCGATCATCGCCGGGCTGCCGACGGCGGCGTAGTTTCCGGTGAACGCGAGCCGGCCGGTCGTCCGATTGACTCGGAAAGAGGTCACGCAGTCGCTCCGCTGGTCGCAGGCGTAAACAAAATTGCCGCTGCGATCAAAAGCGAAGTAGCGCGGATAGTCGCCCATTGTGGATGCTTCGCCGGCCTCGGCGAGCTTGCCGTCGCTGCCGATGGAGCGGATCGCAATCGAGTCGTGGAGACGATTGGCGCTATAGAGAAATCTTCCATCCGGCGAGATCTGAATCTCGGAGCCGAAGTTTGTGCCCGCGAAGCCCGGGGGCAGCGCGGAGAGGCTCTGTTGGCGGGTGAGCGTTCCGCGTTCGGCATCGTAGCGAAAGAAGACCAGCGTCGAAGCCTCCTCGCACAGCAGGTAAAGCCAGCGGCCGTTGGGATGAAAGACAAAATGCCGGGGCCCATCGCCCGCGGGCAGAGAGACGGGATTTTGCTGCGGGGTGAGTTTTCCGGTAGCCGCGTCGAACCGGTAAACATAGATCCGGTCCTGGCCAAGATCCGTGGCCAGCACGAAGCGATTGTTCGGATCAGGGGCGATCATATGCGCATGGGGCGCATCGTGCCCGCTGATGGCGAAGCTGCCTGCCGGCGCATCCGCCGCTTGCGTGGAGCCGACTGAGCCGATGTCATGATGCACGTCGACCGCGTCGCCGAGCCGGCCGCCGTCGAGGATCGGCAGAACGGCAATGGTTCCTCCGGCATAGTTCGCCACGAGCGCAAATCTTCCCGAGCGGTCGAGGCTCATGTGCGCCGGCCCCGCGCCTGCGGAGCTTACCGTGTTCAGCAAGGTGAGATCGGCCGTGGCGGGGTGGATGGCGAACGCGCTGACAGAGCCGTTGCCGCCTCCAAAATCGGCCACCTCATTGATGGTGTAGAGATATTTTCTGGAGGGATGAATCACGATCCACGAGGGGTTCGGCGTCTTCGCCGCCAGTGCACGATGGGTGAGTTCGCCTGTGCGCGGGTCCACCTGAAACCGATAAATGCCTTCGCCATGGCCGCTGCCGTCCACCGGGGTGGTATAGGTTCCCACGAACGCCCATAACTTGCCCGGCTCCGCCTCTTCGGCTCGCGCATTTCCGAGCGCCGCATGGACAATCGCCAGAGATCCGGCGGTCTTCAAAAAAAATCTACGCGAGCGAACCTGCGCGGTTTCCTGTTTCATCCTTTTTTTGCTCCTCATGCGAAGTGCCAAAGTATCCCGGTAAACAACAGACCCATGACGGCAATGATGGTTTCGCACACCGACCAAGTTTTCATGGTCTGTATCACGCTCATGTTGAAATATTCTTTCACCAGCCAGAATCCGCCATCGTTGACATGCGAGAAGATCAGCGCGCCTGAGCCGGTGGCAATGGCCAACAGCTCCGGGTGAACACCCGGGGTATGAAGCGCGATGGGGGCCACAATGCCGGCTGCCGTGGTCATGGCTACTGTGGAAGAGCCGGTGGCGATCCGGATGAGGGCGGCCAGCAGCCACGCCAGAATGAGCAGCGGGACGTGCGCACGAAGCGCCATCGTCATGATGGCGTTCGAGACGCCGCAATCCTGCAACACGCGACCGAAGCCCCCGCCGGCGCCGATCAGCAGCGTGATGGCTGCCGTGGGCGCGAGACATTCATTGCTGAAGCGCAGGATGGTCTCGCGCGAGAAGCCGCGCAGGGTGCCGAGGGTGATGAAGCTGAACAGCGCACCGATGAGCAGCGCCATGTCATCGTTGCCGACCAGGCGTAACGTGCTGTTGACCGCTCCGCCCGGCGCGGCGAAGGAATCAGCCCAGCTGCCGACGAGCATCAGAACGACCGGCAGCACAATGGCGAGTATGCTCATCCAGAACCCCGGCAGATTGGGGCGCTCTTCATGCCCGGAGAGTTGATCGGCCATCGGGTTATCCACGGGCAACTGGATGTGCGGCGCGACGAGCATCGCGAAGAGCGGGCCGGCGATGATGGCGGCAGGCACACCGACGAGCAATCCGTAAAAGATGGTGCGGCCCACGTCGGCCTTGAAGATGGTCACGGCGAGCATCGCCGCCGGATGCGGAGGAATGAGTCCGTGGACAACGGAGAGGCCCGCAATCATGGGAAGGCCGGCCAGCACCAGCGATGTGTTGGTGCGCCGCGCCACGGTAAACAGGATGGGCACGAGTAGCACGAAGCCGACCTCGAAGAAGGCGGGCAGTCCCACGATGAGCGCAATCGTGACCATCGCCCATGGCACGTTCTTTTCACCGAAGGCGCGGATGAGGGTATAGGCGATGCGGTCGGACGCGCCCGATTCCGCCATCATCTTGCCGAGCATGGTGCCCAGGCCCACGATGATGGCGACGTGGCCGAGCACACCGCCCACGCCGGTCTCAAAGGAATGGATCACGGTGGGCAGGGGCATGCCGGCCACGACGGCCAGCGAGAGCGCCGTGACCAGCAGCGTGATAACCGGGTTCAGCTTGACGACTGCGACCAGAAAGATGAGGCCGAGAACGGATACCAGCGCCGCGATGAGCAGAAACACGCTGTGAGAATCGATCGCCGCCATGTTGAAGCTGCTCCGGTCGAGAGGGATAGAGTAAGCGTTCTATTGAGCCCAGACGGTCTTGCCGCGTGCGAGATAGCGGCCGGTGCGGCGGCCGGTTGGTCCTTGGGCAGTATAGGAGAGAATACCGTTCACCCACACGGAGAAAATACCCTGCGCCGGCTGAATGGGATCATCATACGTAGCCATATCGAGGATGGCCTCGGGATCGAAGAGCACCAGATCGGCGGCGTGGCCTTCACAGATCCGGCCGCGATCCGCGAGCCCGAAGCGCTGCGCAGGAAGGCTGGTCATCTTGTGAATCGCCTGGGGCAGCGAAAACAGTCCTTCCTCGCGGCAATAACGGCCCAGCACGCGCGGGAATGTTCCCCACAACCGGGGATGGGGGCGCGGATCGTTGGGCAATCCGTCCGACCCGATCATCGAGGCCGGATGTTGCAGAATCCGGCGCATGTCCTCCTCGGCAAGGCTGTGATAGATAGCGCCGGCCGGCTGCAGGCGGCGTGCGGCTTCAAGTTGGCTCACGCTCCATGCCGCCGCGATCTCGGCCAGCGTGCGCCCGGCCATCTCTTCGTGCGGAGCGCTCCAGGTAATGGCGATCTTCACGCGCTCATCCACCTGGCGCAGGTCGAGCGTGCTCGATCCTGCCGCGTAGGGATAGCAGTCGCATCCCGCGGGCTGGCTGCTGCGTGCGGCGACGAGCGCCTCCAGGACTTCAGGGCTGCGGCCCCAATTTGCGACACCTGCGCACTTGAGATGGGAGACGATGACCGGCACGCGGCTCAAGCGTCCGATGGCAAAGGCCTCCTGCATCGCATCCAGAATCTTTTCCGTCTCCGTGCGCATGTGCGTCGTATAGAGGGCACCGGCTGCAGCGAGCGGCGCCGCAAGCGCGAGCACCTCTTCCGTGGTGGCGGCATTTGCGGAGAGATAGGCGAGCCCCGTGCTCAGGCCCAGCGCGCCGGCGTCGAGCGCCTCTTCGAGCTGCGCGCGCATCTGGGCAATCTCTCCGCCGGTCGCGGCGCGGTCGAGCCGGTCCATGTGATTGCTGCGCAGAGCGGTGTGACCGACCAGAGCGGCCACGTTCACGGCCGGCTGCGCTTCGGCCACGGCCTCCCGGTACGCGGAAAAGGTGCGATAGCGAAAGGCCTCCGCCGGCCCGAGCAGGTTCATCGGATCAGGCAGCTCGCCACGCAGCGCAACGGGCGCGGCGCTGATGCCGCAATTGCCGGCGATCACGGTGGTCACGCCCTGGGAGAGCTTGGGCAGCATGGCCGGCGCGCGGATGACGGCCAGATCGTCGTGCGTGTGGGCATCAATGAAACCGGGAGCCAGCGTGAGACCGTGTGCATCGATGATCTCCACGCCCGGAGCGAGGCTCGCGGCAAGCGAGGGGCCGATCGCCTGGATGCGATCGCCGCAAAGGGCTACATCGGCCGCAACGGAGGCGGAGCCGGATCCGTCTACAACTCTCGCATTGTGGATGAGAACGTCGGCTTTCAGCATTTGGTCAGCACAATATAGGCTAGAACTATGGCATCTCCCGTTGTATCACTCTCGATGGGAGTTGGAGAATCTCTCGATGACACAAGACAAGATCCATTCCGGCAGCGGGCACGCCGCGCGCCCTTTCTTCGATTCGGCTTCGGAGGCTTCTCCGTTGGACAAGGGGATGGGGGCGATGAAAGATCCAGTCGATGCGCGGGAGGTTGCGTCGCTGGGATGGAATCTGCTCCGCGAGGATCTGAGCCTTCCGGCCGCGGTGCTCTACCGGGAGAAGCTGGAACATAATCTGCGCTGGATGCAGCAATTCATGGATGCCTATGGCGCGCGGCTGGCGCCTCATGGCAAGACGACGATGGCTCCGCGCCTCTTCGCGATGCAACTGGAGGCGGGCGCATGGGGCATCACGCTGGCGACCGCGCAGCAGACGGTGGTGGCGCACCGGCATGGCGTGCGCCGCGTGCTGATGGCCAACCAGCTTGTGGGCAAGCGGAACATGGCCGCGATTGCCGAGCTGCTCGAAAACCCGGAGTTCTCCTATTACTGCCTCGTGGACTCCGCGGAGCTGGTGGAGCAGCTGGGCGCGTTTTTCTCCGAGCGCGGGGGGCGATTGCAGGTGCTTCTCGAACTGGGTCTGCCGGGCGGCCGGGCGGGCGTGCGCGGGGAGGAGCAGCTGGAGTCCACGCTGGCGGCGCTGGCGCGGTGGCGCGAGACCGTCCTTCTCTGCGGCGTGGAGATTTACGAAGGGATTCTCAGCGACGAAGCCGGGGTGAGGGCGTTTCTCGATCGAGCGGTGCGGGTAACGCGGCGACTGGCCGGCGAAGGCCGATTCCAGCATCGGCCCGTCCTGCTCTCGGGCGCCGGTTCTCTCTGGTATGACGTGGTCGCGGAGGTCTTTTCGGCTGCGGGGTTTGGGGACGGCGCCGAGCTCGTGCTCCGACCCGGCTGCTATCTCACGCACGATGTGGGGGCGTACCGCGCGGCCCAGGAGCGGATTCTTCAATGCAACCCGGTTGCGCAGCGGATGCTTTCGGGATTGGTTCCGGCGCTCCACGTCTGGGCCTACGTGCAGTCGGTTCCCGAGCCACGCCGGGCAATCGTTGGCCTGGGACGGCGGGATGCAGCCTTCGACTCCGGCCTGCCCGCGCCGGCGCTGTTCTTCCGGCCGGGCGAGCCAGCGCCGGTTCCGGCGCCGCCGCACTGGGCGCTGACCAAAATGATGGACCAGCATGCGTATCTCGAAATCTCGGAGGAGGATCGCCTCCGGCCCGGAGACATGATCGGGTTCGACATTTCCCACCCCTGCCTTACCTTTGACAAGTGGCGAGTTTTGCCGGTGCTCGACAGTGGGTACCAGGTAGTCGATCTAGTGCGGACCTTCTTCTGATCGGGCATCGTGCGGCGGACTCGAGCTTATGGCCCTGCATGTGAAGAGCTTTGGCCCGGCGCACTTCTACATGGGGAGCTGTTTCGGCCATGAATGTTACCGTCATGCAACATCGGACTTCCCAAAAAGAAACAAATGCCGCAATCAGGAACGTCATGCGGAAATTCAGAAAATTTCACTTGCATTCGACGTATCAGCCTTCTAAAGTGCAACTCGTAGGTCACACCTCAACGGCCGGGCGGTAGACCGAAACGGTCCCTTCACCGGTCCACTCGAGAGCATACATTTATGAGCGCCGCGTTTTGTGCCGCGCTGGGTCTCGCCTGTGATGCCACGGGCTGAGCGGATCATGTCGATTCAAGTTTTCGCCGATTTAAGTTTTCATAGCCAAGAGCGGGAATCATCCCGGTGGTTCCCGCTCTTCTTTTTTTGCTATGTCAGTCAGGACCGAGAATCGCCTGGACAGCTTCGGCCAGAGAGGCGCATTGCAGGTCGGCCAGCTCGGCGGCCTTTTCGGCAGCGGGTGCGCGTGTTGCCGCAGCACCCTCGATGAGGATGGTCTTCATCCCCACCCCCCTCCCAAATTCCATATCGACAAGCGAATCCCCGATCATGACGCTCGTGGCGGCGGAGATCTCTTTGAATGCGGCGACGGCCTGCTCAAAGAGGCCGGGCAGCGGCTTGCGGCAGCGGCACTCTCCGCGATCATGCGGGCAGACGTAGAAGGCGTCGACGCGGGCGCCGTGCGGGGCGAGGAACTGTGCGAACCGGGCATGGAGCGCCTCGACATCTTCTATGGTATAGAGGCCCAGCGCCACGCCGCGCTGATTGGTCACCACCAGCACACGCATTCCCGCGCGGTTGAGCCGGGCCACCGCTTCGGCCACACCGTCGAGTACGCGGAACTGCTGCCAGCTTGAGACGTATTGCCCCTCAGGCACTTTCTCGTTCAGCACACCGTCCCGGTCGAGGAAGACCGTATTCACACCCCGGCCCAGGGCCATGCTCGCGGCGCTCATCAAGGGTTATCATAACGGGCGGTCGCGCCCACCGGCATTGCAATCCCCCATCGCGACCCCTCTTTAGAGCGATCGGCTCGATTCAGGCGGCTTCTCCTCTGCCGTGGCAGGGGCGGGGATGCCGGCAGTCCATCGCCAAGCAACCCGGATACAATGAGGGGATGAACTTCCGGACCGAGCAGCGACCGTGTTCCGGGCGCCGCATTTGCCACCCGGGTCTCGCCGCATGAAGAACTTCCTGCGCCTGCTGCGCTACGGGCTCCCGTATTCCCTGCAGTGGATACCGGGCGTTCTACTTCTGGCCGCGGTGGGGGTGCTCGACACGTTGCGCGTGGCGCTGTTCGTGCCGATCCTGGGGGTGGTCCTCAAACCGCAGAGCACTTCGAGCGCGCTGCCGCTGTTTCCATCGGCGCCGCCGGGCTGGCAGTTTGACGTGCATCGCATGATCCCGCACTGGATGCACATGCACAATGTGCTGACCGTGGTGGCGTTTGCCCTGATCGGCTCAACCATCATCAAGGGAATTTGCGATTATGCGGGCACGTACCTGGTGAACTATGCGGGCTTCGGGACCATTACCGATCTCCGCAACCATCTCTACGAGACCATCCTCCGCCGTTCTTCGAGCTTTTTTCACAAGCATCCCACCGGCACGATTCTTTCCACGCTGATTAACGACGTGGACAAGGTGCAGACCGCGGTCAGCTCGGTATTGGGCGATTTTCTGCAGCAATTTTTCACCTTTGCCGCGACGGTGTGCCTGGTGATTGCGCTGGGAGGGCGGCTGAGCTGGGCTCTGCTGCTGTTTGTCCCGGTGGTTGTCGCGTCCGCGCGACGCATCGGCCGCTCGGTGCGTAAACGGACCCGTACCGGACAGGACAAGCTGGCGGAGATCCAGAATATTCTTCACGAGACTATCACCGGCAACCGTATTGTGAAGGCCTTCAATACGGAGCTGTGGGAGATTCTTCGTTTCAAGAAAGCGGCCAAGCGGCTCTTGCGCGCCAACCTGCATAGCGTGCGGGTGCAATCGATCAGCTCTCCGCTGATGGACACCATCGGCTCCATCGCCATTGCGCTGCTGCTGTGGATAGGCCGCAATGAGATCCAGCACGGCCGCATGACTGCCGAAGTCTTCATCACCTTCATCATCGCGCTCTTCAAGCTCTACGATCCGGTGCGCCGTTTCGCCTCCTACTACAACAGTTTTCAGCAGGCGCTGGGCGCATCCACCTCTATCTTTGTCTTCTTCGATACGAAGGATGATGTGATCGAGCGCCCCCGCGGCGCAGTACTTACTCGCTTTGCGAACGTCATCCGGTTTGAGGATGTGGGGTTTTCCTATTCGACCGAGGAGGGCGAGCACCAGATCTTGCATAATGTGGATCTCGAGGTGCGCGCCGGCGAGGTGCTGGCTGTCGTCGGGCCCAGCGGCGCAGGCAAATCCACGCTCGTCAACCTGATTCCGCGCTTTTTCGACGTGACCACGGGGCGCATTCTCATTGACGGGCTCGATATCCGCGATCTGACGCTCGGTTCGCTGCGGCGACAGGTGGCGCAGGTCACGCAGGAGACGATCCTCTTCAACGACACGGTGCGGGACAACATTGCGTATGGCCAGCCGGAGATGAAGTTTTCGCCGGTGGAAGACGCGGCCCGCAACGCGCTCGCGCACGATTTCATTCTGCGCATGCCGCAGGGCTATGACACGGTAATCGGCGAGAAGGGCTTTCGCCTGTCCGGCGGAGAGCGCCAGCGCATCGCCATTGCGCGCGCCATTCTGAAGGATGCGCCGATTCTCATTCTCGACGAGGCCACGTCGGCCCTGGATGCCGAAAGCGAGTCGCTGGTGCAGGCGGCGCTTGCGAACCTGATGAAGGACCGCACGGTGGTGGTGATAGCGCATCGGCTTTCGACGATCCGCCGCGCCAACCGGATTGCCGTTCTTGAAGAGGGGCGCATTACCGCGATCGGCGGCCATGAGGAGCTGCTGGTTTCATCGCCGACCTATCAAAAGCTGTATCAGCTGCAGTTCATCGATATGCCTGAGCCGCAGGGCTCCGACCCGTTCGTGCCGGCCTTTGCCGCCGGATCAGAGGAATAACAGGAATGCCCTTGTATTCGATGACAGGATTCGCCCAGGTGCAGATCCGGGTTCCAACACGCGATGCCGCGCAGCTCGGTTGCACGCTCAGCCTGAAGAGCGTGAACCACCGTTTCCTCGACCTGCAGTTCCGCTTGCCGTCGAGCCTTGACTCGCTCGAGATGGAGTTGCGCAAGGCGCTCAAAGATGCGCTCATCCGCGGGCATGTGGAGCTGACGCTCTCTCTGGACCGCGGTGCGCAGCAAAAGACCGGTTACAACCGCGAGCTGGTCTCGAATTATCTTGCCGCCTTTCATGAGGCGCAGAACGAGCACCAAGTTGTGGGCGCGCCCGATTTGAACGCGGCGCTGCGCCTGCCCGGCGCACTGCAAACCGACAACCGCGGGGACGACGATCTTGTCGCTATTGCCCGAAGCGTGCGGGAGCAGATTGGCCCGCTTGTAGAGCAGCTGAAGGCGATGCGCGCCCGCGAGGGCGAAGCGCTGGCCGCCGTGCTGCACGCCACGCTTGACCGGCTGGCGGCTGCAACGGAAGGAGTGGCCGCGCTGCGCCCGGAGATTGAGCAGCGCTACCAGGAGCGGCTGACGCAGAGGCTCACGGCCGCGGTCGGCCAGGAGTTCAACCAGCAGAGGCTGCTCGAGGAGGTTGCGGTGCTCGTGGAGCGCAGCGATGTGTCGGAGGAGTTGGCGCGCATGACGGCGCATATCGGCCACTTCCGCGAGCTGCTCGATTCGGGCGGCGAGGCCGGCAAAAAGCTGGATTTTCTGCTCCAGGAGATGAACCGCGAGGCCAATACGTTACTCTCGAAGACCGGCGGCGTGAGCGGGAAGGGGACGCGCATTACTGAACTGGGGCTGGCAATGAAGGCCGAGATCGAAAAAGCGCGCGAGCAGATTCAGAACCTGGAGTGAGCCAGACACGGACTGGCAAAGCACGGACTGGGCGGGCACGGACACGATCCGGTTGCACAGGGGAGACCTAAGGGCTCAATATACGACTCAACGAAAAGGAAGCGGAAAACTTGGCGGGCATACTTTTTATTATTTCGGCGCCTTCGGGCTCAGGGAAGAGCACACTGGTCAGCGAGCTGCGCAAGCAGGTAAGCGGAGTTGACTTCGCCGTCTCCTGGACGACGCGGGCGCCGCGCGGCTCGGAAGAGAGCGGCCGCGAATATCACTTCACCACGCGCGAAGAGTTCGAGCGCATGGTGGAGGCAGGCATGTTTCTGGAACACGCCGAAGTCTTCGGCCATCTTTATGGCACAGCCCGCCACTCGCTCGAGGAGGCGCGCGCCGAGGGGCACGATCTGCTTCTGGACATCGATGTGCAGGGCGCGGCGCAGGTGCGGCAGAAGATGCCGGAGGCCGTGAGCATCTTCGTTCTTCCTCCCGACCCCAAACAGCTGCGCACCCGGCTGCGCAACCGTAGCCGCGCGGAAGGGGTGGTCAATGAGGCGGAACTCTATCGCCGGCTGAGCGAGGCGAGCCGGGAGATTGAGAATTTCCGGCAATACAGCTATATTTTGGTGAACGACATCCTGGACCGGGCCGTAGCGCAACTGGAAGCCATTGTTTTGGCGGAACGCTTTTACCGCAATGGCGAAACCATTGCCTACCGGTCGCGACGGGTGTTGGAGGTCGCCGCGGCCTGCCTGCAAACCAACTCGCAGGAGCGGCTCAAACCTGTGCTGGATGCCTTCGGCATCGACGGCGACACCAGCCAGCAACGACTCCCCTTTGGAGATGACCCCGATGACGATTGAGACCAACTTCGACTCCAACTATCGCAAGGTGTTGGTGGCCGCGCGCCGCGCCCGCCAGTTGCAGAGCGGCTCGCACGCGCTCGTTTCCAGTCAGTCCACCAAGGCCTGCCGCATCGCGCAGGAAGAGATTGAAGCGGGCAAGATTGCTTACGTCAAGGCGGATGTCGCGGTGACCAAACCGCTGGTGGAAGGCCCGGCCGTTCCCATCCTGCTGAGCTAAGTTCACTTTCTCTTTTTTCTCAGGCCGCCCGTGCGAGCGCGCAACGCAACCGGGTGTTGTCTGCTGCAGGTTTTGGATTCTCAACTGTTCTACAATTGACCCATGCGCGTAACCGTAGGCGTCTCCGGCGGAATCGCCGCTTACAAGGCGGCGGAGTTGGTTCGTGCGTTGCAGCGCCAATCGGTGGAAGTCCACGTGGTGATGACGGCGGCGGCGGAGAGGTTTGTGCAGCCGCTTACCTTTGCCGCGCTCACCGGTTATCGGGTTTTCACCAGCCTGTGGAACGGAGCCGGCTGGCAGGAATCTCAGCCGGAACAGAATGGCATCGATCATATCGCCGAGGCGCAGTGGGGCGATGCGCTGGTGGTCGCGCCGGCGACAGCCAACATCCTGGCGAAGTTCGCGCATGGTCTTGCCGATGATTTTCTTTCGACGTTGTATCTGGCCGCCACGGCGCAGGTTCTGGTTGCGCCGGCGATGAATGTGAATATGTGGAACCATCCGGCGACGCAGGCGAATCTTGAAATGCTGCGTCAGCGCGGTGTGCGCGTGATCGAGCCCGGTACGGGTGATCTGGCTTGCGGCATGGTGGGTGCGGGACGGATGGCCGAACCGGAGGCCATTGCCGCGACGGTGCTGTCGCTGTTGAATCGCCGCCGCGATCTGGCGGGCGAGGTGGTGCTGGTGACGGCGGGCGGAACCCGCGAGGCGATCGATCCGGTGCGCTTTGTCGGCAACCGCTCCAGCGGCAAGATGGGCTATGCGCTGGCTGAGGCCGCGCAGAGCCGCGGCGCCCGGGTGATTCTGGTGAGCGGCCCGACGGCACTGCATCCGCCGGCGCGGTGTGAGCTGGTGAAGATCACAACCGCCGAGGAGATGCGCAACGCCGTGTTGACGCGCATGAGCGAGACCACGCTGGTTATCAAGGCTGCGGCGGTGGCCGATTACCGGCCGGTCGCCGTCTCTGAGCAGAAGCTCAAGCGCAGCGGTCCCCTGATGCTTGAGCTGGCGCCGACCGAAGACATTCTGGCCGAAGTGGTGCGGCATCGGCGCACGGGGCAGCTCATTGTCGGGTTTGCGGCCGAGACGCAGAACCGGATGGAAAACGGCCGCGCCAAGTTGCTCAAAAAGGGTGCGGATGCGATCGTGGTCAACGATGTATCCGGGAGCGCGATCGGGATCGATGCCGACACGAATTCGGCCACCTTTCTTACGCCGACCACGGCGGTCGAGTTGCCCGAGATGCCGAAGCGCGAACTGGCCGACCGCATCTTCGACGAGATACTCACGCTGCGCCGGCCCCGGTCCATGATGCTCGAACTGGATGGCCGCGAGACGCCGCACACCGGCGATGCGCAGGCGCGTCCGGAGCCGGTGGTGGAAGAAGAGACGATCATCGCCGCTTCAGGCCGGCGGCAGCTTGTGGTGGAGTAGACGCCCGTGCCGCGAGCGCTCGATCCGAATCTTCGCAATGCTCTTGCCGAAAGATTGCGCTTCTATCGCGAGCTGGGGCTGACGGAGTTCTACCGGCGGCCTGTGAATGAGGCGATTTTCGCCCTCGAGGACGGTCAGGAGAGCGAAGAAACGCCCGATCCCGGTGCGCCATCCTATCCGCTGGTCTCCGCGGAGAACATGGGACAGCATGAGCCCCTGCGCGCCGAAGTTTCACCGCAACCCAATTTTTCACCCGAGGAACCCGCCATTCCTGCACGCAAGCCGATTCTCACGCCTTCGCAGCCGTTTCCGATGGTCCCGCCAGATGAGCGGCCTGCCGCCCTGCTGCAGATTGTCGCCGACATGGGCGACTGCACCCGCTGCGCCTTGCACAAGGGGCGCAACAAGATCGTGTTTGGCGACGGATCGCCGAATGCGCGGCTGATGTTTGTGGGCGAGGGGCCGGGGGCGGATGAAGACGCGCAGGGGCTGCCGTTTGTGGGCCGCGCCGGGCAACTGCTGAACAACATGATCACGGCCATGGGACTCAAGCGCGAAGAGGTCTACATCGCCAACGTGGTGAAGTGCCGGCCGCCGGGCAACCGCACACCGGAGCCCGAGGAGGCCAATACCTGCTCGCCGTTTCTCTTTCGCCAGATCGACGTGGTGCGGCCGCAGGTGCTTGTCGCGCTGGGCGCTACCGCGGCAACGTACCTGCTGGGGCAGCGGCAACCGCTGGCCGGGCTGCGCGGGCGCGTGCATGCTTTCCGCGGATCGCAGCTCATCGTGACCTATCACCCGGCCTACCTGTTGCGCGATCCGCGGCAGAAGAAAGAAGCCTGGGCTGACCTGCAGATTGCGATGAAGGAACTGGGATTGAAGGTGCAGGGCAAGGCTTGATGGCACGGCGCTGGAAGTTCGTGCTTTCCCAGGTCTCAGAAACGAGACCCTCGGCCCTGGTCTGTGGTCTCTTATTGCAAGAGCGCGATGGGATCCGCGTGCCCCCAGGGGATGCGTCGCGAATTTTCGGGACCGCGTCTGCCTGCGTATGTAGTAAGGTAGGGTCGGGTGATTTGATCGAACCTTGGCGGGGTATTTATCACCATGGCGAAGGCTATTCCACGCGGCACGAACGGCACGAGCTGTCTGAACCTTTCTCCGGGCCTGACCTCCTCGCTTGATGAACAAATACAAAAACTGCGGGGCCAGATCGTTGAACGAGCTTATGCCCGCGCCGAAGAGAGGGACGCGACGCAGGCCTCTGCGGCATCGAACGCGGCGAGCGTGACGATTGACGTTTCACTGCAAGATATTTCCGCGGCATTTGACGAAGCCACCGGGCAGTCCGAAGTGAAAGAGCGGCGCATCTCGTTCTTCGATATTTTTACCCCCTTCACCTGCATCTGCCTCCTTCTCTGCGGCGTGTTTGGCTTTCTCGGACTTCTGGCGTTGCGGTCAGACCCGAAGCTCCCCGGGCTCTCGGCGCAGGCGTCAGGATTTTTGGACGTAGCTAAGATATTTGCGGGGGCCCTGGTGGGATCGACCTCTTCGACGGCGCTGGTTGCGATCAAGTCACGCAAGCGGGGAAGCTGAGGAGAGGTTGAAGGGCCTGCAGTGGCGGCAGCGGAGGCTCGTGCCTTCCCAGTTCTTGGACGCGAGACCTTGGGCACCCGACATCCGGCAATGGGTTTGGGTTCGTGGCCTCCCAGGTCTCAGAAGCGAGACCTGGAGCACCCGATCCGCGCCGAAGAGCAGGACGCGACGCAGGCCTCTGCGGCATCGAACGCGGCGAACCCGGTCAGGGGCGCGGCTATCTTTTTATGGTTTCATCGCGCCAGAGGGCCACGCCGCCCAGCAGGCCGGTTTCATTGGAGACGATCTTTACGTTCTTCGGCGGGGTGAACTCGATCTTCTTGGTGTTGCCGCCGCCGAGGTAGAGGTGATCCCAGTTGAAGGTCTTCGAGGTTTGATCGACGGCTTCCTGGAGCAGCTTGTTCCACTCCTTCTTGCCATACTTGTCGAGGCCGCGGCGGCCGAGGTAGTCCTCGTAGGTTTTCTTCTTCCAGGGATGGTGGCCGAGTTCGAGGCCGGGGCAGAGCTTGCCGTCAGTGAAGAGCGCCGAGCCCATGCCGGTGCCGAGGGTGAGGATCATCTCGACGCCGCTGCCCTGGACGGCGCCGTAACCCTGCACAGAGGCGTCGTTGGCCACGCGGGCCGGCTTCTTCCAGCGCTTTTCCAGCTCCTCCTGGAAGTGGAAGTTGGCCCAGTCGGGATGCAGATTGACGGCGGTGTAGGTGATGCCCTTTTTGAGGACACCGGGAAACCCGACTGACACGCGATCGAAGGGGGGGAGCAGCTTGACGAGGCCGTCGAGGGCCGCGAGAACGGCTTTGGGCGTGGGGATGGCGGGGGTGTCGACACGCTCGCGCTCCGTGAGTGGTTTGCCGGCGGGGTCAAGCAGCATGGCCTTGAGACCGGAGCCGCCGATGTCGACGGCGAGAGTGACGGGCGAGCTTGAGGTTGCCTTGGCGTGGGGCGCGGACGAGGCGGGAGCGGTGGTGGAAGTCATCGCAATAAATTGTAATTCCGTTGCGCGGGATAGGATATGGGCTTGCGTGCGGTCTTGGGATGCGACGATTCAAGCGCGGATCGAGGAACCAGGCCGCAGCCATCCACAACCGGGCGCCGGAATGCGAATTGGGGAACCTTTACACTGAATTTTGTCGCCCATGCTCAGATGCTGTGAAGTCGCACTGCCTGTTCCGCTCGACCGCACGTTTACCTACGCAGTGGGCGATGGGCAGCGGCCGCGGCGCGGCGCGCGGGTGATTGCGCCGTTTCGTAATGAAAAGCTGATCGGTGTGGTGACGGCTATCGACGTGCAGGCGCCGGCGGAGGTTGAAGTGCGCGCGCTCCAAGCGGTTCTCGACGAGGAGCCGCTTTTGAGCGAGCAGCTGCTGGCGTTGGGTGAGTGGATCGCGCAATATTATCTGGCGCCGCTGGGCGAAGTGCTGCGGGCGATGTTGCCGCTGATGGCCGAGGTGCGGAGGACCGTTTCCTATCGCATCACGGATCTGGGGCGGGATGCGCTGGCCGGGGCTCTTGATGGCGATGGAGAATTTCGAGCCTCAAAGTCGAGACCTGCGGCGCCCGGCGATGCGCGGGAGATAGAGCATCGAGTGCTTGCGCGGCTGAGTGCGGGCGAGGCGGTGAAGGCGCCGACGCTGCGCACGGGGACGGGGGCTTCGCAAGCGATTCTGACCGCTCTGGTGCGCAGGCGATGGATTGTGCGCGAGACGATGGCGGCGGAACGCGATGCGCGGCGGACGGAACGGTTTGCCGTGTTGATCCCGGAGACGCGCCTGCCGAAGCTGACCGAAAAGCAGCAGGCAATTCTGGCGGAGCTGGCCGCGAGCGGCGGGGAGTTGTCCCTTAGCGAACTGGGGCGGCGCGGGCCGTCTTCTTCGACGATCGCGACGCTGGTGCGCCGGGAGCTGGTGCGCATCCAGGAGCGCGCGGCTGCGTTCCGGCTGGGAGGACTGGCGACGGGCTCCGCGCCGCTTCATCTGAACGGCGCACAGACGCAGGCGCTGTCCACGATCGTGGAGACGCTCGGAGCGTTCCATCCCTTTTTGCTTTTTGGCGTCACCGGTTCCGGCAAGACGGCGGTTTATTTGGCCGCCATGCAGCAGGCGCTCGACCGGGGTCTCGCGTCGATTCTGCTGGTGCCGGAGATCAGCCTCACGCCGCAGACGGCGGGGCTGCTCGACCAGGCATTCGGCCGGCGCGTGGCGCTGCTGCACTCGGGCTTGACGCCGGAGGAGCGCAGCGAGCAGTGGCGGCGCATCCGCAGCGGCGAGGCGCCGATTGTGGTGGGGACGCGGTCGGCGATCTTTGCGCCGGCGCCGAATCTGGGGCTGATCGTCGTGGACGAGGAGCACGATCAGAGCTACAAGCAGGAGGAGACGCCGCGCTACAACGCGCGCGATGTGGCCGTGATGCGCGCGAAGCTGGCCGGGGCGACCGTGGTGCTGGGCTCCGCTACACCCTCGCTCGAAAGCTGGCAGAACGCAGCGCAAGGCAAGTACAAGCGGATCGAGCTGCGCGAGCGGGTGATGAACCGGCCGCTGCCGGAGGTGGAGCTTGTAGACATGCGGCGGGAGTTCCAGGAAACCGGGCGCGAGCAGCTTTTTGCGCGGTCCTTGATTACGCAGACCCAGGCGGCGCTCGAACGCGGCGAGCAGGCGCTGATCCTGCTCAACCGGCGCGGCTACTCGTTTGCCGTGATCTGCCGGGCGTGCGGCGAAAAACTCGAATGCCAGAACTGCGCGATTGCGCTGACGCATCACAAGCCGGCGGGCGATGATGCGCTGGCGCACGCGGGGCAGCGGTTGGAGTGCCATTATTGCGGCTTCAAACGCACGGTGCCGGCGCGCTGCCCGAAATGCGACAGCGAGCACTTGTACTATCTCGGCGCGGGTTCGGAGCAGGGCGAGGAGCGGCTGGCGGAGATCTTTCCGGGCGCGCGGATCGGGCGCATGGACCGCGACACGGTGCGCGGACGGCACGATCTGGAAAGGCTGTTGGCGCGGCTGCACTCGGGCGAGATCAATCTGCTGGTGGGTACGCAGATGATCGCGAAGGGGCACGATATCCATGGAGTGACGCTGGTGGGCGTGGTGGGCTGCGACCATGCGCTCTCAATGCCGGATTTCCGCGCGGCCGAGCGCGTGTTTCAGTTGATCGCGCAGGTCTCAGGGCGCGCAGGGCGCGGCGAGTTGCCGGGGCGCGTGGTGGTGCAGACCTATTATCCCGATCACTACGCCATTCTTGCGGCAACGGCGCACGATTATGCGGCGTTTGCGGAACGCGAGCTGAAGTACCGGCGGTGGATGCATTATCCGCCCTTCGGCGTGCTGGCCAATGTACTGGTGCAGTCGCCCAAGCTCGAAGAGGCGGCGGGGTGGTCTGCGACGCTGGGCAAGTGGTTTGAGAAGGCGGCGCCGGAGGGCGTGAGAGTGCTCGGACCGTGCACGGCTCCGATTGCCCGCATCAAGGGCGTGTACCGCTTCCATCTGATCTTGAAAGGGGCAAGCCGGAAAGCGCTGAACGCGGCGCTGCGGGGGATGCTAGCGCACGCGGAAGAGGTAGGCGTGCCGCGGCGGCATGTGACGGTGGATGTGGATGCGCTGCGGCTGATGTGATGCAAGCAGCGAGGGAGCAGGCCGGCGTGTCGCGGCCAGGGCGCACGTGTTCGCGGGTTAGCGCAGCAACTGCAGCAGCGAGACATCGTGAAACGGAGTGGGCGTGAAGGTGAGCAGGAAGATGAGCGCGCCTGCAACGGCTAACACGATGCGGCCGCGACTCAGCTTCGAGTCGAGCGGGATGCGCGGGTGGCGCATGGCGGGAAGCAGCAGAAGCAGGCCCCAGAGGATCCATCCTGCCCAGTAGCGCAGTCCGGCGAGGAAAAGCAGGGCGGGCAGAAGCAGGGTGAATGCCTTGTGCACGCGGGGCGCGATCGCGTAGAGGATATGGCCGCCGTCCAACTGCCCCGCGGGAAGAAGATTCAGCGAGGTGATGAAGAGGCCGATCCAGCCCGCCAGCAGCACCGGATGCGGCGAGGCCCAGGTGAAGGACGGGATCGACGGGTCCCAGTGGACGAGCAGGCGATGCAGCAGGCGCAGGGTAAGGGGCTCGGTGCCAAAGCGGACAAGCGGCGCGGGCGCTCCGGCTTGGCGGGTATGGCTGAGGAAAAAGCCGCCTGTCAGGGCGAGTAACGAAGCGGCGTAACCGGCGAGCGGTCCGTAGATGCCCACATCCATGAGCGCATCGCGATTGGGAATGGCGGAGCGAATCTGAATCACTGCGCCGGCGGTGCCGCTGAGGGTGGGCGCGGGCAGCACCCAGGGCAGAGTGGCTTTGATCCGGTGGACGCGGCAGGCGAGATAGTGGCCGAATTCATGAATGAGCAGAATGCCCAGCAGCGTGAATGAAAACGCGAAGCCTGACGCAAAGCGATGCGGATGGTCGGCGAGCCAGCCCCAGGGCCACAGGTCGCCATCGCGGATGCCGGCCGGCAGCCCCGCGAGAAAATTCTGCATGAAGCGCGCGCCGTTGGCCGTAGTGGTGATGGCGCTCGCAACCAGCAGCACCGCAGGAAGGCCATATTCTCGAAGCGAAGTGCGCAAACCGATTCCTTTTTGAGCGTGCGGGCTGCAGAGGGATGGGACGAACGCCGGCGTACCAGAGGGCGCGTGATTGGCGACAGCATACCTCAGGGGCTGCTGGGTGCGCGGAAGGCTGTGTGATGGGCGGACTTCAGGGCCCCGGCGAGCGGCCTCTCGCCACAGGACGATCCTTGACAGGACAAATCCTCGGGACAGGATAATTCCTGGGCGCGTGTCGCCGCGATGGGAAGGTTTCTGACGGCCGGTAGACTCTTAACTGCCCGTCTCGAGTGAGTGCAGTTCCTTGCCGGGCTTGAAGCGAACGGCCTTGCCGGGGGCTATGCTCACCTCAGTGCCGGTGCGGGGGTTACGGCCGATGCCGGTTTTACGCGCGCGGACGCTGAAAACGCCGAATCCACGCAGTTCGATACGCTCGCCGGCGGCCAGGGCTTGTTTGAGGCCTTCGAAGACCGTATCGACAGCGGCCTCGGCCTTGGTGCGCGGCAGGCCGGTACGCTCGATCACTTGATGAACGATGTCCTGTTTGATCAATGGAGTCTCCTCATTGGCGGAAATTCGTAACGCCTACATCGCTCATAGTACAGATTTTGCGGCGATTGGGAAACAGCCTCCCGACGGCGGGAAAATTTGCGGGATCGCGCGGGAGGGTGCGAAGGGGCTTTCAGCGGGGATCGCAGCCAGGTGGAAGAGAACTGCGGAGCCGATGACGGGGCTCGCAGACGGCCGCGAAGAACGAGTCAGCGTGGTTTCTCGCCGCGGGGGCATTGCTCATGCCGCGCTCATGCGGCGGCTCGCCCGTTGTCAATTGCGGAAGGCTTTCGTAAGATGAATCAGCCAGTTGGAACCATCGCGGCGATTTTCCGGTGGAGAAACGCCTTCACCCCGCAGGAGACCCATGTCAATTCAAAGTGATCGCTGGATCAGGGACCAGGCTGTACATCACCGCATGATTGAGCCCTTCAGCGAGAAGCAGGTGGCCGCCGGTGTCATCTCGTACGGTCTTTCGTCTTATGGATATGACCTTCGAGTCTCCGACGAGTTCAAGATTTTCACCAACGTCAATAGCGCTATCATCGACCCGAAGGCCTTCGATGAGCGGTCGTTTGTCTCCGTCCAGGCGCCCTCGGTGATTGTGCCTCCCAACTCGTTTGCGCTGGCACGGTCCGTCGAGTATTTTCGGATTCCACGCGATGTTTTGACCATCTGCGTTGGCAAGTCGACGTATGCGCGCTGCGGCATTATCGTGAACGTGACGCCCTTCGAGCCGGAGTGGGAGGGTTTCGTCACTCTTGAGATTTCCAATACGACACCCTTGCCGGCGAAGATTTATGCCAACGAAGGGTTGTGCCAGATTCTGTTCTTCCACGGGGATCAGCCCTGCGAGACGAGCTATGCCGACCGCAAAGGCAAGTACCAGAAGCAGCAGGGCATCGTGCTTCCAAAGCTCTAAGAGGACTCAAAGAGGACCAGGTCCGATCGCCGAAGGGGTGCGGCGCGCGGGCGGCGCGCGAATGCGGACGGAAGAAGATGGTCCCGGTTCTGCCCTCTCGGTCGCGGCGCAGTTCGATGCGCTGCACAACCTAAAGCGCTAACGATTCCTACCCCGCCGCTGCAAGAAGATGCCTGACGGAACCCGCAAGGGAGGCGAAAGGCGACGGCTGAACCGCCAAATGAGGCGTCGATGAAGGCAATTGCAAACCAAGATCCGATCCGCATCGGGGTGGCAGCCGGCGAACCCATTCGGCTGGCGGGCTTGGCCACCATCTTCGACCAGCCCGCGCAGGAGGGCCAGCCCCGGCTTGTACCGGTGGTGGGTCCCATGGATGAGCTGCTGGCCGATCCAAGCCTCGAATATCTGGTAGTCGATCTGCATGGCTCTTCGGGCGGCGGTGTGGAGGCGCTTGAATCCATTCGCCAGATCCGGCCGGATATCCGCCAGATTGTCATCGGACCGGAACGGGACGAGGAACTGGTGCTCAGCTCCATTGTCGCGGGAGCGCGGGCTTATCTTGAGTTGACTGCCGGGCCGGACGTAGTGCGCAATGCTGTTGAAGTGGTCACCTCGGGGTCGATCTGGGCGCCGCGGCGCCTGCTCTCGAAGCTCATCGACCGGCTTCTGAAGGTGCCGGAGGCGACTGCGACCGTGGCGGCGGTGCAGCTCACCGGCCGGGAGCAGCAGGTCTTGGAGCTCATCCTGACGGCCCGGTCGAATCGCGAGATCGCGATCCAGTTGGGCATCGAGGAGCGGACGGTGAAGGCGTATGTCGGCCGGCTGATGAGAAAGACCGGTGCGGATAACCGCATCAAGCTGTCGATGTCGGCGCTCGGCCGGTCGCTGCTGACCCATGATGCCGGCGGCTTGAAAAGGGAACCGGGCGAGCCGTCCAAGGATATTACTAGTTAGTACATCTATTGGTTACTTACAGGCATTGCCCTTAAGTACTCTTGTGCCTGTACCCCCTTTTCCACAATTCTGTTGACAGAAACAACGCAGATCTGGGGAAAGGAGTTCCCAGGCAGCATGTCTACATGACGCCTGTGAACTCCTCTTTTTTATGTAGTTATTTATTGCAGGCTCAATGTATTAGAGATAAGTTCTTCACCTGCAACATTCAATCTGCATTCGATTTCCACCCAAATTCTCGATCTCTGGCCCCGGGGGCGCTCTTACGCCTGTTGGAATCGCTGGCGCTGTCTCCATCGACCGCACCCCGTGTCGCCGGAGAGCCCTGCCGGACGAGCGGGCCGGTTTCTCCATGCACGGATGCGATAGGCTGTGTCTCAGGAGCTTCTGTGAGCGTGGGCATGCGACATGGCTGCGCGCCTCCGCCGGCCTGAACCGCAGCCGGAAGGCTCCCAAAGACCATGCTTACCCATTCGGACTGAAAACGTCCCCTCAGAGAAAGGATTCCAACATGAAGAAGACCCTGTTTGCATTCAGCCTTTGTGTGCTGCTCGCTCCTACTGTGTATGCCGCCTCCTCGCGCGAGGATTTGCAGGACCGCATCGATTCAGCCAAGGTGGTTCTGGACCAGATCATGGGGGCCCAGGATCGCACGATCCCGATGAACATTCTGCACGCGGCAACCTGCGTGGCCGTCGTGCCGGGCATGGTGAAAGGCGCATTCGTCTTCGGGGCCCAGTACGGCCAGGGGGTGGTGACGTGCCGGACGGGGAAGGGATGGAGCGCTCCTGTGTTCATCCGCATGGCGGGCGGATCGTTCGGGTTTCAGATCGGCGCACAATCGACAGACCTGGTGCTGGTGGCCGTCAACGAGCATGGCCTGCAGGATCTGTTGAAGAGTAAGTTCAAGATCGGCGGCGACGCTTCAGCGGCGGCCGGCCCGGTGGGGCGCGCCGGGCAGGCCTCGACCGACTGGAAGATGAACGCCGAACTGCTTAGTTATTCGCGCAACAAGGGTCTCTTTGCGGGCATCGATCTGGATGGCACCAGCGTGAGCCAGAACCGGGATGACACTGCGATTTATTACGGCACACCTGAAGATTTCCGACATGTGCTGGAAGGCAACGTGGCGGTGCCGCCGGGCGCGGTGTCGTTTGTGCGCGATGTGGCCCACTACTTTGTGGAAGCGAAGAAGAATTACTGATCCTGCCTGATTGTGCGCCGGATGGCCTGTTCGCGCGGAAGCGGGGCAGGCCTTCTGTTTGCCTGCGCGGACAGGCTGCGGAACAGCCTGCGCGTCGGCACGACGAAAATGCGCGAAGAGCGATTGCGCGCGCCGTACACTGTTGTTTGTCTTTACCGATGCGGGAAACGCTTGAATACTGGCTCGTAGTGGCTGTGGCGCGCACGCTTGGCCTTATGCCGCGCATGCCGGCCCGTCTGCTGGCGGAGATGCTTGCCTTGCTGGTCTACGCGCTCATGGGCAGATTGCGCCGAGTGGGTGTGCGGAATCTCGAAATGGCGCTACCGGATCTTCCCGCACGGGCCAGGAAAAAGATTTTGCGCGGGGTGTACAGGCATCTGGGATGGCAGCTCGTCGAGTTTTGCCGCATGCCCCGCTATACGCCCGAAAATACGCGTGACTGGCTGCGTACGGAGGGGCTGGAGCACTACCTTGCCGCGCGGGACCGCGGGAAGGGCGTGCTGATCGTGACCGGCCATCTGGGTGCGTGGGAGCTATCGAGCTTCTATCACTCGCTGATGGGCCATCCGATGGGGATGGTGATCCGGAGGCTCGACAATCGCCGGCTCGATGCATTCGTCAACGGCATCCGCTGCATGCATGGCAACACGGTGCTGCATAAGGATGACTTTGGCCGCGGGCTGCTGACAGCGATGCGCGTGGGCGGCACGGTGGGCATTTTGATGGATACCAACATGACGCCGCCGCAGGGCGCGTTTGTGAAGTTTTTCGGGATGGAGGCGTGCACGGCGACGGGGCTGGCGCATGTGGCGCGCAAGACGGGCGCCGCGGTGCTGCCGGGTTTCATGCTGTGGGAGCGGGCGGAGCAGCGGTATGTGCTGCGCTTTGGTCCGGAGATCGAAGTCCCGTGTACGGACGACGCGGCCGCCGATATTGTGGCGGCGACACAGCTTTGCACAAGCGCAATCGAAGGCTGGGTGCAGCGCTATCCTGACCAGTGGCTGTGGATTCACCGGAGATGGAAGACGCGGCCGGTGGGCGAGCCGGGGCTCTATTGAATCCGCCATTGCGGCGAGAGGTGCAGGCATGACGCTGGGCGAGTTGATTGAAGCACTGGGCGGAAGGCTGGCGCAGGGCGGCCGGGATATCGTCATCGCGGGTGTTGACACGCCGGCGACCGCGGGCAGCCTTGACTTGGTGTTTGCGGAAGACGCCCAATCGGCGATGGAGGCTTTGGGAAGCGGCGCTTCGGCCGTGGTGCTGAAGCCCGGAATCGCTGCGCTTGGCCTGGCGCCTGGCCTGGCGCATGGCCACATGGGCGTGGTGGAGACGGAGCAGCCGCGCCTGTGGTTCGCCAAGGCGGCGAAGCTGTTGGCCTCTGCGCCTCCGGGCAGCGGCGTGCATCCCAGCGCAGTGCTCGGCGTGCAGGTGGAACTGGGCAGCGGCGTGACGATTTCTCCGGGCGCGATCATCGGCGACCATGCATCGATTGGCGCAGGGAGCCGGATCGGATCGGGGGCCGTGATTGGCGTGGGCGTTCACATGGGTGAGCGTTGCCGCATCTATCCGCGCGCTGTTTTGTACCCGGGAACGATGCTGGGCGATCGCGTGATTGTGCATGCGGGCGCGGTGCTGGGCGCCGACGGGTTCGGTTACGTGCGCGATCCGCAGACGGGGGCCTATACGCAGTTTCCGCAGCAGGGCACGCTGGTGGTCGAGGATGACGTGGAGATCGGCGCGAACTCGACCATCGACCGCGGGGCGCTGGCCGAGACACGCATCCGGCGGGGAACGAAGATCGACAATCTCGTGCACGTGGGGCATAACTGCGATATCGGCGAAGATGTGATCCTGGTGGCCTTGACGGGAATCTCAGGCTCGTCGACGGTGGGCCGCGGGGCGATACTGGCCGGGCAGGTGGGGATTGGGGACCATGCACATGTCGGCCCCGGCGTGATTCTCGGCGGGCAGTCGGGCGTGTTCAATGGCAAGACGGTGACGAACGATGGGCTTCGGCCGGGGACAGTGCTCTATGGCACGCCGGCGCGACCGCTGAAGCAGGTGCTGCGCGAGCAGGCGGTGCTGGCGCGGCTGGCGAAGAAGCAGGGAATAGAGAATAGGGAATAGAGAACGGTGCCATGGCCATTGTTGTTGTGGGGGGCGGTGCGCGCGGCGCGGGCAAGACCGCCCTTGTCTGCGGATTGATTGCGGCGCTGCCGGAGTTCTCGTGGATCGCCGTCAAGATTACGGGTCACATGCACGGCGATGGGACCGCCGTCCGCGAGGAGTCCGTCGCGGAGCAGGGCACGGACACGGGACGTTATCTTGCGGCCGGTGCGCGCCGCGCGTTTCTGGTGAGCGCGCTCGATGCCGAGCTGGGCGAGCGGCTTTGCGAACTCGAGACACTGGCCGGACCGAAGGCCCATTTCGTCTTCGAATCGAATCGCGTTCTCGGTCTTCTGCGTGCCGATCTGGGTCTCGCGATTGAGCCGGAAGCAGGCACTCCGACCAAACCGTCGTTTGCGCTTATCGAGCGGGACAGGCACGCAAGCGTGCGCAGGGCGGGGGCGGGCGATGAGGAAAAGTTTCTCGCTGGCGCGCAGCCGGAGTTTCTTCTGAGAGATTTTGCGCGCATTCCCGGGTGGATGCAGGAATGGCTGCGGGAGCGGCTTAATTCGGCCGGGGCGCGGCAACTTCGGCGTTGATTCGCTGCGCTGCAGTCCACGAGAAGCGCACCGATCTGTGTCCGAATGCGGGGTGGCGCCCGACCTGTTTGGGAAGCGGACGGCAGCCACTCGCGCGGCACTTGCGTGCGGGAGAGCTATTCCGCCGGAAACGGTTCGGCTTTGAGGGAGCCGTCGCGCTGCTTGATGAGGATCTGCACTTTGCCTTCGGCCGCATCGAGCTCCTGCTTGCAGGCCGCGGAGAGCGCCACGCCTTCTTCGAAGAGCTTGAGCGATTCCTCGAGGGGAAGATCCCCTTTCTCGAGCTTTTCCACGATGATTTCGAGCTTCTTGAGCGATTGTTCGAAGGACGGCATGGTGACTACTCCGTTCGCGTCGCGCCTTTCGGCAGCACGCTGGCGATGACTTCGGCGGCGGCGGCGTAGCGGCCGAAGGGCGCGCTCACCTGCACGCCATCGACGTGCGGCCGCACGGCTTCGAGCATCTCCTGCGCAATTTCGATGCCCTCGGCGCGCGCTGCGTCGGGCGTATCGGCCTGCGCCATGCGGAGCATGATCTCTTCGGGCATGGAGACGCGCAGGTCGTTCTTCATGAATTCGGCGTTGCGCAGGCTGGTTAGCGGCCAGATGCCGGCGATGACGGGAATGCGGTGATCCCGGATGCGCTCGAGAAAATTCTCGAGCAGGCGCAAATCGAAGACCGGCTGGGTAATGCAATATTCGGCGCCGGCATCTACTTTGTAGGCGAAGCGGCGCAGCTCATTTTCCATATCGGGCGCGCCGGGGTTGGCGGCCATGCCGATGGTGAAGTTGGTGCTGGCGCCGATGGAATTGGAGCCCATGTCGAGGCCGCGGTTGAGCCGGTGCACGATGTTCACCAAACCGATGGAGTCAACGTCAAATACCTGAGTAGCGTCAGGATAGTTTCCCGGACTCGTGGGCTCCCCGGTCACGCAGAGGACATTATGCAGGCCGATCGACGAAGCCCCGAGCAGGTCGGACTGGATAGAGAGAAGGGTGCGGTCGCGGCAGGCGTAATGGAGAACTGCTTCCATCCCGGCATGGTGTTGAATCTGAATGCACAGGCTCTGGCCGCTCATGCGGGCAGTGGCCTGCGGACCGTCATAGACATTCACCCCGTGGACGCCGAGCCGCGCCAGGAAAGCCGCGCCTTCGATCTCCTGCGAGCAGTCGATGCCCTTGGGCGGGACGATCTCTACCAGGGTGACGAATTGCTTCTCGGTCAAAAGAGCGCCAAGACGCGAGCGCTGGCCGAGCGGAGCGGGCGGTGTTTCCGTGTTCAGCACGGGCATAACTTCGTGCCCGATTACGTGGGCCCGCGCATCCAGCGCGCGAAGGGCCGAGCGCATGGCGCGGATGTGGTTGGGCGTGGTGCCGCAGCAGCCGCCGACGATTTGTACGCCGGCCGCGATGGCCTTGCGGGCAAAGCTGGCCATGTACTCCGGCGAGCACAGGTAAATATTGCGGCCCTCGACGGCGCGCGGCACGCCGGCGTTGGGCATGGCGGCGAGAGGCAATGTGGTGGCGCCGCGCATGGCCTCGACCGCGGTGAGCACCGTGGTGGGGCCGGTGGAGCAGTTGACGCCGATGGCATCCGCGCCCCACTCGGTGAGCAGCGCCGCGGCTTGCGCGGCGGAAGACCCATCCAGGCAGTTGCTCTCATCGTCGACGGTGACCATCACGAGCACGGGCAGATGCGGCGCCACGGCGCGGGCGGCTTCGAGAGCCTGGCGCGCTTCATTGAGAGCGGGCATGGTTTCGACGATCAGCAGGTCGACACCACGGTTGGGGCCGCTCTCTGTAAGCACGGCAATCTGCTCGGCAAGGGCAGCACGGGCTTCATCCAGGCCGGTCTTGCCCAGCGGCTCAAGACGCACGCCCAGCGGGCCGATGGAGCCGGCAACCCAAGCTTGCGCGACCCGCTTTTCTTTGAGGTGCTCAACGGCCTCGCGCGCCAGCTGCACCCCGGCGGCATTGATCTCTTTCACTTTTTCGCCGAGGCCGTGCCGGGTGAGCCGGAAGCGATTGGCGCCGAAGGTATTGGTCTCCAGAATCTCTGCGCCGGCCTGCAGGTACTCCTCATGCACGGAGCGGATCAGGGCAGGGTCAGAAAGATTCAGCTCGTCATAGCAGCGATTGATGAAGATGCCGCGCCCGTAGAGCACGGTGCCCATGGCGCCGTCAGCCAGCAGGGGACGGTCGGCGAAGATCTCGGCAAACGGGGTCATGCTTCTCAAATGCTAACGCATCGGCTGCGGTGTTGTATCTGGAGGGGAATAGCGGAGGCCCGCGCGCGGGGCGAGCCGGGACGCCGGAAACGCGGCCCGCTTTGTTATACTTCGGGAGTTATAACTTCGGAAGAATATGGTGAGGAATTGCGGGCTTCGGCGCGCGCCGGCCATGCCAAACCGCACTGGAATTCGCATACGCTCGGGCTTGCTCCGCGCTTTTGATCGAGGTAAAGGATTTTGAAGAAGAGAAGTCTTTGGATGAGCGCCGCCGTGGCCCTGGCGGTCGCGGGTGCGTTGGCAGGCTGTGGCAAAACCTCATATTTTGACGGGCGCGTGCTTCCGCCGAGCAAACTCGTCAACCGCGTGATGATCGCAATCCAGAACCCGGGCGCGTTGAGCAAAGGCGCACTCGAGGTCGTCGACGCTTTCTACGATATCCGCAGCGGCTATACGGGCCAGCCGGGATCTTTTTCCATCTCCGGCTTCGGCGGCGCGCTGCCCATCAGCATCCAGAGCATGCCGGAAGAGCAGATAGGAGCCGTGTATGGGGCGGGCGACGGCAGCCTGGCGCTGGTCAACTATCAGACCGAGAAGGCCTCAGGCACGGTGAGCGGCCTCAACGGCTTGTCGTCGAGCATCTTCATCACCCGCAACCAGTCTTACGTCTTCGCGGCCAGCCAGTCTGCGCATGTGCTCACCATCGTGAACCAGGGCGCCGGCACATCGAATGCGTTGAGCCTTCCCGGCATCTACCGTCTGAGCGTGAATGCCGGCGGATCGGTGGCCCTGGCTTTTGTGCAGAACTCGAACTACGCTTACTTCCCGGTGCAGCTTGGCACGGCGCAATCGCTGGCCTACTCGGGTGGTCCGGCGACGTGGCCCAAGGCGGCCGTGGACTGCGAGCCGCAGAATGGGCCGGCGTGGTGCTTGTTCCAGCTGCAAAGTCCGGACCATATGGACGCGACCGGCAACTACTATGGCACGCCGCTCACATTCGACCGGCCGGTGAAGGCCGTCTTCTCTGACGATGGCAGCACGGCGTACGTCCTTAACTGCGGGCCCGAGTGCGGTGGCACGACGGCCTCGGTTTCGCTTGTGCCGGTTGCGCCGCTGATCTTTTTGCTCAACAAGAATTCGGGACTGCTGCCTTGCAACCTGGCATCGGTGGCGGCGTGCCCGAATGCGAATGCGAAGCCGATGGTGAACATTCCGGTTCCCGGAGGCGCGAGCAACGCGCTGATCGATACGGCCACGACCAACCAGATGTACGTGGTGGGCCAAGCGCCGCAGACAATCAACGGACAGACGCTGTTTGGCGGCAACCTGACCGTTGTGAATCTGAACGCCAACACGGCGGGAACGCCGGTGGCGATCAGCGACGGCCAGCCCGGCGCGGTGAGCCGCATGATCGAGGCGGATGACAACACGCTGTGGATCGGCATGACCGGCTGCACCGTGGGCGTGCGCTACGCGACGAATCCCGGCAGCGGCTACGGCTGCCTGACGATGTACAACACCGCCAGCGGGAAGGTGATGCTGCTGGAGCCCTATATCGGCAACGCCACTGGCATCGCCGCCGTGACCGGACTGCACAAGATCTACGCGGCCGAGGGTGGGCAGGTGTATATCTACTCCACCAAGGACGGCTCGTCGATCGACAACCAATATGTCACCGTGACCGGCACCGCGTACGACGTGGCCTACATGGACGCGGTGACCGACACCAACAACACCGTGTATTGATTGCCATGTCCGGTATGTCCGCAGAGGCCCCTGATCTCCGAGCCCATGCATTCCAAGCCGACATACTGGCCATCGCGGCCCACCGGGATGATGTGGAACAGACCTGCGGCGGAACGCTGCTGCGCATGGCGGCGCGCGGCCTGCGCACGGCCATTCTCGATCTAACCCGAGGCGAATCCGGGACCCGCGGCTCCGCGGACGACCGCGCCCGCGAATCACAGGAGGCGGCGCGGATTCTGGGCGTGGGCTGGCGCGACGCGCTTTCTTTTCCTGACGGGGCCATTGAAAACACACTCGCGAACCGGTTGGAGATTGTGCGCGTGCTGCGCCGGCTGCGGCCGCGTGTGGTGATTTTGCCGTACGGGCAGGCGCGGCATCCGGATCACGCGATTGTGGCTTCGCTCGGCTACGAGGCTTGCTTTCTGGCGGGATTGAAAAAGATCGATACAGGTGCGGAGGCCCGAGGTGGAGAACCGCATCGGCCGTTCAAGATTGTCTATGCCAGCCTGTATGCGGATGTGCGGCCGAGCTTCATCGTGGATATCACGCCCTTCATCGAGCAGCGGCATCTGGCGCTGATGGCCTATCAATCGCAGTATGCGAATCAGGCGGCGGGCAGCGCGCTATTTGTGCCCGAAGAGGAGATTCGCGAGCGCACCTTCGCCGAGGCGCGGCATTATGGGTTGCTCGGCGGCGTGAGGTATGGCGAGCCCTTTGTGCAGAAGGAAGTGGGGCTGGTCGACGATCTGACCCTGGTGCCGGTGCAATCGATTTAGAAAAGTGAGCTTTAAATAGCTACTGGCTTTGCCATAGTGCCGAAAACTATACGACGTCAGGGACCTTCGCCGCCTTTTCCTCTGGTTCCCGCAGCGTTTGATTATCTAAGACATTGAGCATGTATTGCTCATCCACATTTGCGATTCGCCAAAATCTTGAATGCAGCGGAAATTGCTCTTTGATTTTTCCGGCTTTCCAATGTTGCTCATAGACCTCTTTTACAGTTGTAGCGGCCAAATCCGCCGCCTGTAGGCCGTAATACTTAGTGTCATCAAGATGAGAAATTTCAAGCATAGCTTTTGCCGTATTGGGGTTCCATCTTTTCCAATCTCGATAAATCCTGGAATATTCATTGGCTCTATTCGAATCGTCGGAAATAAAGGCGACGCGCGCCTTTGGGTTAATTTTTTCCTGCACAGTTTTAGCGAGTTCGTAGATCAATGATTGTAAAACGAAAACGAAAGCGTCCTTGGGGAGGAAAAACTTCGCTCTTGGGTGAGTATCGCGAATACGGTTATATTCGGGAATGTTCACACCCACTCCAAAACCGATAAGAGAAGATGTGTCGATCACGCCCCTAAGCTTGTCTCGCTTTCTATAGGCAGCATCCCATCCATCTTGTTCGGTGATCCATTTACTCCTATCTCTGAACTGTGCGAATGGGCCTTTAAGCCCCTTGAGGTCTTTGCCGTGGTAGTGTTTGATCGCCGGATCTGCGTCAAGAGCCATTCGCCATTCTTTGAAAAATACACTCCAACGTTGTTTATCGCCGACTAAAGAACCGGCTACCATATACTTGCTCTTTTGGCCGTCAGAACTATCATCGATATACACGGTCCACAACTGAGCCATCACATCCCCTATCCGTTTCCTGCACCTTGCCGGTCAGTTCTGCATAAGTCAGTCTGCTCCCTGAAATCTGCCATACTGGCAGCAAAAACCTATCCGCATCGTTCAACGGATTATCTTTGGTCGCACGGTTGTTGAAACGCAAAACTTGTTCATCAATGTACCGCGACAGATGGAAAGGTTCAAACTTCATCTGGGGGCGATCCGCTCTCAGGGGCTAAAGCCCGGCGATTTTTCGGGATTCTTTCGGCCCAACTGAAGTTGTGCCCTTTTACACAGCAGCTTTATGGAATGCGCGCTCGATTATCCATCAAATATGAATTAAATATTGTCATAAATGTAACTTATCGAAATACAAAATAGAATAACTTTGCGTTATGCCTGTATTTCCTCCACACTGAACGTGGAGGCTTTCTCTTTTATGGCGCAGAGCTGGGATCCAGCGACGTATGGGCGCAACGGCGCGTTTGTGCATCAACTGGCGGGTGGTGTGCTGGAGTGGCTGGCCGCGCAGCCTGCGGAGCGCATTCTCGATCTCGGCTGCGGCGATGGGCAGCTTACGCTGCGAGTTGCGGCGACGGGCGCAGAGGTGTGGGGGATCGATGCATCACCCAACATGGTGGCCGGCGCGCGGGCGCGGGGCGCAGCTGCGGAAGTGGCCAATGCCGAGGCGCTGCCATTTCAAGATCGCAGCTTCGATGCCGTGTTCTCGAATGCGGCGCTGCACTGGGTGCGCAACCAGGATGCGATGCTCGGCGAAGTACGGCGCGTGCTGAAGCCCGGCGGCCGGTTTGTGGCGGAGATGGGCGGGCACGGCAACATCGCGGCCATTCGCGTGGCCCTGATCGCGGCGCTCGGGCGGCATGGCCTCGCCGGCCGCGAAGACGGCGTGAACTACTATCCGACAGCCGAAGGCTACACGCGCCGCCTGGAGCGGCATGGCTTTCGCGTGGAGCGGATGGCGCTGATTCCGCGGCCCACGCCGCTGGGCGAGGGCGGGATTGCGGAATGGTTGAGAATCTTT
This sequence comes from Occallatibacter sp., assembly GCA_036489815.1. Lineage (GTDB taxonomy): Bacteria > Acidobacteriota > Terriglobia > Terriglobales > Acidobacteriaceae > Telmatobacter. Next base: position 28,980 of record DASXFB010000101.1, on the reverse strand, counting down.
CGCAAAGGCGTGCTGGATACGCTGCCCGAGGCGGTACGCGAAACCGTGGTGAAGGAAACGAGCGATCTGCTGGCCGAGGCGCTTCGCGATGAAGATGGCAACTGGGTCGCCGATTATGTGCGGCTCCGCTTTGTGGCCATCGCCTAAGCGATTCAGCGAGGGAAGAACATGCGGATGCCGATGACGACGAGCGCGACGGCGAAGATGCGCCGCAGCCAGATCTCGGGAATCATCTGCGCGCCGACGGCGCCGAAGTAGCCGCCCACGAGAAAGCCGACGCCGAGCAAGAGCGCAATGCGGAGATCGGCGTTGCCGTGGCGATAGTATTCGAGGAAAGCGAAGAGGCCCACGGGCCCGAGTAATGCGCCCAGCGACGTGCCCTGCGCCTTGTATTGATCCATGCCGCCGATCCACAAGAGCACTGGGACGAAGAGAATTCCGCCGCCGATGCCGACAATTCCGGAAAAAGTTCCAATAAGCAATCCGGCAAGCAAATAGATCCAGGCCATTCCGTCTCCCTGTGCGATTGGGCGTCTCTCATCGCAGCGCGCTTCCAGCGTAAATCATGATGCGCGCGACGCGGTAACAGTGTGCTGTGGGCGTGAGCGGATAAGTCCCGGTGATAACTTCTCGATGACTTACACGAGAATTTTCAAGAGACGCTCTTGCATTTCTTCATCAAGATATGGCACAGTACTAGGTGCGTAGGAGAAAACGCCCGATGAAGTACATTACGCAAATCTCGATGCGTAGGCTGGATTGGCTTAAGGGCCAGACTAGCCGCCGGGCGTTCCTTTCGGTCCATCCCTAATCTGCCTGCCGTATCTCTCCTGCGCATCAGGCACAACTGTTAATGAACCCCGAGTAGTGTTGGACACAGGTTTAGCGGCCTGTTTTCGATCATTCACTCTTTCTTAATCGAGCGCTCGTCCGCTGTTCTCCATCGATCAGTGATCACGTGGAGGGGTCTCGTCGGCATCGTGGTCTCCCGGGTGTCCCTAGGGAACCCGGCAATTCTGGAATCGCTATAACTTCGGCTTGAGTTAGAAGCTTTGCAGTTATCGGGCGCCGCGCTGAGTTATGCGGAGCTATCGGGATCGCTTTGTCTTGGCGTCGAGTCATCCCAGAGGCGGTCTCATCAAGGATCGTGCGCCGTGAAAGACATCTCTGCGAGGCTCAAGCTGGGTTCAGCCGGGATGCTTTTCCCACATGGGTAAAGTCGCCTCGTTTGGAAAGGCTATGGATGACGCCGGTCGCGGGCAAGGGAAAGTGCTTCGGGTCTTCGGAGGAGGGAGTCATGGGCAACGAACAGTCGTGCGTGCGGTGTACGGGGGTTGAGGGCATGACGGGCTTTGGCGCGGCTGAGGAGACTCGTCCCGTGGAATTGCGGCAAGAGCACAACCACGAAAAGAAGGAGCAGGAGAAGGAGCGCCCGGAGGAGTACGTCCGGGAAAACGAGGCGGCATTCGTGCGCTGGATTATTGCGAATCTCACCGAGAAAGAACCGTCCGCCGGCGAAGACCGCGGCTACATCTGGTAATCGTTCGAAGATTTCGTGGAGCGACGGCTCGCAGTCGTTTGACCATTTTCGCTTCTGTCTATGAAGGCGGCGACCGTTGCAGGCCGCTTCAATTTCTTCATGCCGCGGCACTTGTCTCCCCTGGCAAGTGCGGGGAAAAGATCCGCCGTGCAACCGGGAGGGGCCGACCGCGTCTAATCAAGGAACGGCGCGCTCTGCCTGCGCCGTTCTTTCTATGCAGCTTCCCCGCCTCGATCGCCGGCCCGAGCTCGACGCCCTGCGCGGGCTGTTCCTTGTCTGGATGACGCTGACGCATCTGCCGACACGGTTCAGCGACCTGGTCAATTCGCCGATCGGCTTTGTCTCTTCGGCGGAGGGATTCGTCTTTATTTCAGCGCTGCTGGTGGGCCGGCTTTATATCCGTGAGCTGGTGAGGGATGCCTCGGTTGTGCGGGCGCGGCTGTGGAAGCGGTCGCTCCAGATTTATGGCTACCATCTGCTGATGCTGGCGCTGGTGTTTACCGTGGCGGCAGCGTTTGCCGTGCATACGCATCGAGCGGCGATCAGCAATCTGCTGAATTTTTATCTGGCTCATCCTTTCGTGGCCATTATCGGGTCAGTGCTGCTGCTCTATTGCCCGCCGCTGCTCGACATTCTGCCGATGTATGTGACGTTCCTCTTTTTTACGCCGATGCTGCTCTCGGCGGGGGTGCGCTTCGGCTGGAAAAAGATTCTGTTCGCCAGTGGATGCATCTGGCTGCTGGCCCAGTTTGGGCTGCGCGACCTGGTGCATAACTGGGTCGTCCACATCACACATTTGCGGATCCCGCTGCAGGAGACGGGTGCGTTCAATCTTTTTGCATGGCAGGCCATCTGGGCGGTGGGCTGCTGGGTGGGTGCGAGATCCGCTCTGCGGGAGGAGACATTCGGCGATCCGCCGGGATGGCTGGCCGGCGTATCAAGCGCATTGTGCCTCTTCTTTATTGGAATCCGCTGGGGATGGCTGGGGCCGCATCTGACGCAACAGGCGCTCGGCATCCAGCTTGACAAGTGGCAGATCGGACCGCTGCGGGTGATCAATCTGATTACGTTTTCGATTGTCGCCTACTGGTTGCGCAGACACCTGCTGAAGGTGGTGGCCGTCGAACCCTTTCTCACCCTGGGCAAAGCCTCGCTGCGCGTCTTCTGCACGCACATCGTCTTTGTCTTTGTGGGGCTGGCGCTGCTGGTGCGCGATGTGAATGACGACGTAGGCGCGCCGCTTGAGCAGTTGCACGGAATGACGGCCGTGCTGCTGGTGGCGGTGACATTCACGGTGCTGATCCTGGTGGCCGCGCATCAGGTGCGCCAGCGCCGGGCCGAGCGCGCCGGGAAGGCTGCTGCGGCGGCGCGAGCGGAGGCCGGGTCTTCCACCGGAGCGCCGCTTGCCGAGCTGCGAAGCTCGATCGACCTGACGGAACCTGCGTACCCGGTTTCACTCTGCTCCGCGGAGGAGCTGCCTCTCGCGGCGACGGGGCCGGAGAAGTTGTCGTAAAAGCGGGTCGCTGCCTCCGGGCCAAATTCATCGAACGTTTGCAATTTATTTGCCTGAGTGCATTACTCTGTTAATGTTTTCCGGCGGCCTGACGGCTTGCGAGCGTGGAACTTCCGCCGGGATGAGGGAAGACTGTTTGAGCCAATCCGTATTTGTGCTGGAAGACGATGCCGATATTTCGCGGCTGGTGCAGCATCACCTTGAAGCGGCGGGCTTTGAGGCACGGCTTTATCACACGCCGACCAACCTGATTCCCGATGCCGAGCGGAAAACGCCGGCTCTTTTCCTGCTCGACATCATGGTGCCCGGCGGCGACGGACTGGATGTCTGCCGGCGACTTCGCAACCACAACGGGCTGGCGACCGTGCCCATCATCTTTCTGACCGCGCGGGCAGGGGAAAACGACCGGGTGCTCGGCCTGGAGCTGGGCGCTGACGACTACATTACCAAGCCGTTTTCGACGCGGGAACTGGTGGCGCGGGTGAAGGCGGTGCTGCGGCGGTTCGAGCGGCCCAGCGCGCCCTCGGTGATCAGCTTCGAAGAAGTCATCATCGACCAAGGTGCAATGCAGTTGAAGGTACGGGGCGAGCTGACCACGACGACGGCGACCGAGTTCCGGCTGCTGGACTATCTGGCGCGCCATCCGGGCCGTGTCTTCAGCCGCGACCACCTGCTCGATGCCGTCTGGGGCGATGCGCGGTTTGTCACGCCGCGTTCGGTAGACGTATACGTGCGCCGCATCCGTGAGAAAATCGAGATCGATCCGGAGAACCCGCGCTATTTGAAGACGGTGCGCGGTGCGGGTTACCGGTTCGAGCTGCCGAAGGGCGATTGAGCGGGTGGGGCATGACCTCAAAAGTTTTTACCAAGCTGCTCGGTCTGTTCATTCTTCTGCTGGTATTCCACACGCTGGTGATGGAGTTTCTGTTTCATCGGTTTGTGGAGCACACGGCGGGGGGCACGTTGCGCGCGCTCGGCCGCGAGGCATTCTGGTCCGGGCTGATTGCGCTGGCGATTGCTTTGCCGCTGGCCGCCGGGGTGGCGGCGCGGGTTTCGACCCGGTTGCAGCGCATCCTGGACTTTGCCCGCCGCATCGCGGACGGCGACCTGGCGGCGCGTCTTGAGAGCGACGGGGGCGACGAGCTCGCGCCTCTGGAAGCGGCGTTGAATCAGACGGCGGAGCGGCTGGGCAGCGATTTCGCTGAGCTTGAAAAAGGCCGGCATGAGCTGGCGGTGATGCTTGACTCGATGCAGGAAGCGGTGGTGGCCGTGACTGCCGACGGGTCGGTGCGGTGGTCGAACTCCGTGATGCAGCGTGTGGCGGGCATGCATATTCGTCCCGGCCGGCCGCTGGTTCATTCGGTGCGGGATCCTGAGCTGCTGCACTGCGTTCGGGGTGCGCTGGAGCGGCGCGAGCTGTGTTTTGGCCGAGCCAGCTCGCTCGCGCAGGGGCGGGTGTTCGAGATCAGCGCGGCGCCGCTGCCCTCCGGAGGCGCGGTTGCCGTTCTTCATGACGTGACCGACATTGAGGCAGCGCAGAAGTCCCGGCGCGAGTTTGTGGCCAACGTGAGCCATGAGCTGCGCACGCCGCTTACGTCCATCCAGGGTTATGTGGAGACATTGATGGAGCTGCCGAAGCCGGATTCGCAAGCGGCGCGCGAGTTCCTCGGGATCATTCTCAAGAATGCTTCGCGGATGAGCCGGCTGACGGAGGATCTGCTCGCGCTGGCCAGTGTGGAGAGCCCGGATTACAAACTCACCCTGCAGCCGGCGCGGGCCAGCGCGCTGGTGAAGGATGCGATCGACTCGCTGGGCGGCATTGTGGTGGATTCGGGAATCAAGCTGCAGTCCGCGGGCGCGCCGGATTCCCTGGTGATGGCGGATCCGGACGCAATGAACCAGGTGTTTGGGAACCTGATCGAGAACTCGCTGAAGTACGCCAAGGGCGGCCAACGGATCCGCGTAGGCGCGCGCGAGGTGGGCTCGGAAATTCAATTTACAGTGCAGGACTTCGGTCCTGGTATCGCCTCAGAGCACCTGGAACGCATCTTCGAGCGTTTCTACCGCGTAGACAAGGCGCGGTCGCGCGAGTCGGGCGGAACGGGGCTGGGGTTGGCCATCGTGAAGCACATCGTTCAGGCGCACGGCGGGCGCATCTGGGCGGAAAGCGAACTGGGTGAGGGCGCGTCGTTTCATTTCGCGCTGCCGTTGGCGCAGGTGCCGCAGCCGGTGCACGCGGTGGTGGCGTAAGCAACTTCAGGGTCCGGATGGGTGGTCTCGCGCCCGAGCCGCAAAGACAGATACGCGGCGCCCAGAGGGTGCCCAGGCGGCGCGCACGGCAATTGCAGCGCCTTGCATTTCACGTTCCCCTTCACGATCAAACGGCCCCCGGGCGTGCAACGAATCGGAGGCAAGGATGCGGTAGACTGATCTCCTTGGAAACTGAGATTTTGTCGGCGTATCAGAAGCTTATCCAGGGGAAAACTGAGGATCATTTTGAAAACGATTTCGCTGCGCTCTGCAGTTTGCTGCGCTGTTGCCGGGTTCAGCCTGCTGATCACCTCCTTTGCCGCCGCGCAGCAGCGGCCTCCGGCAGTGCCGCTGATCGCGCACGATCCGTACTTCAGCGTGTGGTCGATGGCAGACCACCTTACCGACGAGGACACGAAGCACTGGACCGGGGCGCGCCAACCCATGGCGGGACTCGCGCGCATCGACGGGCACGTCTTCCGGTTCATGGGCGCGCAGCCGCGCGGCGTGCCCGCGATGCAGCAGACCGGTCTTGAAGTTACGCCGACGCGAACGATCTACACCTTTCAGGCGGCGCAGGTCACGCTGACGGTCACGTTTTTTACTCCGGCATTTCCCAAAGATCTCGACGTGCTCTCCCGTCCGGTAACGTATTTGAGCTTCGCGGCTGGCGGTACGGGCGCGCAGGATGTGACCCTGCTGCTCGATATCGATCCGGTGATTGCGGTCAATACGCCGGATGAGCCCGTGACCTGGGCACGGATGCGCGCGCAGGGCCTCACGGTGCTGAATACCGGCTCGCGCGATCAGCGGGTGTTGAACCGGCCCGGCGACGATCTGCGCATTGACTGGGGCTACTTCCATGTGGCCGTGCCCGACGGGGAAAACGCGCAGACCGCGCTGTCTTCAGAAGGCATGCGGGATTTTGTCTCTGACGGCACGATACCGCAGACGGACGACTTCGATATGCCGCGCATGCCGCGTGCGCATGCCGCGCATCTTGCTGTCGAGTTGCCGCTGGGCAAAGTTGGCAGCACCCCGGTGACGCGGCACGTTCTGCTGGCGTACACGGAGAACTACGCGATCGAATATCTGGGCCGCAAGCTGCGGCCTTACTGGCAGCGCAACGGGATGAGCGTGCAGCAGATGCTCGCGGAGGCCGAGTCGCAGTTTTCCTCGCTGGAGCAGCACGGCCAGCAGTTTGACCGGGAGCTGACGGCCGATCTGAACCAGGCAGGCGGCGCAGCGTACGCGCAGCTTGCGATTCTTGCCTACCGGCAGACGCTGGCGGCGCACGGGTTCGCGGCCGACGTGGACGGCACGCCGATGCTGTTTCCCAAGGAGAACTTCTCGAACGGCTGCATCTCGACGGTCGATGTTTTGTATCCGTCCGGGCCATTCTTTCTCTTCTTCAACCCCGCGCTGCTTCAGGCGCAGTTGAAGCCGGTGCTTGAATACGCCGCGCTGCCCCGCTGGAAGTGGCCCTTTGCGCCGCATGATCTGGGCACCTATCCACTGGCCGACGGGCAGGTGTATGGCGGCGGCGAAACTTCGGAAGATAACCAGATGCCGGTTGAGGAGAGCGGGAACCTGCTGATCCTGGCCGACGCGATGGGGCGCGAAACCGGCAACTGGGACTTTGTGCGGCAGTACTGGCCGCAGTTCACGCTGTGGGCGCAGTATCTGCGCGACAAGGGGCTGGACCCGGCGAACCAGCTTTCGACAGACGATTTTGCCGGCCACCTGGCCCACAATGCCAATCTCTCGATCAAGGCGATTGAGGGGCTGGCCGCTTATGCGCAGATGGCCGAGGGTCTGGGCAAGCCTGACGTTGCCAAGCAGTATGCGAGCCTGGCCGCGGGAATGGCTTCGAAATGGCAGACCATGGCGCTGGACAGCGATGCGAGCGGCGGCGCGCATTACAAACTGGCATTCGACAAGCCCGGAACCTGGAGCCAGAAATACAATCTGGTCTGGGATCAGATCCTCGGTTTGCACCTGTTTCCCGCGAAGGTCCGCGAGACCGAGATCGCTTTTTATCTGAACCACCTGAACCGGTTCGGCCTTCCTCTGGACAATCGCGCCGACTACACCAAGCTCGACTGGCAAATCTGGACCGCGACGCTGGCCGGCTCGCCGCAGCCGGGAGCCACCGATCCGTTTGCGACGTTGATGGCGCCGATCGGCCGCTGGATCAACGAAGGCCCCACGCGCGTTCCCCTCACGGACTGGTATGACACGAAGACGGGCAAGCAAATGTCCTTTCAGGCACGGTCTGTGGTGGGCGGGGTTTACATCAAGATGCTGGCCGATCCGGCCCTGGCGGCGAAGTGGCGGAATCGCATGGAGCCGCAAGGGCGAGGGACGGAGCAGTAAGGGAAATTGGGGTCGAGGGATCCCAGGTCCCGGAATCCCGACCTGGGGCACCCGGCTGTCTAGGCGAATTGAGGGTTGGGTGTCCCAGGTTCCAGAATCGGAACCCGGGCGCCCGGCGCTATCGACTTTCTTTGTCAGAGCCTGCGGCGAGCCGTGGGCAACTTCTTGAAAACCCTGTTAATTCACTCTTCCGTAACATTGCCCATGGAGAATGAAATGCGGCAGGGAAATCTGAAAGGGAGTGTGAGGATGAAGAAAGCTTTGGTTGCTATTGCGTTGCTCGCTGTTGCACTGAGCGCGGCCCAGGCCCAGAAACTAACGGGGGCGGGCGCTACTTTCCCCTATCCGATTTATTCGAAGTGGTTCTCTGAATACAGCGCGGCCCATCCCGGGGTCGAAATCAATTACCAGTCCATCGGTTCGGGCGGCGGTATTGCCCAGGTGACCAAGGGCCTGGTGGATTTCGGCGCGTCGGATATGCCGATGACGGACCAGATGTTGTCGAGTTCATCCGTCAAGCTGATTCATATTCCCACGGTGCTAGGCGCGGTGGTGCCGATCTTCAACGTTCCCGGAGTGAGCGGGCTGAACTTCAGTCCCGATGTGCTGGCTGACATCTATCTGAACAAGATCACCAACTGGAACGATGCGCGGATCGCCAAGGATAATCCCGGCGCGCACCTGCCCGACCAGAAGATCATCGTGGTGCACCGCTCGGACGGCAGCGGCACGAGCTTCATCTTCACCGACTACCTGAGCAAGGTGAGCAAGGAGTGGGAAGCGGGACCCGGCAAGGGCACCTCGCCGAACTGGCCGGTGGGCGTGGGCGGCAAGGGCAATGAAGGCGTTGCCGGCCTGGTGCGCCAGTTGCCCGGCGCCATCGGCTACGTGGAGCTGATCTACGCCTTGCAGAACCACATTGCCTTTGGCTTGATGAAGAATGCGGCAGGAAACTGGGTGAAGGCTTCGATTGAAGGTGTTACGGAGGCTGCGGCCGGTATCCAGAACATGCCGGCGGACTATCGGATCTCGATTACCAATGCGCCCGGAGCGAATGCCTACCCAATCTCGAGCTTTACCTATCTGCTGATTCCCACCCATCCGACCGATGCGGCCAAGGAAAAGGTGTTGAAGGATCTACTGAGCTGGTGCATCAAGTCCGGGGAAGGCGAGGCGTCTTCACTGTCCTATGCGCCGCTGCCACAGAACCTGGCGGAGAAGGTTCTCAAAACGATCTATGCGTTGCCGTAAGAAGCGCGCATTGGGGGCGAGGGGTCCGGCGATGCCCGGGCCCCTTTTGGCTTAGGGAAGGTTTTGGCGCTACTCGGCCACGTGCTCCCCGATGAGCCGGTCGACGAGCGGAATGAGGGGCTCGCCAGTGCGGGCGAGAACAAATTTTTGCGTCTTCCCGTCCCAGTCGAGTTTGAAGCTTGTCGCCAGCGCCGAGATCCAGATCTGCCGCACCGGCGTATTGGGGGTGATGACGAATTTGCCGCCCGGTCCCTCGAAGACGACGTTGAGCACGCCGGACTGCTCTTCGACCTCGAAGCCTGCTTCGGCCTCTTCTTCGCGCCGGATCAGATGCCGCTTCAAATCATCCAGTGCGGACTCGGCCGCGCGCCGGAACTCCAGTTCATCCTGCATGGCCTCAGTGTAGCAAGCCAACGGCGCCTGTTTACTCACTTGGTTCGCGTTTTTAGCCTCTCCCGCGGGTATTTCCGGGGTTTCTTGCCGAAACCTCAACCACTCCTTTAGCCTTTGCTTCCACAGTTCGCGCATGCCGGAACGAAAAAATCGCGCGAAGATTAAAGTTTCTCATTTTCCTGCCGATAGCTATCACGAGGTGCCTTATGGAGATCGGCCCGATTCCGGCGATGATGCGGGACTATATGGCCGTGAAGGCGCCGGCCGCGGATTTTCAGCTCTCCGCGGTGGTCACCATGGAGGCGGTCGCCCGGCCGGATCATAGCGCGCGGCCCAGCACGCGCAAGAAAGCGGCGGGTGCGGAAGAGATGGAAGCCGACAATGCGGCGCCTTCCGGCGAGGCACCGGAGGCCGAAGACCAGCCCGCGCCCCACATCAACTTTTTCGCATGAGAGAGCGCGCCATACCGCGCGATGCTTGCGATTGATCGAATGGATCTATAGCGTGCGCTTGAAGAGCGGCGTGGCGATCAGCAGCGTTCCAATGCCGAAGGCCCCCAAAAACAACAGATCGAATTGAATGGCCGCGAAACCGCCGTCTTTGAGAAGTATGGCTTTGAGTCCGTGGATCGCATAGGTGAATGGATCCACCAGGGCGATGGCGCGCAGCCACTTGGGAAACGCGGAGATGGGATAGATGGCTCCCGAGGGGAAGAAGAGCAGCGTGTTGAGCACGCCGAACATGGCGCGCGGCACCAGCGGATCGTCGACGCGGACCATCATGAGGAACATCATGCCATTGAAGGCGACGGACGTGACCAGGATGACGCACAGCAGCTCGAGATCGCGCAGGGGATCGAAGATGACACCGAGGCCGGCCATGAGCGAGCCGATGACGGTGAGCGAGATGCCGGCCAGCACGGCCTTGACGGCGCCCGCGACATTGAGGCCCATGACCAGTTCGAGGCCGGTGATGGGCGTGACCAGGTAGCCTTCATGCACGCCGCGCGCCTTGTCGTCGATGTAGAGCATGCCGCCGCCGATCATCACCGAGACATACATGGCCAAGGCCACGGAGCCTGCGAGCAGATATTTCATGTAAGCGACGTACGGATAGAGCTCGACGATTTGGAGCGCAATGTTGGTGAGGACGCGCGGCTGGACGACGGGGGCATTCAGCGCGTCGACGAGCGACTGCATCTCCGACTCAAGGCTTGCGGAGGTGAACTGGTCGGAGTTGTCGACAACGAGACCCAGCTTGGGCGCGTCCTGCGAATAGACGCGGCGCGAAAACTGCGGCGGGATGATGACGGCCGCGTCGATCTTGCCGGTGCGCACATCTTCGCGCGCCTTCATCTCATTGTCGTAGTCGATGGTGGTGAAGGTCTTGATGTTGACGGCTACGGCGTTGAAGTCTTCGCGAACTTTGAGGGCTTCAGGGCCGTGGTCCTGGTCAACCACGCCGACCCGCGCTCCGGTAATTTTTCCGCCGAAGGCATTGCCGAGGATGACGAGCTGCACCAGCGGCAGCATCATGGACATGATCATGAGCATCGGCGAGCGGAAGAACTTCCGCATCTCGCGTTCGACAATCGCCATCATTCGGTTCATGGCTGCGCTCCCGGCCGCGGCGGCATCATAAAGACCGACTTCACTTGCTCGTCGCGCAGCTGGCGGCCGGTGTAGTGCACGAAGACGTCATCGAGGGTGGTGTTCTGCACGCTGAGCGAAGTAAGTGTTTCTCCGAGCCGGGCGGCCATCTCGACTAGCTGCATGGTTGTTTTCGAGCCGGATTTGGTGATCACCCGATAGAAGCCGGCGCTCTCGGGCTGCACGCTGGTGACGCCGTCGAGCGCCACCAGGCGCTCTTTCCACTCCGGGTCGTCGCGGTCGAACCGCACCTCGACGACGTTTGCGCCGGCCACGCTGTTTTTGAGCTCCACGGGCGTGCCCAGCGCGACGAGATTGCCGTGATCGACGATGGCGATGCGGTCGCAGAGCTTGTCGGCCTCTTCCATATAGTGCGTAGTGAGCAGCATGGTGAGGTTGCGCGTGGCCTTCAGGTTGTTGAGCATCTCCCAGACGGCAATGCGCGAGACAGGATCGAGGCCGGTGGTTGGCTCATCGAGAAAAAAGATGCGCGGGTTGTGCACCAGACCGCGCGCAATTTCAAGCCGCCGCCGCATGCCGCCGGAAAGCGTCTTGGTCTGCGCGCGGCGCCACTTGGTCAAGTCAACTGCTTCGAGCACCTGGGCGATGTTCTTCTCGCGCTGGCCGCGCGGGACGCTGTAGAGCTTGGCGTAAATGAGCAGGTTCTCTTCGACGGTCAGATCGGGGTCGCTGGTGAGCGCCTGGGGAATCACGCCGATGAGCCTGCGGACTTCATCGGGCTCCTTGGCGACATTATGGCCGGCCACGAGCGCTTTGCCGGCGGTGACGGGAATGAGCGTGGTCATCATGCGGATGAGCGTGCTCTTGCCGGCGCCGTTGGGGCCGAGCAGGCCAAAGATCTCGCCCTCGGCCACGCTGAAGCTGACGCCCTTCACGGCTTCAAAGTCGCCGTAGCGCTTGACAATCTTGTCGACGGCGATCGCTTCGGGCCTTGCCGTTGCGGCCAACCCGGCGGCACTCATTGCTTCACCAACCGGCTCTTGGGAATGTAGACCTCGGCCGTCATGCCGGGCACGAACCGTTCGCCGGGGTTGGGAATGAGCAGCTTGATCTGCACCGTTTTGATATCGCGCTTCATGCGGCTCACATCGCGCTGCGTGGCGAAGTCGCCCTCGGCCAGCTTGGCGATCACTTTGCCTTGGACGGCCTCGCCGCTGGGCATGACGACGCGCAGGCTGTCGCCGAGTTGCACACTGTCCGCCTGCGTCTCCGGCAGCGGCGCGTAGACCCATGTCTGCGTCAGGTCCATGATGGTGACGATGGGCGTTCCCGCGGAGACGACTTCGCCTTGCCGCGCGGCCCACACGTTGATGCGGCCGCTGATGGGCGCCACGACTTGCGCGTAACTCTCTTCCACACGCGCTTCGTCGGCCAGGGCCTTCGCATTGGCAGCGTCGGCGCGGGTCTGATCTACCGTTCGAGCGGAAACGGAGGCAAGCAGCTCGTGGGCCTGCGCCTGCTTGAGAAGCGCCCGGGCCGCGGTAAGATTGTGCCGGGCCGCGTCCACCGCAGCCTTGGCTGCGTTGAGCGCCGTTTCCTGCTCGTCGCGGGCCTGCGCGCTCATGATGCCCTGCTTGGCGAGAGCAACGGTGCGGCTGGTGTCAGCCTGCTGGTGTTCAAATTGGGCCTGGGCCTGATCGAGCGTTGCCTGCGCGGCTTTTACCTGTGCCTCGGCGCTGACGGTGGCGCTGGTGGTCTCTCCGCGGTTTTGCCGCTCCGTTTCGACGGCTCCGTTCAGCTTCCACTTGGCGCTGACGGCGGTGGCCCTGGCCGCTTCGAGCGCCGCTTGCAGGTCATCGCTTTCAATGGTCGCGATCAACTGGCCGCTCTTCACGGGCTCGCCTTCTTGAACGGTCAACGTCTGGATGCGGCCAGGAATCCTGGAGCTGACGACGACTTCGTTCGCGTCCACTGTGCCGATCAGCTGCAGGTCGCCGCCGCGGGGCACCGTGACCAGATACCAGATCAACGAGCCCGCCGTTAACAGGCCCAGGATCATAAAAACTCGATTGCGCGCGTTCACTTGCCTTTCACCTCAAATCTCTTGAAACTGCCGCTCTCAGGCATCGGCACACTGGCCAACACACGCGCGGCGATGCGCGCTCCGTGCTTGCGGTCGCAGAATACGGTCTGGCCGAGATACTCGACGGCCGCCTTGCGCCGGGCCTTGATCGCGCCGCGCTCGAAGGGATTGTTGTCACGGAGAATGCCCATTACCCGCCCGGATAGGAAGTAGAAGACATTGGCGCCCAAAGCGGCGTATATCATCTGCCATTCGTCGACGCGGATCAGCTCCTTGGTACGCATGCCCTCGGCGAGGAGTTCCTTCAGGGGGACGAACATGGGGCGGAAGACACGTTCCACAATCGGGGCCAGCGCGTTTTCTTCGCCCTGCTGCAGGCGCATGAGTTCCTGCTGCATCAGGCTCTGAAAGGCGCGCTGCGAGTGAATGCGATCGAAGTGGTTCAAAGCGAAACGGACCAGCCGCTCGCCCGCGGACCAGGAACCGTTCATCGTGGCGAGGCCGCTCGAAACGACGCGTTGGGCAACAGCCTCAAGCGCCGCAGCATAAAGAGCGCCCTTGCTTTGAAAGTAGTAATAGAGCAGCGCTTTGTTCACGCCGGCCGCGGCGGCAATCTGCTCAGTGCGCGCGCCGGCCAAGCCATTTTCGCTGAACTCGGCGATGGCCGCATCGAGAATGCGGGAGCGCGTCTGGTCCGCGCGGTCGGCCTGCGTCCTGGGTGGGGTGGCTTTTAACATGTATTAACTAACTGGTTAGTAAAATAACATAATCGCCCGATGATGTAAATGCAGTGATTGGCGACACTCGAGCTCTTTGCCGGGGGTGTCGCGCAAGACTCTGAAGCAGATATCGCTACCTTGGATACCTTGAGACGGGACTGCGGTGAGTGGATGGATGGCGCTGCGGTGCGTGGAGCGGGAGTGTTGGATTGGAATCAGTGCTGTTGAGCTGTCGTTATACGCGAGACTGTCCTACACGTGGAATGAAAGTGAGGGCGCGTGCCGGTTTCGGCTGCGCGCCCTCGCGCCCAAGGGGCCCTTCTGCCTGCGGGCTCCAGTTCTCTTCTCTACCAGGGAAGGGGCTGGCCGAGGTGAAAGAAGCCGCCCGTCGGGCCATCATCAGGCAGCGTGGCAAGCGCAGCGCTCGTCTTTCCGCCCTCTTCGAGCTCCATGGGAGCTTGCGCGCCGCCCATATCGGTCTTCACCCAGCCGGGGTGGGCGGAGTTGACTTTGATGTTGGTGTCGCGCAGCTCGTAGGCGAGATGGATGGTGAAGGCGTTGAGCGCGGACTTCGATGCGTCATAGGCAAAAGACTTGGCATCGTAGATGGGCGAGCCAGGCGTGGCCTGCAGCGTGAGCGAACCGAGGATGCTCGAGAGGTTGACGATGCGGCCGGCCGGGCTTTTGCGGATCAGGGGCAAGAGCGCCTTGGTCAGTGCGACCTGTGCGAAGAAATTTGTCTCGAAGACCTTGCGCAGCAGCGCGAGGGGCACGTCGCTGGCGGAGTGCTCGGGCCCGACGCCGGGAAAGTTTCCACCGGCGATGCCGGCGTTGTTGACGAGAATGTCGAGCCGGCCGTAGTGACTGTTGAAGTAGTCAAAGGCGGCCTGGTGGCTTACGGGCTGCGTGACGTCGAACTGAAGCGCCTCGACATCGGCTCCGGCGGCAACGAGCTTCTCCAGGGCGAGCTCGCCCTGGAGAAGGTCGCGCGAGCCGATGACGATTTTGGCATCTTCCTTGAGCGCAAGCGCGGTTTGAAAACCAAGGCCACGATTGCCGCCGGTGATGAAAGCGATCTTCTTGGACATGAGGGCGAATCTCTCCTGTGGCCTGTTTGGATTCGCGGGGCGGAGGGAAAGATGCAGGAATGCAGAACCGGGAACAGGGAATGGGGATGGGTGGGTCTTGAGGGATGCTTAGGGGTGGAGCGAGAAGGTATATTCCGGCAGCACGCCGGTTTCGGCGGCCATGCGGAAAAAGCCGCGCATTCCCTCGATGCATTCTTCGTCGAGCACGTAATGGATATTGCCGGTGAGATAGCTGCGGATGGTGCTCTCTGGGATGGGAAACCGGCGCGACCATTCCATGACAAGAGCGTCGATGTTCTGGAGGCCGTGGTCGCGGGAACGAATTAAATCTTCGATCACTCTTGCGTCCGCCGCTCCGCCGTGTGGAAGAGCGCTGTGTGCGGCTCCCCAGACAGCCGAGACGAACGAAAGGCCCGTGAGCGTGCGCCATTCATGCGCGAGATCGTGATAGACGAGCTCCTCGTTGGTGCGCTCGAAGCGATTGGACCGCTCTTCAAGCGCGAGCAGTGCGGGGTCGCCGATGATGATGGCGGCATGGGCGCGCTGGAGCATCTGATCGAGATCGGCGGCAAACGGGAGGAACTGGACAGAAGGGTTGCCCCATTTGTGGAAGAGAATGCGCGCGTAGGCAAGGGTGGTGCGGCTCGCTGTGTCGGCAGCGACGGAGCGCAGCTGCGCAATCGGCTGGCTGGCGCGCCGGACGAGAAGCAGGGAACGGACGCGGTCTTTCGAGGCGATGGTGCAGCCGGGAAGAATGCGAACGCCGGGAGTAGTGGCGAGAGCGGCAATGGGAACGAGGCCAATATCGGCCTGACCGGAGGCGAGCCGGGCAGCGCACTCAGAGGGCATCATGCGATCGATGCGATAGCGTTGCGCGAGTGCAACGTCGAGAGGCGGGTGCTCGAAATCCCACATCAACGGCGCGGGATTGAGGAAATCGATGGCTGCCACACGCAGGCGCGTACCGGTTTCAGCGTTCACAGTCTTTAGAGTACCAAGCGCCCCGGCAGGATGCGTGCCGTTGCGCGGTGTGGAGGGCTACTCGACAGTGAGAGTCACATGGGTGGTGGCCGTGGTGGCGCCGGAGACGCCGGTCACCGCAATGGTGTACACGCCGGAGGTTGTTCCGGCGCTCGATGAACTCGCAGAGGGCGTGATATTGCCGCCGCAGCCAACGGCTCCGCCGGCGAGAATGGCGAAGAGAGCGAACATGCCAAGCAACGCGCGCCAGGCGCGGCGGCGCGAGGGGATGCCAAAGAAGAAGAGACAGGCTAGCGCGGCTCCGCCGGGCCCATACCACGGGAAGACGGTGCGTGCGGAGGCGGCCGTCGTGGTTGCGCCATTCGTGGTCAAGACGATGAGCGTTGCGCTGGCCGCGCCGCTGCTGCCGACCTGGACAGGGTTGGAGCCGCCGAAGCGGAACGTGGGAAGATTCTTGGCGCCGGTGGGACTGGCGATGATGGAAGCCGTCAGCGTCACGGCGCCTGTAAATCCGCCGGCGGGCGTGATGGTGACGATGGAGGTATTTCCGCTGGCGGCGCCGGGAGTCAGAGCGATGGCCGTAGCGCCAAGGTTGAATTGAGGCGACGCGGCCGTAGCGACTATGACGTTCAAGTCCGTCGAAGCGCTGGAAGCAAAGCCGGTTGTTCCCTGGTAGGTGGCGGAGAGCGTCAGGTCTCCGGGCGCGGCGGGGACGGTGCCCGAGTAGACGGCGATGCCGGAGGCGTTCAGAGGCGCGGCCTGTGTGGTCGAGCCAATGTTGAAAACAACATCTCCCACGGGCGGAGCGGCCGAGCCGGCAGGGGTTACGGTTGCGGTGAGCATGAAGAGCGAGCCTACCGTGAGCGTGCCACCCGCGGGCGTAACCGAGAGTGAGATCGACGTGGGCATCACGAGGGCGGGCGCGATAGTGACGGAGAGAGTCGTAGTGACTGTGCGGTTACCGGAGGAGCCGGAGATGGTTACGGGGTAACTTCCGGCAGGAACGGCGTAGTCCGCGGCGAGGGTCAACACAGTGTTTGCCGCGGTAGAGCTGGAACCGAGCGATGCGGTCAGGCCGGCGGGCAGCGGCGAGGTGACGGAGAGATTCACGTTGCCGGTAAAGCCGGGTTGCGGCACCACGGTCAAGGCGTCGGTGACGGTGGCGCCCTGGCTCAGGCCGATCAAGCCGGGCGATGCATTCAGCGAGAAACCGGGCGGGGGATTGACGGTGACGAAGACGCAGGCCGTCGTCGACTGCGTGCCGGAGACGCCGGTGATCCACAGCGGATAAAACCCGGTGGCCGCGGTGCTGCTGGCCGTGAGGGTCAGCCGGCTGCTGCCGGTTGTGGAGCTTGGGGTGAAGCTTGCCGTGATGCCGGCGGGCAAGGGGCTGGTGACAGAGAGATTGACGCTGCCCGTGAACCCATTCTGCGGGGTAACGGTGACGCCATCGATGGCCGATGCGTCCTGCGTGACGAGCAGAGAAGACTCGGCAACACTGAGGGCAAAGGAAGGTGATGCCTTGGCCGTGACGGCGAGGTTGAACTGGCCGATAGTCTCGGCGAGCGATCCAGCGGCTTCAATGGCGACGAGCCCCGCTCCGATGGGAGCAGAGCTGCCGGCCGTGAGGGTGAGCATGCTGGTCTGGCCAAACGAGATGGTGGATGGATTGAAGGCCGCGGTAACGCCGGGAGGAAGCGCGGGCGCAGAGAGCTTGATGGTGTCACTGGTCTTGTCCACTGGGATGGCCGAGACGGCAAAGGTTACGGAGCCGCCCTGTGCGATGGACGAGGGAGACGGCGAGACATTGAGATAGAAGACCGGAGGGTTGACGACGAGAGCCAGCGTAGTTGTGGCTGTCTGGCCATCCGAAGTGCCGGTGATGGTCAGCATAGCCTCAGTATTTGTTGAGATCGAGTTGCTCGCGGTTAGCGTGAGGGAACTGATTCCTGTGGCGGGATCGGAGACCCACGCGGCAGTGATGCCCGCGGGCAGGCCGGCGGTGACGGCGAGATGGACCTGGCCGTTGAATCCTCCCGCGGCGGTCACGACGACGGAGACCGAGTTCGAGGTGCCGGGATAGATCTTCACACTGGCCGGTGAGGCTACCAGCGTGAATCCGGGCGCATTCACCGCCAGGGCAAAGCTGGTTGATTCGGTCTCTGAGCCCGAGCGGCCGGTGACGGTGATGAGGTAGGAGCCGCGCTGCACGGAATTCCCGGCGTTCAGCGTCAGGATGCTCGTTCCGGAGGCGGGATTTTCGCTCCAGCTCGCGGTAACGTCGGCAGGCAATCCGGAGACTGCGAGACTCACGCTC
The DNA here is from genome assembly GCA_036489815.1 of Occallatibacter sp. Lineage (GTDB taxonomy): Bacteria > Acidobacteriota > Terriglobia > Terriglobales > Acidobacteriaceae > Telmatobacter. Next base: position 10,859 of record DASXFB010000101.1, on the reverse strand, counting down.
CCGGAGAAGCCGGCTTTCTTGCCGATGGCAATCGTCGTTGCCGCGGAGCTGCCGGGAGCGACGGTGACGGTGACGGCCGAGGATGAGAGCTGGTAGGTGGCCGATGAGGTGTGCGGCGCAAGCGCGTCAATCAGGCCTTGGCCGGAAGGGCTTCCCCACCCGGTGACCAGGTCGTATCCGGGCACCGCGTTGTAGTAAGGCCAACCGCAGCAGTTGCCGCGGGCGTCGTTGTTGCCGATGACGACGTCGTGAAACTGGTCGGCGTAGTTTGAGCTTTGGCCGAGCGTGTAGAGCAGCGGGTCAAGAAAGCCCACGGCCGGCTCGCCCTGCTGCGCGGCCTGCTGGTTGACGAGCGCCATAAAGCCCGCCCAGCGCGGGGCCGCGAAGCTGGTGCCGCCCCAGTTGCCGCTGCACACGCCCGAGCTGCAAATGTAGTTGTCGGTATTGGCCTCCGCGGCAACGTCGGGCACGTTGCGCAGCGTGGTGGACCCGCCGTTGGTGGATGTGGCGACGCCCGCCTGCCAGGCGGGAATCGGAATGCCGTCGGGGCTGATGCCGCCGCCGCTCCGGTTCCACGCGGTCTCGGCGTTCCACGCCGCATCCCCGGTGGTGAGCACGGTGCCTCCCGTGGCGGTCACGAAGGTGTCCTCGGCGGGATAGAAGCTGTCGAAGTAGGGATCGAACTCGCCCCAGTCGCCGGAGGCGGCAAAGACGCTCTGGCCTTGCGCGGCGCACTCTTCGAAGAAGATCTCATCCGTGGCGGGATCGTCCGGGCTCCAGGACCAGGAGATGCTGACCTGCTGCGCCACATCTTCCGAGGCGATGGCGTTCAGCAGATCGACATCGTTGCTGCCGATGTAGACGCGGACCTGACTCAGGCCGGGAGCCATGCCGATGGCCTGCACGATGTCGGCGACCTCCTCGCTGTCATCGCCGGAGACCGAGGCGCCGGTGACCCCGTCGAGAAGCACATTGTTGACCGGTACGGCACTGGACTGGCCCATGCTCGTGAAAGTCTGATTCACATCGCTGGCGTCATATCCATCGAATTCGAGAAGGCCGACGGTCTGGCCGGAGCCGGTGAGCGCGGTCCCGCCATAGTAGGCGGCGCGCATATCGCTGGAGAGGAAAGAGCCGCCGGGTCCGGAGCCTGTGGCCGCGGCGGCGGATTGCCCGTCGTCCGCAACGGCGTGCTGGAGGAGCGGCTGCGGAGTGGAAAAGTTGCTCAGGCCGGCGATGTGAGCGATGGGCACGGCGAGATCGAGCGAGGGTTCGCGGTCCGGCGAGAAGAAGAGGCGGTTCTGCGTGGGGTGATGGTAGAGCCGCATCCGGACATTGAAAGTCTTTTCGACCTGCGCGGCTGTGCCGCTGATTGGCACCACGAGGCGATTGGCGGGCGCGGCGCCGACCGTGAACCCGTTGGCCCGCGCGAATTGAAGCGCAGCCTGATAGTCCTCGGCTGTGGGTGCAAACTGCTCGGTAAACTGCGAGGCGCTCAGGAAGTGGTGGTAATCGGAGCTGGAGGGATCATAGAGACGGCTCACCAGATTTGTGAGCTCGGCCTGATTGCGCAGCGGAAGCACGATGGAGAGATTCAGGCGCTGGCCGGATGGAAGCGCACCCGCGAGTGCAGCCTTGCCATTCAGGACCGCGGCGCGCACGTGTCCGTGGAGAAGTTGCCGCGCTGCCGGACGCGGCTGCTGTGCGTGGCCTTCCAAAGTAAGGATTAGCAGAAGGCAAGCCGCAACAAACCAAGGATTGAAAAATCTAACCTTCACGGTCGGCCCCAATCGTGCCCAGGTGTGAATGACCCCGCACGAGGCGTTTTTTTAATTTCGAGTAATGCAGCGATGCGAGCGTTCCGCATCAGGGGAGTTACAGGTTTGATCATCGCCGAAAGCGATGAAGAGAACTTGGGAAAACGTCTGTGCGTTTTGACTCGCAGTAACTGTTGCTTGACTTTTAGTAACCGCACGGAATAACGTTGCCGCGATCCCTCTGAAATCGAATTTTGAATCGCGTGCGCGAGAAAACGCGCGCAGGATGCGGGCGGAAAGGATGACGCGATGAGTGGGCATGCCGGCGATGCGGAGCGGGCAGAGGTAACCGAGCTGGACGCGGACCGGCTCGCCTGGCTGGGGCTCTCGCTCGCGCCGGGACTCGGGCCGAAGAGGATTCTCGACGCGATGCGCGCCGTGGAGACGCCGAGCCGCATCTTCGAGCTGGGGCTTACCGAGCTCGAGGGGTTGCGATTTCCGGCTGTGGCGGCGCAGTTCATCGTAGATGGCAAGGCACGCGCCGTCGCCGAGGCAGAATGGACCAGGGTTACGGCGCAGAACGCTAGCATAGTGAGCTTCGGGTGCGAAGCGTATCCGGAACGGCTGCGGGAGATCTACGATCCGCCGCCGGTGCTGTGGGTGCGCGGCGATGTGCGGCAGTTGAGCCGGCCGGCGATTGCGGTGGTGGGTACGCGGCATCCCTCGACTTACGGAAGCGGCGTGGCCGAGATGCTGGCTCGCGATCTGGCGGCGCGGCGCCTGCTGATCGTGAGCGGCATGGCGCGGGGCATCGACTCCTGCGCGCACAAGGGAGCGCTGGCGGCGCGGATGCCCACGGTCGCAGTGTGGGGCACAGGCATCGACGTGGTGTATCCGAAGGAGAACAAGAAGCTGGCCGAGGAGATTCTCGCGCTGGGCGGTGCGATTGTGAGCGAGTTGCCGATGGGCACGTTTCCCGCGCCGCAGAATTTTCCGCGCAGGAACCGGATCCTGAGCGGGCTGAGCGTGGCCGTGCTGGTTGTGGAGGCGAGCGAGAACTCCGGTACCCGAGTGACCGCCCGCTGCGCGGCGGAGCAGAATCGCGACCTGTTCGCGGTGCCGGGAAACGTCACCAGCAAGGGTTCCTGGACGCCCAACACGCTGATCAAGCAGGGCGCCCGGCTGGTGGCAACCTGGGAAGATGTGTGGGAGGAGCTGTCCTCGCAGGTGCGGCTGGAACTGGAGGCCGAGGGACGGACCGGAGCGGGGGCTGCATCCAATCCCGGGGCTCAAGCATCCCTACTGCCTGATCCGGTGCTGCGGCCCGAGGAATCGATGGTTCTCGAGGTTCTCCGCCCGGACGAGAGCTTGCAGATCGACGAGATCCTCGAGATTCTCGAGACACAACTCACGTCGGCAGAGGTATTTACGGCACTGTTCGAACTGGAGCTTACGGGTCGGATCCGCAGCTTGCCGGGCAAGAATTACGTGCGGACGCTTTGACGCGGGTCCGGCGGAGGAATCAGGCCGCTTTTTCAAAGTGAAGGCCGGAAGACCCTGGAAAGAGCCAAATATTTTTCATTTAGCCGGGCAGATGCCGATGCGGCGCTCCGGAAATTCTCGCCAACGGATGATTTAGCAGGGGGTTGCGGCGAAATTTCGTTGGCCGCGGCCGGCCCCGTTTTGCACCGGGAGGGCAATCTCCGAGCGGGGAAAAGACCTGCGCGAGTGGAAACGAGGCGGTGTTCCATGGTAGGGTGCAACACTTGCGGGGACATTTTTTCGGGATCATTTTTCGGGGCCGGTCTTCGGGACCCCGGGAGGCGGCGCACCGAGCGAGGGTTCTCGTGAATCGAATGGTGTGGTGAGCAGACGAAGGGGCGGCTGACGAGTCAATATAGACTGCCGGCTGCGCAGTACAGAGAGGGAACTGGATTCAGGATGGCAACGAGCAAATCACTGGTGATCGTCGAATCGCCCGCGAAGGCGAAGACGATCGAGAAATATCTGGGCAAGGGGTTCGATGTGCGCGCCTCGGTGGGGCACATTATGGACCTGCCCAAGAACGACATCGGCGTGGAGCTGAAGAAGCGGACCTTTGAGCCGGAGCTGATTGTGTCGCCCGGCAAAGAGAAGGTGGTGGACCAGCTGAAGAAGCTGGCGGCGAAGGCGGATGAGATTTTCCTGGCGCCTGACCCGGATCGCGAAGGCGAGGCGATTGCGTATCATCTTGCACTGCAACTGGGGACCAACGCGAAGGAGCGGAAGAAGATTCGCCGCGTCACCTTCAACGAGATTACGAAGAAGGCGGTGCAGGAGGCCTTCAACCACGCTCGGGACATCGACCAGAACCTTGTGGACGCGCAGCAGACGCGGCGCGTTCTCGACCGGCTTGTGGGTTACCAGATTTCGCCGCTGCTCTGGGATAAAGTGCGGCGCGGGCTCTCCGCGGGACGCGTGCAGACGGTAGCGCTGCGGCTGATTGTGGAGCGCGAGCGGGAGATCGGCGCGTTCCAGCCGGTGGAGTACTGGACGCTCGATGCTTTGCTTCACCCCGAAAAACGCGCCGACGCAAAGCTGAAAGCGCGCTTCATCGGCATCAACGGCGAACCGGCCCGGGTGGCGAACGGCAAGGACAAAGATGGCAAAGATCAGTTCATCGCCAACGCGCTGCCGGATAAAAAGACGACCGACGCAGTGTTGGCCGATCTTAAAAATGCGGCCTGGTCGATCGCGTCGGTGCAGGCGCGCGAGCAGCAGCGGCGCCCGCTGGCGCCATTCATTACCAGCCAGTTGCAGCGCGACGCGGCCAACAAGCTTGGATTCAATGTGCGGCGCACGATGGGCGTAGCGCAGCGGCTCTATGAGGGCGTGGATCTGGGCTCGGAGGGCACGACCGGCCTGATCACCTACATGCGTACCGATTCTCCGCGCGTGGCGCCGGAAGCGATAATCGGCGCGCGGGAGTGGGTGGCGAAGCAGCTTGGGCCGCAGTATCTGCCGGCTCAGCCGAATGTGTACAAGGGCAAGAAGGATGCGCAGGATGCGCACGAGGCGATCCGGCCCAGCGATGCGGCACGGACGCCGGAGTCGATTGCGCGTTACCTGACGGATGAGCAACTGAAGCTCTACACGCTGATCTGGAAGCGGTTTGTGGCTTCGCAGATGGTTCCGGCGGTCTACGATGTGACCACCGCCAATATTGTTGCGGAAGCGAAGAAGAGCGGGAAGACGTATGACTTCCGCATAAGCGGGTCGGTGCTGCGCTTCGACGGATTTCTCAAGGTCTACGAGATATCCGAAGACAAAAAAGAGGACGAGGACGAGTCATCGAACCGGCTGCCGAATCTGGACGGCGTGAAGACGCTGCAATTGGACGAGCTGCTGCATGAGCAGCACGCGACGCAGCCCCCGCCGCGCTACAACGAAGCCTCGCTGGTGAAGGAGCTGGAGGAGCGGGGCATTGGGCGGCCATCGACGTATGCGTCGATCATCAATACCATTCAGGACCGCGAGTATGTGGTGAAGCATGGCGGATCGCGCGGGCGGTTTTATCCCACGGAGATCGGCGTGGTGGTCTGCGACCTGATGGTGAAGAATTTTCCTTACATCTTCGACACCAAGTACACCGCGCGTCTTGAAGAGGAGCTGGACGATATCGAGGAAGGCAAGGAGAAGTGGACCGACCTGCTCAGCGCCTTCTATGACCACTTTGAGAAAGAGCTGAAGGTCGCCGGCAAGAAGATGGAAAACATCAAGCGCATGGAGCAGGCGACGAACGAGAAATGCGAGCTCTGTGGAGCGCCGCTGATTTTGAGATGGGGCAAGTTCGGCACATTTTTTGCGTGCTCGACCTATAACAAGAAAGATCCGGCAAGCTGCACGTTCACGAAAGAGAATATCGCCTCGAAGCCCGATCTCAATACACCCGAGGCGCAGGAGGCGGGCGAGACCGAGGAGTACTGCGAGAACTGCGGCAAGGTAATGGTGCTGCGGCGCGGTATCTTCGGGCCGTTCATGGCGTGCCCGGACTATAACGCGGACCCGCCTTGCCGAACCTTCCGCAAGCTGAGCCAGAAGCAACAGCAGAAACCGCCGGAGCCGACGGGCGAAGACTGCCCGGCGTGCGGCAAGCCGCTGGTGCTGCGGCAGGGCGCGTATGGCGAATTTGTCTCCTGCTCGGGCTATCCGAAGTGCAAATACATCAAGCAGAACCTGATCGAAGGCATGAAGTGCCCGAAGTGCGGCACCGGCGACATTGCCGAGCGCAAGGCGCGGCGCGGCAACGTCTTCTGGGGCTGCACAAATTATCCCAAGTGCGATTTCACGTCGAATAACAAGCCTGTGCCGAAGAAGTGCCCGGAGTGCGGCAGCCCGTATCTCATGGAGAAAACGCTCAAGTCGGGCGTCTATCTTGAGTGCCCGAACAAGAAAAAGGGCGCAGAAGAGGAAGCGGCGCCGAAGAAGCGCGGCAAGAACACCACGCCTGCCGCCGAGGAGAGCGCGGTGGTCTGCGGCTATTCGAAGCGGATTGGGGATGCGCCTCCGCCGCCGACGGTTGAGACGCATGGTCCGGTCGCCGAGAAGAAGCAGGATGAGAGACGTGAATTGCAACCGGTATAAGTAAGAGACGCAGAGGGTATCGCAGGAGTCGCCTCGGGGAGGAACAGCTGAAGGCCGCACAGAATCCCTACGACGCCGTCGCGTATCCCGGCCAGCCGTATTCCCACACACATCCTGATCGCCTGGCGGCCCTGGCGATTCTTCACGGGCTGTCGCCGGCTCCGGTGGAGCGGTGCCGGGTGCTCGAAGTGGCGTGCGGCGATGGCGCCAATCTGATTCCAATGGCCTATGCGATTCCGACGAGCGAGTTCGTCGGGTTCGATCTTGCGGAGTCGCCGATCGAGCGAGGGCAGGAGCGCATCCGCGAACTCGGGCTCGGCAATGTGCGCCTCTTTCAGGGCGATCTGATGGAACTGGGTGCCGGGCTCGGGCGTTTCGACTACGTGGTTGCGCATGGGTTCTATGCCTGGGTCCCGGAGCCGGTCCGCAATCGGTTGCTGGCGCTTTTGGACGAGTGGCTCACCGACGACGGGATCGCGTTCATCAGCTACAACTCGCTGCCCGGCGCGTACATGCGCACGATGATGCGGGAGATGATGCGCTTTCGCACACAAGGCATGGAGGATTTGAACGAGCGGGTCGCGGAGGGGTTCAAGTTCCTCAACTTTCTGGTCGAGGAGAGGTCGGCGGGCGATGCCTATCGGACGCTGGTTGAAGCCCATCTGCGGAAGATGGAAGCGCGCCATCCGGCAGTCACTTGCCACGACGAGATGTCGGATGCGTATGAGCCCGTCTATTTTTCTGACTTCGCAGACCACGCACGGCAGCACGGGTTGCAGTATCTAAGCGAGGCGGAATTACCGCCGCCGCCCGATCCAAGCTACCGTGCGGAGATTCAATCCGCGCTGAAAGAGGCGTCCGGTGACGACCTGGTGCGCAAGGAACAGATGCTGGACTTCCTTCGCATGCGGGCTTACCGGGAGACATTGCTTTGCCGTGCCGATCGCCAGGTAGAGCGGGGCTTTCCCGTGGACGTGTTCCGCCGGCTGCAGTTCGCTTCGCAGACGACGGCTGCTCCGGGCGAGGGGCCGGGAGCAACGGCCTTTGTGCTGCCCGGAGGCATCCGCATGGAATCGAATCATCCCGGCGTGATCGCGCTGCTAACCCAGCTCGGGGAGGCATGGCCCGCGTCGCTAGGATTCGAGGAGCTCGCGCCTCTGCTGGCAGGCACCGGGCTGACGCTCAACGCGGAGGGTGCGACGCTTCTGGTGCGGCTCGCGGTGGCCAAGATGATCGAGCTGCGGGCCTGGCGAGCGCCAGTATCGCGCACGGTGACGGAGCGGCCGAGGGCAAGCGCCGTCTGCAGGCAGGAGGCGCGGACTGAGGCGAACGTGACCTCCCTGTTGCACAAGGTGGTGAACCTGGGCGATACACGGGTGCGCGGCCTGCTCGGGCTGCTGGATGGAACGCGCGATCGCAAGGAGCTTTTGGTGGCGATGAAGAGGGAGTTTGCTGAAACGACGCCCGGAGAACTGGAAGCGGGACTGGAGCCGGGACTCAGGCGTGTCCACGCGATGGGGATTCTGGAGGCGTAGACGGAAGCGCGGGCCGCGGGGCTTGGCTTTCGCGACACGCCGCCGGGGAATCTTGTAGTATGGCAGCGGAGAAGCCTTAATGGAGCGAATGCTGGCTACCCCGGCCGATGCCGAGATCATTCTGAGATTGTATGAACTGCGCACGGAAACGGTGATGCGGCAGGCGCGCGCCTGGGTTGGAGGCGATTTCTGGCCGAAGACGCTGGAGGAGTTTAACGCCGTCTACGACAGCCCGAAGGACCCGCACAATGCCTGGCTGCGGCAGGTGTTGACCTACTGGGAGATGGCGGCTGCCATGGTCTTGCATGGGGCGGTCTCCGCGGAGTTGTTTGTGGATTGCAACGGCGAGGGATTCTTCCTGCTGGCCAAGTTCGCACCGATGCTCGAGGCGATCCGCGAACGAAATCCGGGCTTCCTGTCCAAGACGGGCGAGCTGGTCAACCGGTTCTCGGCGGCAGCGCAACGGTACGAGGCGGTGCTGAAGCGTTTTGAAGCCACCCGTCACCTGCGTTCGAGCCAATAAGCCGGCAATCCTTTCTGCCCGGCCAACGTATTTACATTCCATTGACATTTATGGCCTTGTGCGCCTCGCGCCGTGAAGCGCATCATGGTACCTGTCTTTGAACTCATGTCGGGCGGAGGTTTCCATGAAACGTGTACTTACGGTGGCGGCAGCCGTTTTTGCATTCGCGGTGATGGCGGCTCAGGCGGCGGACTCAACGCAGGTCAACGGCTGGATCTCGGATTCGGCCTGTGGCGCGAAGCACGTCGGAAGTGGAGCCGAGTGCGTCAAGGGATGTATCAAGAGCGGCAAGGCCCCGGTGTTTGTGGATGAGGAAAAGAAGCAGGTCTGGGCGATCGACAATCCAGAGGCGGTGAAAGAGGCGCTCTATGGCGATCATGTCACCATGACGGGGACGCAGAATGCCGACAAGATGAGCGTCCATATCGACTCGATCGCTGAAGCGAAGTAGGTCAAAGGCCTGAATGTTGCACCTGGGACTCGCACGGGAACGCAATCTCTGGTAGTGTCGTATCCGTTACCCTGCATCGGGCCGGCCGAGCCGGTCCGATCTGGGCGCAACGATAGAAATCGACCGGAAACAACATGGCGCGAGCAATCTGGAACGGTAAGGTAGTGGCCGAAAGCGATCAGACCGAAGAGGTGGAGGGAAATACTTATTTTCCTGAATCGAGCCTCAAGCGGGAGTACTTCCGGTCCAGCAGCACCACGTCGACCTGTCCCTGGAAGGGCCAGGCGCGCTACATGAGCCTGATGATTGACGGGCAGGATAACCAGGACGCGGCTTGGTACTATCCCGATCCGAAGCCTGCGGCGCGCAAGATCAAGGGGTATGTGGCCTTTTGGCGCGGCGTCGGGGTGGAGAAGTCAACAGGCCCTAAAGACCAGGGGACCGGAGACTAGCGACAGGGACTTGACGGCTGTCCCGGCACGTTTGCTGCTTCCGGCGAGGGCCCTGTGCCGCCTTGGTTCAAAATGCCTGGCCGGCCGCACGGAGAGGGTATGCGGCTGCGCATCTTTTTGTTGAGTGTCATGCTGGCTTCGCTTGCGCCTCTCGGGTGCATGCGGAGCCCTGCCGTGTCCGCATCGGGCTCGGCCGCGCCCACACTCCAGGGCGATCCGGCGCATCCGGGACGCGCGCAGGGATGGGTCGACACCAAGCTATATTTCGGCCTTGGCCCGGCCGACCATCCGGAGCAGGGAATCGGCGAAGCGGCGTGGCGGGATTTCCTCGATCGTGAGGTGACGCCGCGGTTTCCCTCGGGGCTGAGTGTGCTGGACGTATACGGGCAGTGGTTGAGCAAGGGCTCGGCCGCACCGGAACGGCTGCGCTCGAAGCTGTTGGTGATCGACTACGAGGACAGTGCAGAAAACCGCGTCAAGGTTGACGCCATCCGCGCGGCGTGGAAACAGAAGACAGGAGACCAGTCTGTACTGATGGTGACGGAGCCGGCGGAGGTTTCGTTCTGATTCGCGCCTGAGGTAGAAAGCAACGACGGGACGACGAATGGACTATTCCCGGCCAACCGACCCGTGAATCGTAGTGATGAATTGGATGGCGAGCACCTGGTCATTCCCGCCTGCGCCGGCGCCGTAGTGCTCGTATTCGTAGCCGACCTTCAGGAGCTGAAGTCTGTCGGGACGAAAGCCCGCTGCGGTTTCGACAACTTGCGAACCGCCGGCTGCGCTCGTGGTGGAGAAGCCGTTGCGCACGGCAATATACCAACGCGGGCTCAAAACCTGCTTCAACTCACCGTATCCGGCCCACTCACGGAATGTGGGAACGGCATGGTACGGGAAGATGAATCGCTGCGCTTCGCCTTGGGCGCTGGTGTGGCCGTGCGCCCAATTGACATCGAATCCAAAAGCGGTGGCCGGCAATTTGTTCGGATGCGCTTCGCCTGGGAAGAAGTATTGATTCTGGCGGTCGAGAAAGGGGCCGCGATAGGCTGAAACTCCCACGCGGAAGCCCTGGCGGATGGTGTGGCCTGCGCCGCCGGCCCAGTTGCCATACTGGTCACCGGCGAAGAGGCTGCGTGGATTTGCGGGGGACGAGTTGGCGAATTGCAGCCTTGCATCCCAGTTGCGGTACGTGGCATCCGCCTGGGCTCCGGCGACGGCAAGAATGGATACCGGCGCGTAGTAGTAGCCGTATCCGGTGGGAAGATCAACGAGAGCGTTGTCCGAGTCGTCGTAGCGCAACAGGAACGATCCGAAGGCCGACGACATCTGCCCGGCGCGCACCAAAACCGAACCGTTCTTGAACATCCGCGAATAGTTGAGAGTGGACTGAAGAACCTGGCCTTTTGCTCCGTATCCCTGGGAAGACAGGTCCGAGAAGAAATAGGGGCGTGTGACGAGCTGCAGCGCGCCCGTCACGAACCAGTCGTTGTTGATCTTCCAGGTGGGATAGACGACGGA
>DASXFB010000032.1:0-2047 GCA_036489815.1 Occallatibacter sp. | reverse complement strand
GGAGAAAAAGAGCCATCCTGTGCCGCGCCGGACAACTGGCAATGCAATCGTTGCGAGGTCGATCGATTCAGACGCATGATGTCTCCTTTGCTTGAGCAAGGTAGCACTATTCCGGATGCAGGTCAATCTTTGTTTTTACTTCGCAATGCATAAACGGCGCTGCTCAAATGAGCACTCGAACATACGCGTGCCGAACAGCAACCCGTTTGCTATCGTTAATTCATGCCCCAAGCCGCAGCGCCCAACGACCAGACCGCTCTCGACCTTGAATCCCTTACCGCTGACGTTGTGGCCCTGGCCATGAAGGCTGGCGCGTCCGATGCTGAAGCTGTGGTCCGCGAGGGCGATGAGTTCTCGGTCAATGTCCGCATGGGCGAGGTTGAAACCCTCAAAGAATCGGGCTCGCGCGGACTGGGCCTGCGGGTGTTTCTCGGCACCCGCTCCGCGTCCACATCCACTTCCGACTTCACGCCAGACGGCATCCGCCAGCTTGTCGAAGGCGCAGTCGGGCTGGCCAAGGTTACGGAAGAAGACCCATTCACCGGCCTGCCGGAGACTGCGGAGTTCGGCTCTCTGCCCGGCGACCTGCACCTGTTCTACGACGATGTCTACTCGCTCTCAGGCCCGGAGCGCATTGACTGGGCCCGCCGCTGCGAGGCCGCCGCCATGGCTGCCGACCCGCGCATCACCAACTCCGACGGCGGCAGCTTCGACGCCGCGACGGGAAGAAAGGTCATGGCCAACTCGCGCGGCTTTGTCGGTGGATACAGCACCAGCTATGCCGGCGTCTCCGCTGCACCGCTGGCGATGGATTCCGACGGGAAAATGCAGCGCGACGGCTGGTGGTCCGGCGCCCGGCGCATGGCAGATCTCGAGTCGCCTGAAGCCATTGGCAAAGAGGCCGCCCGCCGCACGCTTCGCCGCCTGGGGGCGCGCAAGGTGCCTACGCAACGCGTTCCCATCGTCTTTGCGCCGGAGGTTTCCCGCTCACTGATCGGCTCCGTCTTCGAGGCCGCCTCGGGCGACTCGATCTGGCGTCACGCTTCCTTCCTGGCCGGCAAAATGGGAGAGCAGATCGCCGCAACCTCGCTGACTATTGTGGACGATAACGCCATGTTGCTGCCCTCGGGCGCGGGCGGCTTCGGCTCGTCACCCTTCGATGGGGAAGGCCTGCCTTCGCGGCGCACGGTGGTGGTTCAGGATGGGGTGCTCCAGACCTATCTGCTCAACACTTACGCGGCCCGCAAGCTGGGTCTCAAGTCCACTCACAATGCTTCAAGGGGATTGGCGGGCACGCCAGGCATCGGCTGCGGCAATCTCTACCTCGAGCCCGGCACACTGACGCCGGAAGAGGTGATCGGCGGTGTGCAGGCCGGCCTTTACGTCACCAGCCTCATGGGCTTCGGCACCAACATCGTGACCGGAGATTATTCCCGCGGCGCCACCGGCCTTTGGCTCGAGAACGGCCATCTCACCCACGCCGTGGAAGAAGTCACCATCGCCGGCAGCCTGACCGAGATGCTCATGAATGTAACGGCCATCGGAAGCGACCTGGTGTTTCGGGGATCGGTTGCCTGCCCCACCCTGCGCATCGACGGCATGACCATCGCGGGAGCTTGAACCCACAGCCCGGATTTTTGCGATATTCGGAAGGCCGCGATCGGAAAGAAACTGAGCCGCTGGAATTCGTGCTTTCCCAGGTCCGAAAACACGGACCTGGGGCACCCCGAGTTAGAGACTGCGAGAGAGCCCGAAAGCCCCTGAACCGGGTTCAATTCTGGGGCTAAAACCGTCACTCTTAGCTTCAGCCCTTGATCGATGCTGCCCTCGCGGATACGCCGCTCAGGTCAGCGGCGCGGGCCTCGGCATAGGCGGCGGCGCCCATCAGCGCGGCGCGGCTTTCCAGGATGATGCGCACCGGCATGTTGATCAACAACTGGCTGAGCCGGCCCTTGTCGGTAAAGGCCTTCATGAAGGTGCCGTCCTTGAGCTTTTCGATGATGCGCGGAGCGATGCCGCCGCCCACGTAGAGGCCGCCGACTGAAAG
>DASXFB010000063.1:0-9267 GCA_036489815.1 Occallatibacter sp. | reverse complement strand
AATCTATCGCCATGAGTTGAATAAGGTTGAATTTGCTCAAAGATACCCTCAAGAACGAAATCTGCGTCCGTGCCGCCGGCTTTTTTTTGAGCTTCGTCCTCACGGCGCCCTTGGCAGCCGCGAGCCAAGCGGCGCCTCAGGCGCCCGCTCCGAACGCCGGCTCGTATCAAGGCAGCATCGTTGAAGGCGAGGCAACTTCTCAGCCGCTAAGCCTCTCGCTGGATGATGCGATCCAGCGAGGACTGCGAACGAATCTCGGCATCATCCTCAGCGGAACCGAGACCGCCGCGGCTCGCGCGCAGCGGCTCAGCCAGTTGCAGGCGCTGCTGCCTTCGGTCGATTTCAACGCCAAGGAAAGCGTGCAGCAGGTGGATCTGCCCGCTGAAGGTTTGCGCCTTCCCGGGATTCCTACGATCATCGGGCCTTTCAGCTATACCGATGTGCGGGCCTCGCTGAGCTGGTCGCTTGTGGATCTGGCTTCGCTGCGCACGTATTTCGCGGCCCGCCATAACTTCTCCGCAGCTCAGTTGTCGGCAGAGGACGCGCGAGATATGGTGGTTCTCACCGTAGGCAACGCTTATTTGCTGGTGCTCGCGGACCGGACGCAGGTGAGTAGCGTGGAAGCGCAGGTGCAGACGGCCAAGGTCTCGCTCGATCAGGCGGTGGCCAACCATGACGCCGGGACGGCGCCCATGCTCGACGAACTGCGGGCGCGCGTCGATTATCAGTCGCTCCAGCAGCAGCTCATCGCGGCGCAGAACTCGCTCGAAAAGGACAAGCTGGCCCTGGCGCGCACGATCGGTCTGCCGCTTGCCCAAAGTTTTACGCTTTCGGATGATACGCCCTATGCCGTCTTCGACCAGTTCGATGTGAACGCGCTGATCGCGCAGGCCCAGGCGAATCGAAAAGATCTCGCCGCTCTCGTTGAACAGACAGCGGCAGCCGAGGAGCAGCGCAAGGCGGCCACTGACGACCGACTGCCGACCCTAAAAGCGGATGTGGACTATGGCGACATCGGCACCACGCTCAGCCACTCGCATGGCACGGTAGACGCAACGGGCGCCGTGAGCGTTCCGGTTTTCAAAGAGTTTGCCTTGCGCGGCGCAGCCCAGCAGGCTCAGGCGCAGCTCGATACAGTCAAGGCGCAGTTGAACGACAAGAAAGCCCAGGTGGATGCCGATGTCCGCGATGCTCTTCTGGACATGCAATCGGCGCAGAAGCAGGTTGAAGTGGCCCGTTCCAGCGTGGACCTCGCCAACGAGGCGCTCAAAGATGCGCAGGAACGGTATGCAAACGGCGTGAGCGACAACCTGGCCGTAAGCCAGGCGCAGCAGTCGGTCGCCCAGGCCAACGATCAGTATGTGGTGAGCCTCTATCGGGATAACGTGGCCAAGCTCAGCCTGGCGCGCGCGCTGGGAGCCGGACAGAGCTACAAGAACTATGTGGGAGGGAAGTAAACGTGGCGGAGACTTATACGACACCGGCGAAAGAAGAACCGGCCGCAGACACTGAAATCACTCAACCGCCAAAGCGGCGCCGCGGCATTATTGTTGCTGCCGTTGTGCTGGCGGTCTTGATTGGAGCCGGCATCTGGTGGCGCTCCACCTACAGCGAGGATACCGACGATGCTCAGGTCAATGGCCATCTCATCCAGATCAGCTCGCGGATCGCCGGCCAGGTGATCAAGGTGGATGTGGAAGAAAATCAGGTGGTGAACCGCGGCCAGGAGATCGCTGAGCTGGACCCCAAGGACTTCGAGGTTGCGGTTGAGAACGCCCAGGCCGCATTGGACAGTGCGAAGGCTGCCGCTTCGGTGGCCAGCGTGACCATCCCCATCACCACCATCAATACGGGGAGCAATTTGCGTTCCGCCGGCGCCGATGTCAGCAGCGCCGAGGCACAGGTGTCCCAAGTTCAACAGCAGCTGCAGGCCGCGCATGCCCGCGTGGACCAGGCCCAGGCCAATTACGTGAAGGCCCAGTCCGATCTCGAGCGGTATAAGCCGCTGGTTGCGAAAGACGTCATCAGCAAGCAGCAGTTTGACGCCGCAGTCGCAGCGGCCGATGCCTCAAAAGCTGCCCTGGCCGACGCACAGGCGACCGAGCAGGCCGCGCAAGATGGCGTCCGCGTGGCGCGCGAGCGAATTGCGCAAGCTCAGGCTCAGCTGAAATACGCCCAGACCGGCCCGCAGCAGGTAGCGGTCCAGAACGCCCGCGCGAAACAAGCGCAAGCGCAGGTGGAGCAGGCCCAGGCCCAGCTCGATCAGGCTAAGTTGAATCTGAGCTATACCAAGATCATCGCTCCAGAGACCGGCATCGTCACCCGCAAGAGCGTCGAGATTGATCAGAATGTCTCCAGTGGCCAGAATCTGCTGACTCTGGTATCTCTCGAAGACCTCTGGATTACAGCCAACTTCAAGGAGACGCAGTTGCGGCACATGCAAGCCGGGCAAAAGGTGCAGGTTCACGTGGATGCGACCGGAAAAGATTACAGCGCGCGCGTAACGCAGATTGGCGGCGCTACCGGCTCCGTGCTCAGCCTCTTCCCGCCTGAAAATGCAACCGGCAACTATGTGAAGGTGGTGCAGCGTGTTCCGGTGCGCCTCGACTTTACCGACCTGAACAAGGAAGATCCCAACCATGAGCTTCGACCCGGCCTTTCGGTCGAGCCGAAGGTCTGGGTGAAGTGACGAGAGCAGCCTTCTAGGTGCCAGCCTCCTGCCTTCAGCCTTCGATCGCCGGTTCCTGTTGCTGGCTGAAAATCGAAAGCTGGAGGCTTCTCCTCTGCACTGAGGCCGGGTTGCCGCTTCCGCGGACGCCGCAACCCGGCGGCTCAAAGCGGACGGCTGGAGGCTGTTCTTCCATTTAAACTGGGTTGCAGCACAGCATGAAAGACTCCATCCACGTCTCGAAGGAAAACTATCTCAAGGCCATTCTGGAAGCGGAAGCCGAAGGCCGCGAGGTGATTCCAGCAGTTTTGGCGCACTGGCTTGAGGTCTCCGCGCCCGCGGTGACCATGGCGCTCAAGCGGCTTAAACGGGATGGCTATGTCAAAGTCGGTGAGGACGGCATCGTCCGGCTCACTACGGCCGGCCGCGAGACCGCCTACCACACGGCCCTGCGCCATCACCTGATCGAGCGCATGCTCAGCGAACTCTTCGGGATGGAGTGGCACGAGATCCACGAAGAGGCAGAGCGGCTGGAGCACGCGGTCTCTCCCGCGTTTGAAGCCAAGCTTCGCGAAAAGCTGGGCGAGGGAGGGGCGTGCCCGCACGGAAACGCGGTCCTGCCGGAACGGCCCGCTGAGCGTAAACGCCGCGGCGAAATGCCGCTCTCTGAAGCCGTGGCAGGCGCCCGCTACACCGTCACCAGCCTCCAGGAACGCGATCCCCGGCTGCTTCTCTTTCTGCACAAAGCAGGCATCGGGCCCGGTGAGACTCTACGCGTCCTGAGCCAGAACTACGACCAGACGGTGCAAATTGAGCTCGCAAAAGGCCAATCGATCCTCGGCCGCCCGGCAGCCGAGGCGGTCTGGTTGCGCCCCTCCGTCTGATCCCACCGAAGATTCCCCGCACAACGCGCAAAGTAGAGCTCCGTTAAAACGAGCCACTTAACCTTCTTTGAGAATTGTCGATAATTATTCATAAACGATTTTGTTAACCATAATTAATAACTATGGCATACTATAGATGCCGGGTTCTTGTTTGCTTTCCTTTGCTATCCCATGTCCATGGAAACCGTAGCCCGCGTAGCGCTCCCCGAGCCCTCGTTACCTGAGGTGCACTCGACGGTCAGCGTCTCCTATTCGCCCTATTCCTGGCGAAGGTTTCTGGGCTTTCTGGGCCCGGGATTTCTCATCGCCGTGGGCTACATGGATCCCGGCAACTGGGCCACGGACATCGCGGGCGGGTCGCGGTTCGGGTACACGCTGCTTTCGGTCATCATGGTCTCGAACCTCATGGCGATCCTGCTGCAGAGCCTTTCGCTCAAGCTGGGCATAGCCACGGAGCGCGATCTGGCCCAGCTCTGTCATGAGGCTTACGGACCCAGGGTAAGTTTCGCTCTCTGGATCCTGGCGGAGATTGCCATCGCCGCCTGCGACCTGGCCGAGGTGATCGGATCCGCTATCGCTCTTGAACTTCTGTTCCATATTCCCCTGTTCTACGGGGTATTGATCACCGGCCTGGACGTGCTGCTGATCCTGCTGCTGCAACGGTGGGGATTCCGCTTTGTCGAGTCTCTCGTGATGGTCCTGATCGGCACCATCATCGCCATGTTCGGCGTGCAGATGTTCTTATCCAAGCCGGATTCCTGGCTCATCCTGCACAGCCTCTTCGTTCCATCGTCCGACATCGTCACCAATCCGGAGATGCTCTACATCGCCATCGGCATTCTTGGCGCTACGGTGATGCCGCACAATCTTTACCTTCACTCGTCCATCGTGCAGAGCCGCCGTTACCAGCGCACGCCGGAGGGCAAGCGCGAGGCCGTGCGCATGGCGAATATTGACTCAGCGCTCGCGCTCATGGTGGCGCTGTTTGTGAATGCAGCCATCCTGATCGTCGCCGCGGCGGTCTTCCACCGCAGCGGCCACTTCGAGATCGCGGCAATCCAGGATGCCTACAAATTGCTGAGTCCACTGGTAGGCGCAGCCGGCGCAAGTACGCTCTTTGCCATTGCGCTTCTCGCTTCGGGGCAGAACTCCTCCATCACCGGCACGCTCGCGGGCCAGGTGGTGATGGAAGGATTCGTCCACATCAAGCTCGCGCCGTGGCTTCGGCGGCTCGTCACGCGGTCGCTGGCCATTGTCCCAACCATCCTTGTCGTCGCCTTTACCGGTGAACGGGGAACCGAGAAGCTGCTCATTCTCAGCCAGGTGATCCTGTCGCTGCAACTCAGCTTCGCCGTAGTGCCGCTGGTGCGGTTTACCGGCAGCCGGGCCCGCATGGGGCAGTTTGTGAATGGCCGCTGGCTGCAGGCGCTGGCGTGGATTACAGCCGCGGTGATTGCCGCGCTGAATGCGTGGCTGCTCATCCAGACCATTCCGAGCCGCTGATTCTTCGATTTTTCTGCCGGGAAAGTGGGTAGTTCCGGGAAAATCGGCGGTTCTGCGTCTCTTTTCTGTCACCCTGCGAAATCCCCCGGGACGGTACCTGAGCGCGGTCAATCCGGAGCTTTCTATTGCCGCAAACCCTCTCCCGTGGTTCAATGACACTTAATTCATCTCAGGGCCGAGTTTTCGAATCCGCAACGATGGGGATTGCCTGATGAGCGACGCGGAGCCGCGTGAGACGGGAACAGGTGCGGGGGCGATTGATCCAGAAGTCGAGCTGATCAGCCGGTACGAGGTGGTGCCTTCCGCGAAGGCGGATGAGACGGAGCTCTACTCGTTTCGGGCTGCATTCCCCCCACCCCCCTCTCCGGCGGCGCCGCCCACTCCCGCGCAACAGGCTGCAACCGCCCGCAAAAACACGATCTTGACGGCCGGGATCGCGTGCATCGGCGGCCTGCTGGTCGTGGTGATCGGTATCCTCATTTCCAACCGGCAGGAGCAGGTTCCTCCCTTTATCGATCTGGGGGCGAACAACGTTGCGCAAGCCGGGCTAGGTGGCCGGCTGATTGTGAAATGGGATGGAAGTGCCGAATACGAGTTGCACATCGATCCGCTGGTGCCGCGGCAGATTGCGGGATTCTCGGCGGTTGCCGGCAATCCTCCGCGGCCGTTTTCAGTCGACCTGCGCCTGAAAGACGGCTTCGGCTCGGTCACTTGTGAGAAAGAAATTCTCTTTTCTTCCGATCCGGCTGCTCGGGCTGATCCGGAAGAGGCGCAGTCTCTGGTCCCCGTAAAGACGACCGCCGGGGATATCGAGCAAAATATGGCCGGGACGGACGGCCTGATTGACGAAATCGTGGTCAATGGCCAGCTTCCCTGTTCCGCAAAATCGTACAAACGGCTCACGTCCTGGGATTTCGCGTCGAGTTTTCCGCCCGTTGCCGATCAGGAAGGCTGGATGAGGCACGAGGAAGATGTTGAAGCCGGCCTGAGGCGGAAGGTCGCTGAAGCCCACGCCCGATTGCTCATTCCCCGCGTGCATCCGCTGCCGGCGCCGATCGAAGGCGACGATGTGATCGTCTTCGACAATCCCTCCAAAGGGACCGTGGAAACCAAGGCCGGCAGATTGTTTTTCCTCGGCAAGGATGGATTGCGCGGACGCGCACCGGGCTGGCAGGTCTTTCCCGCCGCCGTCCATTTCCATTGCGACACCAGGGCCAACTGCGTTCTGACTCGTTCGGACGCATCTTCCTCGCTGCAGGCCCGCTTGGTGCACTGACATCCCACCCACGGTCTTCGATCGCATGTCGTACCATGAATGCCATGCACGTTCTCTCCGCAGCCGAGATGCAAGCTTGTGACCGCGCGACCACGGAGAGCTTCGGCATTCCTTCCCTCCAGTTGATGCGTAATGCCGCGGGCGCAGTGACGGCGTTCGCGCGCGAGCAGTTTCCAGCAGCGCGGAGTGTAACCGTGCTCTGCGGCCGCGGGAACAACGGCGGCGATGGCATGATGTCCGCGCGGCTGCTGGTGGAGTGCGGCTTGAAGGTGAATACGCTCCTGTTGGGTGCGCCGGAAGCGCTCACCGGCGATGCTGCCCAGGCCTGGGGTGAATTGACCCAGCCGATGCATGGCCGCGTTGAGGTCATCACGGCCGCGGAAGCTCTGGAGCGGCACAAGGGAATGCTCGACGTTGATCTGATTGTGGACGCGCTGCTCGGAACCGGATTCAAGCCTCCGCTCAGAGGCCTGGCTCCGGCCGCGCTCGAGTGGGTGCGGGCCAGCCGCGCGCCCATTCTCGCTGTCGATCTGCCTTCAGGCTGGCCGGCCGACGAGACCGGAGCCACGCAGAGCGGCCCCGTGTTTCCGGCTGACGCCGTGATCACGTTTACCGCGCCGAAATATGCGCATGTCTTTGGTCAGTTGACGCGCGGCTGGCGCCAGCCCATTGTGGTGGCTCCGATCGGATCGCCGGAGGAGGCGATTGTCTCCGCGCGGAAACAGGACCCGCTTCATCTGGAGTGGTCCGGCGCCGCGGCTGCGCTCACGCAGGCGCCGCGCGCCGTTGCGTCGAACAAAGGCAATTTCGGACATGTGCTGGTAATCGGGGGCACGTTTGGATCCGCTGGCGGAAAAGCCGGAGCGCCTGCGATGACCGCGATGGCGGCATCGCGTGCCGGCGCAGGGCTGGTCACGGCTGCTGTACCGGCGCCGGCGTTGCCGGTGGTCGCCGCTGTGGCGCCGGAGCTGATGACCTGCCCGTTGACTGCGATGCCGTCGGGCCAGATCGCTGAGGACAATCTGGCGCCTGATCGCGTCTCGGCGCTTCTTGCCGGCAAAACGGTGCTCGCCATTGGGCCTGGCCTGGGCCAGAGTCCGGAGACGGCGAAATTTACGACCGGGCTGCTCTCGTCCTCCGATCTCCCCGCCGTGATCGATGCCGATGCGCTGAATATCCTGGCCGCTCAACCCATGCTGCTGAGCCGACTCTCCCACCGCGGCAAGCGCATGCTGGTGCTCACACCGCACCCGGGGGAGATGGCGCGGCTCACAGGAACGACGGTGGCCCATGTGCAGGCAAACCGGCTGGAGATAGCGCGTGACTTCGCGCAGCGCATGGGCGTTACGCTGGTGCTCAAGGGAGCCCGGACGCTGATCGCGCATCCCGACGGGCGCGTGGCGGTCAACACCACCGGTAATCCTGGAATGGCCAAAGGCGGCAGCGGCGATCTGCTCACCGGTCTGATTGCCGGCATGATCGCACAGTATCCACACGACTTTGCCCGCGCCGTCGAAGCCGCAGTTTACCTCCATGGGCTGTCCGCAGATCTCGCCGTGTGCGCCGGGAACGAGCACACGCTCCTGGCTACCGATTGCCTGCAGAATCTTTCACAGGCTTTTCGCTTTTACTCGCGGGATGCAAACGGGTATGTTTGGATACAAGGATTGCCGGTATCGCCTGCGGCAGTTTCTCCCGAGGCTGCTCCATGACGAGCTCAGCGCCAACTGCAGAAGGCAAGGTCCGCGAATTCACGACGGAGAGTGGTGCGGACACGATCGAAGTGGGCCGCAAGCTCGTCCATTTGCTCGTACCTCCACAACTGCTGCTCCTTGAGGGCGAGCTGGGCACCGGCAAGACCACGCTGGTGAAGGGTATCGCCCAAGCCCTCGATGCCGCCGAGCCCGACGAGGTGACCAGTCCGACCTTCACGTTGCTCCACGAATACGACGGCACTCGCGAGGGAAAGCCGGTGAAGCTCTATCACCTTGACGTGTATCGCCTCGAAGGTGAGCGGCAACTGGAGACGCTGGGCCTTGATGAACTTCTCACGCCCGATGCGCTGGTCTTCGTCGAGTGGGGCGAGAAGTTCAAGAGCATCCGCAAGCGTGCGACCGGGGAAGTCGTCATCACATCCGAAGGCGGCGACAAACGCAAGATCACCGTTACGCTCCGGCAATAGCCGATTCTTGCGGTAACCTCATTGCAGGCCCATGAACCGCATTCCCTTCGCGGAAGTCCAGGAACAACTGGCGAGCGTTTTGCGCAATCTTGGCTTCGCCGACGCGCGCGCCTGCACATGCGCGCGCCTCTTTGCCGAAACCACCTGCGACGGCGTCTACACGCACGGCATCAACCGCTTTCCACGCTACGTCGCGACCATCCGCAACGGCAGCGTGGTGACGGATGCGGAGCCGCAGCGCATTGCCGGATTCGGCGCGCTCGAGCGCTGGGATGGGCAGCGCGGCCCCGGCAATCTGAACGCGCTCGCCATGATGGAGCGCGCCCTCGCGCTCAGCCGCGAGCACGGCGTAGGCTGTGTGGCGCTCGGGAACACGAATCACTGGATGCGCGGAGGCACCTATGGCTGGCAGGCTGCCGAAGCGGGCTTCGTTGGCATCTGCTGGACCAACACCATGCCCAATCTGCCGCCGTGGGGCGGAGCCGAGCGCGTCATCGGCAACAACCCGCTGGTGATTGCCGTGCCGCGTCCCGCCGGTCCGGTGGTTCTCGATATGGCGATGTCGCAATTCTCCTATGGAACACTCGAGAGCTATCGCAAGCGCGGCGAGCTGCTGCCCGTCGACGGCGGCTTTGACATTGACGGCAATCTCACGCGCGATCCGGCGGCGATTGAAAAATCGTGGCGGCCTCTGCCGGTCGGCTACTGGAAAGGCTCAGGGCTCTCGATTGTGCTCGACATGATCGCCGCCATG
>DASXFB010000144.1:0-88512 GCA_036489815.1 Occallatibacter sp. | reverse complement strand
CTTCAAGGCCGCTGCCGCGCATCGATTTGTTCGGCTTCGGCTCTAATTTTGGGTCGCTACTGGTTGCGTCCTGGCCCATCTTCACATCGACGCAGCCACTGACATATCCCCTACGCCCGTGAACTCGAATAATGTCTTCGTCGCCGATGGTCACATGTCCGATGTATGGGACGGTGTCGCCCTCGTGCAAGGTAGCGATTGCTCTTGGATCGCCATCACCATACTTGTCACGGTCGTATGCCACAACGTCACAGGATACAGTCGCTGAAAGGCCGGCGAGCGTCTCTTTCCTCGATTGCGGTTCTGACTTGAGACGAGGCTCTGACATATTTGCTGTGACCTGA
Organism: Occallatibacter sp.; assembly: GCA_036489815.1. Taxonomy (GTDB): domain Bacteria; phylum Acidobacteriota; class Terriglobia; order Terriglobales; family Acidobacteriaceae; genus Telmatobacter. The sequence goes on along the minus strand of DASXFB010000144.1, from coordinate 88,168 downwards.
GAATCCGCTGTGATGACCGAACTCTGGGGTGTGGACGGAGAGGGGCTATAGTCCGAAATAGCTGGGGGTACACGTTCCGACTGAAAATTGGATTGTGAGGCGATGTGGACGACTTCGCCGATGGCTACCAACACAGCGATAACTATTACGATTGCCTTGCCAAGTTCGCTATGCGTTTTCGTTCGATGCCAGTACCAGGCTGCTCCAGCCCAAATGGCCGACTCAATCAGATAAATCGGAACGACACCCTTGATTAGCGACACCAGCAAAGAGATGAGGGCGAATGCCCCAAACACATAGGTGCCAAACTCGTTTCTTCCATCGCTTGCGACGCTGGGCGTTGGCGCGGGACCTTCGGTCAAGACTTCCGTAGCGTCCTTTAATTTCAATGGCGGAGTCGGCGATTCGACGACTGGCGATCCTGCGAGGAGGGCCGTGCCACAGTGCGGGCAGAAGCTGAATCCGTCCGCCGTTTCCCGTCGGCACTCATGGCACACCATGCTTGACGATCTCCTTGTATTTCGGCAAGTTTACCACCCGCATCAGGGCGAAACCCAGTCTCAACGAGGAGGCCAGCTCTCTCCAAACTAAACGCAATCAGCGGCGCAATTTGGCAGCAGAGCCGCTACATGTTGCTGGTTCTAGCAGGCCCTCAAGATGTCATCGATATCTGACCTCGACAGAATTGTGTAAGAGTCGGAATTGGAGCAAAACTGGGCTTCAGCGCGCGCGGCGATCCAATTAAGGTGCAACTGCCTTCTGACATGATCCAAGCAGGATTTGTTCGCCGACACGATTGCAAGAGCCTCAGGGAGATAGGTCTCGATTTCGCCCCCCTTTCGCTGAGTAACTTTCGCTTGGTCGTTCCGCATCGCAATGGAGTCGTAGTCTCCATAGACGAATTGCTCGCCAGCGATACCTCCCGCTAAGAATGCATAGCGATCTATCGCTGGCCGTGCCGTTGAATCGAGATCATCCGTCCATACGTCGGTCAGGAGGAGACGGTTTTCCAAGCGGACGGCCTCGACCGGGATGCCGAGTTTGAATGCAACGATAATGTGCCCCGCTTCGTGGCAGGAAGCACGTTTCATGAATTCATCCATCTCGTTAGGCATTTCGAGCCAAGTCTAACCGAGAGTCTTTCCGCGCGGCACGGACGATTGCGGTTTGGGCACAGTTTGGGCACAGAAAAACGTATCCGAAGATGCGTTCATTTGCTAAACCATTGATTTTTTTTGGTGCCGGGAGGGGGGGTCGAACCCCCACGAGGTTGCCCTCGGCGGATTTTGAGTCCGCTGCGTCTGCCAGTTCCGCCATCCCGGCTGATCGTCCTAAGCTATTACGGATTGAACTTAGCTCGGGCGAATCGCACTGGGCGAATGGCCCGGTCGAAGAGGATTTAGGCTCTCCCGCTCGATTGCCGCTCAAGCCCGTCCAGTGCTACGCCAGTATCGCATAGCGGATGTGCGGCGTTCAACGATGGGCATTGAGCGCGCTGCTTTCCTGCAGGGATGCGTGCGACCGGCCGCCCGTTCCCAGGCAACGGTGTTTTGTTGTAGCTTGGCGCGTATTCACGTTGAGGGAGTTTCCATGGCAATTCGCTTCACCCGCTACGGGCTGCTGATTGTGGGTTGCATCCTGCTCGGCACCCAGGGATTCGCGCAGATCCATCTCTCGCCCAACGGCAGCGACGGCAATCCGGGCACGCAGGAAAGACCTGTCCGCACGCTGGAGCGCGCGCTCGCGCTGGCAGGAGGCTCGAAGCAGAAAGCGGCCGGCGACCTAACGATCCTGCTCGCCGGCGGCACCTACCGATTGACGCGGCCGCTCGTGCTCCGCCCGGAGGATTCCGGGGTTAACGGGCACAATCTTGTTTTCATGGCCGAGCCCGGGCAGCATCCCGGTCAGGATGCCGGCCAGCGTCCGGTAATTAGCGGCGGGATGCAGATCAAAGGCTGGAGGAAGGTTGATGCAGCCCGAAACGTCTGGGCTGCGCCCCTTCCGCCGGGCGCCGCCAACGGGCGACAGCTCTATATAGATGGGGTGCGCGCCACGCGTACGCGCGGACGCATGCCGGTTGCGCTCACCATGACCGCTGCTGGATACACCGCAGCGGACCCCACGATGGCCTCCTGGAAACATCCTTCCGATCTCGAATTTGTCTACACCGGCGGCAACTCCGTGTGGTCGGAGAAGGGCGAGGGCCTCGGCTCGTGGACGGAGCCACGCTGCCCGGTGGCAAGCATTGAGGGCACGACCATCACGATGGCCGAGCCCTGCTGGGACAACTCGACCGAGCGCGTGATGCTCCCCAACGGAACGCGCACCGCCAATCTCGTTGGACCGAAGAGCGTAGGCAAGGAGCCCGCTTATGTTGAGAACGCGTATGAGATGTTGGGTACGCCGGGGCAGTTCTATCTGGATCGCGCCGCTTCAACCATCTACTACACGCCGCGGGTGGGCGAAGACCTGGCCACCGCAGACGTCGAATTGCCGGTGCTCGAGAAATTGATCGAAGCGGCGGGAACGGCCGCGAGCCCGGTGCATAATATCGTCTTTTCCGGCATTCAATTTTCCTGCGCCGCGTGGCTGGGCCCAAACGGACCCGATGGATTCTCCGAGATTCAGGCCGGCTACCAGGTAACCGGAGCGCACGGCTACGCCGAACAAGGTCTCTGCACGTTGGTTCCCGGCGGAACCTGCCCCTACGGCGCGTGGACCAAGGAGCCCGCCAATGTGAGCCTGCGCTTCGCACACAACGTCCACTTCACCCGCGACGCCTTCGTGCATCTAGGAGCCGCGGGGCTCGACCTAGGAGAAGGCGCGCAGCATTGCGTTGTGGAAGGCTCAGTGTTCACGGACATCTCCGGCAACGGGGTTGAGCTTGCCAGCGTGGATAAGCCGCGTGCGCCGGACGCGGAGTTTGCCAGCAACAACCGCATCGAGAACAATCTCTTTGAAGACGTGGGCGCCGAGTATCGCGGCGGCATCGGCATTGTGATCGGTTATGCGCGCAAGACGCTGGTACGCCACAACCAGCTCGATCACATTCCCTACGCGGGCATCTCGATCGGCTGGGGCGGCTGGCCGGACAAGATTCAAAAGGCAGGCCAAGCCAACAACTCCGCGCAGAATGTGCTCGCCGGCAACCTGATCCACGACGATATGCTCGTGCTTTCCGATGGCGGCGCGATTTACACGCAGGGCCTCACCGGCAAGTCGCTTGCAGAGGGCGAGCACGTCTCGGGCAACGTGGTCTATGACCAGTTCAGCTCGGGCCACGCCATCTACTCTGACAACGGCTCCTCGATGATGACCGTGAACGGGAATGTGATGTTCCATACCGATCATGACAACTGGGGCAGCCGTCATCGCGACTGGTACGACGACAATAACGGCAAGAACGACGACCCGCTGCTCATCGAAGGCAACTACTGGCAGCAGGGCGACGCGGACTCCTCCCAAGAGAACGTCACCGAAGCGGACAATCACCTTATCAACTCGCTCTCTGAGGTGCCGGGCAGCGTTCTGCAAAATGGGGGCCTCGAACCGGCGTTTCATGACCTCGCCGCGCAGAGCTTCGCGAAGGCCGCTCCGCCCGAGCCGCCCAGCCGCGTGGCCGCATGGGCCGGCGATGGATTCGCCGACGTTACCTGGAACCCCTCGGTCGCCCAGGGCGGATCGCCCGTAAAGGAATATCTGGTGCAAGCATCGAGCGGCGCGGCCATGCGCATCTCCAACGAGAATTTCTGGAAGTACGCCTACGTCAAGTTCACCAGCCTGCCCAACGGCCAGCCGGTTACATTCGCCGTGAAGGCGTTCAACAGCCAGGGACTGAGCGTGTCCTCCTTGCCGTCGCGACCTGTCGTGCCGCAAAACGTGAAGATCGATGCTCCGGCCGCGCCGGCAAACGTAAGCGTGCATCCCGGAAAGGGCGCCGTAAGCATTCACTTCGGCTTGCCGCCCGCCAGCCCTGACGGCTCAGGAAGCCCGATCCTCGCCTATGCCGTAACCGTCAGCCCAGGCGGGCGCAAGGTGATGTTCACCGGCCGGAACATCATCGTGCTCGAGGGAAAACACGTCACCTTCAATGTTGTGGATGGCCTCACCTCCGGCAACTCCTACACCTTCAGCGTCTCGGCCGTGAACAACGCAGGTGAAGGCGCCCCCGCGGTGGTCGGCCCGGTAGTCATCCCATAAGAGGCAGGCTGACCCTGCAATCGAGTTCAACTTCAACATTTCCCTTGCCTGAGCGCCTATCCAGGAAGATCCGGCCCAGCTTTCCACACCGGTTCCATGCGAACGCCGCGCGCATCTCATGCGACAATGGAGACAGTCGCGATGACCACTGCCCCTTCCGCAGTCGTTCCCGAGCCAGTCGATGTTACTCCGCAGTTGCTGGCCACTCACAGCATCACGGCGGATGAGTACAACCGCATCCTCGCAGCCCTCGGCCGCGTGCCTTCCCTCACAGAGCTGGGCATTTACAGCGTGATGTGGAGCGAGCACTGCTCGTACAAGTCGAGCCGCGTGCATTTGAAGCGCCTGCCCACCCAAAGCGATCGCGTCGTGCAGGGGCCGGGCGAAAACGCCGGCATCATCGACGTGGGCGACGGCTGGGCCTGCGCCTTCAAGATCGAGTCGCACAACCACCCCAGCTATATTGAGCCTTTTCAGGGCGCGGCCACCGGCGTGGGCGGCATTCTGCGTGACATCTTCACGATGGGTGCGCGTCCGCTGGCAGTCATGGATTCTTTGCGGTTCGGACCCATCGCGGCCAATAATCCAGACCAAAACGCGAAGGAGCAGCAGCTCCTCATCCACAAGAATCACTCCATCCTTGAGGGCGTGGTGAGTGGCATCGCCGGTTACGGCAACTGTTTCGGTGTGCCGAACCTCGGCGGTGAAACCAAATTCGAACCCTGCTATAGCGGCAATCCGCTCGTCAATGCCTTCGCTCTCGGCCTCGTCCGCAAAGACGAGATCTTTTACGGCAAGGCCAGCGGCGCGGGCAATCCCGTGATTTACGTTGGCGCGAAGACCGGCCGCGACGGCATTCACGGCGCCACCATGGCCAGCGAAGAGTTCAAGGAAGGCTCGGAACAAAAGCGTCCCAACGTCCAGGTCGGCGACCCGTTCATGGAGAAGCTGCTGCTCGAGGCCTGCCTGGAGGCTATGCAGACCGGCGCGATCGTCGGCATTCAGGATATGGGAGCCGCGGGACTGACCTGCTCGACGTGTGAGATGGGCGGACGCGGCGGTGTCGGCCTCGACGTCGAACTCGATCTGGTGCCGCAGCGCGAGACCGGCATGAGCGCCTACGAGATCATGCTCTCGGAGAGCCAGGAACGCATGTTGCTGGTGGCCGAAAAGGGCCGCGAAGACGAAGTGTTGCGCGTGTTCGCCAAATGGGGGCTCGACGCGGTAATCGTGGGCACCGTTCAGCCCGCGCCGCGTCTGCGGATTCGCCATCACGGCGTGCTGGTTGCCGATATTCCCAACCAATCGCTCACAGATGACGCGCCGCTCTACCACCGGCCCATCGGGATATGGAAGCCTCCCGTTCCGGTTGAGCCGCCCGCAAACGTTCAGGCCAAGCTGGCCAAGGACCGCGACTTCACCGCCGACCTCAAGACGCTGCTCGCCTCTTCGAACGTCTGCTCCAAGCGCTGGGTCCACGAGCAATACGACTCGATGGTGCAGACCAACACTGTGCAGGGCCCGGGCTGCGAAGCGGGCGTGATGCGGATTAAAGGAACAGGCACTCCCGGACACGAGCGAGGCCTCGCGATGGCGCTCGACGGCAATGGGCGCTGGTGTTATCTCGATCCCAAGCTCGGCGCCATGCACGCCGTGGCGGAAGCCGCGCGCAAAGTGGCCAGCACCGGCGCGACGCCGGTTGCTGCAACCAACTGCCTCAACTTCGGCAATCCGGAGAAACCAGAGATCATGGCTCAGCTTTTCGCGGCCATCGACGGCATTGCGGAGGCATGCATCGCGGTGGGCACGCCTGTCACCGGCGGAAACGTCTCGCTCTACAATGAAACCCGCGGCGAAGGCATCTATCCCACGCCGGTGCTGGGCATCGTGGGAATCCTCGACGATGTCACCAAGGCCGTGCCCGCTCATTTCCAGCGGGAGGGGGATGCGATCCTTCTGCTCTGGCCCATCCCGCGCGGCGAGCAGCCCGATCCCAACCTTGTGGTTCCGTATCCGGCGGCCACGCTTCATCCTCCGGCCGACCCGCTCGCGCCGGCCTACGGTGAAACACCCACCATTGTTCCGGAGGACACGGACGAGCCTGAGGTCTCCACCTCCGCCGAATTCGCTGTCCTCGGTTCATCGGAATACGCCAACGCCGTGCTCGGCGGGATATGGGGCCAGCCTCCGCCGCTCGATCTCGAGGCGGAGGCCGATCTGCACACGCTGCTGGCCGCACTCGCCACGAGCTCGCTCCTCCACTCGGCGCGCGATATCGCCGACGGCGGCATCGCCGTGGCCGTAGCGCAGGCAGCATTCCCCAAAGGCATTGGCGCCGCCATCGAACAGGATCAATCCTTGCAGGTGCATCCCTTGTTTGGATTGTTCGCCGAGCCCGCTTCCACAATGTTGGTCACGGCCGCTCCAGGCCGGGTGGCGGAGATTGAAAAGCTTGCCGCGGAGTTTAACTTCTTTGCGGCCCGCATCGGCACAACCGGCGGCAAGAAGCTCGAAATCTCTGTCGATCGGCAACCGCTCATCGCGGCGCCGCTGAATGAGCTCGAAGGCATCTGGTCCTCGGCGCTCGAAACCGATCTCCGCAACGAGGCTTCGACATGAGCCGGCTGCTGTATCAGGGAGTCTTCGGATTGGCTGATCAATCCGAATCGATGCGGGCTTCGCTGAACCGCAGATCCTTCGACTCGTCCGCCGAGGCGGACTCGCTCAGCATGGCAGCACAGGGTTTGGATGAAGGCTGTGACTCCGACCCAAAACTCCGCGAAGAGTGCGGCGTCGTCGCCATTCACGGCCATCCCGATGCAGCGCGGCAGGCCTATCTCGCGCTCTACGCCCTGCAGCACCGCGGCCAGGAGTCGGCCGGCATTGCCACAGCCAACGGCCAGCATCTGGCCAACATCAAGGGCATGGGCCTAGTCTCGGAGATCTTCACCGACGAGGTTCTCGCCAAGCTGCCGGGGCCGATGGCCATCGGCCACACGCGCTATTCCACGACCGGCGATTCGGCACTGCTCAATGCGCAGCCTATCCGCGTCGATTCCACCAAGGGCCTCATCGCCATTGCGCACAACGGCAACCTGGTCAATCTCGGCAACGTGCGCGCGCGGCTGGAGCGCGAAGGAGCTTACTTCCAGACCACCTCCGACTCCGAGATCATTGTTCAGCTCATCGCGCACTCCAAGGCTCACGCACTGGTGGACGCAATCGCCGACTCGCTCTCGCAGGTGGAAGGCGCCTTTTCGATTGTCATGATGACGCGCGACCGCGTCTTCGCAGCCCGCGATCCCCGCGGCTTCCGCCCGCTTTCGATCGGCCGCATCCAGAATCCCGGCGCGCCGGATACCATTCTTTTTGCCTCCGAATCCTGCGCCTTTGACCTGCTTCGCGCCGAGTTCGTGCGCGATGTGCTTCCCGGCGAGCTCGTCATGGTCACCGAGGACGGCCTGACCAGCCGCCAGTACGCCTCTGGCTTCCCGCGATCGAGCTGCATCTTCGAGCACGTTTACTTTGCGCGGCCTGATTCGCGCATCTATGGCCGCTGGGTGCAGGAATCGCGCGATCAGATGGGCCGCCAGCTCGCGCGCGAGTCCGGCGTGCCCGCCGACGTGATTGTTCCCGTGCCCGATTCCGGGGTGACCGCCGCGCTCGGCTATGCGGAAGAGGCCGGTATCCCGTTTCGCATGGGCCTGATCCGCAATCACTATGTAGGCCGCACCTTCATCGAGCCCGAGCAGCGGGTGCGCGACTTCGGCGTGCGCCTCAAGCTCAACCCGGTTCACAATCTGCTGGCCGGCAAGCGCGTTGTGCTCATTGACGATTCCATCATCCGCGGAACCACCAGCCGCAAAATTGTCCGCATGGTGCGCGGCGCGGGCGCCACTGAAGTCCATCTGCGCATCAGTTGTCCGCCTACGATCTCTCCCTGCTTCTATGGCGTCGATACGCCCAGCAAGCGCGACCTGATCGCTGCCAACAACTCGATCGAAGAGGTTCGCCGTTATATTGAGGCTGATTCACTCGCCTATCTCTCTCTGGAAGGCCTGCTCCAGTCCTGCGATGGCGGTGGGAGCAATGGCTTCTGCGTCGCCTGTTACACGGGCAACTACCCCACGGCCTGGGTCGACGTGGACGAGATTCTTCCTGCGGCCGCGGCTCTCTAGAGAGATCTGCCATTTCTTTCTCTGAAAACCAGAACGCAAACTAGACAAATCTCCTATTGCCAGCCCGGTTCAGGCTCGATATGGTTATCCCATCTCCCGAGCACGTTATAGGGTAATTCCACCGGTGTGCAGGACCCCCCTCGCCTGAGATCCCGATCTCTTGCGTGTCTCTGCTCGCCATAGGAAAATGCTGTGAGAAAAGCAAATATGCAGGCGGCTAAGCCAGCAGGGCTATGGCCACGTCAAGACCACGCTGCTTTAACTTCTTCTTTTTTCCCCCGCACTCGTTCTTGTTTCCAGACTCTTGCACTCGCAGCGCTGGCAGCCAGCACCGCGTTGGCCACGCAACAGGTCAGCCCCGCTCAATCTCTCTCGACCGAGAGAGCAGCCGAAGCCCAGGCATTCGTGAATACCTCAGGGGTGAATACCCATCTTACGTACACCAATACCCCTTATTACACAGCGTGGCCGAAGGTCTTCAGCGCGTTGAAGAAGCTTGGCGTCAAGCACATCCGCGACGGATACTACACGCTTTCTTCGACTCCCCAAGTCACCGCGGAACATCAGCAGCTCGCTCAAGCCGGCATCACCACGGACTACGTGATTCCCTACCAAACCGGCATTACTCCGCAGCAGATTCAGCAGTTCGCCGACCAGGTATGGGACATGGAGGCTATCGAAGCTCCGAACGAGTGCGACAATCTGGGCGACTGCGGCGGGGGCGGCAACCGTGGCATCGCCAACGTGATTTCTTTTCTCCCAACGCTCCTGACCGGGGCAAAAAGCGTGCATGTGCCGCTCATGGGACCCTCGTACGTTCTGCCGGCTTCCTATTCGCAATCGGGCAACATCGCTTCGCGGATGAACCTCAACAGCCTGCACCTTTACTTTGGCGGACGCAATCCGGGCAGCCCGGGATGGGGAGCCGACGATGCTCAAGGCAACAGCTTCGGCAGTCTCGCCTATTGGATTGATCAATCCAATAGCGACGCTCCCGGCCTTGCGCCCGTCATTACGGAGACGGGATATCTTTCCTTCCCCTCCACCTCGACGCCCTACTCGGTTCCTGAAAGCGTGGCATCCTCGTACGATCTGCGTACGTTGCTGCTGGCTTTCAAGTACGGATACCAGGAAACCTTCTTCTACCAGTTGCTCGACGATCCTTCTTCTCCGGCGGGCTACGGGCTCCTCGACAGCAACCTGAATCCGAAGCCTCCATTCACGGCGATCTCGAATCTTCTCGCCCTCCTGTCCGACCCGGGCGGAAGCTTCAGCCCCAGCACCCTCAACTTCGCGATCGCCGGGGGCGGTCCCAACCTGCAGCACATGCTGTTCCAGAAGAGCGACGGCTCGTTCTACCTGATCCTCTGGCTGGAGCAGCCAGATTACAATCCGGTCAACAACAAGAGCATCGCCGTCGCGCCGGAGAATATCGGGATCGAGTTGGGTAGCGGCCACACCACCACTACGGACTACCAGTTCAATTCCAGCGGCAACTACGTCGCCTTCAACCAGCCTATGAACGGCAGCTGGGCCGGGCTGACGGTGACCGACCAGATCTCCGTCATTAAGATCGTGGCAAAATAGCCGCAGCTCCTCCTCATACCTTCCCTCAAGATCGGGCTACTTCGGGTTCCACCTTGCTCAAGGCGGACCGGAGTAGCCCGCACTGTTTGTGTCCCCTCCTTCGCTCAAGTTCCCCTGCATGACCCGATCGGGTAGGTAATCACCATGTCGACACATTGGTAATCACCTAGAGTGCGCATTGGTAACCAAAAGGTACTCGGGTACTATCAGTTCAATCCTTCAGAACGTTCATAGGGAAATTTCAGCGGCCGCAGAATCCCCCGCTTGCCTGGAGACTTCGACGTCTCGCCGAGCAATTCTGCGCCTCGGAAGAAGTGTGTCATGATGCAATTTTCCCCGGCTTCGACAATTCCTCAGCCTTCCTCCTCCGGGCTCAATCCGGTCCGTGGCTCCTCCACTGAGTCAAAGGCCCGCAGCTCGCATCTCTCACCTTTCCTAATCCTGGCGTTGGCCTGTGCGGCAATCGGCCAGATCGGCTGTTCGGCCAGGCCGGCTCTCGGGCGTCCGGCGAATGGATCAAATTCTTCCTCTGATTCGTCGGATGCACCTTCCGCGACCGGGCCGGGGTCTTCGCACACCCTGCCTGCCCGCTCTGTCGACGGTCCCGGCAACCTGGTGAGAATTTCTCAACTCCACCCTCTCGACCGGGAGCCGATTCTGCCCGCGAAAAAGGCCTCGTCGGCTGCGGCCTTCGTCGGGCAGATCGGGGTGGTTACGCATCTGAGCTATACCGATACGGCTTACTACACGGATTTCCCGCAGATCCTTAGCTCGCTCCAGACGCTGGGCGTCCACCACATCCGGGACGGTTACTATCCCTGGCCCTCATCCTCTCCGATCGTTCAGGCGCATCAGCAACTGGCCGCCGCGGGAATCACGACGGACTATGTGGTTCCCTACGACCTGACGACCACCCCCGCGGCGCTCGAGCAGTTTGCCGGCGAAGTGGGCGATATGGAAGCGCTCGAGGGGCCGAACGAGTGCGACGTGAACGGCGGTTGCGGCACTTCTTGGGGTTCCAACCTCGCCTCTTTTATGCCTACGCTCTATACGGCGGCAAAGGAGTTGAAGGTTCCCATGGTGGGACCCTCCTTCGCTCTCCAGAACTCCTATCAGCAGGTGGGCAATCTCAGCTCCGACATGACGGTCAACAACCTGCATGTCTACTTTGGCGGCCGCAATCCCGGAAGCAGCGGCTGGGGCGACTTTGATTCCGCCGGCAACAGCTATGGCAGTTTCTCCTACTGGCTCGACCAAGCGGCGGGCGACGGCCCGGGGCTCGCTTCGGAGGTCACCGAGACCGGCTACATGGCCTATCCCGCGACCACCACGCCGTACACACTGCCTGAAAGTGTAGAGGCTTCCTACATCCCCCGGACATTGCTGCTGGCCTTCAATCAGGGATTCCGGCAGACCTTCCTCTATGAGCTGATCGATGAAGTCTCCTCACCGGGATACGGCCTTCTGCGGTCCGATCTCAGCCCCAAGCCGGCCTTCACCGCCGTGCAGAACCTGATCGCGACCCTGTCAGACAACGGCGCCGGCTTTACGGCTCAATCGCTGCCGTATACGATCTCTGGCGGCGATTCCAATCTAAATCAGCTTCTTCTCGAGAAGAGCGACGGCTCCTTCTGGCTGGTTTTGTGGCTGGAAGAAAGCAGCTGGGATCCGGTTCATTGCATACCCGTCTCCGTCACTCCGGAAAAGATCAGCCTCGGCCTGACGAGCGCGTACCACACCGCAACCGACTATCAGTTCGACACCACCGGCAACGTCACACGTTCCGCGCAGACGATGAATGGAACCTCGTCGAGCCTCACCGTGACAGACCAGATCTCAATCGTCGAGATCCAGCACAACTAGCGCGATGGCAGACTCGCCGAAGCCCGGTCTTCGGCTTCGGCGGGTCTGTCCATCTATCGCGCGCCCTTTTCGTCAATAATCCGGAAGTTCCCGCTGCAGTGCATCAGGCTCATCAGGTAGAGCATTCCGTCGTAATAGCGCTGCTCGCCTGAGGGAACAGGCATCGTCCACAACGCATCTACAAACGCCTTCGCGGCGGGCCCGTCGGGCGCGGCCAGGCTGCCCACAGCCGTCGTAGCCACCATCCCGGCGGAGTGCCGGGTCGAGAGGGGCTTGCCATCGAGCGTGTACTGGTCCACGAATGTGCTGATCCCCTGACCGGATAGAAATTTCTGGATCCGGCCGCTCAGCTCTGCCTCCCGCGGGTCCTTGCGCCACCAGGAAAAATCCACGCTCCAGTTGCTCACGCTGCGCCATGAATCGTAACTGAACGGCGTAGGCGTCCCATCGCGTCCCAGCACCGGCGACCCATCGAAGTTGCTGCGGTCCGGCGTCAGACCCGTCGCAGGCCCCGTGCCGCGGTAGAAAAGATCTCGGCTCACATCCGCAGCCTTGCTCCAGAACGCCCTGTCTTCCACGGGCCCCCACCGCGCCCAAAGCTCGTAGAAAGCGGGCAGATGATAGGACGCATCGGTGACGCCGCCGGGAAAACTCGGGACAAACTTGATCATCGTGTAGGTTTCATCCACCATCGGGCCGATGGTCTCCTGGTGGGGTCCACGATTAAAACGAAATACGGGCAGCGGCGTGCCGCTCGCCGCTGCCTGTTCCGCAAGCTGGCGGTTGTGCGGGCTCGGCCAGGGGTGGTCGGGAAGGACGAACGGCGGATCGTTCGGATGAATCCGGAACGGGCTCGTCCCGGTGAGCACCGGATGATGCCGCATGCCGCGCAGAATCTTGTCCGCCTCTGCCTGGTAGTCGTAGATTCCCTTCCCGTTGCCCCACCGGTGCGCGGCAAAGTAAAGCGCCATCGTGAAGTACTCTTCGCCGTCCGGCGCGGGCCCGGTCGAGCGGGGTGTGCCGTCGGTATTCATCGACCACGCAAAGTAGCCAACCGAGGGGTTCTTCGGATCGGTGATAAGCATGTACGTGTTGGCCCAATTCCACAGCGCATCGAACTCGCGCTTTTTATTCAACTCCACGGCAATCATCATGCCGTAGCTCATCCCCTCGGTTCGAGCATCATTGTTCGCCCAGTCGGTCACGTAGGCGAGCGGCCCATTCTTGTTCGCGCCGGTCTCAAAATAGATGCGCTCTTCCTGCCCGTCGCCGTGAAAGAGCTGCTGGAAGGCCTTCTCGATTTTTTGGCGGCTCTCCGCCGGAGTGTGTCCTTGCTCGGCGAACAAGTCGCGGTACCGGTGGCTCCGATAGGCCCCGTTGCCATCGCCCGGCATGCGCTGGATCGCGCTCGGCGGCGCGTTCTGATGATGTGCGGGCGGTGAGAAAACCGGCGTCGTCTGGGCCGGCGCGGGAGCCTGCGCGCGAGCGGGACTATCGATGGCCGCGAGTATACCTGCGAACAGACCCGGGATTAGGAAGAAGACTCGGACACACCGATGCACAGGACTCTCGCTCCTCAGGAACTGCCAAAGCCGGGTTGAGCTGCTACAGGGCCTTTGTGGCCGTGAACTGCGTGCTCCAACTTCCATCCTCTGTTCCCAAAGAGAACGCAATTTGGCCCGAGGTCATCTTGCCCGTGCACGTCAGCTTGTAGGTCTGGCCCTCGTATTCGGTGTTCAGCCAGAAGGTGACGGTGTCTCCAGCGATCTTGCCATCATGGATCTCGGCCGGCGAGGTCTTGAGTCCCTCCACGGTTCCCGTCACCACGCCGTCCGCGCCCTTCAGGTGGAGCGTGAGCGGCACGCTGCCTCCGTTGAAATCGAAGGCGCCCTTCCAGTCGCCGCTTACATCCGGGCCCGGTGTGGCTGCGCTCGCAGTTGCCGCGCTTGCATCCGTGTCCTTCCTGGCGGTGAGTTGCGTGCTCCAGCTTCCGTCCTCCGTGGCCAGTGTTACGGCCATCGCATCGCCGGCATCGGAGACCGCGCCTTTGCAAACCAGCTTGTAGGTCTGGCCCTCGTATTCGGTGTTCAGCCAGAAGCTCACCGCGTTCCCATCCAGCTTGCCTTCCTGAATCGCGACGGGGGCGCTCGGGAGTCCCTCCACGGTGCCCGTCACGGCGTTCTTCGCCGCCGTCAGGTGAAAGGTAAGGGCTACCGTCTTGCCCTGGAACTCGAAGGCGCCTTTCCAGTTTCCATTGATGCCGCCAGTGGTGGCTCGCGCGCCCGGCAGCAACGCCAAAAATGCGAGAGCGGTTGCAATTCGGAGCCAGGTTTTCATGCGCACCCCTTTGAAGCACCTGAGTTTACCACACTGCGGAACGTAGGCTTTGGCTCATAAATCGATTAATCCATCGCAGGTCTGCCCTGCAGCCAAGAGGCGCGCCCACGCGCAATCGGCGATTGCAACAGAAATGCCTGGTTGGCATAGAATAGTCGCGTCTTTTCCTCCCTCGAGGACGTACTGATGTGTAGGTCATTCTCTTCAGAAAGCCCGCTCGCCAGCCCGTTTCAGGCAGCGGTAGGTAGTATGAACAATATCGTTTCGAACGGGAGAATCTGTGCGGGCTGCGCGGGCGAGATCGCGTAAAGACCCCCTGCCGCGGCGAAAGCTCTTCGCGCGGCGTTGTCTATCAAGAAAGCGACGGCAACAAACATCATGTCCACCGAAGTCACACCGCACTCTCACCAATCCGGCCTCGGCGGCTATGCCGAACCGCCTGCCCGCAAGGGTTCCTGGATCCGCGCTGTTGTTTACCTGGCACTTGTCTGCGCCCTCGGCCTGGTGGTGTGGCGCATCTATCGGAACCAGCTAGCCGCCAAGAACCAGGCCAGCAGCCAGGCGGCTGCGCTCCTCAGCCGGCCGGTTCCGGTGGAGGTGGCCGCTGTTGAGCAGAGGCCAATGCCCATCTATCTCACGGCGCTGGGGACGGTGACGCCGTATTTCAGCGTCACCGTGAAGGCGCGGGTGAGCGGCGAGCTGATGCCGGTGAAGTTCACCGAAGGCCAGCTTGTGCATGCGGGCGACACGATCATGCTGATCGACCCGATGCCCTACCAGGCGGCGCTCGACCAGGCCAAAGGCACGCTCGCCCACGACGAAGCCCTGCTCAAGAATGCCCAAGCCGAGTACGCCCGCTACAAGGCCCTCTTTGACGCGGGCGTGGTCTCGAAGGAGACCCTCGATGCGGATGAGGCGAGCATGGGCCAGTACCAGGGCGCCATCCAGGCCGACAAGGCGGCGATCGAGACGGCTGAGCTGCAATTGAGCTGGTGCACGATCCGCTCGCCCATCACCGGGCGCATCGGTCTGCGGCTGGTCGATCCTGGCAACATCATCACCGCCAACACTACGAATCTGGTAATTATCAACCAGTTTCAACCCATTTCGGTCTATTTCACACTGCCCGAAAACGAGCTGCCGCAGGTGCTCAGGAAGGTGGCTGCGAACAGGCAGCTTCCCGTGGATGCCTACGACAAGGGCGACGTGCAGAAGCTCGCCTCTGGCCGGTTGCTCACCGCCGACAACCAGATCGACACCACCACGGGAACCGACCGCCTGAAGGCTGTCTTTGCCAATACGGATAACCTGCTCTTCCCCGACCAGTTCGTGAACATTCACCTGGTGATGGAAAGCCGGCCGAAGGCGCTGGTGATTCCCTCGGCGGCGCTACAGAGCGGCGTGGACGGCGCCTACGTGTGGGTTGCGAACGCCGACGACCGCGGCCAGGCAACGGTGAAGATGCAGCCGGTGCAGGTGGCGCTGGCCCAGGGGCAGACCACGATCCTCGACGGCGGCGTTTCGCCGGGCCAGAGAATCGTGGTGGACGGCGCAGAACGGCTGCATCCTGGAGCGCTGGTGCTTGCCAGTGAGGCGCCCCAGCACAATGCCGGCCCAGCCAGCTCCATGCGGGGCAGCGGTGCGGCCGCTCCGTCGCCGGCGGGAACCAAGAACGGCGCGAGCACTCAGGGGCAGATGCCGTGAGCTTGAGCCCGTCGCGGCCATTCATTCTGCGCCCGGTGGCAACTTCGCTGCTGATGGCGGCGATTTTGCTCGCCGGCGGACTGGGCTACCAGCAACTGCCGGTCTCGGCGCTGCCGGAGGTGGATTACCCGATCATCCAGGTGCTCACCTTTTATCCCGGCGGCGGCCCGGAGGTGATGGCTTCGTCGGTCACTGCGCCCCTGGAGCGCCAGTTCGGCCAGATGCCCGGCTTAAAGCAGATGACCTCGGTCAGCTCCGGCGGCGGCTCGGTGATCACGCTCGAATTCAATCTGGACGAGAACATCGACGTGGCTGAGCAGGAGGTGCAGGCAGCCATCAATGCGGCCAACAGCTTTCTTCCTGCCGATCTGCCGAACCCGCCGATCTACAGCAAAGTGAATCCGGCCGATGCGCCGATCATGACGCTCGCGCTTACGTCGACATCGCTGCCCTTGGACAAGGTCGAAGACGCGGCCGACACGAATATGGCGCAGAAGATCTCGCAGGTCACGGGTGTGGGTTTGGTCGCGATCGCCGGAGGCCAGAAGCCCGCGGTGCGCATCCAGGCAAACCCCGCGCAGCTTGCCGCGTACAATCTGAGCCTCGAGGATCTGCGAAGCGCCGTGGCCGCGGCCAATGTCGACCAGGCGAAGGGCACGCTGAACGGATCGCGCCAGTCCTTCACCATCGGCGCCAACGACCAGCTGCTCTCAAGCCAGGACTATAAGCCGGTGATCGTTGCGTATCGCAATGGCGCGCCGGTCCGCGCTTCCGATGTGGCGACGATCGTCGACGCCGCGGAAAACAACCAGCAGGCGGCTTGGATGGGACGCCAGCCGGCGGTCATCGTCAACATCCAGCGCCAGCCGGGCGCCAACATCATCGCCGTGGTCGATCGCATCCACAAGCTGCTGCCGCAGTTGCAGCAGGCGCTGCCGGCCACCATCCAGGTCCATGTGCTGACTGACCGGACGACCACCATCCGGGCGTCGGTGAAGGACGTTGAATACGAGCTCATGCTCACCATCGCGCTGGTGGTGATGGTGATCTTTCTTTTCCTGCGCAACCTGGCGGCCACCATCATTCCCTCGGTCGCCGTGCCGCTCTCGATCGTGGGCACCTTTGGCGTGATGTACCTGCTGGGCTACTCGCTCAATAACCTTACGCTCATGGCGCTTACCATCTCGACGGGTTTCGTCGTCGATGACGCCATCGTGATGATCGAGAACATTTCGCGGTATCTCGAGGAGGGCATGAGCCCGATGCGGGCGGCGCTCAAGGGCAGCGAGCAGATCGGTTTCACCATCATGTCGCTTACGGTCTCGCTGATCGCCGTGCTCATTCCGCTCCTGTTCATGAGCGACGTGGTTGGCCGGCTCTTCCGGGAGTTCGCGATTACGCTCGCCATCACCATTCTGGTCTCCGCGCTTGTCTCACTCACGCTTACGCCGATGATGTGCTCGCGCATCCTGAGGGACAAGGCACACGCGAAGGAGACGCGCTTCTATCATTGGTCGGAAGATGTGTTCAACGCGATCATTGCCGCCTATGGCCGCATGCTCCGAGTGATCCTGCGCCACCGGCTCGCTACGCTGCTGGTGACGATCTCAACCTTTGTGGCGACGGTGGCGCTGTTCGTCGAAGTGCCCAAGGGATTTTTCCCGGTGCAGGATACGGGCGTGATTCTGGGCATCAGCGAAGCGCCGCAGACGGTGAGCTTCACCAGCATGGCGGAGCGGCAACAACAACTTGTCGATGTGGTGCTTCAGGATCCGGCAGTCGACAATGTCTCCTCGTTCATCGGCGTGGACGGCACCAATACGACGCTCAACTCCGGCCGCATCCAGATTACGCTCAAGCCGCTTGAGGAGCGCGGGGTCTCGGCATCAGAGGTGATTCATCGCCTGCAGCCCAAAGTCGCCGCAATCGAGGGGATTCAGCTTTTTCTGCAGCCACTCCAGGATCTGACGGTGGAAGACCGGGTCAGCCGGACGGAGTTCCAGTACTCGCTCGAAGATCCCAACCCGACCGAGCTCGCCCTCTACACCAGGAAGATGGTGGATGAGCTGAGCAAGGAGCCGGTGGTGACCGATGTGGCCAGCGATCTGCAAGACCAGGGACTGAGCGCGCAGCTGGTCATCGACCGCGACACCGCGGCTCGGCTGGGCATCGCGATGGCGGATATCGACAACACGCTCTATGACGCCTTTGGGCAGCGGCAAGTCTCCACCATCTTCACGCAGCTCAATCAATACCATGTGGTGATTGAGGTCGGTCAACGCTTTCAGACCGACCCGGCAACCCTCCAGCATCTCTATGTGAAATCCGGCAACGGCACGCAGGTGCCGCTCGGCATGCTGGCGCACTGGGAACAGTCGCACACGCAGTTGGCCATCGGCCACCAGGGACAATTTCCTTCGACCGTGGTCAGCTTCAACCTTGCGCCGGGGAAGGCGCTGGGCGACGCCGTGCAGGCGGTGAATCGCGTGGAGCAGCGCATCCAGCTGCCCGCCTCCATCAGCGCCAGCTTCGAAGGCACGGCCGCCGCCTTCCAGAGCTCGCTGGCGAACGAGCCGCTGCTGATTCTGGCTGCGCTGATCACGGTCTATATCGTGCTCGGCGTTCTTTATGAGAGCTACATTCATCCCATCACCATCATCTCCACGCTGCCCTCGGCGGGCGTGGGAGCGCTGCTGGCCCTGATGATCACGCATGAGGACTTCAGCGTGATCGCGCTGATCGGCATCATCCTGCTGATCGGCATTGTGCAGAAGAATGCCATCATGATGATCGACTTTGCGTTGCAGGCCGAACGCGAGGAGGGCAAATCCGCTGAAGAGGCCATCTTCCAGGCATGCCTGCTGCGCTTCCGGCCCATCCTGATGACCACGATGGCCGCGTTGCTGGGCGGCCTGCCGCTGGCGCTGGGCGGCGGCGTGGGCGCGGAGCTGCGCAAGCCCCTCGGCATCACGATCGTGGGCGGGCTGATTTTTTCGCAAATGCTCACGCTGTTCACGACGCCGGTGGTCTATCTCTACTTTGACAAGCTCGCCAATCGCGTAAAGCCGCACGAGATCGAGCGCAGCCATGAACCCGAGCCGATAAGCGCCGACTGAGGCTATAAGCACTGTCCAAGGTCAAACGCACGCACTGAGGCAAACGCACCGAGGAAAGACCCATGCATCTTTCGGCACCCTTCATCAAGCGCCCGGTAGCTACGTCGCTGCTCAGCCTGGCGCTGCTGTTGGCCGGCTCCATCGCATACTCGGTCTTGCCCGTCGCTTCGCTGCCGGATGTCGACTTTCCTGTCATCAGCGTGAGCGCAGGCCTGCCCGGCGGCAGCCCGGAGACTATGGCCTCGGCCGTGGCTACGCCGCTTGAACGCCAGTTTGGGCGCATCGCCGGCGTGAACCAGATGACGTCATCGAGCGCGCTAGGCACGGCATCGGTGAATCTGCAGTTCGACATCAACCGAAACATCGACGCAGCAGCGCGCGACGTGCAGGCGGCCATCAATGCCGCGCGCAGCCAGTTACCCGCCTATTTGCCGGAGAACCCCAACTACCGCAAGGCCAATCCGGCGGACTCGCCGATCCTGATCATGACACTGACCTCCGACGTAGTGCCGAAGCCGGTGATCTACGATATGGCCGACTCCATCCTGGCGCAAAAGATGTCGCAGGTGCAGGGCGTGGGGCAGGTATTCGTCGGCGGCAGCGCCAGCCCCGCGGTGCGCGTGGAGCTGAATCCCATGCAGCTCGCCAACAACGGAGTGGGCCTTGAAGCTGTGCGCACAGCGCTTGCCAACGCAAACGCCAATCGGCCCAAGGGCGCCTTCCAGGATGCCCAGCATCGCTGGACCATCATGGACAACGATCAGATCTTCAAGGCCAGCGATTACGCGCCGATCATCGTCGGCTATAACCGCACCACGGGCGCCCCGGTGCGGCTGGCAGATCTGGGCGAAGTAACCGACAGCGTGTCGAATATCCTCACCGGTGGCGTGGCCGGCGTGAATTCAGCTGAGGGACCGCCAAGTCAGATCAGTGGCGCGATCATGCTGTTCATCTTCAAGAGCCCGGGCGCCAACGTAATGTCCACAGTGGACCGGCTCATGGCAGAGATGCCGCATCTGCAGGCGTCGATTCCACCCACCATCAAGATCAACGTGGTCAGCGACCGCACAGTCACCATTCGCGCCAGCGTGCACGATGTAGAGATCACTCTTCTTATCAGTGTCCTGCTGGTGGTGCTGGTGGTCTTTCTGTTTCTGCGCGAAGTGTGGGCCACGATTATTCCTTCCATCGCGGTACCGCTTTCGCTGGTGGGCACATTTGGCGTCATGTCGCTGCTCGGCTATAGCATCGACAATCTTTCGCTGATGGCGCTTACCATCTCTACGGGATTCGTAGTGGATGACGCAATTGTGGTGATCGAGAACATCACGCGCTACCTCGAAATGGGCATGAAGCCCTTTGATGCGGCGATGAAAGGTTCCAGGGAGATTGGCTTCACTGTGCTATCCATGAGCACTTCGCTCATCGCGGTGTTCACGCCCATTCTGCTCATGGGCGGCATCGTCGGATCGCTCTTTCGCGAGTTCGCTGTCACGCTCTCGGTCACGATTGTCGTTTCGCTGCTAGTTTCGCTCACCACTACGCCTATGCTCTGCGCGCGATTCCTGAAGCCGCGCAATGAGAGCAGCCACGGTGCGTTCTACCGAGCCAGCGAGAAAGCCTTCGAGTGGCTGCATGGAGAATATGCAGCAGCTGTGCGCTGGGTTCTGCGTCACCAGGCGCTCATGCTGGGAGTCACTGTGAGCGTCGCCGCGCTCAATGTGTATCTGTTCCTGATCGTGCCCAAGGGCTTCTTTCCGCAGCAGGACACGGGCCGCATCAGTGGTCAGACGATCGGTTCACAAGACATCAGCTTTGACGCGATGATGGCTAAGCAGAAACTGCTTGCACAGATCGCGCTCGACGATCCGGCGGTGAAGTCGGTGAATGGATTTGCCGGCGGCGGAGGTCCCGGTGGCGGCAGCAACAACGTAGGCCGCATGTGGCTCGCGCTCAAACCACTGCGTGAGCGGCCTGGTCGCGTCTCCTCTGACGATGTGGTGAACCGCTTGCGCAGCAAGCTGACCAGCGTGGCAGGCGCCACGCTGTTTCTGCAGGCGCAGCAGGATATCCAGATTGGCGCCCGCGGCAGCTCGGCGCAGTACCAGTACACGCTGTCGGATGAAAATCTGAAGGAGCTGAATGAGTGGGCGCCGCGACTGCTGGGCCGCGCCATGCAGATGCCGGAGCTTCGCGATGTTTCCACCGATCAGCAGGACCAAGG
Source organism: Occallatibacter sp. (assembly GCA_036489815.1). Classification (GTDB taxonomy): domain Bacteria; phylum Acidobacteriota; class Terriglobia; order Terriglobales; family Acidobacteriaceae; genus Telmatobacter. The sequence continues at coordinate 66,959 of DASXFB010000144.1, read as the reverse complement.
ACTGGCCGCAAATCTACTCATAGATCGCGATACCGCTTCGCGGCTCGGCATCAGCACGCAGGATGTCGATCAGGTGCTCTATGACGCCTTCGGCCAGCGCGAAGTGTCCACGATGTACACGACGCTCAATCAGTACTACGTCGTAATGGAAGTCGATCCGGCGTTTCAGCGCAGCCCCGATTCGCTGAATGGAATCTTCGTCAAATCATCGACTGGCGCCATGGTCCCGCTCTCCACGATTGCACACTTTGACAATCAGCGCACATCGCTGCAGGTAAATCATCAGGGGCAGTATCCGGCGGTGACGCTGACGTTTAATCTTGCGCCGAACGTCGCGCTGGGCGATGCAGTGACCGCGCTTGAGAACACGCAGCGGCAACTCGGCATGCCGTCGAGCATCCACGCCACGTTTCAAGGCACGGCGCAGGCCTATCAGGAGTCGCTGCGCAACGAGAAGTGGCTGATTCTCTCGGCAATTGTTGCGGTCTATATCGTGCTCGGTATTCTGTATGAGAGCCTGATCCACCCGCTCACAATTCTCTCCACGTTACCGCCGGCCGGCGCAGGAGCGATCCTGGCACTATTGCTTACGGGCACTGATCTGAGCATTATTGCGCTCATCGGCATCATCCTGCTGATCGGCATCGTGAAGAAGAATGCAATTTTAATGATCGACTTTGCGCTGCAGGCCGAGCGCGATATGGGCTTGCCGCCGGTTGAGGCCATCTATCAGGCGTCGCTGTTGCGTTTCCGGCCTATCATGATGACGACGATGGCTGCGTTGTTTGGTGGACTTCCGCTGGCGATCGGCATGGGCGTGGGCTCTGAGCTCCGCAAGCCCCTCGGCATCACCATCGTCGGTGGCCTGCTGGTCTCGCAGGCGCTTACGCTCTTCACCACGCCGGTGGTCTACCTCTTCTTCGATCGCCTGCAATGGAAACTGATGAAGCTGCGCCGGGTCGGCGTCGAGCTCGAAGAGGCGCACGGCGACTAAGGGTCGGTATCCGGCGCGAACGGGGATCTTTGCTCGTTTTCGTCATGAGACGCGGCTCCGCGGTTTCGGCAAATGCCTCGTGCCCCCTCATCGAACGTATGCTATTGTGAAAGCTATCCCGATCAATGGACGCTGGGATTTTCCTGCAGCGATCATTTAGCCGTTTCTGAAAAGCGGCCTTACCCGTTCCATTCGCATCAGCTTTCTACCTGAGTTTCGCACGGGTGTCCTTATCTCTATCTCATACGAAAGGCGAGGTTTCTATGAATCCAAGCCAAGCTTCCGCGGATGCCAATCCTGTCTTGACCCTGGAAGACATCACCAGCCTCACGGAAGAGGAGAGCAAGCCGGCCGAGACGCTGATGAACGTGGTGGCGCTGATCGCCGCGCGCTTCCGCACAGACGTGTGCTCAGCCTATCTGCTGGAGCCGGACCGATCGAATCTGGTTCTGGCTGCAACACTTGGGCTGCATCCCCGTTGCATCGGCAGCCTGCGCATGCCTCTTCATGAAGGGCTTTCCGGTCTGGTCGCCGAGCAGTTGCTTCCGGTTTCGCTTGCCGACGCGCGCAATCATCCCCGCTACAAATATTTCAAAGACTCGGGTGAGGAAGAATACCGCTCGTTTCTGGGCGTACCGCTGATCGACCGCGGCATTCTGCAGGGTGTGCTCGTGGTGCAGACCAAAGAGCCGCGCACCTTTCGCGAAGCCGAAATCCGCATGCTGACGGAGGCAGCCGGCCAGGTGGCCCCGGTGGTGAGCGAGGCCCGCACACTCGACCGCTTTATTGGCCCGGCGCAGGAAAAATTGTGGGAGCTGGCGCGCAATGTGTGGTGGTGTTGGGACCATGATTGCGTCAGCCTCTTTCGCGATCTGAATCCGGTACGCTGGCGCCAGCTGAACCAGAATCCGATCTCGCTGCTCAGCGAGATGCCGCTGGGCGAGATCGATCGCCGGGCGAGTGAACTGGTGCTGCACAGCCGCATCAATTATGTCTACCGCCGCCAGCAGGAGTATCTTCACGCGGACCGGACCTGGGGCGCGAACCACGCCGGCGTGCTGCGTCCGCGCCCGGTGGCTTATTTCTCCGCGGAGTTCGGATTGCACGAATCACTGCCGATCTACTCCGGCGGCCTCGGCGTCCTGGCCGGCGATCACATCAAGAGCGCGTCGGATCTGGACATTCCACTGATCGGCATCGGACTCTTCTACGGCCAGGGCTATTTTCTGCAGCGGTTGGACAAGGGCGGCTGGCAGCATGAGGAGTATCTCGAGACGGACGTGAACCGGCTACCCATGCAGCCGGCCATCGGCGCGAATGGCGAGCCGGTGGTCGTTCAGATTGCCACGCGCGGCTCGTCGATCAAAGCGAAGGTCTGGCGCGTGAAGGTGGGCCGCTGCGATCTGCTGCTGCTCGACTCGAACGTGCCCGGCAACGCCCCTGAAGATCTCGAAACCACGTCGCGCCTTTATGGCGGCGATGCCCGTACGCGCATCCGCCAGGAGCTGCTGCTCGGTGTAGGCGGTTTTCGCGCTCTCAAGGCCATGGGCATTACGCCGGGGGTTCTGCATTTGAACGAAGGCCACAGCGGCTTCGCGGTCTTCGAAGCGATCCGCACGCGCATGGAAGAGGAGGGGTTGGATTTCTACTCCGCCGCCAGCCAGATTCCGCGCGAAGTGATCTTCACCACGCACACGCCCGTGCCCGCCGGCCATGACCGCTTCAGCGCCGAGCTTATCGAAGAGCACCTGGGGCCGCTGCGCGACCAGCTCGGCATCTCGCACGAGACCCTGATGGGCTTTGGCCGCGAAAATCCCACTGACTACGGCGAGCTTTTCTGCATGACGGTGCTGGGCCTCAAGCTGGCGCGGCGCGTGAATGCCGTTTCGTCGCTGCATGGGGAAGTTTCACGCGCGATGTGGAAAGGCCTCTATCCGCACCATCCTGAAGATGCGGTTCCCATTGGCCACGTGACGAACGGCGTGCACGTTCCATCGTGGCTGGCGCCGCAGATGTGCCGGCTCTATGATCGCCATCTCGGCGTGGGCTGGCATCGGCAGAGCGGGGCCGACCAGACCTGGGCAGCGATTGAAACCGTCGACGACGGGGAGCTGTGGGAGACGCACCTGAGTCTGAAGGCGCAGCTCTTGAGTTTCGTACGCCGCCGCGCCCGCGAACAGGCCGAGCGCCGCGAAGAGCCCGCTGAGTATCTGCGCCGTCTGGACAAGATTCTCTCTCCGGATGCGCTCACCATCGGCTTTGCGCGCCGCTTCGCCACCTATAAACGCGCCAACCTGCTGCTCAAGGACATTGAGCAGCTCGCCGCCATGGTGAATGACGCCAAGCGTCCCGTGCAGTTCGTCTTTGCCGGCAAAGCGCACCCGCATGATGAGCCGGGTAAAAAAGTCCTGCAGCAGATTGCGCAGATGATGCGGGACCCGGACTTCGCTGAGAAATTCGTCTTTATTGAGGACTACGACGTGAATGTAGGCCGGCATCTGGTGCAGGGCGTCGACGTGTGGCTCAACAACCCGCGGCGGCCGCTCGAGGCCTCAGGCACCAGCGGACAGAAAGTGGTTTTGAACGGCGGATTGAATCTTTCCATCTTGGATGGCTGGTGGGCCGAGGCCTACGACGGCCTCAACGGCTTCGGCATCGGCACCGGCCGCACCCATTCCAACATGGATGTGCATGACCGCCGCGACGGCGAGGACCTCTATCGCGTTTTGCTCAACGAGGTGATTCCGCTCTACTACAGCCGCGACCGCGACGGGCTGCCGAGAGGCTGGATCCAGCGCATGAAGCGCACCATCCGCACCCTGGGCTGGCGCTTCAACGCCGACCGCATGGTGATGGACTACACCCAGAAGTGCTATATCCCGGCGGCGGGCGGGACGTCGAGCGAGATACGGCCGCTGGGATGATTACGGATTCGAAATGGAATGCGCGTTGCTTCGGAGTCGGCTAGGCCTGCATCCCGTTCCGGAGGATAAGTCCAAAGGCGCCTGCGCTTCCATCGGCGCACGATGCGGATGCCCTACATCGCATAGGCTTCTTCTTCTATCTTGACCTTCTCCACCAGCCGCTCCGGATAATAGGAGTTGCGGGTGTACTGCTTCACCATGCGATTGGTGTTGAAGTACGAGGCGTTGAAGGCCAGCGTACTGCGCATCAGGCGAGCCCACTTTTCCGGCGCTTCGCGGTAAAGCGGAACCACGGCGGTTTCGAGCTTCCGGTAGAGCGACTGCGCTTCTTCTTCGTCGCTGCTGCCGTCTTCGATCGCCCATCCTGTCGCGCCTTCGATGCAGCCTTCGATCCACCAGCCATCAAGGATCGAGAGGCTGGGTACGCCGTTCATGGCGGCCTTCATGCCGCTGGTGCCCGAGGCTTCATACGGCCGCTTCGGCGTATTCACCCACACATCCACGCCCGCCGTGAGCTTGGCGCCCAGATCCCACGCGTAGTTTTCGAGATAGATAATCCGCAGCAGGTCGCTCGACAATTGGGCCGCCTCCGCCACCACGCGCTGGATCAGCCCCTTGCCCGGCTCATCCTGCGGATGCGCCTTGCCGGCATACAGAATCTGCAATCCCCCGGCCGCCTGGGCAATCTCCACCAGCCGCTTGGGATCGGTGAACATCAGCGTGGCGCGCTTGTACGTGGCGACGCGGCGAGCAAAGCCGAGCGTGAGCACCTTGGGGTTGAGCACCAGTCCCGTCCGCGAACCAACCTCGGCCAGCAACTCTTCCTTAGCCCGCGCGTGGGCGGCGAGAATCTTGGGGATCGGCAAATCGATCGCATTGCGGAAGTAGAGATTGTCGCGCCGCCACGCCGGAATATGCTCGTCGAGGAGCTGCTGCATCGGCTCCGAGACCCATGTGGGCGCATGCACGCCGTTGGTGATGGTATCGATGGCAAACTCCGGAAACATCTCCCGCGATACCTTGCCATGCTGCATCGCCACGGCATTCGCATACCGCGAGAAGCGCAAGGCCAGCAGCGTCATGTTCAGGAGACCATCCTTGAAACACCCCTGCTGCTGCAGGCGCGCTGTACGATCGCCTCCCAGAATGCGGATCGCCTGCTCGGTAGAGAAGCGATCGTGTCCGGCGGCAACGGGCGTGTGCGTGGTGAAGACGCACTTTTTCCGCACCTGTACGACGTCGGCGGCGGTTCCCGCGTTCATCGCGCCGCCGCCGAGCTGCGCTTCAAGCAGCGCCAGGGTAAGCAAGGCCGCATGGCCTTCATTCATGTGGTAGACGTTCACTTTCAGGCCAAGCGCATTGGCCATCCGCACGCCGCCCATGCCGAGCACGACCTCCTGCTGCAGCCGGTAGTTTGTGTCGCCGCCGTAAAGATGGTCGGTCAGGCCGCGGTCCCACCCGGAGTTGCCATCCAGGTCGGTATCGAGCAGGTAGATCGGCACCACATGGCCGAAACGGCCTTCGAGATCATAGCGCCATGCGCGCGCCGTCACCACGCGGTCTTCGATCAGCACCGTGATCCGCGCGGATTCTTCGGTGCAAAAGTCCGCGGGGTTCCACGGCTGCACTTCTTCCGTTTGCACGCCGGCCGCGTCCAGATGCTGCTGAAAGTAGCCCTTCCGGTGCAGCAGAGTAAAAGCCGCAAGCGGCACGCCCAGATCCGCCGCCGAACGCAAAGTGTCTCCCGCGAGAACGCCCAGGCCGCCCGAATAGGTGGGCATGGAAGGGTGAATCGCGATTTCCATCGAGAAATATGCAACGTGGCCCGAGGTGGGGAAAGGCTCGTAGGAAAACGGCTTCAACGATGTTGGTTGCATGCTCATGATTCTCCGTCGTGCTTTCACAAAATCCGAGGATCGTGCGCATTGTTTCGAGGTGCTTCTGATCCTGGAAATGCGATGGCCGGCCGTTCATTACCCATGCGGAAACTCTGGGCGCCGGTCACAACAGCAAGCTTCTCCCCGCAATCCTCCGCCGAGGGAAACACACTCAAGTTTAGCAAGGGGATCCGGTCAAAGACCGTCTTGCTGTCTACCACGGGGGTGTTACCGCTGCGGCGCGGAACGTTACTCGAGGCCGGGCCAGGGTGGGAACATTCCCTCGATTTCAATTTAGATGCGGCTTGGGCATTTATGCCTGTTCCAACCTGTGAGCGCCGTCCGACGCGTGGCAAATATGGATCTCCGGAACAATGCCAATCTGGGCTGCATAGTGCTTGCCGAGCGCCGCGGCAAACGCGTCGGCCTGCTGCTGCTCCACCAGGTTGATGGTGCAGCCGCCGAACCCGCCGCCTGTGAGCCGGGCGCCAATCAACCCAGGCAGGTCCTGCGCCAGATCGACCATCGCATCCGCTTCGACGCAACTGGCTTCGAAGTCCTGGCTGTAGCTTCGATGAGCCTCGGCCATGAGCCGTCCCAGTTCGGCCATGTCTCCGCGCATCAGCGCGGTAGCGGCGGCCACCGTGCGCAGATTTTCGCTGATGATATGCCGAGCCCGCATCCGCGATTTCGGGGCCATCTCATGCCCCCACTGCTCCAGATCCTCAAGGGTCGCATCGCGCAGGAAGCGGATCTCCGGACGGTGGCGGGCCAGCACCCGGGCTGCGTCTTCAACTTCCGCCCGTCGGGTGGAGTAATCGCCTCCGGCCACGGAGTGCTTCACCATGGTATTGGCAATCACCAGCGCCACATGGTCGGGAATCGGCGCCAATTGGAAGCTCAGATCCCGGCAATCGAGGAGCAATGCGTGATCCGCCTTCCCATTTGCTGAGATGAACTGGTCCATGATTCCACAGTTCGCGCCCACAAACTCGTTCTCCGCGCGCTGGCACAGCCGTGCCACGACCGGCCTCGGATAGTGGACGCCGATGAGCGGTTCGATCGCCACAGCCGTGGCCACTTCCACGGATGCAGAGCTCGAAAGCCCGGAACCGAGCGGCACGTCGCCCCAGAGACTCAGGCTGAAACCGGGAATCGTGTTGCCTTTACCGGCAAGCTCGTGAATTACGCCCACCGGATAGTCGCTCCAATGCCGGCTTCGCTGGACGGGCAGCGACGCGGCGTCAAAGGTCTTTTCTTCCCCGGAATTTTCCGAATAGATGACGATCTTGCCATCGGCCCGCGGCGAGATGCCGGCCAAGGTGGCAAAGTTGATGGCCGCCGGCATTACGAACCCTTCGGCGTAATCAGTGTGCTCGCCGATAAGATTCACGCGGCCGGGCGCCGCAAAGATCGCCGGCTCGGCGTGGAAGCGGCGCATATGCATCGAACGGAAAACCGCGGGATCCTGCATCTCGAATCAGAACCTCAGCTTTAATGAAACTATGCGGGAAACCTTTGCGAGCGCGCGGCCGAACCGGCCGCGCAGTCAACTTCCGGCCGCCCGATCAGCCTGGCTGCCCGGTGGCTCTACCGCAGCAACCTGGTGCCGCGCATCTCATTCCTGCGGTGGGAACGTTTTCTTTCACGCCTGGGCCCAGACTCTTCGGCACTCCCGGTTATGCCCCTACAGTCTCGCCGGTAGCCTCGCTCAAACGATCCCAAATCCTGTCCAGCCACGCTTCGTGCTCCGTCTTCATCAGCACCGATCGCAGGCAGGTTACCAAGCCGCCTTGATTGCGAGCGCCGGCAAGATTCTCGAACCAGGAATGCGGCAATTGTACTAGAGCCAGGTGGAGATGCTTCGCGGCGCATCGGTCGAAGATCTCCCGGGCCAACGCGGAGGCTCTCTCGGCCGACTCCGCTTTCACTTTCCAGACGACGATATCCAACTCCGGCTCCCTCTCCAGATTCAGCTTCGTCCCGCCGGAGGCCATGGTTTCAAAACGAGGGTCGTTCCGCAGCCGTTGGTGCAGTTCCCGTGCCGCCTTTCGCCCGCAGCTGAGGCCGCGCGCGAACTCACCGCCCGGCACGAGCGGCAAAAGCCGCTGCGTGGCCCATAGCGCGACCGCCGCAGCGCCGGCGCGCGAGCACTCCAGGCTGATCTCGCCCAGATGCACGGGACGCCCGGCGAACGAATTTTCTTCGCTGGGGTGGAGAGGCGGATTCTTCGAAGTGAAGTAGGTATAGGGAGACTCGTGCTTGTAAAACCTCGCCAGCGCGGGGTCGCGGAAGAGGACGCAGCCACATCCGTACGGTTGCAGTCCGTGCTTGTGCGGATCGATCACGATCGAGTCCGCCTGACCGGCGGCTGCATAGGCGCGGCGGGCCGGCTCACCGAGCTCATCGGCAATCAGGCCGAAGTAGCCGCCATAGGCCGCGTCCACATGCACCCGGAAGCTGTAACGCTCTCTGAGCGCTAGAATTTCATCCAGCGGATCGACGGCGCCGATGGCCGTTGTGCCCAGGGTGACGACGATCGCGCCCACATCGCCCTTGCGCAGCTCCGATTCGAGCGCCTCCGGGTCCATGCGGCCGCGGTTATCTGCGGCAATGGCCGCATAATCGAGGCGCAGCACGCCCGAGATGCGCCGATGCGTATAGTGCGCCTGTTCCGAACCGACGATTCGTTTGCCAGGCGCTAACTGCCCGGCCATCCAGAGCGCCTCCAGGTTGGCGAGTGTGCCGCTCGAAGTGAGGTGGCCCAGATACCGATCTTGAGCCCAGCCGAAGACGGACGCGATCTCCCTGACTGCTTCCACTTCCATATCGGAGCTGGCCCGGCCGCCGTCTCGCGCATGGTTATTCGGATTGATCGTCATCGCCAGCGCATACGCGGCGCGCGCCACCGGATGCGGCGGCTTGAGCATCTGCCCCGCATAGAGAGGATGAAAGTAAGGATAGTTGTCGGCCAGTCGCTGTGCCGTGGCCTCGAGCACGCGCTCCATGGCGTCCGCACCCACGGCAGATTCAGACCCCCTACCCATGGCAGCTTCCTGGCCCTGTAAATAGGCGAATTGCTGCTCCAGCGCCTCTGTGGCGCGCCTGAGCAGCTCGGGGACAAGATCATGAGCCATGCCGAGTTTTCACGGTATCACATGCCCTCGCTTTACCGTATCTACACTGAATTCATGCGTTTGCGCGCCCATACCCCAAAAGAGGGATGACCCGATCAAGAAATTGTATCCACTTTTTGACAGGGATGATATACTGCCACCAGCGTTAGAACCGAACCGGGCGTGAGCAGTACTCGCCCAACCAAGCAAGATTCTGCCAGTGGTCGCTCCGATTCCTCCAGCGCAATTCAATCCAGGAAAATCGAACAAAATGGAACAAGGTACCGTGAAGTGGTTCAATGATGCGAAAGGCTTCGGCTTCATTTCGCGTCAGAACGGCGAAGATGTCTTCGTGCATTACTCTGCAATCAACTCGAGTGGTTTCAAGAGCCTGCAGGAAGGCCAAGCCGTGCAGTTCAACGTAGTAAAAGGCCCCAAGGGATGGCAAGCTGCCGACGTGCAGCCCCTGTAGTCTCGAGCGGCCGGATTCCGGCAGAATCTAGCACACAAACACAATCAGGCTGGGGTAGCTCCCGGCCTTTTGTGTATCTGTCGCACGGGTTCCAGGCCGTTCTCGCTTTTAGGTCCGGGCGTCCCAAACTCTTTCCGCCCGCCGAATTCTTTCTGCCCGGTTGAGCTGTTCATCCGAGCTAACTCTGGTTGCGCCCAGGTGCATTCCCTGTGCGACCCCGGTTGGCATGCTGGCTCGACGAAAGATCGCCTCTTGTTGAAGAGGGTGTCGCCCTGCGCTTCTCCAGATCGGCGCAGAGAAGCAACGCGCTGCCGAGAATCGCCCCGGTGCGGCAGCGAAGAGATGCGCTGTGCCGCCCGCGGCCATTCATCGAGAAAAGCATCCCAAAAAATCGACGCCGGCAGCGATGACCTCGTAGGGTGAAGTCGCTGGCCGGCATCGCAAGCTATACATCTAATTTATATAAGGTTCGCGCTCGCGCCTAAAGGCTCCGATGCGAACTTCAGAGACACTCCTCGGCTCCAACTACCTAGCCACCTAGACCTTTGGACCCGTATTTCGATCTGAGCGACCCGAAAAGGACTGGTCTCCCGTTCGTCGAGGATCCTTCTCAGACCGCAGAGAGCTGTTTCTGCGCGAATCGAACTCTACCGCCCCCGATTTTCCGATCCTCCCCGCTGTTTGGCGGGTACAGATACTTCGATGCGATTTAAAGTTCCCACGTCGGTGCGCTTCCTAAAATTCCCGCACCTGAAAGTTCAACCTGGTCCTTCGTTTGCGGCGCCAGAAACCCTCCTTGCGGATGGGCTTCCGCTCCGGGAGCCGTGCGGTGTTGCCGTCGCAGCGTCTCCTGAATCTCATGCAGCATTTCCGTCCGCTCAGAGTGAGACTGCCGTTCCCAGAACAACACAAAACCCTGACCGCATACACAGCAATGAAACTCAGCGTTCCCCTTCGTCCTTCTACACAGCACTTGCATTTCGTTCCTCGTATATATAACCGGCCGGTGTTTAAGCTATGTCCATCACAATAGCGGTTCTCGATCCCGCCGCCCATTCCCCATCCATGGCAACGGCCGCGGTCTTTCGTGCCAGCGCGTCATCCCCAATCGGAAGTAACTGTTGTTACTATCGGAATCTTCGCGATTCCTGCTCCACACAGACTTAATCGCCCGGAGAAAGCTGGAGCGACAGACAAAAAGCAAAAGGAAGGTTACCAAAGAGATGAAGCACGCGGGTTGCAGCTCTTCCTCTGTCTCGCGTCGCCGTGCCTGGGTTCGGGTCGCCAGCGTTATATCCTAAGGTGTTAGCGCCATAGTTTCCGTTTCAATCGAAGGACCTGAGGATCTCGATGAGCACGTCATCCATCTCCGTACTCCTACCCGACGGTGCAGTCCGCAGCGTACCTGTGGGCACCACGCCTCTTGAGATCGCCAACTCCATCTCGCCGCGTCTGTCGGCGGCCTCAGTCGTGGCGCGGCTGACTCCGCTCACAGACGCTGCACCGCGCACCGGCGTGGGAGAGGAATCGGAAGCCTCGATGTACGCAGCCCAGGATGCGACGGCGCCGCGGCTCGTCGATCTTGCCACGCCGCTCACCGCCGATACCCGCCTGGAATTGGTTACCGAAAAAGATCCCGATGCCTTGAAGGTGGTGCGTCACTCCGCGGCGCACGTGCTGGCCACGGCGGTGCTCGAGCTCTTTCCTGAGACCAAGTTGGGCCATGGTCCGGCCACGGATTCCGGATTTTTCTACGACTTCTATCGCGAAAAGCCGTTCACGCCCGAGGATTTGGCGGCCATCGAAGCGACGATGGCGGAGGTGATTGCGCGCGACGACAGATTTGTGCACGAATTTGCTCCACGAGAGAAGAGCCTGGAAGACTTTGCGCGCGACGGCGATTTCATGAAGACGCATTTCGTCACGAAGTTCACCGAGCCCGGCTCCGAGGTCAGCTTTTATCGCAACGGCAACTTCGTGGACTTCTGCCGCGGGCCGCATGTACCCTCGACGGGCCGCGTCAAGGCCTTCAAGGTGCTCTCGCTGGCCGGCGCCTACTGGCTGGGCGATGAGAAGAATCCGCAGCTGCAGCGCATTTATGGGACCGCATTTTTCTCGAAGAAAGATCTCGACGAGCACTTTGCGCGGCTGGAGGAGGCCGCGCGGCGCGACCATCGCGTGCTGGGCAAGCAGCTCGATCTATTCAGTATTCAGGAGCTGGCCGGTGCGGGGCTGATCTTCTGGCATCCGAAAGGGGCCATGATCCGCAAGATCATGGAGGACTGGATGCGCGAGGAGTGTGTGCGCCGCGGCTACCTGTTGGTCTATACGCCGCACGTCATGCGCCGGGATCTTTGGAAGGTCTCCGGCCACGATGGCGTCTACTCCAAGGACATGTTTCCGCCGATGAAGCTGGACGATGCCGAGTACCGGCTGAAGCCGATGAATTGTCCCGGCCACATTCTCATCTACAAGAACTCGCCGAAGAGCTACCGCGATCTGCCGCAACGCTATGCCGAGTTCGGCAATGTTTATCGCTACGAGCGCTCGGGAACCATGCACGGCCTCTTGCGCGTGCGCGGCTTCACGCAAGACGACGCCCACATCTTCTGCACCCCCGGCCAGATTGAAGGCGAGGTCATCGCCTGCCTCGACTTTGCCGAGGCGGTGCTGAAGACATTCGGCTTCAAGGAGTATCGTGTCGAGCTCTCCACGCGCGATCCGCAGAAGGGCGGCGATTTCTTCGGCACGGCGGAAGATTGGGCGCATGCCGAAGGCGCGCTGAAGAAGGTGCTCACCGAATGTGGGCTCACGTTCAATACTTTTCCCGGCGAGGCAGCGTTTTACGGTCCCAAGATCGACGTGAAACTCGTCGACGTGCTCGGCCGCCTATGGCAGCTATCGACGGTGCAGTTCGACTTCAATCTGCCGGCCCGCTTCGAGCTCGAATATGTGGGCGAAGACGGCGAGCGGCATCAGCCGGTGATGGTGCACCGCGCGCTGTTTGGGTCTGTCGAGAGATTTTTCGGCGTGCTCATCGAGCACTACGCCGGCGCGTTTCCGCTGTGGCTGGCGCCGGTGCAGGTTGGGCTGGTGCCGATCAGCGAGCGCCATCTGGCCTATGCCGAAAAGGTCGCAGCCGCGCTCAAAGCCGCGGGCTTCCGCGTCGAAACGGATGCGCGCAATGAAAAGATGAATGCCAAAATCCGGGATCTTGCCAACCAGAAGACGCCCTACATTCTCGTCTTCGGCGACAAGGAGGAGGCGGCGGAAGCGGTGAGCGTGCGGACGCGCGGCAAAGGCGACCAGGGTTCGCGGCCGCTGGCTGAATTCATCGCCCAGGCGCAGCAACTCGTCGCCAGCCAATCCACGGACCTCTAACTCTTGTCCTCCGGCTCTCTGCGCTCGACACAGGCGGGCACGCCTCCTTCCGCGGGCCTTCGTGTTTTCTGCCCGATCAGGCCTTCTGCTTCAATTCCGGATACCGGGCAAAAATCAGTCTCTGATCCTCAGGGCCAAGTTCGCTCAGCCGCTTGGGCCTGTCCTGCGGGCGCGTGCCCTTCTGGTTGAGCACATTCATCAGGCTCCACTCGCGCTGCAGCCCCTGAGGTTCGGAGGCGGGCAGATCATAACGCGTAAAATCAATCGCCATCCACGGGCCGTCATTCTGCCAGTTATGGAGCAGCGCCAGCCGAAATTCACGGTTCATGAACCACTCGATCTCCAGCTCCTTCTCTGATCCCGGCGCGCCCGTTCCCTTGGCGTCAAAGCGATAGTTCAGTTCCGCGTTGCTCGGATAGTGCTTCCGCCATTCCAGCCCAAATGCGCCTTCCGTCATCACCTGCGTGTCTGGCCAGCGCTCGCGCACCGCGGAGAGCCACCATGCCAGGTCCTCGTCATGCCCGATGGACGTCTCCCAGATGCCCGTCACCCAGCCAAAGCCATTGCGCGCGTGTCCGCCGTCAAAGTGCATCGCCGTGGTCGCCATCATCTCCGCGCGGCCGCGCTCCGTGCCCAGATTTCCCACGGTCTCAATCGGGCCCACCCCTAGCCTGCTGTTGAACTTGCCCTCAAATCCATTGCGCCGCGCCGTTAAAAAGTCGCAGGTCCAGCCGTCGAGACACACGCAGTCAATGAGATCCGCCCGTCCCTGCGCCGGTTTCAGGTAGTGTTCCCGGCTCGGGTAATACGGATAGCAGACTCCGCCGTCTCCATCGCCGTTGTCGATCCCATGCTGGCTCCAGATCTCGCCCTGGCACACGTGAATCCCTTCATCCGCCGCGAGCAGCCGCATGTTTTCTGCGTCCATAAATCCGGCCACCAGGCAATCGGGCCGGTAGCCTCCGCCCACCATCTTCGACACCATGCGCAGCGCATCATGAATCGTCTGCCGGATGTGTTCACGCGTGTCGTACATCGGCGCGAAGTATCCGCCCGGAATAAACGTGATCTCATCGCCGTATCGGTCGTGATAACCGGCCAGCAGTTTGCGCGCCTCCTGGTACTCCTTGCGATCGTCGTGCAGCGCCAGCCAGCTGATAGCCCAGGTCATGCGCCCATCCGGACAGCCGCGCGCAAATGCCTCGCGTCGCGACCGGATTCTCTCCGGCCGATTGTCGATGGCTTCGTCCTCGCCGATCGAACGCGTGGGGGTGACCTCAATCTGGTTCACGCGCACGACCGAAACATGGGTCAGAAGCCGTCCGCGCAGCAGTGCATCAGCCGCCGCGAGCCGTCCCGCACCCATCAGCGCCATCGACGCGCCGGTCGCTGCCGCTCCAAGCAAAAAATCCCGCCGTTTCATACCTGCCGCTCCTTGGCTCTCTTGTTCGGATTCTCTACGAACTCATGCGCGCCAAGTTTCACCGGCGGTGGCCCGCATCACAGAATCGCCCCGGACTTGCCATCAATGGTTCACCCGGCCGTGCAGGCCTGCCTCAAGGCTGCGCCGGTCGAGCCTTGGCAACGCACGGGCTACCTTGTCCGGAAAGAGCGCGTAGTGCTTCGCCGTGATGAGCCGCTCCGGCACGCACCAGACGTCCTCTTCCGCAGTCATCCAATGGCAGCGGTCCAGCGGCGCCAGGTTCACAGGCAGCGAGTAGGCACGCAGCGTGCGTTCGCCGCGCAGGTTGTAGTAGTGGTCGAAGTAGCTCATGGCCAGCTCGCGCAGTGTGCGATAGACCGGCGCGCGGAAGCGCAGCCCGGCAAAGTTCGACTTGGCAATGCCGCCCCAGAGGCCACGCTCGCGATAGAGGGCGATGACGTGGTCGTCATCGTGCACGGCTTCAAGATCCATCAACAGCGGCGGATGGCCATTGACGCGCAGCGCGGCGGCGGCCAGCAGCGCGCCCTCCATGCAATGCCCTCGGCGCTCGCGCAGGATGCGCCGCGGCGACCGCGCCGAATCGGAATAATCGTAGGCCAACGCATCGATGAACTTCTGGATGCGGGCCGGTGTATTCAACGAGCGCAGCGTACGCAGGTCTTGCGGCGAGAGGCCGAAGCCGCTGTGCCGCTTCATCCTGTTTTCTGAGGATCTCAAGCTCTTCAAGGCGACGCCGCAACTCTCGTGAGAAGTTGCGGCGATTATATCGAAACGCGTCACTGGGTCCGAGCACTAATCCGCTTTCCTACGCGTTGATCGCCATTCCCTCCACCGCTCCATAGGCATCGAGCAGAGACTCGCTCAGCGTAGGATGCGCGTGGATGGTAAACATCATCTCTTCGACTGTGCCTTCGAGCTGCATCACCGTGACGGCTTCGGCAATCAGCTCCGTCGCCTGCGGGCCGATGATGTGCACGCCGAGAATCTCGCCGTACTTCGCGTCGGAAACGATCTTTACGAAGCCATCGTGGCTGCCCACGATGGTAGCCTTCGAATTGCCGGCGAAGGGGAACTTGCCCACCTTGGCTTCCAGCCCTCTCTCTTTGGACTGGCTCTCAGTTAGACCGACAGACCCGATCTGCGGCTCGGTGTAGGTGCAGTTGGGAATGCGATCGCGCCGCACGGGACGGAAGAAGCGTCCGGCAATCTTCGCCATGGCCACCATGCCGCTCATCGCGCCCACGTGCGCAAGCTGCGGCAGGCCGGCCACGATGTCGCCGATCGCATAGATACCTGGCTCGGCCGTCTCCTGGTTTTCATTCACCTTGACGAATCCGCGGTCGAGCTCGATGCGCGTCTTCTCTGCGCCCACATCGGTGGTTTGCGGCGCGCGGCCCACGGCCACCAGCACCTTCTCAGCTTCTTTTGCCTGTGTCTTGCCGTTCGCGTCGGTGTAGGTTACCCGCACGCCGGTTTCAGTCTTCTCGACCGTCTCGACCTTTGCGCCAGTGTTTACGTCGATGCCGCGTTTCTTGAAGACGCGCGCCAGTTCCTTTGAAATTTCTTCATCTTCGGGAGGAACCATGCGCGGCAGAAACTCCAGGATCGTCACCTCGGCGCCGAAGCTGCGGAAGATCGAGGCGAACTCCACGCCCACCGCGCCTGCTCCAATGACGACCAGCGACTTGGGCGCCTCTTTGAGCGCGAGAATTTCGATGTTCGTGAGAATGCAGTCGTCGGCCTTGAGCCCCGGCAACATCTTGGCCTGCGAGCCGGAGGCGAGAAGGATATTTTTTGCCTTCACCTGGGTCTTCGCGCCGTCGCTCGAAGCCGTCACGTCGAGTGTGTGCACGCCATCCTTCGCTGCTCCAGTCAGCCGCCCATAGCCTCCGATAACGGTGACCTTATTTTTCTTCATCAGGAACTCGAGCCCCTTGACGTGCCTGGCAATGATGCCGTCTTTGCGTTTTTGCACCGCGCTCCAGTCAAGCTGTGGCGCGCCGATACCGGCAATGCCGTATTCGGCGGCCTGCTTAAGATGATCCCAGAGTTCGGCATTAAAGAGCAGCGCCTTGGTAGGAATGCAGCCCACATGCAAGCAGGTGCCCCCCAGCTTGGGGCTGGCGTCAATCAGCGCCACCTTCAGGCCGTATTCCGCGCCGCGAATAGCCGCTGTGTAGCCCGCCGGGCCGCCACCGATCACGGCTACGTCATAGATCGATTCAGAAGTCGCTTCTGGCAAGGGTCCGCTCCGTTCCGGTGCGTTCGCTTCTTATGCAAATGCAGCCTTAAAGAGCTAGTTTAAATGGCCGAGGGGTGACGGCTCGATTGGCGCCGCAATCAATGCTGCGGCCGCGCTCACGGTCTCCGCATCCTGGCCGAAGCCGGCGATCCAGTGCACGCGGGGCTCGCGCCGGAACCAGGTTAGCTGGCGCTTGGCGTAGTTGCGATGGCCTTGTTGTGCGGCTGCTATCGCTGCCTCGAGACTCAAAGACCCGGTCAGGACGGCAAGCGCCTGCCGATAGCCGAGTGAGTCGAGCGCCTTCACCGGGCCGTAGCGCGCGAGCAGGCCGCGCGTTTCCTCCACCAGGCCTGCGGCAAACATGGCCGCGCAGCGTGCATTGAGCTGGGCATAAAGCTGGTCTCGCCGCGGATTCAATCCGATGCGCAGCAGGCGGAAGCCGGTGACCGGATTTTTCTCCTGGTTTTGGAGAAGAGTCGAGAGCCGTGAGCGGGCCGCCAGGCAGACTTCGATGGCGCGGATCAGCTTGGGCGTGTCGTTGGCATGAATGCGCTGGGCCGATGCCGGATCGAGGCGCGTCAGAATGCGGTGCAACCAAGCGGCACTCCCGTGCTTTTGGGCTTTGACTTGGAGTCGTGCCCGCAGAGTCTCCTGTCGCGCCGGACCAGGAAACAGTCCCTCCGTGAGCGCTCGCAGATAGAGCCCCGTTCCTCCGGTGACAATGGGCAAGCGCTTACGCGCTTTTATTTCCCGGAGTGACTCACGCGCCAGCCGGGAATATTCGCCCGCGGTGAAGGGCTCATCCGGCTCGGCCACGTCGATCAAGTGATGCGGCACGCGGGTGCGTTCTTCGAGCGAGGGCTTGGCTGTTCCCAGCTCCATGCCGCGATAGACGGCCACGGAGTCGCAGCTCACGATCTCGCCGCCGAGGCGCTCGGCCAGCGCGAGCGAAAGGGCGGTCTTGCCGCTACCGGTGGGGCCGAGGATCAGAATGGCGAGAGGTTCGTAGCTTGCAATGCATTCCTCAGGGGCTAAAGCCTCCGATTGCGGGCTGTCTTCGGCGCGAGTGAAGGCGTGCCCTGACACTTCGTGCCTTCTCAACGGCTCCGCCGCGCAGCCGCTGTTCGCCGTCCGCGCAGGACTCATGGGCGCCACCAGCCGGTCGGAAAGATCCATCGAGGGTTGGTGTGGAAGAGCCACCAGGTGCAGATGGCCGCCGCCAGGATCACCAGGCCCAGAGCCTGATTGCGCCGGTAAAGGCGGCGCTGCTCTGTCCGCGCGGCCTCTTCGGCGAGCTGCTCGGAATACGGCTTGATGCGGGTTTCCACCATCGCGGGCCAGGAAGCGGTTCGCGCTCTCGCGATTGCGGGCGCATCCCGGATCAGTATAGGGGAACGCGTTCTCGACGGAGTCTTATTGTGCCCGTTTGACTTCCCCTACCCGCATTGCCGACCATAAGTTCTGGCTTCGGTGAAGTTGAGGGGAAGGTAAGCTCCGATGAAGGTCTTGATCCTTGGTTCCGGTGGGCGCGAACATGCACTGGCGTGGGCCCTGGCGCGCAGCAAGCGCGTGACGGAGGTGGTGTGCGCGCCGGGCAACGGAGGCATTGCGCAGATGGCGCGCTGCGTTCCCGTGAACCTGAAGGATCTGGACGCGATGGTGCGGCTGGCGACCGCCGAGCAGCCTGCGTTGACGATCGTGGGACCGGAGCTGCCGCTCGCGCTCGGCATCGTGGACGCGCTCCAGGAGCGGGGCGCGCGCGTCTTTGGCCCGACGCGCGGCGCGGCCATGCTCGAAACCAGCAAGGGTTTCGCGAAGCGTTTCCTGCAGCGGCACAACATTCCCACGGCCAAGTACGCGATCTGCGCCACGGCGGCCGAGGTCGAAAAGGCGATTGATGCCTTTCATCCACCCATGGTGGTGAAGGCCGACGGGCTGGCCGCCGGCAAGGGCGTGATCATCTGCAACTCACGGCAGACGGCTCTGGAGGCCGCCCAGGGGCTTTTCACCGGCGCACTGCTGGGCGAGGCTGAGCGGCAGGTGGTGGTCGAGGAGTTCCTCGAAGGTGAGGAAGTGAGCTTTCTCTGCCTGAGTGACGGCAAGCACGTGGTCCCTCTGCTGCCCGCGCAGGATCACAAGCGCGTTGGCGAGGGCGATACCGGCCCCAACACCGGCGGCATGGGCGCGTATACGACCGATGAGCTGCTCGCCCCGGCCATGCGCGAGTGGATCCTGCGCCACATCGCCGAGCCCACGGTGCGGGGCATGGCGGAGGAGGACACGCCTTTTGTCGGCGTCCTGTATATCGGGCTGATGATGACGGCGCGCGGGCCGGAGGTGCTCGAGTTCAATGTGCGGTTTGGCGATCCGGAGACGCAGGCTATCCTGATGCGGCTCGAGAGCGACGTGGTGGATGCCGTGGAAGCGTGCATCGATGGCCGGCTCGACGGAATCCACTTGCGGTGGGCTGCCGGCGCATCCGTCTGCGTGGTCGCGAGCTCGGCCGGCTATCCCAGCGCTTACAAGACCGGGCTGCCAATCGTCGGCCTGGGTGCGGCGGCGCAGGTTCCGGGCGCGCAGGTATTTCACGCCGGCTCGGCGCAGGTGGGGCCGCGGCTGCTTACTTCGGGAGGCCGCGTACTAGGCGTGACGGCGGCCGGCGGGTCGCTTGAGGAGGCGTTGGCGCGAGCGTATCAGGCGATGGCCGAGATTCAGTATGAGGGGATCTATTACCGGCATGACATCGGCCATCGCGGGCTGAAGAGGAAATTATGACTACTGGAATCAGTCTCGAAGAGCTGAGGGCCTGGAATCAGGAATCGGCGAACTACTGGAAGAACCACTTCGACATCAATCCGGCGTTGCTCGCGCTGCCTTGCGACATCGGCGGCACGCAAAATGTGCAGGAGTTCGTGCGGCATATCTGGGGGGTTGAATTGCGGTGGGCGCAGCGTCTGGCGGGATTGCCTGTAATCGGCAAGGAGGAGATGCCTTGCGGTCCGCTGGATGCGCTCTTCAATCTCCATCGCCAGGCCGACGAAATTTTCGATGATCTGCTTGCGGCGCCGGCGGGGAGCTGGGAAGAGCCTTACATCCTCAATCTTGAGTGGATCCCGCCCGAGGCGCGAGCGATGTCACGGCGCAAGATCGCCCTTCACGCGCTCTTTCACAGTCAACGGCATTGGGCGCAAATGGCCACCCTGGTGCGCACTGCCGGTTTCCCCTCGAAGTTCCAAGGCGATCTGCTGCTGAGTCGCGCGCTGCGCTAAGGCATCAGTCCCGCACCGCGTTTGTCATCGGCGGCGCCGGAGCCCTGCCCTGCTTCTGGAAGCAGGAGCGGCAGAGCACGGGCCGGCCCTGGGTCGGCTTGAAGGGAACAGTGGTTTCGGTCCCGCACTCGGAGCACGTCGTCCGGGTCTCAGGACGGACCCTCTGCGATCCGCGCGCGCGCTTGGCCTTGCACTGTTTGCAGTGCTTGGGGTCGTTCTTGAATTGTTTATCGTGGAAAAAGACCTGCTCGCCAGCCGTAAACACAAACTCGGCGCCACAGTCGCTGCACTTCAATATTCGATCGGCGAATTCCATGACCGGCTTCCCCAAAACAGGGAAGAACACCGAAATCGGCCATGGCTCAGACCAGAAGCGCCGTCGCGGTTCCCTGTTTCCGTTCGTAGTACATAACAAGGGCCCGGACCGCATCGATGAAGAGGCGGTGCTCTAAATTTCAAACCCGCCGCTGCGGGACAGATACGCAATACAGAGACTCAACGGATGTGGAGTCACCTAAGCCGTTGTTGGGAAAGAGCGTGAAAGTGTCGCCCGAGTGCATGTTGTCGCTCCCTTTTGGCTGCGCAACGCTGCATCACTGCTTCACCCTGCCGCTATTCCTAAAACCGCTATAGCCAAGCACTTGCCTCCGCCCGCACCCGCGTTTGTGGGGCGGCTTCCGCAGATTGCCAAACGAAAGCCGCTCGCGAACGGTGTAATTGCGGAGTAGATTCTTCAATCCTGCTCTTTACGAGCCTTCTTGCGATTCCGCTTGCGCGCCAGTGCTGCTTTGACGCGGCGCTTTTCGCCCGGTTTCAGGTAATAGGAGTGACGCTTTACTTCCTTGATAATGTCCTCCTGCTGTACCTTACGTTTAAACCGGCGCAACGCATTCTCGAGCGGCTCGCCTTCTTGAACGCGAACCTCAGCCAAAAGACTTCCACCTCCGAACCTGCCTGGGCGGCTGCATCTATCATACTGGAGTTCCTGCGCAAACTCCACATGAAGCTGGGGATTTCCCGAGGATTTCACGGCTGCAATAGCGGCTCTCCACGATGCAAATCGGCCCATTCATGAGCCACTTATCGCGCAAGTTCCTGGGGAGATCCGGGATTAGGCCATGAAGGGAACTGCGTCTCCGTGTTCCAAACTGGCCCAAAAACGTCATCGACACGCCGAGGTTAATTGATGTAGAAAGCTATCACGATCCGAAAACTGCGGCTCACGAGCCGCTGCGAGATTCGGGCCCACTTCACTGGCAAGACGAGGAGAATTTAAACAATTTAGTGAATGGCTATTTCAACGGGAAATCTTTAAGAATCGACAGCTGTTGTCGAAATGTCTGGCGTTTTCGGGGCGCCTCAGTTTCTCTCAGACAACGAACAGTACGGGGCTGCCCGGTGCGGCCGCCCGGATTGCAATGGGCTTGAACGAACGACAGAAAATCCTCGTAGTCGATGATGAACGGAATGTCGCCGACACATTATGCACGATTCTGTCGGGTAACGGCTATGAGTGCCGAGCCGCCTACTCTGCCGAAGAGTCGATCGGGGTGATGGCGCACTGGCAACCCGCGCTGGCGATCATAGACGTCATTTTGCCGGAGATGAGCGGCATCGAGCTGGCCATCCTGCTCAACGCGCAGCATCCTTCTGTGAAATTGCTCCTGATATCGGGCCAGTTCCTGACCGGGACCATGCTGGAAGACGCCGCGACCCGCGGGCACACCTTTGATGTCCTCGCCAAGCCCATTCCTGTGCCCCAGATGCTGGCCGCCGCAGCGAATCTGCTCCAGCCGCCGCCCGTCTCTTAAGGATGCGCGGCTTCCGGCTGTAAACTCTCGACAGAGGGTACAGATGGTCCGTAGTTACCAGGGCAAGATGCCGGCATTCGGTGCGGGATGCTACATCGATCCTTCCGCGCAGATCCTCGGCGATGTAGTCATTGGCGAGCGCTCCTCGGTGTGGATGAACGCAGTGATCCGCGGGGACGTGAATTCGATCCGCATGGGTTCCTGCTCGAATGTGCAGGATTGCGCTGTGCTCCACGGGCAGCGCCATCTCTACTCGGTCACAGTCGGTGACTGGGTGACCATCGGCCACAACGCCACGGTCCATGGCTGCGTCGTGGAAGATGAGTGTCTGATTGGCATCGGGGCGCGCGTGCTCAACAATGCGCGCATCGGCAAGGGCTCTATCATCGCCGCCGGCTCGGTTGTGCCGGAACAGACGATTGTGCCGCCCCGCACCTTGTGGGCCGGCGTGCCCGCCAAGCTGCGCCGCGAGCTGACGGAGAAAGACCGGAAACTGATCCTCGAGTATGCGCAGAACTATCTGGACTACGTCGGGTTCTATCTCGCCGAGACCTAACAGACTTTTTCTCCAACGATGACTTTTACTTCTTCCAAACACGTTTTTCCCGTCGCTCAGGTCTAATGATGTTCAGGTCTAATGATTCTGTGAGTGGCTCCATACAGACTGTACACACCGTGATCCGCGCCTGGCGCTCGGCCGCCCTTGGCTCTCTTCTCGCCCTCTCGCTGTGCAGCCAGGTTTGCGCCCAGAGCGGGAACCAACTGCCCAATGCGCCCCAGCCGCAAAATGATTCCAGCCCGCCCGTGACTCTGCGCAGGACGGCGCGCAATATCCTCGCCGACCAAGAGGCTATCTGGACGAGTCCCGCCCGGCTGAAGGATTCCAACGCGGTCGGCCCGGCGCTTCTGGTTCTAGCCACGGCCGGGCTCATCACGACGGACCACGAGGTGATGTCGAAGCATTTTCTGGACCCGTCGCGGGCCCATGAGGCGAATACCGCCTCAAACGGCTTGCTTGGCGGATTCGTCGCCGCGCCCGTGATCCTCTACGACATGGGCCACATCAAGCAGGACGACCACGCAACGGAGACCGGAATCCTTGGCGGCGAGGCCATGGCCGACAGCCTGGCCGTGGACGAGGTTCTGAAGCTGGTGACGATGCGCGAGCGCCCCGCTCTGGACGGCGCCAAGGGCAGGTTCTTCCAGACCAACGTCGGTTTCGATTCGTCTTTCCCGTCAACCCACTGCATGATCGTGTGGTCTTCGGCTGCAGCGATTGCCTCCGAATACCGGGGACCGCTGACCCAGATCGCCGCCTATGGATTGGCGACGGGCGTGAGCGTGGCTCGCGTGGTGGGCCGCCAGCACTTTCCCTCGGACGTACTGGTGGGCAGCGCCGTCGGCTGGATGATCGGCCGCTATGTAGTGCATCGCCACCGCCACGCGGACTGATTCGTCCGTGACCAAAACCGCGGCTCGCGCTGTGGTTTTTATTGATAGCTGACTGCTGTCTGCTGCCCGCTGCGCTCCTACACCGGCAATGGGTTCCGCTCCGAAAATTGCCTCTGGTGCCAGTAGGGATATGCAGGCTGCGTCTCGCTGGCCTGGTTCAATGTGGACATCTGTTCCGCAGTCAGATTCCATCCCACGGCGCCGAGATTTTGCCGAAGCTGCTCCTCATTGCGCGCACCCACGATGAGCGAAGAGACCGTGGGCCTCTGCAGAAGCCAGTTCAGCGCGATCTGCGGGATCGTCTTGCCGGTTTCCGCGGCGACGGCGTCCAGCGCGTCGACCACTTTGTAGAGATACTCATTCTCCATCTGCGGACCGTTGGCAGCGGTTTTGTGCAGCCGGCTCACCTCCGGTACCGGCTGGCCGCGGCGCAGCTTGCCGGTAAGCCGGCCCCAGCCGAGCGGGCTCCAGATGAGTGCGCCGACCTTCTGATCGAGCGCAAGAGGCATCAGCTCCCATTCGTAGTCGCGGCCAACGAGAGAGTAGTAGACCTGGTGGGCGGCGTAGCGGGTCCAGCCGTAGCGGTCGGCCACGGCGAGGGACTTCATGAGGTGCCAGCCGGAAAAGTTCGAGCAGGCGATGTAGCGCACCTTGCCCTCGCGGACAAAGGTGTTGAGTGTGTCCTGCACCTCATCGACCGGCGTGAGCGCGTCGAAACCATGCAGGTGATAGATGTCCACGTAATCGGTGCCGAGGCGTCGCAGACTGCCCTCGATGGATCTGCGCAGGTGATAGCGCGACGAACCAATATCGTTGGGGCCGTTCCCGAGCCGGAACGTGGCCTTGGTGGAGATGAGCGCCTTGTCGCGCCGGCCCTCGAGGGCTTTGCCCAGCACCTCTTCCGACCGGCCGTTCGAGTACACGTCGGCCGTGTCGAAAAGGGTGACACCGGCTTCAAGGCAGATGTCGACGATCTTGCGCGCCTGGGCCACATCGGCCGTGGCGCCCCAGGCGTCAAAAAACTCTACGCCGCCGCCAAATGTGCCGGCGCCGAAGCTGAGGACGGGAACTTTGAGGCCGGAGCCTCCGAGGATGCGATATTCCATGGCTGCTGAGATGCTACCTGACCGGATCTGGACCGTCTTGTAAGATTCCCCGCTGCGTCTCGCATGATGGCCCGCATTCTGAATGGCATGACGATCGCGACGGTCCGGTCGGAGGATTCTGGCCGCGCGAACGCATTTAAACTGGATAAGTTATGAGCATAGTGAAAGCAGTGCGCGGCACGCGCGATCTTTTGCCGCCGGAGACGGCGCTCTGGAACCGGATCGAGACGACAGCGCGCGCTGTTTTTGCCCGCTATAACTTCGGCGAGATCCGCACGCCCGTCTTCGAGGACACCTCGCTCTTTGCACGCGGTGTGGGCGAAGAGACGGATATTGTCTCGAAAGAGATGTACACGTGGGAGGACCGAGCGCGCGCGCAGTCGGAGAAGCCGCAGTCGCTGACGTTGCGGCCGGAAAACACCGCCGGCGTGGTGCGCGCCTACATCGAGCACAAGCTGGGCGAGACGGGGCAGCTGCAGAAGCTCTACTACATCGGGCCGCAGTTCCGGCGCGAGCGGCCGCAGAAGGGCCGCTACCGGCAGTTCTTCCAGATTGGCGCCGAGGTGATCGGGCCGCCCTCGGCGGGCAGCGAATCGCCGCTGCGCGACGCCGAAGTGCTGGAGATGCTGGCCACGCTGCTCAATGAGCTGGGCATCACGGGATGGACGCTCGAATTGAATTCGGTCGGATCGGCAGCGGACCGCGCGCGCTATAACG
Organism: Occallatibacter sp.; assembly: GCA_036489815.1. Lineage (GTDB taxonomy): Bacteria > Acidobacteriota > Terriglobia > Terriglobales > Acidobacteriaceae > Telmatobacter. Next base: position 42,154 of record DASXFB010000144.1, on the reverse strand, counting down.
ACGTGCTTCGTGCCTCCCTCGTTTCGGTAGCGCCTCGCATGTGCGAGGACTGCCAGCGGCGCGCGGTCACCAATCCGCTGCGCGTGCTGGACTGTAAGGTTCCCGAAGACCAGCCCATCATCGCCACATTGCCCGTCATCGCCGACTCGCTCGATGAGGAGTCGAGGAATCACTTCGCTGGGGTGCTCGCAGCCCTTGACGTGGCCGGCGTGCCGTACACGCGCAACCCCAGGCTGGTGCGGGGCTTGGACTACTACACTCGCACCGCGTTCGAATTCACCCATGGTGGTCTCGGCGCGCAGAACGCGCTGCTCGGCGGCGGCCGCTACGACGGACTGAGCGAGGCGATCGGCGGGCCCAAGGCTCCGGGGATCGGCTTTGCCATGGGCGAGGACCGGCTGGTCTTGACTTTGCAGGCGCTTGACCAAAAGGCTGCCCCACCGCAGGTGGACGCCTACATTGCGCCTCTTGGCGAAAACGTGAATCCGGCCGCTCTGGCTCTGGCGCGGGAGCTGCGCCGCGCCGGGCTCCGTGTCGAACTGGGCGACGGCGCCTTCCGGCTCAAAAAATCGTTTGAAGCCGCGGACAAGACGGCGCGGCGCATCGTGATCCTGGGCGAGGACGAGGTCCGGTCCGGTATCCTTACCGTGAAGGACTTCGCCACCGGCGTGCAGAGCAAAGTGCCGCGCGCGGAGCTGGTCAACTTCCTCAAACAGTGAGTGTGTTTCTCAGAGGAGGAGCGTGCTCGGGTTCGTGCTTTCCCACCCTTGCGGCAAAAGCGCTGCAAGGATGGGCGCCCAAAGTTTGTGGGGGATTGGGAGTGAAAGGGTAGGGTTGTGCTCGACTTTTTAGGGAACCTCGAACGGACGCATCTCTGCGGCACGCTGCGCGCCGCCGATGGCGGCAAGCAAGTGGTGATGATGGGCTGGGTCAACCGGCGCCGCGACCACGGCAACCTGATCTTTCTCGACCTGCGCGACCGCAGCGGCATCTGCCAGATCGTGCTCGACAAGGAGATCACGCCGGAGGGCCACGCGAAGGGAGAACAGGTGCGGCCCGAATATGTCGTCGCGGCCGTGGGCAAGGTCCGGCTACGCGCGAAAGATGCCATCAATCCCAAGATGGAGACGGGCGAGATCGAGATTGAAGCCACGGAGCTGCGCGTTTTGAACGATACGCGGCTGGCGCCCTTTTCGCCGGCTGAAGAGGCGATCAAGGACGAAGAGGTCCGGCTCAAATACCGTTACGTCGATCTGCGCCGGGCGGAGATGCAGCGCAACTTCAAGCTGCGCCATGAGATTACGCTGGCGATTCGCGAGAGCCTGAGCCAGCAGGGTTTTCTGGAGATCGAAACACCGATTCTCACCAAGTCCACGCCCGAGGGCGCACGGGATTTTCTGGTGCCCAGCCGCGTGCACGCGGGCGAGTTCTACGCGTTGCCGCAGTCTCCACAGATCTTCAAGCAGATTTTGATGATCTCGGGATTCGACCGATATTTCCAGATTGCCCGTTGCTTCCGCGATGAGGACCTGCGCGCCGACCGGCAGCTTGAGTTCACGCAGGTCGATCTCGAGATGAGCTTTCCGCGGCGGGAATCGGTCTTCGCCGTGGTCGAGCAGTTTGTGGCCGCGGGTTTCAGGGCGGCCGGCGTCACGCTGCCCACGCCGTTTCCGCGCATCACGTATGACGATGCCATGCGGCAATACGGCACCGACAAGCCCGACCTGCGCCTTCCCGGATTGACCGACGTGCGCCTCGCGTTTGCAGACGAGGCGTTGGCGACGCTGCAGATCGATCCCGCTCTGCCGGTGGTGGCGCTGCGTATTCCCAATGTCGGCGAGCTGAGCCGCAAGGAGCGCGAAGACAATCACCCGATCTTCGACCAGAAGAAGGGCGCAAAGTTTATTGACGATTTCAAGCGCCTCGCGAAAAGCTTTCCTGAGGCAGCAGCGAAGGTGCGAGAGCTGACCGGCGCGGCCGAGGCCGATTTTGTCATCATCGTCGCCGGCGATCCGGCGCATCACATTAAAGCGAGCGATACAAAATTCTCGGGCCGGCTGTCCGAACGCGAGATCAATGTGTATGCGGCTGCCGGCAACTTCCGTACCGAGCTGGCAAAAAAATATGCCGACCGGCACGGCGCGTTTCGCGTGACGGAGCAAACGGTCGAAGCCGCGCACACGCACTCGGCCGCAGATGCCATCGACGGTGCGGCCTCATTTCATCCCATCTGGATCGTGGATTTCCCAATGTTCGAGTACGATATGGGCTTGGGCAAATGGATGCCGGCGCACCATCCCTTCACCGCGCCGTATGAGGCCGACATGGCCAACCTGGTCAGCGACCCGGCCAGTGTGCGCGCAGACTGCTACGACCTGGCGATGAACGGGCTGGAGCTCGGCTCCGGATCGATCCGCATTCACCGCAAGGATGTGCAGCAGCAGATTTTTTCTTCGCTTGGGATGAGTGAGGAGGAAGCCAAGGCAAGATTTGGATTTTTCCTCGATGCGCTCGAATACGGCACGCCGCCGCATGGTGGCATCGCGCTCGGCCTCGATCGCATTGTGATGCTGCTCGCCGGCGCGGCGAATCTGCGCGAAGTGATCGCCTTCCCGAAGACGGCCAAAGCCATCGACCTGATGGCCGACGCACCGACGACGGTGACGGAGCAGCAATTGAGGGAGCTGCACATTCGCGTGGCGTTGAAGAGCTAGCTTTTCCTGGAGTCGCTAGGCTTCCTGCAAGTTTGGAGTTACTCCGGGCTCGCGCCGTTTTCGGTGTCGTCGCCTTCGTCGCCTTCAATGGAGATGCGCAGCGACTTGAGAAAATGGAGGTCATTCTGGGTGAAGGGTCCGCCTTCGCCGTCCGATTCGGCGTTTGCTTCGCCGGCTTCGGCGGGCTTGGAACCGACCTCGTTCAGCCCGATGGTCGCTTCGAGCATCAGCAGCACGTCAAAACCATGCTTGCGGATGTCCTGAACCACGCCGGCGATCTGCTCGCTCTCAATGACCGATTCATGGATGGCCTCACCCAATTGCTGAATAAGTTCGCGCAGACGGGACGTCAAAGGTTTACCTCCAGGAGCCGCGGCCTGCGCGGTTGGATGCGCAGGATGCAGCGCACGATCTAATTACCTTACTTCCAACCGCGTCCCGCAGCAACCGGCAGCGCCGGGCGGGAAAAATGGCAGGCTTGAAGGGCTGCTACCATCATAAATGGGATGAGACCTCAGACCATCGGCCGGACGCTCGGCATCGGCCTTCGGGTCGCTGGGCGCATCGCTGGCCAACGGCTGGCTTCCGGAACACAAACAGTCCCGAATCAGACAGTTGTGGAGACGGCCGCGGTGTCCGGGTGCAGCGCCGGGAACGCTAGGCCCGTGGCCACGCAAGGGCCGCTCAAAAATCCCGGGCGAACCGGCGGGGGGCTGGCTCAGGGCTTGGGCGGGTTTCTGCGTCCGTTCCGCCGTGTCGGAGGAATCCTGTGGCTCGAGATTACCGGCGTATTCTTTCTGTTGCCGGCTGTGGTCTTTGCGCCGCTGGTCTGGCGCACTCACTTGAGCTGGGCGCACGGGCCCGATCAGCGTACCTTCTGGGTCTCGGCCTTGGTGGTTGCCGTCTTCCTCTATCTGGGCGTTAGCTCGTTCTGGCGGGCGCGGCGCAAATAAGCCGGCGTTCAGTTTCTCGCCGATTGGTTTCCCCCCGACCGCGCCAATGCCCAAACAACGACACTGATCGCCACCACACCCATCAAGAGCAGTCCAACGGCATCGCCTCCGCCGTGCATCACGTGAATCCCGCCGAATCGCGCCAGCGCCAATGCATTCATCCCCGCCGTACTCATGGTCTTCCTCCGCTCTCCGGAACTTCTGCCCGGCCGCATGATAGGAAACACAAACCGATGGGTCAAGTTGCCCGGGAGTCCACCTCTTTCTAGTCGGGATTCTTCCACCATCTCCGCGGTGCGATCGCATAATTCAGCTGCACCAGGAGAATGGCGGCAAGGCTCACCGAGGTGTTGATGAAGCACAGCGCGGCGCCGGCCGCATAAAGGCTCTGTGCGATGACGATCCGGCGGCAGATGCTGCCCCGAACTTCCGGCGGCGTGTCGGGCTTGATCAGATCATGGCGGGTGGCATAGACCCAGCTCCAGTAGAGCATCACGCCCGGCACAAAGATGTTCAGCCAGTAGATGCCCAGGACTATGCGCCAGGCGATGAACTCGGCGAGCAGGCGCGTGGAAAGCGGCATCATGGTGATGGCAAAGAGAAATCCCAGGTGAATCCAGGTCAGGTCGCGCGTGCCCTCAGCGATGTGGTTCAGCTGCGTCTGCTGGCCCGCCCAGAAGATGCCGAGGGTGAGAAAGCTCATGCCATACGCGATCCATTGCGGACCCAAGGCGGCGAGAGCGGCCAACAACTCCCGTCCATCGTGTACCTGCGCAGCCGAGGGGACATGCAGATCCAATACCAAGAGCGTCATCGCGACGGCGAAGATGCCGTCGCTCAGCGCCGCCAGGCGATCGACGTTGCGGCCTTGAATCCGGTTGTAGAGAGTGGGCATGGTCGTTCGGCTCGCTCCTTGCATGGCCATGCAGCCATCAAATCCGCTCTCGCGCGGGACTATGCAATGCGTTTCTGCTCTATAAAGACTTCCGCCTCAGATGCCACGCGGCCAGTGCCAATGCCAGCGCGCCTAGACCATACGCCAGCCATGGGGAGTGCACGCGGTGCATCCGCCAGCCTTGCCAGAACGCCACACAGGCGGCCACCAGCATCAGCACTCCGCGAACCCGATTCATGCACGCACCCTCCGGCGCATTCCCCACTTGCGCAAAGCCACGACGCTACACGCTGCGCAAAAAACCGAGCATGTGCTGAAAATAAATGTCCTGATCGTCCCACAAGGATAAGTGGCTGCCATTGGGGCAGATGGCGGAGGTCGCGTTCTGCATCAGCTTGGCCATTTTGATCATGTCTTCCGGATCCATCTCGTCATATGTCGCGCCCAGGGTGAGCGCCGGCGCTGGAGCCACGCAGACAGCCGTTGCAAGCTCTGCGGTGGCTTTGAGGAAAGTTCTGCGTTGCATGGCGACCAGCATACAGCACGGGCGCCGGCACAATTGACCTGGCGGCCGGTCGATACCTATCGTGAAGACAGGCGCCAAGGCAATCGATATGCCAGAAGAGGATCCCTCGATGACAACTCAAGCCGCCACCGTCGCAGCTCCACTCAAGAAAACCGCCCTCAACGCCACGCATCGCGCGCTCAAGGCCAAGATGGTCGACTTCGGCGGGTGGGACATGCCGGTGGAATATCCATGCCCGGGCGGCGGCCTCATCGCCGAACACATGGCCGTACGCACCGGCGTGGGGCTTTTCGACGTCTCGCACATGGGCGAGATCCAGTTTCGCGGGCAGGGTTCGCTGGCAGCCGTGCAGCACATCACGATGAACGATGCCTCGAAGCTCCAGGATGGACAGGCGCATTACTCCGCGCTGCTCACACCCGAAGGTACCTTTGTCGACGATATCCTTGTGCACCGGCTCGGCGCGAACGATTATCTGCTGGTGGTCAACGCCGGCACAACCGACAAAGACTTCGCCTGGATTCGCCAGCAGGCGGGCCGGTTTCCTTCTATTCACATCAGCGACTACTCCAGCTACTACTCGCAGCTTGCGCTGCAGGGCCCGCGCGCGCTGGAGACGCTCAAAAAACTGACCAAAGTCGACCTTGCCACGATCAGGAATTACTGGTTCACGTGGGGTACGGTGGCGGGGATTCCGAATGTGCTGATCGCGCGCACCGGATACTCCGGCGAGGATGGCTTCGAGGTGTACATTCCCGCCGACGAAGCGACGACGGTGAAGATGTGGAATGCGCTGCTTGAAGCGGGCGCGGAGTTCAGCATTCGGCCCTGCGGCCTGGGTGCGCGCAACACGCTGCGGCTCGAGGCGGGCATGAGCCTCTACGGGCATGAAATCTCGGAGGAGATCAACGTGCTTGAAGCGGGCCTCACGCGCTGGCTCAAGCTCGACAAAGAGGAATTCATCGGGCGAGAGGCGTTGCTGGCCGTTCAGAACTCCGGCGGCCCAAAGCGCAAGATCATTGGCCTGGAGATGGTGGAGCGCGGCATTGCGCGCGATGGGTACTCCGTCCTGTCCTCGGACGGAGAGAGAATCGGCACCGTTACATCCGGCTCGCCCGCGCCGTTCTTGAAGACCAATATTGCAATGGCTCTAGTGCCAACCGCGGTCGCAGATTCGGGCACCGATGTGCTGGTCGATGTCCGCGGGAATCGGGTGCGCGCCAAGCAGATGCCCGTGCCGTTCTACAAGCGGCCGAAAAAATAGAGTCGCGGTCACATGTCCGAGCGAGGAGGATCGTTTGGGCGGGTGCTTGCGCTCACGATTCACGCGACAGACGCCACCCTTGAAGAGTCATCGAAGGAAACACTGACTTACAAAGCTGCTGGCTGGAGGGCGTGAAAACGCTGCGGGAGGGCGCTTCTTCGCGGCTTGGCTGTGATGCAGATAACTTACCGCGCACTTATCGCGCTAAGTTGCACCAACCCTGGTGATATCCACAAATTATTCCGATTTTTGCACTTGCATCCACAGATCGAGCGGACGTACTGTCTTATTCAACTGATGACCCAGTAGGGAATCGGGAGTTGATTGCCGGATCGGCTGGAATATCGGAGTTCCGATGTAAGTCGGAGAGTCGATAGGCCAGCTGGCCACGAGGCGAATCGAAGGTGAGAACCGGAGACAAGCTGAATGGTTAAGCCAGAGGATGCAAAAGCCGGCGCAAGCCGGAGGTTGGTTACTGGCGGCGCAAGAGATTGGGCAAGCGGTGAAAGCCGAAGGTTCAAGGCTGGCGCGTCCGGAGATGCAATGGACGGTGGAGGCGGATACTCATCGACGGTTTAGCCGGCGATGCAAGGTCCGGACGAGATCGAAAGTGCATCATAGGCCTGGCCAGGGATGAAGGATCCGATGCAAGTCGGATAACTCGTAACTGGACGTTCTGGGCAGCATAAAATCCGGTGTAAGCCGGAAGTTAGCTACTAGGCGTGCTGAAAGATCAAGATTCCGTGAGAGTCGAAGTTAGTCTGCCAGCGGAGCCGGAAGATACGGCACTCGGCGCAAGCTGAGAGTTAGTGATCCGGTAAAACTGAAAGATCAGGCCTCCGATGAAAGTTGGAGGCCGGCCGCCAGCGAAGGCTGAAGACTGCGCAGCCGGTGAAAACCGGCAGTCATTCCTTGGCCGCATCAGGGGACGCAGGTACCGATGCAAATCGGCGCCGGTTCAATGGAGTAGCTGGAAGATAAAGCGTCCGGCGCGAGCCGGGGTTTTATCGGAGGCAGAGCTGAAGGGTGCAAGTTACGGCGCAAGCCTGGGGTTGCATCACGAGGCGCTGCTGGAGGGCTTAGCTTCCGATGAGAATCGGGGGTAGCTCTTCCGGCGTGAGCTGGAAAACACGGCAGCCGGTGCAAGCCGGAGGCATGCGGTCCAGCAGGGCATAAGGTGAAGCAGACGGCGCAAGCCCGAAGCTCATCGCGAGCCTAGACGGAAGAAGCGAGTTCGATTGACCTGCATGGTCACCACATCTTAGACGCCAGGAGCCTCGGTTCCTGGCGTCTTCGTTTTTTGGTGGAAGCGAAAACACAGAAGCTGATCTCGCGGCATTTATGGTTCGCTGCGGAGTTCAGCCCATTGCGATGCGGCTCAGGACAATCAGGCCGGAGCGGCTCGGCTGGGGAAGGACGCGGGAGCGCTGTCTCCTACTGCGCTGCGGTGGCTGTCACGGCAGCGTGGGCCTTCGAGAAGCTGCGGATGTAGATTACGAGGTTCCAGACGTCGTCGTCTTTGGCGCGGGATGGGTCTTCCGGCGGCATCTTGTCTTTGCCGTCGCGAATCATCTTGAATAACTGGCCATCCTGCTTGCCGGCCAGGGACTTCGGATCGGTCCAATCGTCGAGTGTGAGGGTCATGCTGGTGGCCAGATCCGTTTTCCCGTTGCCGTCATCCCCGTGACAGACTGCGCAATCGATCTGATACATATTTTTGGCCTTGGTTTGCGATTCCGCCGTGGGCTTGATGGGATTTTTGGCGTAGACTACGGCGGGCGCGGCAACCGGGGCGGGCGCGGCAGTCGCAGCCGGAGCGGCGGGCGCGGCGGGAGCTTGTGATGGCGCGGGCACGGGTTCCGGAGCTTGCCGGGCCGTCGCGAGAGTTGCCGGCGCCAGCGCAACGAGGATTGCTGCGAAGAGGAGCAGAATCGGCTTCAGCATGTGAGCCTCCTTCACCGGCGGGTGTAAGCCCGGTGAGTGTTCGAGCAATGAACCTTCCAGCGGCGGAGCCGCAACCACAGTCATCGCAGACGGCTGGATTTTTGCTGCCACGAATTATAGGCCGATTTTTGAAGGAATGATCGTGAGCGGGAACACAAAGGTTACATGGGAAGGTTCAAAAGGTCCTGGTGGCCGCCGCAGGCTTCAAGTATTCCCGCCTTTCCACCATGCGCGCGGAGGGATCGGGATAGGGAGAACCGGCATTCAGAGGCAGGTCATCGGGCTCCGGGCCGGGTCGTTCCGGAAGAGCGCGGCGAACGGCGCGGGGCGGCAAATAGCGTGATGTCAGTGCATGGCAGAGGTGCCCGGGCCCTTGCCGGGGCGGTTCTTGCTGAGCAGAAAGGCAAACAGAATGAGCACGACCGACATCCAGGAGAGCTCCATATAGACGTCCTGGTAGCCCTGCATCTGCGCCTGCTGGTTCAACTGGTTGTAGAGAGAGGCCGCCGCCATGGCCATGCTGTTGGGGCCTCCGAACTGGTTGCCCAGAAAGCCGCTCAGCGCGTTGAGATGCTGCTGATAGCCAAGCGAGCCGGGAAGCATGTTCTGCTGCAGGTGTTGTTGATGCCACATCGCGCGGCTTGTCACCTGCGCATTCGTAATGGCGATAAGGATGCTGCCGCCGATATTGCGGACAAAGTTGATCAAGCCGGCCACCTGGTTGCTCTCCTCCCGCGGCATGCCGATGTATGCCGCGTTGGTGATGGAGATAAAGCAGAACGGTAAGGGCAGCATCTGGACCACGCGAAGCCAGGAGGCCTCGGCGAAACTCATCTGCAGATTGGTGACGGCGGCGGCATAGCGGAAGCTGAGCGTGAACAAAATGAATCCGCACACGGTGAGGGTGCGGGCCGAGACCTTGCTGGTGGCGTAACCGGCAAGCGGCATCATGATGACCAGCGCCACGCCGCCGGCCGTGAGGGCGAGGCCCGCGGTGGTGGCGTTGTAGCCGAGCAACTGCTGCGTGAACTGGGGCTGCAGGACAGTGTTGGCATTGAGTACACCACCCACCAGCATCATCAGCAAGCAGCAAATGGCGAAGTTCTTATATCGGAAGAGCCTGAGATTGATAAGCGGGTTTTTGATCTTCCACTCCCGCATGATCAGGCCGACCATGCCAAAGACAAACATGAAGGCAAAAAAGCGGATGAAGTTGGAGGAGAACCAGTCGTTCTCTTCGCCCTTGTCGAGCATGATCTGCAGGCCGCCCATGGCCAAGGTGAGGAACGCGAGGCCGAGATAGTCCATATTGCGCAAGCGCGAGGAGTCAGGCTTGATCCATGGCGGATCTTCCACCAGACGGGTGACGAGAATGAAAGCGATGATGCCGACCGGGATGTTGATGAAGAAGATCCAGCGCCAGGAGAAGTTATCGGTGATCCAGCCGCCCAAAGTGGGGCCGATCGAGGGCGCGAGCACGGCAACCAGTCCATAAAGCGCAAAAGCCTGCCCCCGCTGATGTGGCTCGAACGAATCGGCCATGATGGCCTGAGCCATGGGCTGCATGCCGCCTCCGCCAGCGCCCTGGATGACGCGGAAGACCAGCAGCAGCGGCAGCGTGGGAGCCGCGCCGCACAGAAAGCTGGCAATCGTGAATACGGTTATGCAGAAAACAAAGAAGTTGCGGCGACCCATGACGTTCGAAGCCCAGCCGCCCAGGGGCAGAACAATCGCATTCGAAACCAGATAGCTGGTCAGGACCCAGGTGCCCTGGTCGGTGCTGGCGCCGAGCGTGCCTGCGATATGGGGGAGGGCCACATTGGCGATGGAGGTATCGAGCACTTCCATAAAGGCCGCCAGCGCGACGGTCATGGCGATGAGCCAGGGATTGACGCGCGGCTTCCATCGCACGGAATCCGATGCGTTGGGGTTGTCCATTTGTGCAGGCCGGGCCGGAGCCGGCCTGTTTGACAGGCCGGCCGGCGCGGGCAGTGCGGCTTCGTTCTCGGGCAAAGGTCCTCTCCCCTTGTCTCGTTTCGTCTCGTTCTGTGTCGTTCCTATCGAAGAGGGATAATGCGTGGCCGGTCGGATTCCAGGCCCGGCGAAGACCGAGCCGGTTCACAGGCAACTACCTTCAAATAGATTCGCGCGCCGGGTGTTGCGGTTCAGGGATTGCAGCCGGAGCCGTACGACGACGGCTGAGTTCGGGAAGTAGCGGTGAACGGGAGACCCGGCGGCAGCGAAAGAGCCACCGGGCTACCCGCGAAGGTTTACTGGGCGTTTGCCATCTCAGAGCCGACGACTAACACCTGTTGCGGAGCGTCGATCTTCGCCCCGTGGACATCCGCCTTGAGCCTGAAGCTCTCCACTTGCGGTTTTCCCTTGGAAGCGGCCATAAAGCCCAACTCGTACTGGTTGCTGAGCCGGCGATCAATATCTTCGAAGAATGGCTGCAAGCTGACCGGGTTGCCGTAACCTTCCCAATAGTTGTTGCCGCCGGTGGCCTGCGTGAGCTGCGCCAGCAGGTTTTGGCCACTGTTGTCGGCAGCCATGCTGCGGTCAATCCGGCCGATGTTGCGCCAGTAGATGGAGTAGACGATGAGCTGGGTGCGGGCAGACTCCGTAATCGCGGCCTGCAGATAAGGGTCCTCAGGGTCATAGTGCCGGGCGCCATCGTAGTAATCCACGCCATCGGTAATCATGACGACCTCACGCCTCGCGGCGCGGTGATTCGAAGGCCAATGCTGGGCCAGGTCAGAGAGGCAGAAATAGGGGCTGGCGCTGATCCCGGGAACCCCGCCGGTGATGTGAAGGCCGTTCAATGTCTGGGCACGGTCGGTCGTGAGCGGTCCGGCAAGAGCGGCTCGCCCGTTTTCCATGTAGGCAATGGCTGCGCTCACGTTGGGTGGCAGGGTCTGCACGAAATGTTGAATATCGCGCATCTGGGTGCCGAGGCTGGAGCGGGCCGCGCCGTCAATCAGGATGACCAACTCCACCGGGGAGTTGGGACCGAGCTGCCGCCAGCGAGTCACCTGCGAGTTTTTGCCATCCACCTTTACGTTGAGCTGCTGCTGCGAAATTTGGGGCGCTGGCGCGTTCTTGTCAGGGAGAACGGTGACAATGGCCCGCCCCTGTCCCTGCTGACTCTCAGAAGCTGCGAAGGCCGGCCGGGTCGCGAACAATGAGCCCGTTAACACCAGAAAAGCGACTGCCGGAACAGCGAATTGGTTGGACCGTTTCTGCATGATGGTTGCTCCTTTGAGGCGCCCGCTGCACGAATAACCGGCCACGGGCCGAAATCACCTCGATTGCCATTTGTTAGATGAAGAAATGGCCCGATCGGCATCAAATTGCCGATGACGGCGGGAAAGGCATGATTACACGAGCCGTTAGCTTGAACACCGGCTCTCGGCGGTGGGGGAAAGGTGGGCAGGTCCATGAGGCGCGCGAGGAGCCGCCATGCCGGCAAATTGGAGTCCGCGGCTGCCGCGATCTGCGCGTCGACGCCCGGGGCCTGTCCATCGTTGGTGCAGATGGTGAAGAGCGGCGTGCCGTTCACGGGTTCGTTCCGCCAGCCGACAGGAACCTTCCCCTGGGGGCGCGACAGTGAAGTAGCATCGGACGGCGATCCCACAATCTGAGCGTCCCCCCGGAAATCGGCGAATTGGCTCGGTCTTGGTTGCACGGGAAGCACCGCGTGCCCGGGCGCGCCGTTTACCCTTAAACAAGACCATGGCGTCTGCTTCCCCAGGACCATCCAACTTTCAGCGCGGCATGGAGGCCTTCGCGTTCCGCGACTTCAGGCACTATCAGTTGGCGCGCATGGCGGCCATCCTGGGGGCCGAGGCGCAGGCTGTGGCTGTGGCCTGGCAGGTGTATTCAATTACGCACAAGGCCATCGACCTGGGCTATACGGGCCTTGCGCTGTTTCTGCCGGGACTCATTTTTCTGCTGCCAGCGGGCCATACGGCGGACCGGTTCGACCGCAGACATGTGATTCTGGTGTGCTACACGTTGCAGGTATTTTGTACCGGCATGCTCGTGGAGTTGGCGCGCACCGGCACGCACAATATTCTCGCCATCTATGCGGTTCTGTTTTTAGTCGGCACCGGACGTGCGTTTTCAGGACCGGCAAGCTCCGCGCTGATTCCGCATCTGGTGCCCGAAGAACATTTTGTCAACGCGGTCACGTGGGGCGGCGCCGTATATCAGCTTGCGAATATCACCGGGCCGGCGTTGGGCGGGCTGCTCTACACGTTTCCGATTGCGCGATTCGCGCCGAACGCGGGACTCGAAGGCCCGGGCATTGTGTTTGTGTTCACGCTGACCACGCTGGTCGGATTCCTCGTTCTGGTGAGCACGCTGCACGTCAGGCCGGGCCGCATGGAGCATCGGGCGATTTCGATGGAAGTGGTGCTGGCCGGGTTCCGCTATGTGCGGCGCGCGTCGATGCTGCTGGGGTCGTTTTCGCTGGACCTGTTCGTGGTGCTGCTGGGCGGCGCCACCGCGCTGATGCCGATCTTTGCGCACGACATTTTGCACCAGGGTCCGCGCGGGCTGGGCATGCTGCGCGCCGCGCCGGCCGTGGGCGCGGTGACCATGTCGCTGATGATGGCGCGCTTTCCGCTGCGCCACCACACGGGCCGGTGGCTGTTTGTGTGCGTGTCGATCTTTGGCGCGGCGACCGTAGTGTTCGGTGTCTCGCACACGCTGTGGGTCTCGCTGGCGGCGCTGGCGATTGCGGGCGCGGCGGATACGATCAGCGTCATCATCCGCGGGTCAATTCTCCAGCTGGCTACCCCGCCGGAGATGCGGGGGCGGGTGAGCGCGGTGAACTCGCTGTTCATCGGCGCGTCGAATGAACTGGGCGAGTTCGAGAGCGGCCTGACGGCGCAGTGGTGGGGCGCGGTGCGGGCCACGGTCATCGGCGGCGTTGGGGCGCTGGTGATTTCGGGCTTGTGGTCGGTGCTCTTTCCCGGGCTGCGCAAGGCGGATGCGCTCACAGCCGAGTCGCTGCGGGCACAGGTGCCGGAGGATGAAACCGCGCCGAAGCTTTGATTGCTCAGACCCACTGAGCATAGGCATTCCACGCGAGCTGCCGATCGAAAGATGATTTGTCATCTTGAGCGGACTCGAAGGACCTGCGGGGGCCTTCCGTACGTTAGCGGCAGAGCCATCCGCCATCGACGGGGAGAATGTGGCCGTGCACGTAGTTGCTGGCTTCTGAGGCGAGAAAGACAGCGACGCCGGCAAGATCGGAAGGCTCGCCCCAGCGGCCGATGGGAATTCTGCTCAGGATCGATGCGGAGCGAACAGGATCGGCGCGCAGCGGCGCGGTGTTTTCGGTGGCCATGTATCCCGGCGCAATGGCGTTCACGTTGATTCCCTTGCTGGCCCATTCATTGGCGAGGGCTTTGGTAAGCTGCGCTACCGCCCCTTTGGATGCGACATAACTGGCGATGAGAAAGCCGCCTTGGAAAGACATCATGGACGCGGTGTTGATGATCTTGCCGCGGCCTTGCGCGATCATCTTCCGCCCTGCATATTGGCTCAGGAACCAGACGGCATTGAGATTCACGTCGATCACTTCGTTCCAGAATTCTTCAGAGTGTTCGGCTGCGGGAGCGCGGCGGATGGTGCCGGCGTTGTTGAAGAGAATATCGATGGAGCCGAAGGCGTCCACTGTGTCATCCACCAGCATGCGGCAGACATCTTTGTCGCGCAGGTCGCCGGTGCGTGCAATCGAACGGACGCCGGTCTTTTCGATTTCCCTGAGGACGGAGTCGTGCACCTTATCGTAGTTGTGCAGCGTGACGTTGGCTCCGGCCTCTGCAAGCGCGATGACAATGCCGGAGCCGAGGCCCTGGCCCGACCCGGTGACGAGTGCATTTTTTCCCTTGAGGCTGAAGAGGTCGAGGATGGGCATGGAAAGGGCTGTTCCTTTGTCGGAACGATTGTATAGAGCCGGGCGCCGGGCCGGAAGGAGGCTTGCAAAAGTTGGGCGGGAGTGTTTCAATCAATGCATTGAAACAGGGGTGCTCCGCGAGGTGCGGGGCTGAGAAATACCCTCGAACCCGATCCGGATAATACCGGCGTGGGAAGTTTTCGAAGCCGAGCGGCAATTCCTCTTCACAGCGCAGCTTCAGCTCCTTTGTTTCAGGCGATACGAAGCAAGAGGAGTGTATGCAAGCAGCCGCATACGGCGTTCCGCCGTTGACTTTCATCCCAAGCCGCAGTGTTTTTGTTCTTCTGTGCCTCGTGTTGGTTGCGCCGGCGTGTATGAGGGCACAAGCTGCGCCATCGGCGCAAACGCAGCCGGCAGTCCCGGCTCCGCGCTCAACCGCACAGAATTCGAGCGTGGCTCCAGTGACCACTACGGTGGTGGTGCGCGGCAAGACGAACGATGACTATCTGCCGGAAGCAGTGACCGTGGGCACCGTGGATGGAGCGCCGCTCAAGGAAGCCCCACTCTCTGCCACCGTCGTGACCCGCGATGTGCTGAACGACCAGATCTCGCGGCTGCTTTCGGACGTGGTGAAGAACGACGCTTCGGTTGATGACGATTATGTGCCGGTAGGCTATTACGGCGACTACGAGATTCGCGGCTATCCGATCGATCTGGCAACCGGGCTTGAGATCGACGGCATGACCATCGCCGGTGAGCAGGATGTGCCGCTTGAAAACAAGCAGCAGGTCGAAGTCCTGAATGGGCTGGCGGGCGTGGAGAGCGGCGTGGCCGCGGGCGGTGGTCTGATCGGCTATGAGACCAAGCGCCCGGCACTGGTGAAAGATCTCGACCTGGCAACGGATCATCGTGGCACTGCCTACGGAGCTGCCGATCTGGGCCGCTTCTTCGGGAGCCGCAAACAGGTGGGCACGCGCTTGAACCTGGCCGGCGAAAAGATTCAGAGCTACTTGAACGGCGCCGACGGATGGCGCGCGGTGGGCGCGGGCGCGGCAGACTGGAAGATTACGGCGAGTACGGTCTTAAGCGGCAATTACGAATACCAGCACAAGACGGAGCGCGACGGCAGCGGCTATCAACTGCTGGGCGGCGTGACGGTGCCGGACATTCACAGCATCTATCCTTCGACGATGCTCGGCGGGCAGTCGTGGGCCCCGCCTGACACCTATGACACGTTCAACACCGGCACGCGGCTTAACTTCAGCTTGGCGCCGAATTGGACGGCATTCGTTGCGGGCAGCTTCAGTCACTCGCTCATCCAGGACAACGTGATCTACGCATACGGCACGCCGTTTGATGCGGACGGCAACGTTGCGTGCCCCGGCGCGCCGAACGCTCCTGCTTACTTCTTCTGCCCCGACGGCAGCTACGGCATCTACGACTATCGCAACCCCGGCGAGCTGCGCATCGACGGTGAAGGCGAAGCGATCGCGACGGGACAGATTAAGACCGGAGCCATCGCGCAGACAATCACCTTCGGCGGCCAGGTGTTTCTGCGCAGCGTGCAAGAGCCCGGCGCGCAGCCGCTCAATGCTCCGGACAACATCCAGGATGGCGCGGTCTACGCCTACCTCGGCGCGGAGAATATCTACCAGCCCATCCAACCGTATCCCATCGAGACAGACCCTGTTACGGGTACGCCGGATCAGGCTGGCCCGCGCACGCTGTGGGAAGACAGTCATCAAGCGTCCGTCGTGTTGCAGGACCGGGTGCATCTTCCCGGACGAGTCCAGCTGATCGCCGGCGGCCGCTACGATTCTTTGCGCGACCATAATTACTCGGTCACTGCGACGGATCCCACTGCGCCGCGCACCTTGACGGATAAGCCTGTCTGGCTGCCGCAATACGCCATCACCTTCAATCCGCTCGCGAACCTCACGCTCTATGGCAATTACGGCGTGTTGCTTTCGCTGGGCCCGCAGGGCCCCTGGTGGGCGGATAACGCGAGCCAGTTTCTCTCGCCCTATAACACCCGCCAAGTTGAAGCTGGCGCCAAATACGAGCCGGATCAGCGCATTCTGCTCGCGGCCGACGTCTTTCACATGCGGGCGCCGTTCTTCTATCCCAGAGTGATTCCGAGGCCTGACAGCTTTTGCCCGAGCGGCGAGCCAGGCGATTTATGCTTCGAGTCTGAAGGCCGGGAGACGCACAACGGCGTCGAGTTGAACGCTGAGGGTAAGGCCGCGAACTGGCTGCGGCTCATTGTCTCGGCGGCGGCAATTGACGCAACCTCACAAGACACTGGTACGCCTTCCTACGACGGCAAGCAGGTGATCAACGTGCCCCATCTGCACACCACCGCATCGGCAGACCTCAAGCTGCCCGGGGTGGGCGGGCTTCATCTGTTGCCCGGCTGGAGTTATACAAGCCGCAAGGAAGCCACGCGCGATGATGCGGTGAGCGTGCCCAGCTACAATCTCTTCAACTTTGGCGTGCGCTATACCCCGGGCGGTGAACAGGGCCGCGTCACCTTCCGGCTCTATGCCAACAACATTGTCGACAAGCACTACTGGAGCGACACGGGCGCGAGCTACGGCGACTCTTTTCTTTGGCTGGGCGCGCCCACCACGGTGCGGCTCTCCGCCCATTACACTTTTTAGGTTTAAGAGGAGGAGGCGGAGCAGCAGTGAGCGCACCGGTTAAAGCACACGGAATGGACGGCACGCTGGTCGAGCCCGACTGGCCGCCGCTCACGCTCGCCGAAGTGCGAACACTGCTGGGAGAGTTTCCATTCGCCGGCGAGCCGCTGGAGATTTTGTCGGCGAGCCCGCGGCCGCTTTCTGCGGCCAGTCTTGTGCGGACACAAGAGACACGGGTCTTTGTGAAGCGCCATCATCGTAGCGCGCGTGACCGGGAGGGACTGCTGGAGGAACACAGATTCTTGAGGCATCTGCGCGATGCGGGCGCGCCTGTGGCGCGCGTCTTGGCTTCCGCTTCCGGCGAAACTGCGATCCAGAAGAGCGAGTGGACCTATGAGGTGCACGCACCGGCGGAGGGTCTTGACCTTTATCAGGAGGCGGTTTCGTGGACACCTTTCCGTTGCCCTCACCATGCGCACGCCGCGGGCCAGGCCCTGGCGCGACTGCATCGGGCGGCGCTGGGATTTGACGCGCCGCGGCGTAAGGTGCAGCCGATCGTTGCCAGCTTCACGATTTTTGCCAACCAGAATCCCGCAGCGGCGATGCAAAATTTTTTGGCCGCGCGACCCTCTCTCCAAAACAATGCCGCCGTCCGCGTGTGCGCGGAGCAGGCTCTCGAACTGCTCAGGCCGTTTCATGCGGACCTTGCCCCGTGGTTGCCGTCTCTCCCGCTGCTTTGGACCCACAACGATCTGCACGCTTCCAATTTGTTCTGGAGCAATGCGACCGACGCCGCGGAGGCAAGTACGATTGTCGACTTTGGGCTCTGCGACCGGACAACCGCCGTGCACGATCTGGCGCACGCGATCGAGCGCAACATCGTGGAATGGCTTGCTCTGGTTGAGAGCCCGAGCCGGCCGGAAGATGTGCCGGTGCACCTGGATCATCTGGAAGCGTTGCTCAACGGCTATGAATCGGTGCGGCCACTCTCAGATGGAGAGGCCGCGGCCCTTGCGCCCATGACGGCACTTTGCCACGCGGAGTTTGCGCTCTCGGAAGCGGATTATTTCCTCGGCGTGTTGCACACAGACAACAAGGCCCCCATGGCATACGACGGATGGCTAGTGGGCCATGCGCGTTGGTTTCGCGGCCCCGGCGGCAGGCTGCTTGACAAGATCAGGCGTTGGGCCCGCGCAAAGCACGCTTATGCGAGGTCCGCGCAATGAATTGGCCGGCGATGGCGAGATACTTCGTGGAACACTGGCTGGAGATTGCCGGCATGGTGGCTACGGTGCTAGGCATCTGGCTCACCACGAAGCGGCTGCTCGTCTGCTGGCCGATTACGCTGCTCGCAGATTTTCTCTATCTCGTGGTGTTTTATCAAGCCCGCTTGTTTTCCGATGCGCTGCTGCAGATCTTCTTTGTGGCTTTTACCCTGTATGGATGGTGGCACTGGCGGCGTGGCATCCGTGATGAGGGAGAGGTGCGCGTGGAGGCGCTGAACACGCGTGGATGGACGGGCGGCCTCGTGGCCGGCGCAGTCGGCGCGGTGCTGCTCGGTTGGCTGATGGTGCGCGTGGGTGCGGCCCTGCCCCGTCTTGACGCCGCGCTTGCGAGTTACAGCCTGGTGGCAAGCTGGTGGCAGGCGCGGAAGCATATCGCCAACTGGTGGTTGTGGATTGCGGTCGACGCCATCTATGTGGGTGAGTATCTTTACAAAGGCCTGCAGGCGACAGCGCTGCTTTATGCCGGGCTCATCTTTCTGGCTGTTCTCGGTTTGCGCGACTGGCGGCGCGCAGCCGCCGGCGTTCAAATTGCGGCCTGAACTACATTGCGCAGCGGCTCGCCGTTCATGTAGCGGCGCAGTTCGTCGGCTGCGGTGTGCAACGCGTTCGGCGCAAACTGTGGGCTCGATGCGCCGATGTGCGGCGTGATAAGCAGATTCGGGCAGCTCCACAGCGGATGGCCCTCCGGCAACGGCTCGGGATCGGTCACGTCGAGAGCCGCGCGAACTTTGCCCGCGCGCAGAGCCTCAACCAACGGGCCCGTATTCACGACAGGGCCGCGCGCGGCGTTCACCAGCAATGCGCCCTGCCGCATGAGCGCGAGCTGCGGTGCATCGATCAGCCAGTGACTCTCTGCGCTGGAGGGAAGAATCAGCACGACAATCTCAGCACGCGGCAACAGGCTGTCGAGTTCGCTTGCCGGATAGACCTGCGGCTCGGTGCGCGCAGAGCGAGCCACGCGCAGCATCTCGACGCGAAAAGGCTCTAACATGCGCTCGATCTCCTTGCCGATAGCGCCATAGCCAACCAGCAGCACGGTCTTGCCGGTGAGCTCTTCCAGCATCACAGGCGGATAATGAGGCCGCGTGTCGCCGGTAAGGTTTGTGTAAAGCGACGTCGCCTCAAAGCGCCGCTTCCACACGCCGGAGCGTTGAATGTCGAGATAGAGCGGAAAGTATTTCAGCATCGCCAGGATTGCGGCGACCGTCCACTCCGCGGTAGCGACATTGTGTGCACCGTGCGCATTGCACACCGTGACGTGCGGTCCGACGACGGGTGGGATCCATTCGGTGCCGGCCAGCAGCGAAAGCACGAGCCGCACGCCGCGCAGACGAGGCCACGCGCGCAAGGCACGGGTCGGATATGGATCCGGAATCCAGACCTCGATCTCGACATCTTGATCCAGCTTCTCGGAAATCGGAATCAGTTCGATTCCCGCGGGGAAATCGCTCAGCAATTCCGGCAATAGTGTGGAAGGATATCCGACGCGCAACATGGAAGATTCAGTCCGGCTCAAGGTCGCTATCTAATTGTATGCTCATGGATAGCGGATTCCATCGATGCGTCTGAAGGCCGACAAGACGTGGTCGCAGCAACAGCTCGCCGCCAAGCTGCGCGTAGACGCGCAAGACGGCGGAATCTTCACCCGCGAGCGCCGGCGACTGCTCACTGACGCAGCCAAGACCGCGCTGGCGGCGGCGCTGTGCTGGTGGCTGGCGCTGCGTCTCGGCCTGCATGACGGCTACTGGGGATCGATCAGCGCCATCATCGTCCTGCAGTCGAATGTCGGCGCCACGGTAACGGCCTCGCGCGAACGCATGCTCGGCACGCTCATTGGAGCGGTGCTCGGCTTTGCATTTTCTCTGTTTGGGCCGCTGCTGCTCAGTTACATCCTTGCTCTGCTGGTGGCGATCGTCCTCTGCGGCCTGCTGGGGCTGCGCAATAGCGCGCGACTGGCTTGCGTCACCATCACGATTGTCATGCTCGTCCACCTGAATGGCTCGCGCTGGGGATTGGCGCTCGACCGCGTGGGCGAAGTGATTCTGGGCATCGCGGTGGCACTCGCCGTCAGCACGTTTGTCCTGCCCGATCGCGCGCGACTCCGGCTGCGCGACGGGCTGGCGCAGGAATTCCTTTTGCTGGGCGCATTCTTTGAGGCCATTCTCGAGAGCTTTCGCGGCGCGCCCGCGGAGCACCTGCCTGCGCTGCGCGAGGACATCGAAGGGATGCTGCGCGGCAATGACCAGCTGCTGGCCGCCTCGCGCAACGAGCCCTCCGGCCCGGGCTGGCGGGAAGGCCTGAGCCTGCTCTCCCAGTTTGGCCGGTCGCTGCTTGAAGTTCTGCTGGCGCTCGAACTCTCCGTCAAAGATAGTCACGGAGATGCCTATGCGCAGCAGCTTGAGCCCGCTCTCGGGCGGCTGGCCGCCGACATCCGAGCCGGCTTTCGTCATGTGGCCGGCTGCATCCACAAGTGGAGGTTCGATGCCGTGCCGCAGGGAATCAACCTGGAGCAAGACATTGCCGATCTCGAAGCCCGCATGGGCGCGATCCGGCACACGGGCATCGAATTCTCGCAGGCCGAGATTCTGCGCGCATATGCTGTGCAGCTTCACTTGAAGCAGATAGCCCGTCTTCTGCGAATCGCGCGCGTGGAAACGAATCGCGCCATCGGCGCATCCCGCGAATAGGGGTTACGCACAAAGCTCCGCATCCCACCCCTGCCGCACCATGTGCTGAAAGTGCGGGAACACGACGATCAGACCGCGAGCAACTCTGTGTACACGGCCATGCCCACCACCGCGTCGGCGCCGAGCGCGTCAAGGTCGTCCACTTCCTGTTGGCTGCGAATTCCGCCGGCGACAATAAGCTGACGCTGCGTAAGCTTGCGCAAGCGCGTGGCTGTCTCGATGGGAAAGCCTCGCATGAGGCCTTCGCCATCCACGTGTGTGTAGAGAAACGCCGCCGCGTAGGGCTCAAGCTGCGGGATCGCGTCATCGGGCGTGAGCTCAACTTGCGCCTTCCAGCCCTTCACCGCGATGCGGCCGTTCTTGGTATCAATGCCGGCGACAACGCGCTCCGCGCCCACCTTCGCAGCCAGCTCCGCGGCAAAGTTTGTGTTGACCTTGCCCTCTGCGGAAAAAAGCGCTGAGCCGATGATCACGCGCTTCGCGCCTGCGTCAAGCACCCGCTGCGCTCGTTCGACGGTGTGAATGCCGCCGCCGGCCTGGCAGGGCAGACGCTTCGCGATCTGCTCGACCAGGGCAGAGTTGTCGCCCTGGCGCATGGCGGCGTCCAGATCGATGAGCTGGACCAACGGATATTTGGAAAATTTGACGATCCAGTATTCGAAATCGTCGAAGGCGAGGCGCAGCTTTTCACCCTGCACAAGCTGAACGATACGGCCGCCCAATAAATCAATCGAAGGAATCAGCATGGAAGCCTCACGCAAACGCCCGCTTGCGCGAGCTCTTCTTTCAGCGACCGCGATGTGGAGACGCCGAAGTGAAAGATGCTGGCTGCGAGCGCCGCATCGGCTTTGCCACGCGCAAAGACATCGGCAAAGTGCGCCACAGTGCCCGCGCCCCCTGATGCGATGACCGGAATGCCGACCGCTTCGCTCACAGCGGCCGTCAGCTCGCAATCGAATCCCGCGCGCGTGCCGTCGCAGTCCATCGATGTGAGAAGGATTTCGCCCGCGCCGCGCTGCTCGGCCTCGCGCGCCCACTCGACGACACGACGGCCCGTTGGCTTGCGACCGCCTTGCACAAACACCTCCGCATCGCGCACGGGATCAGCCGTATCCGGATCGCGCCGCGCGTCGATGGCGACGACAACGGCCTGCGCGCCGAAGCTGCGGCCGATCGCATTGATGAGCGTCGGCTCGGCGAGCGCGGCGGAGTTCACGCTGACCTTGTCCGCGCCGGCCTCGAAGACCTGCTCGGCGTCGTGCGCGCTACGAATGCCGCCGCCGACGCAGAAGGGAACAAAAAGCTCGCGGGCAGTGCGGCGCACGGTGTCGAGGAGTGTCTGCCGGCCTTCGTGCGTGGCCGTGATGTCGAGCAAAACAATCTCGTCCGCGCCCTCGCGCGCGTGCCGCGCGGCCTGCGTTGCAGGGTCACCGGCATCGACGAGGTCGACAAACTGTACGCCCTTGACGACGCGGCCGTCGTGCACGTCCAGGCAGGCGATGATGCGCTTGGTCAGCATGCGATTTCCAGAAAATTGCGGAGAATTTTAAGCCCGGTTTCGCCGGATTTCTCGGGATGAAACTGCACGCCCATCACATTCGCGCGCTCGACTGCCGACGCGAAGGGCTCGATGTAGCGCGTAACGGCAGCCGTATCGGAAGTGACAGGTCCCTTGTAGGCATGCGTGAAGTAGACGAACTCGCCAGGGTCCACGTCTTTCAGCAATCGCGACCCGTTGCGGGCTTCAAGCGAGTTCCAGCCAACATGCGGGACCTTTTCCTTGCTTTCTGAAAAGCGTGTACATGTCCCCGAAAATTCGCCGAGGCCGCGCTGCTGCGGTGCTTCCGTAGAACCCGCGTAGAGCCATTGCATCCCCACGCAGATGCCGAGGAACGGAACGCCACGGCCGATGGCAGCGCGAATGGCACCTGTGAGTCCTGTGGCATCGAGGCGCTCGGTTGCGGAGAAGTGACCTACGCCGGGCAGCACGATGCGTTCAGCGGATTCGACGAGCGAGAGATCGCCATCGGTGACGACCGTCTCCGCGCCAAGATGGTGCAGGGTCTTGAGCACGGAAGTGAGATTCCCGGCTTTGTAGTCGATAACGGTAACACGCATTACAACAGCCCCTTGGTCGAAGGCAGCATTTCGCCCAGCTGTTTGTCCCGTGAGCAGGCGGCGCGCAGCGCGCGGGCAAAGGCTTTGAAGATGGCCTCGATCTTATGGTGGTTCGAGCGGCCGTACATGGTCTTCACATGAACGTTGGCGCGTGCCCCGCGTGCGAAGCCTTCGAAGAAATCTGTTACCAGTTCCGTTTGCAGGTCGCCGACGAGGCGCGTGCGTACTTTTGTGTCGACGGCGAAGGCGGCGCGCCCGCTCAAATCAACGGCTGCAACGACCAAGGTCTCGTCCATGGGCATAAGGAAATAGCCGGCGCGCAGGATGCCGCGCTTGTCTCCCAACGCGCGGTCGAAGGCCTCGCCCAGCGCGATGCCCACATCTTCCACGGTGTGGTGCTGATCGACATCGAGGTCGCCGCCGCACCTTAGTTCAAGATCGAATGCGCCGTGGCGCGTAAAGAGCTCCAGCATGTGATCGAAGAAGCGAATTCCAGTTGAAACTTTGTAGCGGCCCTGGCCTTCAATCGTGAGCTGGATGAAAATGCGCGTCTCGGCGGTGTTGCGCTCGACAAGACCCTTGCGGGTCTTGGTGGCCGCAGCCCGTTTTTTCGTGGTCATAGAGCCTCGTTCTCCGAACGCAGTGCGGTAAGTGTCGCACGGAGCGCTTCTGCTGCTTTTTGCATCTGCTCGCGCGTGCCAATGGTGACGCGCACCCGGCCGTCGCAACCGGGATCGCTGGACCGGTCGCGAACCAAGACGCCGGCGGAGCGCATGAGGCGCACAAATTCCGCGTGCCGCCGGCCAATTTCGATCAGGATAAAATTAGCGCGGCTGGGCCAGCGGCGCACCCCTGCTTCATCGAGGGCATCGTCAAATTCGCCGCGCGCAGCAAGCACTTCCGTGACATAGCGGTCGAGGTACGCTTCATCCTGGAGCGCGGCGGGGAGACAGGCAAGCGCGACCGAGTTCACGCTGTAAGGCGAGAGAACGCGGCGCATCCAGCGCATGAGTTCGACCGAACTGGCAAGCAGTCCGATACGCAGACCGGCGAGTCCGTAGGCTTTTGAAAATGTTCGAGCGACGACCAAGTTGGGCAGCGTGCCGATGAGATCGATGACGGTTTCGCCATGAAAATGAAAGTAGGCTTCATCCACAAAGAGAATCGCCTGTGGCGCGCGGCGCGCAATCTCAAGCAACTGAGCGCGTGAGCATGCAGAACCGGAAGGACTGTTGGGGTTGGCAATCGCAATGATCTTGGTTCGCGGTGTGATTGCGGAAAGCAATTGCTGGAAGGGAAATTCGAGATTGTCCGCAGCTTGAATCGTGATGACGGACGCATCCGTTGCCGATGCATACACTTCGTACATGGTGTACGTGGGAACAGGCAGCAGAAGTTCGTCGCCCGCTTCAAGAAACGTCTCGAAGAGAACATGGATGGCTTCATCGACACCATTGGTGAGCGCGACCTGATCGGCCGCAATACCGAGTGCCGTGGCGACGATAGCCCCGACCGGTTCGCGTTCAGGATATCGCGTGAGCGCGCCGGCGGAGATTTGAGCGAGAACCTCGCGCACTTTGGGCGAACAGGCGAGCGTGTTTTCGTTGAAGTCGAGCCGCAGCGCATCGCGGCTGCCGAGAGGAGGATGATACTCCTTCATCGCCCGGATGCGGGCGCGCGGGGCGGGACTGAGAGCGGCAATGGAGTCAGGCACGGGACCTCCCTTTCTGCAAGCGGGTGCGAATAGCTTCGGCGTGGCCGGCGAGGCCTTCGGCTTCGGCCAGCCGTGCTGCCTTGGACCCAAGAGCACGCAGACCCTGTTGCGCATAACGCTGCACCGTAATCAATTTGACGAAATCGTTGACGCTCAATCCGCCGCGCACGCGCGCCATGCCGCCCGTCGGCAGCGTGTGGTTGGGTCCCGAGATGTAGTCGCCCATGGGCTGCGCGGACCAGCGGCCGACAAAAACGGAGCCCGCATTCGTGACCCAGGCGAGATCACCGGCTGTGTCCACGGTGAGGTGCTCGGGAGCCATGCGGTTAGTGATCTCGCGTGCCTCTTCGAGATTCGATGCGACAATCACGACGCCATTACGATCCAGGGCTTGACGCGCAACGGGGTTTGTGCGGCTGCGCCGTATTGTTTCGGCGATCACCTCTTTGGCTAGATCTTTTCGCGTCGTGATGAAGATGGCCAGCGCTTCCGGATCGTGCTCAGCCTGCGCGACGAGATCGGAGGCGATATCAGCCGCGACGCCGCGGTCGCTGGTGACGACGATCTCCGTGGGGCCGGCGAGCATGTCGATGCCGCAATCGAAGGCGACGAGGCGCTTGGCCGCGGTCACGTAAAGATTGCCGGGACCGACGACCTTGTCGACGCGCGGGATAGATGCGGTGCCATAGGCGAGCGCGGCGACGGCGTGCGCCCCGCCGAGACGGTAGAACTCCGTGATGCCGAGCAGATGCGCAGCAGCCAAAGTTTCAACAGCGGGCCTGGGCGAGACCGCAACGATACGCTCGACGCCCGCAACCTGCGCAGGAATCGCCGTCATGAGCAATGTGGAGGGCAGCGGATGCCGACCGCTGGGCACATAGCAGCCGACTGAGGCGAGCGGCCGCACGAGCTGGCCCGTGATGAGGCCGGGGAACGACGAGTCATTCCACGAGAGCGGGCGTTGGCGCTTGGCAAATTTGCGAATTTGCGCGGCGGCGGTTGAGAGCGCGTCGCGCAGCGCGGGATCGAGGACCTTCCATGCTGCGGCCATCTCCTCTCTTGTCACTCGCAGGGTATCGGCTCCGGAGAGCGAGTCGAATTTGGCAGCGTAGCGGAAGAGTGCGCGATCGCCGCTCCGGCGTACGTCGGCGATGATGCGGCGCACCGCGGGCAGCACTGAATCGAGCGCATTGCTGCCCCGCAGTTCAAGCGCGGCGAGGGTTGCAGCAGCGGATTGCGCGTCTCGTCCTCGGGTACGAATGAGTTTCATCGTTCCATCAGGAGCGAAAGCTCCCTTTCCTTATCGAGTCTCTTTGGCACGGCCGAAGTCGCCCGCTGCCACGAAGCTATTGGACTAAGTGGGGATGCCGGCGGCTTCTCGAGCGCATCTCTTCAGAGAACAACCTTATTCAGCGGATATTCGACGATGCCGGTTGCCTTTGCCGCTTTCAAACGCGGGATCACATCGCGTGCAGTGCTCTCTTCCACGATCGTATTCACCGCAACCCACTCGGAGTTGCTCAGCTGCGAGATCGTGGGCGAGTTGAGCGCGGGCAGAACGGCAAGGACGACCTCCAGATCGGCGCGCTTCACGTTGAGCATGAGGCCTACCTGCGATTGCGCGTCGATTGCGCCACGAAGCATGACGGCGATCTGGTCGAGCTTCTGCTTCTTCCACGGATCGGCGAGCACGGCTCTGCCCGCGATTAGATGCGTCTCGCTCTCCATCACGGTATCGATGATCTTGAGATGATTCGCCCGCAGCGAGCTGCCGGTTTCAGTCACTTCGACGATCGCATCCGCCAGCATGGGCGGTTTCACTTCCGTCGCGCCCCAACTGAATTCAACTTTCACGGGAACGCCCTTCGCGGCGAAGTACCGTTTGGTTACTTCCACCAACTCGGTGGCGATGATCTTGCCTTCAAGGTCTTCGGCCTTCTCGAATCCGCTCGATTCAGGAACGGCCAGAACCCAGCGCACCTTGCGGCGGCTCTGCTTGGCGTAGGTGAGTGTCGTCACGCTGGGCACATCGAGACCGCTTTCGACGACCCAATCGATGCCGGTGAGGCCGGCGTCGAGCACGCCATGATCGACATAGCGCGCCATCTCCTGCGCGCGGATCAACATGCACTCGATCTCCGGGTCATCGATCGAAGGAAAATAAGAGCGGCCGTCGGCATAGATGTTCCAGCCCGCCCGCTTGAACAGGGCGATGGTCGCATCCTGCAGGCTGCCCTTGGGGACGCCGAGACGAAGTTTGTTCGCTCGAAGTTTCTCAGCCATGAGCGGCCTCCGCACTTTGCCCGGCGAGCGGAACCGATCGCGTGAAGCAACTCACCGTGCCTTCGTGGCAGACCAGGCCGTCGCCTTCGACCTCGACGCGAAACAGCAGCGCATCGTTGTCGCAGTCGGTGCTGGCGGAGACGATGCGCAGCCGGTTGCCGCTGGTCTCGCCCTTCATCCACAGCTTCTGGCGGGTGCGGCTCCAGAAGGTGACAAATCCGCTCTCCAATGTCTTTGCATAGCTCGCCGCATTGAGAAAGCCCAGCATCAGCACCTCGCCGGTCCGCGCATCCTGCACGATGCCGGGCACGAGGCCGTCCATCTTTTCGAAGTCAATCCGTTCCACGTCTTCATCCTTCGGTTGAAATTTGTGGCGCTAAAAAGCCCGCCAGCTAGATCGCCGGCGGGCTCTGGTCTTTCTTCTGATCTCTCTGGCCGATTAGCTCAGGCCATAGCAGTCCGCCGGCATGAAGTTTCCATGATGGCGGTGATGGCCATGATGACGGAGGCTCTGCATCTCCATTTGACGTTATAAGCATTGCGCCAGTCTTGTCAAATCCTTTATTGGTGGCTGCAATCCTTTCGATTGGGCTGTTCTCCCTACTGCGCCGGCGCGCTCTGCTCATGGAGCAATTCGACCACATGTTGGAAGAGGAGGTTGCGCAGGTCGAATCGTTCTGAGGCTCGCGTCACGAAGCGGATCTGCAGGTCAACTCCGGATCCGGTAGGGCGCAGATTGATCACCGGAGCCGCGCTGAAGCGGCCCAGTCCGTCACCCTGCGCCGCGCGCTTCCACTCCTGCTCTGCGAGGCGCGAGTTCTCTGAGGTCTCATCGAGCACTGCCTTTTGAATGCGCTCCATAATGGAGTGGATGTCCGCGGAGGCAGGTATGCTCACCGCGATCTCATCCCACATCCACTGGCCGGCGGTGGAGAAATTGAAGTAGACGCCCCGGATCGCGAAGCTGTTCATGAAGGTGATGCGGCGGCCCGTCGGGTGGCCCTGTGCGGATGGCCCTCCGATTTCGAGCAGCGTGGTGCTCATCAACCCCACCTCGGCCACCTCGCCATTGACGCCGTTGATTTCCACCCAGTCACCCACGTGAATACCTCTCTTGCGCATGAGAACGAACCAGCCGAGAAAGGCGAGGATGTAATCCTGGAGCGCGATGGTGAGCGCGGCGGTGGCCAGGCCCAGAATCGTCGGCGTTTGTTGCGGCACGCCGAAGACCACCAGCAAGACGAGAGCGAGGCCCAGAACCTGGATTCCGACCTCGACCACGCCGCGCAGCGTGCGCATCTGCCGGCGATCGAGTGCAGGGTGCGCCATCAGGCGGTGCACCAGCGCATCGCACAGGAGCATCCCAATCACGATGAGGAGAATGAGTATGAGCGATTGCAGAATCAGGTGCTGGACGATCTGATGCTGGAGCTTTACCTGCGCCAGCCATTTGGCATAGACATTGGCGAGCTGCTGCTCGGTTTGGATTCGGTCGTCATCGATGCTCAGAACCTGGCGCTCGGTACTGCGGTTTTTGAGATTGGCCAATTGAGTTGCGCGGTTGTCCGTTGCTGCCTGCCCTGCCGCCGCGCCTGCGTCGGCTGTGGCCTCGAGACCGTTGTGCTCGGCCGTGAGGTTGCGCGCATCACTCTGCGCGTCCTGCACCGCCTGTTCGATCGAGGCTTCGCGGTCGCGCTGGCTGAACCACGCCGCGAGCCGCCCGGCCAGCGTGTGATGCAGGGAGGTAGAAAGAACTGCGGGTTGCGCATCGCCGCCAGACTGGCTCTCGAACTTGTGCACTGACGCCTGGTGCGCCGTGAGCTCGTCCTGGATGCGTGCACTGTTATCTCCGGAAGCGCGTTCGAGATCCCGTTGCGCATCGGCGAGCTCGTCGGAGTCCAATCCGAGCTGGGCCTTCGCGACTTCGAGATCATCGTCCTGGGCGCCGTTCTTCCCCCCGTCGGCCTTCGATGTCAGGCCATCGACCAACGCCTGGTCCTGCCGCTTGACCTGCTGGAGCTGGACAATCTTCTGCGAGAGGGCCAGAGCCTCTCCAGTGAGCCTGCGGTGCTGCGCGGCCAGGCTCGCGAGCCGCAGCTCGGCCGTGAATGCCTGGTCCACCTCGTGACCCGCGAGGCGTTCGGCCTCACGGGCGCACTCATTCTCTTCAGCGCTGACGGCCAGTGGCGCCAGCGCCTGAGCGGTCTGCCATGGGCGCGGATCCACGATCGACTGCCCGGCGGTTGAAGTTCTGGCCCGTCCGTTCAAAGTGGGCAGATGCGCCATCACGCCGCGTGTAGTCCACGACAACAGAAGGCAGGCAATCAGCAGCCCGAGAAACGTGAAGAGCAGAGCAATCCGCGTCTTGCCGAAGATACGCGCGCTTGCGCTTCCTTCTGATTTAGAACCGGCGGGGGGATTTGCCATCTCTCTATTGTGGCAGGCGGGTTGGAGGCGGCGCCAACGCTATCGAAATGGGCTGGATGAAAGGATCTCCAGAAAATCGGAGATGACTCACCTGAATGGCATTGCGACGAAAACTGGATTGGCGGAGAATAGGGGCGTGCAAGCGCAAGCGAGAGTTCCGTTGCGGGCTGCCCTGTTTTGCGCGAGCCTGGCTTACGCGAGCCTATTCTGCGTGAGCCTGGTTTGCGTGAGCCTGGCCTGCGTGAGCTTGGCCTGCGGGCAGGTCCCCGGCACGGGGCAGAGCGCGGCTCCCGCGCCCGAGGCGCGCATCGATATCAATCACGCAAGCGCGGCGGAGCTGATGAAAATTCCCGGCATGACGCCGGTGTGGGCGGCGCGGATTGTGCGCTTCCGGCCGTACCGCACCAAGCAGGACCTCGTCGATCAAGGCGTCGTCACGACCCAGGCCTACAACCGGATCAAGGATTACGTCATCGCGCACCGCGAGAAATAGTCACCCGCCCGCAACCATCTTGCGGCGCGCGTGAATCCGACTGCCAATCCACGCGCCCGACAGTTAGGACGATAGCGACAGAGATTCTTCCCGCTCCTCTACAGGAGCTCCGGTGTGCTTGAGCAGCCGGCTCAGGATGACATACAGGACTGGGATGAAGATGAGATTCAGAACGGTCGAGAGCAACATTCCGCCGACGATCGTTGTGCCTACGGAGCGGCGGCCGAGCGCGCCCGCGCCGGTGGCGAATACCAGCGGCAGCACGCCGAGAATGAACGCGAAGGACGTCATCAGGATCGGACGCAGACGCAACTCGGCCGCTTCAATGGCGGCTTCAGCGATGGAGCGCCCCTTGCGGCGCAACTGCTCGGCGAACTCGACGATCAGAATGGAGTTCTTGGCCGAGAGACCGATGAGCATGACCAAACCGATCTGGCAGTAGACGTCATTTGAGTACCCGCGCAGCGAAACGAAGCCCAGCGCGCCCAGAACCGCCATGGGGACGGCGAGAAGAATGATGAACGGGAGCGCGAAGCTCTCGTACTGCGCCGAAAGCGTGAGATAAACGACCAGAAGACCGAGGCCGAAGATGATCACCGCCTTGCCGCTGGATTCGATCTCTTCGAGAGAAAGACCGGTCCACTCATAACTCATGCCTTGGATCATCATCTTCTTGGCCAGGTCCTGCATGGCTGTCAAGGCCTCGCCGGAGCTGACACCAGGCTTCGGTTGACCATCGATCTCGGCCGATCGGAAGAGATTGTAGTGATTGATGACCTGCGGCCCGGATGCCTGCTCAATGCTCACCAGGTTATCGAGCGAGACCATCTGTCCGGAGCCGGTGCGCACGTAGAATTTGCGCAGATCGGCCGGCGTCATGCGGTCCTGCTGAGCGGCCTGCACATAAACACGATACGAGCGATTGTTGAAGTCGAAGTCGTTCACATATTCCGAGCCCATGAAGACGCTCAGAGTCGAGCTGATCTGGTCCATCGACACGTTCATCGTCTTGGCCTTTTCGCGATCGATGGAAACCAGCAGCTGCGGATCGTTGGATGTGTAGCTCGTGTACAGGTTGGTAATCTTGTCAGACTGCGCGCCGGCGCCGACGATCTGGTGTGCGACCCGATCCAGATCGCCCAATGTATTGCGGCCCAGATCCTGCAGCTCGAAGGCGAAACCGCCATAACTGCCCAGGCCCTGGATGGCGGGAGGCTCGACCAGTACCACCAGGCCGCCCGGCACGCCGAAGAGTTGCGGCGCGAGCTTGGCCTGGATATCGGAGGCCGTATGTCCCGTGCCCTCCTTCTTGCGCTGATCCTGCGATTTGAGCGGGACAAAGATAAGGCCGAAGTTCGATGCGCTGCCGCCGCTCAAGCTGAAGCCCATCACGGCGAAGGTTCCATAGACATCCGGATCGCGGCGGATTAGCGCGGTGGCGCGGTTGGCCACGTCACTCGTATAGCTGAGCGAAGCGCCCTGCGGCGCTTGTACGATGCACATCAGATAGTTCTGATCCTCACTCGGCACGAACGCCGTTGGGACACGCCGGTACATCCATACCGTTGCTGCGAGTCCGGCGACGAACAGCACCAGCAGAACATAGCGAACGCGCAGAACGCCGTGAATCAGACGCGCATAGGTGCGGCCCATCCAGGCAATCGCGGCGTCAGCGCCGTGAATGAATCCGGCGAAGGCGCTTGAGACTGGGCGGATGTGGAGAAAGTCCAGTTGATGCGGGCGCTCTTCTTCGCCGCGCAGGAAAAGCGCTGAGAGCGCGGGCGAAAGCGTAAGCGCATTGAAGGCCGAGATGGCGATGGCGAAGGCAATGGTCAGCGAGAACTGCCGATACAGAATACCTGTGGTGCCGGGAAAGAACGAGACAGGCACAAAGACTGAGATGAGCACCAGCGAGGTAGCGATGACGGCGCTAGTGACCTCGCGCATGGCATCCGATGTGGCCTTGTGCGGATCGCAATGATCTGCGGCCATGTGGCGCTGCACGTTTTCAATCACCACAATCGCGTCGTCGACCACCAGACCCGTGGCAAGCGTGATGCCGAACATGGTGAGCGCGTTGATCGAGAAGTCAAAGATCTTGATGAAGGCAAAGGTGCCGACGAGCGAGACAGGGATGGTGACGGCGGGAATAATCGTCGCGCGCCAGTCGAGAAGAAATAGGAAGATGACTGCGATGACGATCACGATGGCCTCGCCCAGCGTGCCAACCACCTCTCGGATCGAGTCGCCGACCACCGTTGTGGTGTCGAAAGGGATCACGTATTCCAGGCCCGGCGGAAAAGACTTCGACAACTGGTCGAGGGCTGCCTTGGCCTCACGGTCCACCTGCAGCGCATTGGCGTTGCTCAACTGCTGCACGCCTACGCCGATCGCATTGCCGCCGTTGTAGCGCAGATCCGTTGAATAGGTTTCCGCCCCGAGCTCGGCGTGGCCCACGTCTTTCAGTTGCACGATACCGGAGGCATCGTTCTTCAGCACAATATTGTCGAACTGGACAGGATCGGAAAGCCGGCCCACGACGCTTACGGTGATCTGGTACTTCTGCTGCAGGTCTGCCGGAGGCTGGCCCACCTGGCCGGCGGGAATCTCAACGTTCTGCTCGGAAAGCGCGTTCACCACGTCAGAAGCCGTGAGGTCGCGCGCGGCCAGGCGGGCCGGATCGAGCCAGATGCGCATGGCGTACTTGCGCTCGCCGAAGATCACCACATCGCCTACGCCGGGAATGCGCTTGAGCGCGTCTTTGACATAGACATCGACATAATTGCTGATGAACAGGTTGGAGTAGCGCCCGCTTGGGGAAATGAATGCCGCCGCGAAGACAAAGTTCGAGTTCGCCTTGGTGATGGTGACGCCCGTGTTCTTGACTGCCTGCGGCAGGCGGCCCTGCGCGGAGGCCACGCGGTTCTGCACGTCGACAGCCGCGATGTTCAGGTCATAACCGGTATTGAAGGTGGTGGTAATAGTGCTCGTTCCATCGTTCGAGCTGGTCGACTCGATGTAGCGCATCCCCTCCACACCGTTGATCTGCTCTTCCAGCGGAATGGTCACGGCCGATTCGACCACGCGCGCATTAGCGCCGACGTAGTTGCTAGAAACGGTTACCTGCGGCGGAGCAAGCTGCGGGTAGAGTGAGACGGGCAGCGTGGGGATACACACCGCTCCGGCAAGGATGATGAGCAGAGCACAGACCGTTGCAAACACTGGCCGATGAATAAAAAAATCAACCACAAAGCCCTCGCAGTTTCCCTTCGATTCCTGGTTCGGTTGAGGACGAAAGCCCTTGAAGCCGGCTCGGAAGCGGGTTAGCTTCCGGCCCCGGGAGCCGTCGGCGCGGGGCTCGGCAATGGGATCACCGGCACGCCATCCACGAGGAACTGTGTGCCGGAGACGATCACCTTATCGCCATTCTGCAGGCCGCTTTCAACCGCATAGTCGTTGCCCACGGTGTCTCCCACCGTGATCGGCCGCTGCCTGGCGAAGTATTTTCCGCCCTGGTTCTCGGCGAGGTAAATGAAGGCCTGGCCGCCCTGCCGTGTAACGGCGAGCACCGGGACCACGGCCTTGGGCGCGGTGCTCCAGATGATGCGGGCCCTGACCAGTTGCGCTGTGCGCAGAATGTCAGGTCCGGAGCGGACCGGGGCTTTGACCAGAATTCCTTGCAGCCCGCTCTCCACCTGGGGCGAGATGAAGTCCACCTTGGTCTTCTCAAGCACCTTGCCGTTGCTGTCGAGCAGGTCGACGGGAAGACCCATCCGCACGTCGGCCGCGCGCTCTGTCGGAACATAGATGTAGGCTTCCAAATCCTTGTTCTCGTCCACCGTGGTCAGCACGGTGCCCGGCGCAGCCAGCGGCGAAACGTAATCGCCCACGTGAACAGGAATGTCGCCCACGATGCCGTCGAACGGCGCTCGAACCAGATAGTAGTCGAGCAACTGCTCCTGCGTTTTGCGGGCTTCGACGGCAGACTCGTAGTCGGCCTTGGCATTGTCGAAGGCCTGCTGCTCCTGGTCGAGCACGTCGCGGCTGGTCACGCCGGCTTCAAACAGCTTCTTCTGCCTGTCCAGCTCCACGGTGTGATAGTCATAGACGGCTTTTTTCTGCCGCTCCGTGGCGCGCAACGATCCCACATTGGCCTGCTGCTGGCGCGGATCGATGTCCATAAGCTCCTGGCCAGCCTTCACACGGTCGCCGGACTGGACCCGAATCGCAGTAAGAATGCCGCTTACCTGCGGCATCAGCGTAGCGGAGCGACGTGATTTGATGGTGGCCACATATTCACTGCTCTGCGCCACAGGCGCCATCGCCACCGAAACGGTTTGCACCGGCATACCCTGCATGCCCGCGCCCCCGGCGGCCTGCGCTTCCGGTTTTTGCCGGCATCCGCCGGCGCCCATCGCGAGCAGAAGCAAACAGCCGATCCCGTAGTTGCGTTTCAATGTACCCTTGGTCACTTGATTCTTCCTTTACCGGAAAGCGGCCCGGTGTCATTTTTGTGTTGGAACCCGCGAACGGGTTCCGGGCAGCGAAGGTCGGCTTCGTTCCTGAGCCTTACGGTTTCCCTCCGGAAAGTCTTTTGTCCGGCACGGGAACGCGCAACGCCCAATTCGCCACAGCAGGTGTCCGGCTCTTGTCTGTATCTGACGCCCCGACCCTGCCTCGCGACGCAAAATTAGTATTCCATTGTGGGCAGGACCCGAGAATCGAGGCAGGGCCGGTCCGAACGGGGCATTAACCGATTTCCATTACCAGGTTGGTTACGAGACCCGGCCGCTCAAGGTTCCGGAGTCAACATGATTCGGTGCCATTTACCCGATGGAGGGTGACGGGCGGACAAGGGCGTATTACTTCGCCGTGGTGACAGGTTACCGGAACGGATAGCCAATCCTCACGCGAAATCGGGATGAATGCCCGAGGATCGCGGATTGACGGCTCATTGGGGTGACGGATGGCCGGCCACCGTCCCGGCGATCTCGCCTTCTCTCCGGGCTGCCTACTCTCCGAGCTGCCTTCTCTCCGGGCTTAAGACCAGAGCCGTCTCGTGCGCCGTAGTTGTTCCGGGCCGGGATCGGGAAAACCGGCGAGAAACGAAGGAGCAGGTGAACGAGCTGAAGGTGAACTGGCTGGCAGACAATCTGAAGGACCGCACCTTGGTGCGCCGAACTCAACCCGGAGATCCGACTCGGGGATCCGCGCCAGGAGATAGGCGCCTCGGCTTAGATCGCCATCTTTGACACGCCCCCGGTGAGTTGATAGCCTTCGAAAGGGCTCATCCGGCCGTCCGAGCCGATTCTTGCAGTCCCAGCGCGTCCCCGTCGTCTAGCCCGGCCTAGGACACCGCCCTTTCACGGCGATAACACGGGTTCAAATCCCGTCGGGGACGCCAGATAAATCAACAACTTAGAAAGGCAACAATAGACTTGACTGACCGCGGTCAGTCAGATATGTTGTTGCCCTTAGAAATAATCCAACAGACAATACTTAAACCGCACTTAAACTAGCGTTCTTTGTGGGCATGTACATGTCTCACTCTGGAAGAAACAGAAAGTGATATTGAATCACCGGAATTGTCGTTAGTAAAATTAGGTTGTCTTCGTCTTCCGTGATGTGACGGGCAAATCCATCTGGAAGGAGAGAGACAATGAGAAGCAATTTCTTCTACGAAACCACCAGCAAGCGCCGTAAAGGTTTCCCATCCGAAACAAGCGTAAAGCGTGGCTTTTCGCGTTGTGCACGGTGACAAGGAACTGATTGAGAAGTTGGGCCGCAACGATCCCTGTCCTTGTGGTTCAGGGTATAGATTTCAAAAAGTGCTACATGTTGAAAGGGCACTTTGATGGCTCTCGGCGCAATCACTACAACCGATAGGCAAAGGGCGCGACTCAACTGTCGCGCCTTTTTGCTAAAAACTGCTGAGGCATCGCGCTCGTGTCATAGATGCCGTTTGCCCGTTCGCCGTAGCCAGTCTTCAAACTGACTACTCAAATTGCCTTGGAATATCTCTGTAGACAGGTAGCGCCTTCGCTCACTGCATAGTGGACACGTCGCAATGATCCATAAATCAGGCATGGTCAGTATCGGCGCGGCTATCGTCTCCCCGCATCGTTTGCAGCGAATGCAGAAGGGATAAATGACGGGTTGGAAGTTCCCGAAGCTGCCCGGCATACGGGCTATTATAGGAGAATAACAAGCGAATATACGATGTGGAAATTTGATTAAACCATCTTCGTTGAAGGTACAATCGGGAGATCCCCTCCGCTAATTCAGCCTTCGCCTACCAGATGGCGGTGATAGGATTTTCTCAGTATTTGTTTGATTGCTCATCCGCATGACGAAAAATCTCACAGTAGGCTCTGTCGAAATACCAGAAGACGAGAAGCGTATTTTCTCAGTTATAGCCAAGTTGCCGGAATCGGCTGTCGAGGCTCTGAACAGCGGACTGAGTAACGCTACACCGTCGTTAGGAACTTGTTGAAATAGGCATGTGCGCGGCTTGGTTTCTGGGGATCGATGGTAGTTTCCGGTTCAGATTTGTTTGAAAGTCGCTTCTGGGCGCGTTGATGCGGGTTTCAGAGTGTCCCGAGATTGTCTCAGGCCCCCTGTTTTCGGTCTCAGGCCCCCTGTGGGCTGGCGATGGCCTGCGTCATGAGTCTCGGTAGCCGGAGCAGGTTGTGGGCCGCACAACTGAACACGAACAACCAGTCCACTTTTGGAAGCCCGCGCAGTTTCACCTGCCTGATCTGTCCAGTCTGCTTGAGCCAGCCAAATCCCTTTTCGACCAGCCAGCGCCGGCTCAGGCTGATGGCATATCCAGCGTGACGCGTCGTCCTGCGATCCAGATTGCTCTTGCGTCCGTTGTCGTTCCTGGTCGCATGCGGTGTCACGTTCAACTCCCGTACCGTGCGCACGAAATCCTCGCTGTCGTAAGCCTTGTCGGCGCCCACGGTGATACGCCGGGAGCGATGCTTCTGCTTCTGGCTGAGCATCAGCAACGCCGCATCGCGTTCAGCCGTGCCGTCGGCCGTAGTCACCATCGCGTCGGCGATCAGGCCGTTGCGGTTCTCCACCAGCACGTGGCCCAGATAGCTCAGCTTCGACTCCTTCCCGTAGCTCTTCTTGTAAAGCCGCGCATCGCTGTCGGTGGTCGAAGCATGTGTCTGGTTGGAACGCTTCTGACCGTGGAAGTCGCCACCATCATCATCCGAGCCGTCTTTGGAACGGAAACTCTTCTGCGACGCCCACGCTTGAATCAGCGTGCCATCTACGGTGAAGTGCTCGTCGCTCATGTACTTCTTCGCCGAGCGGTTCACCTCGGCAAAGAACCGCCGCGCCACATCAGAGTTCAGCAACCGATCGCGGTTCTTCGAGAACACCGCGTGATTCCACACCGCATCGTCCATGCCCAGGCCGACAAACCACCGGAACAGCAGGTTGTAATCGATCTGCTCGACCAGCAGCCGCTCCGAGCGGATGGAGAAGAAGACCTGCAGCAACAAAGCCCGCAGAATGTACTCCGGCGCAATCGACGGCCGGCCCGAGTCCTCATACAGGGCATCGAACTCCATGTCCAGAGATCCAAGCACTCTGTCGGTCAGCTTGCGAACCGCACGCAACGGATGGTCTTCCGGAACCCGCTGCTCCAGAGAAACGTAGCTGAACATCCCGTCCTGAATCCGTTCTTCGCCCCGCATACCTCATGGACGCAGTGACAGCACAACCGGACGATGGACCGTACCTATTTCAACAACTTCCTAGAACTCGCTGTTTGGCTGGCTGACTGACAATGAATAGATGGCTCAGTGAACCCATTCCCGACGACGCGATTCTCTTTTATAGAGTGCCCGTAGGTTGGCTCAAGCCGGGCAACAAGCTGCATCCCGGCGTCTTTCGTGAAAATAAGGGATCGATGTCTACTGACTGGAGTAAGTACAGCACTGGTGCTGAAACTCGCGCCAGAACGGGAAAACCATTAAGCTATGCGGTGCTCCGCTTGGTAGTAAGTGGAGTAACCGAAATAGGAAGCCGCAACGTGATTGAAACCCTGAGTTTTAGCGTGCAGGGCTACCGTTTCACCATTCTCTATGCGGGCTACGTGTCGCGGCCAACTGTCAGCACAAAATATTTTGCCGGAACCGTTCCAATATTGCGCCAGCCGTGCATCACTCCGGAGGCGGCGAAGATCACATCCCCTGGCCCGACCCGCTGCCGCGTTCCATCGTTATTAAATTCGATCGTGCCTTCGCGCATAAGCATAAATTCAGAGTGCCGATGCTTGTGGTCTGGATGAGGCATAAAGCCGGGCAGCAGCGTTGTCTCGTGCAGACCCACGTATTCGCCTGTCGGCAGAACGCCCTTGATCACTTCGCGCGTCACTCCAAAAGCTGAAGAACTTGCGGGCATCTGGTCAAAGGCAAATGTCATTTGGCGCGAAAGCACAGGCTCTTTTTTCGCCCTGGCGTCAGATTGCGCCACGGCAGCCGATTGGGTCATCGTTGCCAAAGCTGAAAGGGCAACACATAGTTCACGACGATTCATGGGCTTCCTTTCGCCACCTGTCTTCGTTCAGCCCGCCTGGTGCTCTGCGGGCGTTGCTGCGTTCCGGCATCCTTTATGGCTTAACTGCGTTCGTGCCAGCCGCCCTATTTGCCGCTGTGGTGAGACTCTTCTGTTACGTCGAGCCGTTCTTTAAAAGGGTCCGGTTCAATCACAACACCTTTGTCCGTAAAATTGGCGAGCACATCGCGCTTGGCATCGTAGGGCGGCCAGTTCACCCTGCCTCCTCCGTTTGGATTGCCTGTCTTGGCAAAAGCAGCCCAATAGCCACTGATGGTGCGCGCCATTGCCTCATCGGAGGCGGTAGCTTTGTCGCCATAGCGCGGGCCGAGTGTTTCAAAAACGAATGGCACTTCCGCGGCGTGGGGCACACCCCGCCATTCTCGCCGCATGGAGTCGGCAACGTAAGAAAATCGGTATAAGTAGACAGTTCGACCCTGCGAAGCGAGAAGGCCAGCGATGAAGCGGGCCGGTTCGAGTTGACCACGATCACGGGCAATCTTCTCGCCAACATCCTTGGCATCGTCCGCGTTCTGAGGATCATAGATGGCGCGCGCCTTGTCGGCATTCGATCCAAAGGGTTTCAGAAAATCGGCGATCGTCGTCCCTTGCGGATAGGCGAGGTCACTGTCATTGGTGCCAATAATCATGGGGATGTTTGGCTCCGTGTGCGAGACATAGCCCGCCTCAGAGGTCATTACGATCAATTTACCGTCGATCATGGGGCCAGGGAACGTTGCACCAACAGACGCGTCGGCGCGTCGATTAACAATGTTGAGATTGTCGACGATCTCCGACGCCGGCAGCGCGCGCAATGCGGCCAGAGCCTGCGCCGAGGTTCCAGTAATGCCGTGCTTGCGTGCGAAGGCCATGCCAAGCGTTTCACCTGAGGGCACACCGGCGTTGTCCTCGCTAACGTAGCGTGGCCGGGCGCTATCTCTGCCTCCACCCGACTCGACGATGCCCTTCTCAAACAAACCGCGTGCCAGAGGGCAATTGACGAGAAAGTGAACCGAACCCCCGCCCGCGGATTCGCCCATCACGGTAACATTGCCCGGGTCGCCGCCGAACGCTGCAATGTTGCGATGGACCCACTTGAGTACCGCGAGTTGATCCATATACGCATAGTTGCCCAGCAATCCGCCGGGGTGTTCGGCGGTCAGCGCGGGATGTGCAAAGAAGCCGAAGCGTCCAAGGCGATAGTTGAAACTCACAAACACCACGCCCTGCCTCGCAAAGCCGCTTCCATCGTAGATTTTGGAAGAGCTTCCGCCGTTGACGAATCCACCGCCATGAATCCAGATGAGGACGGCTCGCTTCTTCGTCCCCGCTTGATCCGTCGGAGCCCAGACATTCAAGTACAGGCAGTCCTCGCTGGGAGTGGTGGTGCCCTCCGGCGCGGCCTCCATTGGGCCCGGAATCTGCATGCAGTCATGGCCAAAGCTTGTTGCGCTGCGCACGCCGGCCCACGCTGCAACGGGCTGCGGAGGCATCCAGCGCAGAGCGCCTACAGGCGCGGCGGCATAAGGAATACCCTTGAACGAGACAATGTTATTCTCTGCATTCCCTTGCAGAATTCCCGTGTCGATCCTGACTCTATGACTCGCAGCGGCCGGGGAGGCATGAATAGGAAGCCCGCAGGCAAAGATTGCGGCGAACAGCAGACCCTGGCTCCATCGTTCCGCGAGCCTCCGGCTTCTGCCGCATAGATCCTCACTGATGATCACGATTTGACCTCGACCCAATCTACCGGGGCGATGCGTGCACACCGCCCCAGGAACGCGCCCTCTTAAAAAGAGAACGTTCCGGCAAAAAGTAGAATACGCCCGGGAGCTGCATTGTTTCCCGCGGTCACTGAACCCGTGAGTCCTGTAACCTGCCCGAAGTTCGGACTGGTCATGTCAACACTTGGATTGGCGAAGACGGGATGATTGAGTGCATTGATCGCGTCCATGCGCAGCTTCAAAGAAAGCCCCTCCCAGACTTTGAAAACGCGGGAGATGGTTGCGTTGAACTGAGCCTGTCCGGGGCCGCTGTAGACATCCTTGCCCAGGTTTCCCTGCGCCGGCGCACCCGACGGAAGCAGTCCGGGCACGGCGAAGGAAGAAGTATCAAACCAGTGAGTTGTTGTGCCGATACCTTTCAACTTAACGAAGGGTTTAACGAGATTCGGCATTTGTGTCGTCCCGGGAGCGTTCAGTCCAGTTGGGTTGGCATCGAAGAACAGAGGCGTACCGGTCTGGATTCCCAACACAGAACTTAATTCCCACCCACCCACAATCGCGCTGGCAAAATTATTGTGCACCAGCCGCTTCCCTTTTCCAAATGGAAGTTCATAGGCAAACACCTGCGAATAGGTCAGGCGCGTATCCCAGCTCAGAGGAGCGTAGTCGCGATGCGGATCGATATAGAAAGAGTACCCACCAAGCCCGCCAACCGTCGAAGTAAACCCCATGGACTTTTGGAAAGTGAAGGATGAGGTCCACGAGAGACCGTTCGCGAACTGATGGGCGAGACGAGCCTGCA
The DNA here is from genome assembly GCA_036489815.1 of Occallatibacter sp. Lineage (GTDB taxonomy): Bacteria > Acidobacteriota > Terriglobia > Terriglobales > Acidobacteriaceae > Telmatobacter. The sequence continues at coordinate 1,209 of DASXFB010000144.1, read as the reverse complement.
GTGAGTTGTAATTCGAGCCGCGGCCATCCGGAAGCAACTCAGTACTTGCGGTGCGGCCGAACGCAACATACTCCGGCTGACCGAGTGCGCCCGCACCGGCAATCCGACCTGCGTTCAAGTTATAGTTTCCCTGGATGTGGCGCCCCTCATTACCGACGTAGCCGATCGACATCATCCATTGATGCCCAAGACTCTGTTGGATGGTGAGGTTATAGGACATGACGATCGGGTCCTTGTAATTCTTGTTCACAGATATCCAGGTCGTGTTGATCGCGGCATTCGGAATAATCCCGTTCGCTGGAACTACCGGTTGAACGGCGGCGGGAAAGCCCTGGCTCAAGGAGAGGGGTTGATTTGAGTTGTTGAGCGCTGGCGTGTAAGTGCTAATCGAGTTGAAAGAAATGTTCTGCTTATCCGGATAGTTTGAAGCGTAGAACTTATCGAGTAACGGCATGCTGCTTATGGCAAAGCCGCCATGTAACACAATTACGGGCGTAAATCGGTATGCAAATCCCACGCGCGGCTGAAGGTTCGTATAGTTTCTGCGAACTCCCAAATCGGGTGGAATGTCTCCGTAACCTGAAACCAGCAAGCTATTGGTTGTCGGGTCGTACTGAGAGAATCCGCCCTTGGCTTTCGGCGTCGGCGGCTTATAGTATTCCCAACGCAAGCCGTAGGTCAGGGTCAAATTCCGCGTCGTCTGCCACGTGTCCTGCGCGAAACCAAATATCATCTTTTGACGGAAAGAGGCATCTCCGACATTGACGTCGATACCACCCGAACTCGGCTCGTCCAGAAGAAAGCTTGCAAGCGCGTTGGCGTAGCCCGATGCCGGACCTCCCTTTAATGCAGTTTGTCCGTTCGCATATGTATAGGAACCTCGGGTACCCAATACATTTCCTTCCGTAATGTCATCGCGCGTCGCCCGGACTTCCGCACCGAATTTCAGAGAGTGATTTTTCACCACCTTAATCCAGTTATTGACGAGGTCTATATTGGTTTCAGGATCGGTGGATGGAACAAAAGCAGCGTAACCCACCAGTGGCGCTGAATAGCCGTTGATGGTGAACGTAGCCACGCCGCTGTTGATCAGCTCGCCGCTCAATTTGGGACCGCCCGTGAATCCCGGAATTCCCAATGCGGTGTTGGTGTTTTGGCCATAGTCGGAGGGAATCTGGTCGTTGTTAAAGTAGTTGGCGCCGACACGAA